>DATFZY010000043.1:0-14666 GCA_035313865.1 Candidatus Acidiferrum sp.
CACCCTCTAATCGGTTAATGCAACGAGACTTCTCTCGCAGAACCAGCTACCGTCGCTCCAAACCTAAACAGGGCAGTGTTTTTTTTTGAATTAAAGGATTTCAACCCCTGCATTCTCTATACGTTGGCTTCGGTCTAGTGTTGCATCGACCCATTGAATGCACCGCGGTAATCGGAAACTGCCCCATTACCCATGGAAAATGCTCTTGACTTTCGCTTTTTGTTCGCCTATAGTGCGGGACGGTAGAGGAAACGGGAAACGGGTGGCGTTCGGCTCCATTGCCCTTTGGGCTCTCACGAACTGGACGCCGCCCGTTGAAAATTCCGAGCCGTAAGCGGGGTGAGGGGTCAGCTTGAAAGAGCGATCCCTCGACTCCGGAAACTCGGCTCCGAAGAAATTGTACTCGGTCCGCTTCCCTGCTGTGGCCTTTGTGTCGTCACAGTCAAGTTGGCGCTGTGTCCCGTGGAGGCACAATACATCGTGCCCTCTTCGGCGTCACAGTCAAAATTCGCCGCGTGCGCCGCAGTTTTACAGGAGCCGTTATGGACATCGTTATGTGTGACCGCGAAGCGGTCAACTGCATTGAAGATGTACTCCCAGCAGTAGCGATGCCCTTCCATCCGTTTCACGAAGACGCACGCGAGGAAAAAAACCTCAAGCCCAAACGCCTGAGCTACACCGGCAGCGGCATGCCCAACATCGTGCACGTGGATGTGGACGCATTTTTCGCCTCGGTCGAGCAGGTGCTGAACCCCAAGCTGCGTGGCAAGCCCGTGCTGGTCGGACGCGGCGTAGTGGCGTCCGCCAGCTACGAAGCAAAAATGCAAGGCGTAAAAACGGCGATGACCTTTCGCGACGCGCTGCGCATCTGCCCAAAAGCGATCGTGGTTCCCGGACAGTACGAGCACTACGCGGATTACGCCGAGCGCGTACGCCGCATTCTCGAAACTTACACCCCCGCAGTGGAAACGGCGGCTCTCGACGATTTTTACCTCGACTTCGCTGGAACAGAGCGCCTGTACCCGGATTACGAAGCCACACTGCGGCGCGTGCAGGCAGATGTGTTCGAACAAACGGGCCTAAGCGTAAGTGTCGGCGCCGCTCGGACAAAAGTAGTCGCCTCCATCGCATCACGGTTGCAACGCCCGCGCGGCTTTCGCATCATCGTCCCAGGAACCGAAGAAGAATTTCTGACGCCGCTGCCGGTCGAAAAACTCCACGGCATCGGCCACGTCCACGCAGGAATGCTGGCCGAGCGCGGCGTAGCCACCATCGGCGAGCTGCGCCGCGTCCCGCGCCCGGCTCTGGAAGCCGCGTTCGGCGAAGTCATCGGCGGACAAATCTGGGAACGCGCCCGCGGCCTCGACGGCCGCGAAGTCATGCTGCCCTCAACACCCAAATCCGTCTCCCGCGAAACGACCATCGAGGGCGGCACCATCGACACTGAATTTCTAGGCAGCCTGATCGAATATCTCAGCGAGCGCATCGGCTCCACGCTGCGCGAATATGGCCGCCAGACCCGCACCATCGGCCTGCGCATCCGCTACGCAGACAATTTTTCCGCCCACCAAACAATCCGAATCGCCCGCCCCACAAACGACGAGCGTGAACTCCTGGCCGAAGCAAAAGACCTTTTCGCAAAACTATTCACGCGCCGCGTAGCCGTCCGTTTCGTCGGCGTCAGCGTAACCAACCTCGAAACCGACCGCCGCCAGCACGAACTCTTCGACACCGACGCCAACCGCCGCTGGTACCTGAACCGTGGCCTCGATTCCGTCCGCGGCCGCTATGGCTGGAACGCCGTCTTCTACGGCAACGGCCTGGAGCTCCGCGAACACTACGCCACCAAGCCCAGCGGCCTGGTCCTCTCCACGCCATGCTTGTCGCGGTGAAGAAAAATCCGCAGGCGTAAGGACCTGCGCGCAAAATTGTGACGCTGTACTTGTAGGGGCGTCCCTCACTTGCGGGACTGCGCCCCTACAGAGGCAAAATGTTGCAAAGAGCAAGCTGTCGCTGAGTTTTCGATGGGGTCCTAATTTGGAGTGCGGGAGCCTTGTTCCCGCTTTTGGAGTCGTGAGCTGGCAACTGCTCGCGCCTTTAACAGAGCAAAATTAGGGCACACCGAATTTCCCTTCCCGTCCCCTACCACAATTTGAAGGCACAAAAATGCCCGCCTCACAACGGGCATCGGCTTCTTCCCTTTCCGGATCGGGGCACCGGTGTTCGTACACTTGCATTGTCACAGCCACTATTCGTTTCTGCGGGGCGTCGCGTCGCCCGATGAGATTATTGCGGCAGCCGTGGAGCAAAAGATGCCCGCGGTCGCGCTGACGGATACAAACGGGCTGTACGCCGCAGTGCCCTTTTATAAAACAGCGAAAGACTCAGGGATTAAGCCGATTGTAGGCGTGACGCTGGACGTCGAATTTCGAGTTTCCAATTTCGAAACTCGAAACTCGAAAAACGAAACTCGAAATCCGAAAAGTGTGCCCATGGTCCTGCTGGCAACAAACATGGAGGGCTACAGCAACCTGTGCCAGCTCACAACGCTGCGTCACCTGGGCACAACCGAACTGGCGAAGAACAAAGGCGCCAGCACAAGTGAGGAAGGCGCCGGCCGTCCAATAACGCTCGCTGAGCTGGCAAAGCATTCCAAAGGTGTAATCGCGCTGTGCCCGCTACCGGCAAGATTGCGCGATGCAAGCGATAGTAGGGGCACGGCATGCCGTGCCCGTCCTGAAAAGACAGTACGCGACGAAGCAAACACACACGACGAAGCAAACGACCGTAGGGGCGGGGCTTGCCCCGCCCTCCCTGCATTCGCAGCACTGAAAGACATCTTCGGCAACCGCCTGTGGATCGAGATACAGCATTTGTCTCCAGGCGACGGCCGCACGTTACGCGAAGCGGAACGAATCGGCCGCGAGCTGGGCGTGCCACTCGCAGCAACAAACAGCGTTTATTTCCTGCGCCCGGAAGAACATCTGCACCACCGCGCGGTAAATGCAATTCGCACGGGCGGACTCCTGACGACAGTAACGGCACCGGACATCACTACGCCAGAAGCCTGGTTCAAGCCTGCAACCGCCATGCAGAAGTTGCTCCCCGATCATCCGGAACTTTTGCAAGCAACGCTGGATATTGCCGAGCGTTGCGATCTGGAACTGACTTTGGGAAAGCTGATCTTGCCCGAATTTGTGGTTCCGAAAAATAACAACCCCGATTCCTATCTGGCAAAACTAGCTATGCACGGTTTGCTAAAACGCTATGGCGAAATAAAAGCGGAAGCGAAATCGCGGTTGCTACATGAGCTGAGCGTCATCAGCAAATGGGGGCTGGCACCGTATTTTTTGTTGGTGTGGGACATCGTGGAAGAAGCCAAGCGGCGCGGGATTCCCGCGGTGGCGCGCGGCTCGGCGGCCAGTTCCATGGTGACGTATTGCCTGGGAATTTCCTGCGTGTGCCCGCTGCGCTGGGGATTGTATTTTGAAAGATTTTTGAACGAGCAGCGCGGCGATTGCCCGGACATTGACATTGATATTTGCGGCGCGCGGCGCGATGAGTTGCTGGACTACGTTTATGAACACTGGGGCGCCGAGCATGTCGCCATGATCGGAAGTTTTGTGACCATGCACGCGCGGCTGGCGGTGCGCGAAGTGGCGAAAGTGTTTGGCGTGCCTCCTGACGAGGTGAACCGCTTTACGAAGCGGCTGCCGCATCGGCCAGTGCACGAGATTTTGCAGGCGATTCGCGACCTGCCGGAGTGCCGCAACTTGCCGGTGGACGACGAGCCGTGGAAAACAATTTTGCAAGTGGCGCTGCGGCTCGATGACGCGCCGCGGCACATGGGGATTCATCCGTGCGGCACGGTGATTTCCGCGCGGCCGCTGACGTGGTTGACGCCGCTGGAGCGCGCGACAAAAGGCATCGTCGTGACACAGTACGACATGAACGCCATCGAAGAGCTCGGGCTGATCAAGATGGATTTGCTCGGCCAGCGCGGATTCACGACGATGTCGCTCGCGCTCGACAACATTGAAAAAGAAGTGGAGCAGTCGAAGGAAATAGAGGAACAAAAAAGCGCAGTCCCTTCGGAACTCAGGGCAAGTAAGAGTGTCTGTGCTACCAGAGACAACGTTGCGCCGGATGGCGTGACGCCGAGGCCAAAAGCAAGAGAACTTGATTTTGGCGCGATACCGGAAAACGATCCGGCGACTTGCGACGTGATTGCCGCGGGACGGACGATGGGCGTGTTTCAAATCGAGTCGCCGGCGATGCGCGGACTGCTGCGCATGATGCGCGCGCGGACGCTCGAGGAAATGGCGCAAGCTTTGGCGCTGATTCGTCCCGGAGCGGCGGAATATGGATCGAAAGAGCTGTTTATCAAACGCCTTCGCGGTGAAGAAGAAGTCGAGTATCCAAATCCAGCGCTCAAACCAATTCTGGAAAGCACGCTAGGCGTGTGCATTTTCCAGGAACAGGTGATGCAGATTGCGACGGTGGCTGGAGAGATGTCACTAGCCGAGGCGGACATCATGCGGCGCTCGTCGGCGAAATTCTCCGGCCGGCGCGACCTCGACCGATTGCGCAGCAAATTCCTGCTGGCCACGGGAATGATGGGGCTGACACAGAAGCAGCGCGACGAGACCTGGATGATGGTGGAAAAATTCGCTGGCTTTGGTTTCTGCAAGGCGCACGCGGCGACGTATGCGGATATTTCGTATCGCATGGCGTATTTGAAGACGCACCATCCGGCGGAGTTTCTGGCGGCGATGTGCAGCGCTGGCGCCGGCTTTTATCACGTGTCGGCGTACGTGGAAGAGGCGAAGCGCTGGGGCATCGAGGTGCGGCTGCCGTCGGTGAATCATTCGCGCATGGAGTACACGGCGGAGGCGAAGTGCATGGCGGCGCAGTACACGGTGGAGAAGAACCGACAGACAGTGATGTCTGCCTCACTTTTGCCGGCGGAAGAAGCGCCGGCGGAGGGGAGGCGGGCGCTGCGCGTCGGGCTGATGCAGGTGAGAGGACTGCGCGTGGAGACAATCACGGCGATTGTGCGGGCGCGGGAAGCGGGCGGCGCGTTTCGGTCGCTGGAGGATTTTCTGAGGCGCGTGCCTGTGGAGAAGGATGAGATTGAGGCGCTGATCAAGTGCGGCGCGTTTGATGAAATTTGCAGCATGACGCGGCCGGAGATGCTCTGGCGATGGAATTTGTTGCAGGCAGGCGATAAAGGCGCACAACCCCTTCGGAACTCGGGGCAAGCAAGATTGGCTGTGCCACAGGGAGCGCCGGAAAAACTGTTTGCCGACGTAAGAGCAGGCGATACGATCACCGCTGTGCTTGCGGAAATGCCGGTCGCTGCGTACACGCAGGAGCAGAGGTTGCGGTATGAGCGGGAGATTCTGGAAGTTTGCGTGAGCGGGCATCCACTGGATTTTCTGCCGCGCAATGGCGAGGTTTGGAGCGATGAACTGGATGGGTTGCGCGGGAAGCGGGTGACGTTGTGCGGGTGGGTGGTGACTTACCGGCACGTGGGGACTAAGAATTACCGGAACATGATGTTTGTGACTTTGGAGGACCAGCGCGGATTGTATGAAGTCGTGCTTTTTCCAGATACCTATGACCGTTACGGCGGACTCGTGTTTGAGACGCGGGCCATGCGGGTGACTGGGCGCGTTGAGGCAGGTGGGCAGATTAATGGGGAGAAGTTGGAGGCGTTGAAGAGATAGGCAAAAGATTGACACAGAGTTCACAGAGAGCACCAGAGCGCACAGAGAGCGTGAAAATACCGGATCGCGCTGGCTGCCGCGGGCAAAGCGATCATCGTCAGAGGCAAAACGGTCATCCTCAGAAGGATGACCCTACAAACGAAAGGCCCAATCAGAACGACGCACGTGCGGAGCGATAGAAAATGTTATTTCGGATACGAAAGCCTAATACTACGGCGACTACCTCTGCAGAACCAGAGACCGGGAGGCCTGCGGGGACTGGGGAGGAGTGGCTGGGGCGCAACCGGAGCGCTAAGCGGCGGCTCTGGGAACGGTTGAATCCGCGGCATCGCAAAGAGTTGCGGATGATCGCGGAGGCCTTGGCTATGCAGCAGACGCATGCCAACCTGCCGGAGCCGCTTCGGGCGCGGTTGAGCGAGTCCATCGAGCAGGTGGAGCGGCTGGCGAAGCGGATTGGGGTGCTGCTGGCCGAGGTAACACGGCGGACACCACCGCGCGCGTGACGGTTGCGGGGCAGTGGCAGCCACCCCATACTGAAAATATGGCTGTCCCCGAAAAGCGCGGCTCCCAAGACGGTACGGTATTGTCCATGTCGGAACACGGCTCCAAGTGTGTTGAGGCGTTGGTCCTGTCGAAGAAACACGGATCCCACCATGGCACGGTATTAGCCATCTCTAATAAACGCATTTGCGTTTGCGTTGCGGCGTTGGCTGTGGCCTTTTGCGCTGCGGCAATTTCCGCTCGGGCAGATGAAATTCGTTTGAAAGACGGCAAGAAGCTGTACGGCGTGATCGTGGGGTACGAAGACAACATGTTCAAGGTCAAGACGGACTTTGGATATGTGCTCGTGGAGAAAGACAAGATTGCGTCGATTGTTCCCAGCACACCTGCCGGAGAAACGCCGAAGACGGATAAGACTCCTGAAGCGAAGAAAGATCCGGCTGCGACTGCGGAGCCGAAAACCGAGCCTGCTGTGGCGTCATCAACCGGCGGAGCGGCTGCACCTGCCACGCCTCCGGCAACCAATGCCAGTGTGAAGTCCCCAGAACCGGCGGCGGGAAAAGGCGAGAAGGCTGCGCCAAAAATCGGGAACGCGGCAGTGAAGCCGGAAGTGCCTACGCCGGCGACGGCAAAGGTGGTGGCTCCCGACCTGAAGGGCCCAGCGGCGGCGGCGCCGAATCCGACATTGGCGCAGCCTGCGCCTGCTCCTCCGCAACCGGAAGTTCCGGCGATGCACGAGGACATTCAGGGCAATTTGTATACGAACTACACGCACGGATTCAAGATGTACAAGGCACCTAGCTGGGAGCTGATCGAAGACGCGCGGCAGGCGCTGCCGAACGCGATCGTGGCTCTGGGCACGTTTAACCAGTCGACGCTGATGGTTATCGGCCAGGAGAAAACCAAGGATTCGCTCGAACCGGCGGCGGCGGCGGTTGAGAAGCGGCTGCGCGAGATTTACGCCAATTACCGGAGGATTTCGCAGCAGAAGACCACTGTTGGCGGCTTACCGGCCGTGGAATACCGGTATCGCGGCATGGCGGACGGGCACGACTGGTCTGGGACGCTGGTGGTCGCTGGGCGCGGCGGCGAGATATTTACCGTACTGGGAATGACCTATGCCGACGACGACCTCATTCAGATCCAGGAAAATGTGATTGCGCGGTCGATTGCGAGCTTGGATTTCAACGTACACTAACGGCCCCGTCTGGTTGGCCGGTTTTTGTTAACCATAATTGCCTACACTCCCCCTCTTTTCTGTAAGTGTTGCATATAAAGGGCTTAGAGCACTCGTAAGCCGCTTAGAATCAACACTTGCGGATGGCTTGCGTAAGTGTTGATTCTAATGGACTTAGGCGTTCGCGCCGAACTCTGCAAAAATGAGCGTTTTGTGCCTCCGCAGCCCCGGTAGTTGCCGGAATTGTGGGGTGGATTCATGTTTTTCTTAACACAGAGGTCACGGAGACGTCAGCGTAACTGACTGAGTTAGCACTCCTCTTGATGGTTGAGGAAGACAGATCGGTGGATGAGCTTCGGATAAGAGTGAGCATCTCCACTATAAGCAAAAACGCCAGCAAGGATGCTGGCGCTACCTAAATCCGAACAAATACCTACCCCATTATATAGCACAGATTGCGGATCTTTTCAATACCCAATTTATCGCTGGGATTACTCCTTTATTTTCAGATATTTGTGTTTAACGAAGGACGATGAGCCTGCGGAGGTCTCGCGCACGGCTTACACCGCAGGCATGATGTATCGTGCCCCTACAAGAGAGACCCAGATTTGGTTTGCCGGAGGCGGCGGTTTCGGCCGGAACCTGGTTAGTCGGAAGCGGCGGCAGTGGTGGCGTCGGGGAATTTTTTGTGTTCGCGGATTACTGCTATTAGGGCTTGGGCGGAGCGGGGGAGGCTGCGGTCGCGGCGGTAGACGAGGCCCAGTTCGCGCCAGAGGTCGACACCCTCTACCGTGAGGAGCTTCACTTCGCCGGCTTTGACTTGGTCGCGGGCGAAACTTTCGCTGATGAAGGAGACGCCGGCGTCGGCCGCTACGAAGCGCTTGATCATGCCGATGCTGGGGAGCTCCATGGCTACGCGGAGACGAGCGCGATAGGGGCGGAAGAGCTTGTCGAGCACCTGACGGGTGAAGCCGGTGCGCGGAAAGATCAGCGGCTGGCTGGCGACTTCTTCCAGCGTGATCTTGGAGCGATGGGCGAGCGGATTGCGGGTGCTCACCATGAAACGCAGGCGGTCGCGCGAGATGTGGTGAACTTTGAGCGTTGGGGATTTGATGGGCAGAGTGACGATGCCGACGTCTACCGAGCCGTCTTCGACACGCTGCAAAATTTTGTGGCTGAAATTGCGGTAGATGCTGATGTGCACCTGGGGATAGCGGCGCTGAAATTCTGCGAAGATGTCCGGGAGAAGATAGAGACAGGTGGCTTCATTGGCGCCAAAAACCAGCGGGCCCTGAACGACGTCGCCGCGGTCGGCGACGACCTGGATGGATTCGTCGCGGAGGCGGAGGAGACGCTCGGCGTATTCGAAGAGAACTTCTCCCGCGGGAGTGAGCTCGACGGATTTGGCGGAGCGGTCGAGGAGGCGTGCTCGATAGGCTTGCTCGAGTTGGCGAATTTGGGCGCTGACGGCCGATTGAGAACGAAAAACTTTTTGACCGGCACGCGAGAAGCTCTTCAGTTTGGCAACGTAGACGAAAGTGGCGAGTTGGTCAAAGTCCATAAGCAGGGGGCTCGGGCAAGGATTATAACTGAATATCCTTGCTTAGTAAGCTAGAAGCTATCTCATAAGGTCCTGGCCCAAAAAAACAGTTCCTCAGGGGCTAAAGCCCAATGTTGCCTAGCCGTAGATGTCGGAGCCAAAGCTCCGACCCCTGAAGGGCACTTATGAGACTGCCTTCTAAGAATTGCTCCTTTCAAGCTGGCAGAGGCGCCTGCGTAAGCGCGACATTCTGCGTGGTGCTGAAAATCGGTTCGCGGCGGTTTAGCCGGGCGAGCACCGGCTCCCAGGTCGCTTCGAGGGTGCCCTGGAAGTGGATGGGCTGGACGCGGAGCATGGAGAGCGAGCCGCGGCGCGAGAGCAGACGCGAGGCGCGCGGGCTGGCGGTGAAATGCTGGTGCGCTTCGAGGATGGTGCGCAGCCAGGATTCTTCCTGCTCGTTGATTTCGTGCAGCTCGACGAAATCGCGGTGGAGGACCTGGTCGGCTTCGCCGCGGAGGACGTAGGAGAGGCCACCGGTCATGCCGGAGCCGAAGTTGAGGCCGAGGGGGCCAAGGACGAGAACGACGCCGCCGGTCATATATTCGCAGCCGTGCTGGCCGACGCCTTCGACGACCGCGAGCGCGCCGCTATTGCGGACGGCGAAGCGCTCGCCGGCGCGGCCTGCTACGAAAAGCTGGCCGGAGGTTGCGCCGTAGAGAACCGTGTTTCCAGCGAGGACGTCGCCGCGGCGGGAGGCTGCGGAGCTAGCGGAGATGGCGATGCTGCCGCCGGAGAGGCCTTTGCCGACGTAGTCGTTGGCTTCGCCGGTGAGCGAGAGAGAGATTCCATCGGCTAAGAATGCGCCGAAACTTTGGCCTGCACAGCCGCGAAATTCCTTGGTGAGATTCTGGGCGATCTCGGGGCTCTGGCTGCCGGGACGACGGCGGCGCATGAGTTCCCCGCTCATGCCTGCGCCGACGCTGCGGTCGGAATTCTGGATGGGTTGCGATTCCGCTTGAAGCTCGAACGTGGCTTTGAAATGCAGAGCGTCCTCGCGCGCGGCGGCGTGCAGCGCGGGAGATTGGTGCGGGGCGACGCGATTAGAATCGGAAATCGGGACGATCAGCAGCGGGTCGACGCCGGAACGGGCGCTCAGGCGGTCGTACCAGCCGGTGAGATCGCTCAAAGAGTGCACACCGAGTTGGGCCAGGCGATTGCGGACTTCTTCGGCGAGCGAACGGAAATAGGCGACGACCATTTCTGGCTTGCCGTTGAAGCGCGTGCGGAGTTTTTCGTCCTGCGTGGCAATGCCGACCGGGCAGGTGTTGAGATGGCACTGGCGAGCCATGACGCAACCAATGGCGAGGAGCGAAGCGGTGCCGAAGCCGAATTCATCGGCGCCGAAGAGCGCGCCGACGATGATGTCGCGCGAAAATTTCAGGCCGCCGTCGACGCGGAGAGCTACGCGAGAGCGGAGGCCGGCGCGGACTAGAGTGTCATGCGTTTCGCGGAGACCGATTTCCCAAGGGAGGCCGGTATTTTTGATAGAGGTGAGCGGCGAAGAGCCGGTGCCACCGTTGTGGCCACTGATGGTGATGACGTCGGCGCCTGCTTTGGCGACGCCTGCGGCGATGATGCCGACGCCTGCGCCGCTCACCAGTTTTACGCCGATGCGTGCGCTGGGATTTACGGCGCGCAGGTCGTGAATGAGCTGGGCAAGGTCTTCGATGCTGTAGATGTCGTGGTGCGGCGGCGGCGAAATCAGGGGAGTGCCGGGAGTTGCGTGGCGGATGCGCGCGATGTACTCGGTGACTTTGCGAGCGGGGAGCTGGCCGCCTTCGCCGGGCTTGGAGCCCTGGGCCATTTTGATTTCGAGCTCTTGGGCATGAACCAAATAATCGGCCGTGACACCAAAGCGACCGGAGGCGACTTGCTTTATTTTGTTGGCCGCGGCCGGCTCGAAGCGATAGGTGTTGGGATCTTCGCCGCCTTCGCCGGTGTTGCTGCGGCCGCCGATCATGTTCATGGCAAGGGCTAGGGTGCGATGCGCTTCCGGGCTTAGCGAGCCGAGAGACATGGCTTGTGTGCTGAAGCGGCGCAAGATTGTTTCGGTGGGCTCGACCTCGTTGAGCGGAATGGGCGTGCCGGGAACCGTTTCGAGAAGATCACGCAGAAAAACTGTGCCCTGGGTCTCGGACAATTCTTCGAAGGCGGCAAATTTTCCGGCTTCTGGCGCACGGACGTGGGCGTGCAGGCGACGGACGACTTCCGGAGACGTGGCGTGGAGTTCGGCGCCTTTGCGGAAGCGGTAGAGGCCTGCATCGGCGAGATCGGTGGAATCCGCGGAGAAGCCTGCTTTGTGCATGCGCAGATAATCGGCGAAAAGGTCGTCGAGCGTTTTTGAGCCGGGATAGTCTGCGGCATCTTCAAAATATTCGGTGGAGACGTCTTCGGAGAGGCCGACGATTTCAAAGAGCTGGCTGTTGCGATAGCTCGCGAGTGTCGAAACACCCATGCGGGCGAGGACTTTGCGCAGGCCTGCGGTGATTGCGATGCGCATGCGGTCGGCGCCGCCGGACTCGATGGAGTCGGCAAATTCGTCGGCAAGATAGGGGACGACGGCACTGGCACCTGCGGCGACGAGCAACGCGACATGATGCGTGTCAAAAATCTGCGCGGACTCTACAACGAGCGGCACATCCCAGAGATGTTCGCGAACCATCGTTTTCCAGACGGCGGCCGTTGCGAGAAGCGCGGGGAGCGCGCCTTTTTCCGCGTTGATGCCGCGATCGGAAAGGAGGAGGAGGCCCGGACGTGCGCCACTGCTCAGAGGGGTAGTAGATAGCTGAGCAAGACTGCGGCGTGCGCCCGGGACTCCCAGGGCAGAAGAGAAAGTGATGTCGACGCGGTGCACGCGGCCGAACAGATCGGAAAGCTCGGTGAGCTGTCCGGCGCCGAGGAGAGGATTCGGCAGCGTAACGCCGTCCTTCAGATGCACTTCGAGAGACATGACATGGGTTTCGCGCAGCGGATCGATGGGCGGGTTGGTGACCTGGGCGAAGCGCTGCTTGCAATAGTCCCAGAGCGTGCGAGGGAGAGTGGAGAGGAATGCGGGCGGAGCGTCGTCGCCCATGCTCCAGTCGGCTTCTTTGCCGTGGGTGAGGGCGGAGAAGAGAGTTTTAAATTGGTCTTCAGTCCATCCGGCGGCGGCGGCGACGCGCTTGGGCTGGCTGGTAACGGACGGGTGCGTGGCGCTGGGCGGCGAAAGGCGGCGGACCGGGGCGAGCACATTTCGGGACTGGTGCATGGCCAGGCGCTTGAGGACTTCGCGCCAACGGAGCACGAGGCCGGTGGCGGGATTAGCGAGAATCATTTCGCCGGGGCCGAGGCGCTGACGTTCGGCAATGCGGGATTCTTCGAGATCGATCAGGCCGGTTTCAGAGCCGGCAATCAGAAGGCCGTCGTGCGTTAGCGTGTAGCGCAAAGGGCGGAGGCCGTTGCGATCTAGCTTTGCGCCCACAAACTGGCCGTCGGAGAAAATCAGGGCTGCAGGGCCGTCCCAAGGCTCGCTGTTTTGCGAGAGAGCGGTCAGGGCGGCGCGGATGTCGCGCGAGAGAAGCGGGTCGTTTTCAAACGCGGGTGGAACCATGGAGAGCATGGCTTCATCCGGGCCAAAACCTTCGAGGAGTTTCAGCTCAAAGGCGTTGTCGAAGCTGGCGGAGTCGCTGACGTTTTGTTCGAGCGCGTGAAACCAGGAGCCGACCGTTAGGCGGGCGCGGAGTTCGTTCTCTTTGGCGCGGAGCCAGCGGCGGTTGGAGACGATGGTGTTGATTTCGCCGTTGTGGGCTACGTGGCGGAAGGGTTGCGCGAGATGCCAGGAGGGTTGCGTGTTCGTCGAATAGCGCTGGTGGAAAATGCTGAAGGTCGTGGCGAAAGAGGGATCGCGGAGGTCTTCGTAGAATTGTGGGAATTGCCAAGGGGTGAGCAGGCCTTTGTAGACCACGGTCTGCGAAGAGAGCGAGCAGATGTAGCAGCGCTGCGGGAGTTGCGATTCGGCGCGTTTGCGGAGGAGCGAGAGGCGCCACTCGAAGCGGGCGACTCCTCGCGAGGCGTGGAACGGAGCGACGTAAAATTGCCAGATTTCCGGCATTGTTTCGAGGGCGCGGCGGCCGAGGGAGTTGGTGTTGGTGGGGACGCGGCGCCAGCCGAGAATGCGGAGGCGTTCCGTGTCGGCGGCGGCGTCTACCGCGGCGCGGGCTTCCGCGGAGGCGGCTTCCGGGAAAAAGGCGAAGCCGAGTCCGAAAACTTCTGGGAGGTCGATGCCCTGCTCTTTGGCGCGGTTGCGGAAAAATTGGCCGGGGAGCGAGGTGAGGAGGCCTGCGCCGTCGCCGCTGGCGCCGTCGGCGTCCACGCCGCCGCGATGGGTAAGGCGCTCGAGCGCTGTCAGCGAAATCGTGATGATTTCGTGGCTGGCCGGGCCGCCGAGGCGCGCTACGAAGCCTGTGCCGCAGGCATCGTGGTCAGGATGGCCCCAGTTAGGGTGCCGTCCGCTGGCGCCGGGGACGCGCATTTGGTGCATACACGTTTATTAAACGGGGTGGGCGGAGATGTACAACGCAGAATTTGCATATGACAAATCGGTTTTGTGGAGGAGGAGGAATGTAAGTCGTGGATTGTTAAAACTTTGTAACTTCCGAAAAGTGGAATTCGCGGACCTTCATAGCGGGGACCACCATTTCGAAGGCTTCTTCGCCGGTGGCTCGTACGGCTGGGCCGAGGAGTTCGACGTTGCGGAGCAGCTCCAGGATGGACTGATTGAAGCGGAAATTGCGGACAGCGGTAGTGACTTTGCCGTTTTCAACGAGGAAAAGGCCATCGCGGGTCATGCCCGTCATTACCTTTTCGTAAGGGTCGACTTCGCGGATGTACCAGAGGCGGGTGACGAGGAGGCCGCGGTTGGTGGAAGCGATCATTTTTTCGAGGGGGGAATCGCCGCCGGAGAAAACGAGGTTCATGGGGGCTTCACCGTATTCATTGGGAAGAGCGAAACCGTGGCCGGTGGGCTTTTTGTTGACGGATTTGGCGCTGCGGCGGGAATAGACGAGATTTTTGGGGACGCCGCGATCGACGAGGAGGACTTTTTCGCGGGGGATGCCTTCGCCGTCGAAGGGGGCGCCGAGTTGGAGAGGGTGGTAAGCGTCGTCGACGATGGTGATGTTCTTGCCGAAGAGTTGCTGGCCCATGCGGCCGTTTAGGCAGGAGCGCTTGTCTTCCAGGGCTGTGGCGGCGAAGTCGTAGAAGAGGAAGCCGACCAGGTCGAGAACGGCGGCGGGTTCGAGGATCACGGTGTAGCGGCCTGGGGGGAGTTCTTTGGCGTCTACGGCGAGGTGAGCTTTTTCTGCCGCGCGTTGGGCTAGTTTTTGCGGGTCGAAAGCGCGGACGCTGGCGGCGTTGGCTTTGGCCCAGCTTGCGGCGGGACTTTGCTGCATGGTGATGGAGAATTCGGCGTGGGTCTCGCGGTAGGCGGCGAAAAGTCCGCGCGAATTGCCCATCGCGGATTGCTGCAGGCCGCTGGCGAAAATGCCTGCGGCAACTTGGCCGTTTTTGATGGCTAGATCGCAGGCGCGGCGGACGACGCGGGCGCGCTCTTCGGGAGTGAGGGCGGCGGTGTCTTTTGCAAAGCGATTTACTTTGCTATAGCGCTGTTTGCCGGGGAGCG
>DATFZY010000044.1:0-11013 GCA_035313865.1 Candidatus Acidiferrum sp.
AGGCGGCATCGTCGTCCTCGACTTCGGCGGCCAATACACCCAGCTCATTGCCCGCCGCATCCGCGAGCAAAACGTCTTCTCCGCCATCCTCCCGTGCACCTCGACGCTCGACGAAATCCTCCAATACGCGCCCGCAGGCATCGTCCTAAGCGGCGGCCCAAGCTCTGTCTACGACTCCGACGCCCCCAAATGCGACACTGCCATCCTCGCCATGAACATCCCCGTCCTAGGCATCTGCTACGGCATGCAATGGATCACGCACGCGCTTGGCGGCAAAGTGGAAAAAGCCGAACGCCGCGAATACGGCCGCGCCCATCTGAAAGTGGCCGCTGGAGCCGGCTCTGCGGAATCGCCCTTGTTTGCAGGCGTGCCCGAATCCCTGCGCATCTGGAACAGCCACGGCGATAACGTACATGAGGTTCCTCCAGGCTTCCACGCCACAGGCCACACGGACAACGCCATTGCTTCGCTCGAAGACCCGCAGCGCAAAATCTATGCGGTGCAATTCCACGTGGAAGTGAATCACACCGAGCGTGGCACGGAAATTCTCCGCAATTTTCTTTTCCGCGTCTGTAACGCGGAAAAGAAATGGAGCGGCGCGGCCTTCATCGAAGAGACCACGGAAGCCATTCGAACAAAGGTTGGCAACAACCGCGCCATCTGCGCCTTAAGCGGAGGCGTGGACTCGACCGTGGCCGCCGTGCTGGTTCATCGAGCCATGGGCGACCGGCTGACCAACATTTTTGTGAATACCGGCATGCTTCGGAAGAACGAGTTTGCAGACACGCTGGAAATGCTGCGCGATCGCCTCGGCCTGCGCGTCATTGGTGTGGATGCTTCCGACCGCTTCCTGGGCAAGCTTGTGGGCGTGACGGACCCTGAGCAGAAGCGAAAGATTATCGGCAGGGAATTCATCGCCGTCTTCGCAGAAGAGGCCCAGAAGCTCCAGAGCGGCGATGCCCACGGGGAAATCGCCTGGCTGGTGCAGGGAACTCTGTATCCGGACGTGATCGAGTCCGTCTCCGTGAAAGGCCCTTCCGCCACAATCAAGACCCACCACAATGTCGGCGGGTTACCCGAAAACATGCCCTTTGCCCTGATCGAACCCCTCCGAGACCTGTTTAAGGACGAAGTTCGCCGGATTGGCAAGGACTTGGGGCTGCCCGATGAGATTCTTTTGAAACACCCGTTTCCCGGCCCAGGACTGGCTGTGCGCCTACTGGGAGAGATCACCCGCGAGCACTTGTTTACCCTCCAGGAGGCGGACTCCATCGTTGTGGAGGAAATACGGCGAGCTGGGTTGTACAGCAAGGTATGGCAGGCGTTTGCGGTGCTGTTACCGGTTCGTAGCGTCGGGGTTATGGGTGATTACCGCACCTACGGACTGACGGTGGCCGTACGCGTGGTCGAATCCGACGATGCCATGACCGCGGACTGGGTTCGTTTGCCGGGCGAGGTACTCGAACGCATGTCCACCCGCATCGTAAATGAGGTGCGAGGAGTCACACGCGTGGTTTATGACATCAGCTCCAAACCGCCGAGCACGATCGAGTGGGAGTAGTCTGTTGAAGGAACGAAAAAGTGGGGAAGAAGTCAGGAACCGAGAGGAGATACAGCTCCACATTGAAACGTCAAACAGCCAAGGCCGCGCAGGGACGGCGCGCGGCCCAGCCAGGAGCCCCATTAAATTGACTGCAAGCTCTGAAGCAAATGCCGCAGAACTACCGGTTAGCCATCTTCTGCGCCATATAAAGAATGAGCTTACGGTCGCCTTCTTCCACTTTGCTCAACAGGCGGCGAAGCTTGTTGAGAAAGCGTGCATCTTTTCCGACGCTGCCCCAGGCAATGTCATCCGACGACTTCCGCTTGGGGAGATTCGGCAACTGCGGCGGTTCCTCACCGTCATAAAAGAGTTGATAGAGTGGGCATTCGAGAGCGCGCGCAAGTTTTTCCAACGTTTCAATCGCCGGTACTGTATGGCCATTTTCAACGCGGGAAATATAACAACGCAGCAAACCTGTGCGCTTTTCGATGTCGCCCTGGGAGAGTTTCTTTTCTTCGCGGAGTGCGCGAAGACGGTCACCTATAATCATGGCGGCATTATTCCATGTAGATACCGGGAGAGCAAGTAGAAACTTGCCACCCACCAACTGAAACACTTGATGCAAGGTACGGGAAACACTGTAGATTAGGCGTAACCGGAATGACATGGCACGCGTCCCAAAAGTAGAGCCTCTGGGGCTTCCCGCCGATTCGGCGGGGGGCAAAGCCACGGGTGCGAAAGCACCGGGCACTGTGGACGACCGGGAACTGGTCCGGCGGGCGCAGGAGGAAGACCAGGCGGCCTTTGAAGAACTGGTACGGCGGCATCAGCACCGCGTGTTTGCAGTCGCCGGCGGAATCTTGCGGCGGCGGGAGGACGTGGAAGATATAGCGCAGCAGGTTTTTGTTAAGGCGTATTTTTCGCTGAAGAAATTCGATCAGCGGGCGGCCTTCAGTACCTGGCTGTATAAGATTACGGTCAATGAGTGCTGGGACATGCTGCGGAAAAAGAAGGTCAGGCCGCTGGTTTATGAGTCCGACTTGAGCGAAGAGCAGGCCCGGCAGGTCATCGCCTCGGAAGAGAAAGGCGGCGGCGGGCCGGACATCAGCGAGCGTCTGGAAGCGCGGCAGCGGGTCGAGAACCTGCTGGAAGGGCTTGACGAACGGGACCGGCTGATGCTGATTTTGAAGGAAGTGGAAGGATTCGCGGTGGAAGAGATCGCCCAGGTTCTGAATTTGAATGCGAACACCGTGAAAGTGAGGCTATTCCGCGCGCGCCGGCGAATTATCAATAAGGTGCGGAAGCGCGGTGAGTAAAGCGAGGCGTAAAGTGAGGTTGCGCCTTGGTTTTGGAAGTGGAAAAGTTTAGATAGTTTGAAGAATTGACTGAAGGAGGCTGAATTGAAAAGCCTTGGGAACAAGCAAGAAATGGGATGTCGAGAGATCCAGATGCAGATGGAAGACGCACCTGGCGCTGTGACTGGCGCAAGAGAATTGGCGGAGCTGCTGGCGGCGCTGTCTAACGCAGAAAAGGAACACGTGACGACTTGCGCGGAGTGCCGCGCTGCGGCGGAGAATATCCTTGCGTCGCGGGCTTTGCTCGACGGATTGCCGTCGAATGCTGATCTGGGAGGGCCGTGGTTTGCCCCGCGCGTCATGGCGGCGATTGCGGCGCGCAAAGCGGAGAGAGAGAGCGCGGCGGATGCGTTTACATTCCTGCCGAGGCTTGCAGCCCGGCTCACTTGGGCGTCGGCAGTTGCATTGCTTTTGGCGAGCGCCTGGCTTTATCAACGGCCAGCGTCGACTCCTACGAATCCGGTGATAACAGACATAACCGGTGAACCGATCGCCGACAACGCCACGCCCGCCACCAACGATGAAGTTCTTGTCAGCCTGGCGGAGAAAGCCCGATGAGTGAAAATTCCGCAAAGCAGAAGGCAGCGCTGTGGGTGGGAGTGGTGTTTGTCCTTGGCGCGGCGCTGGGCGGGGTGTTCGGATATTTCTACGGCCACCGTGGCGTAGTGGCGGCGTCCAATCCTCCTCTGAGTGAGCCGGAACGGCGCGCGAAAAAAGTCGAACAACTTACTCAGGAATTGGGCCTGACTAACGATCAGCGGCAGCAACTGGACACTATCCTTACGCAGGTGCATGCGCAGTACAAAACACTCCATGAACAGTCCGATGCGCAGATGAATGATGCGCGGCAAAAGGGGCGCGATCAGATTCGGGCGATCCTGACTGCCGACCAGAAACCGAAATTCGAAGAATTTCTCAAGAAGATCGACGAAGAAAGAAAGAAGAACGGCCCGCCACCGCCTCCGCGGTAAAACTCCTTATCTTAAGTAGAGCCAGTTCAGACTTTTACGATCAGTTTGCCGGTATTGCCGCCGGTGAAGAGCATATTGATGGCGTCGGAGGCTTTTTCGAGGCCTTCGACGATGGTCTGGCGGTCTTTCAGCTTGCCCATCATTTTCCATTTGCCCAGTTCCATGGCGGCTTCGGTAAAGCGCGAGACGTAGTCGAGAATCAGAAATCCCTCGATTTTGAGGCGTTTAACAATCACGAGGCCCAGACTGAGCTGTTCGGGAGCTTCTTTCGTGTAGCCGGAAATGAAGCCACAGACAATTACGCGACCGTGGAGATTCATGCGGCTCAGGACCGCGTCCATAATTTCGCCGCCTACGTTTTCGTAGTTGATGTCGACGCCTTTGGGAGTTGCGGCGGCTAGCTTTTCTTTCCAGTCCGGATGCTTGTAGTTGATGGCAGCGTCAAATCCTAAGTCATCTTTGAGCCATTGGCATTTTTCGTCGGTTCCGGCGATGCCAACGACGCGGCAGCCATGGATTTTGCCGATTTGGCCGGCAATACTGCCGGTGGCGCCCGCGGCGGCGGAGACGACGAGCGTTTCTCCTTTTTGGGGCTTACCTATTTCAGTCATTCCGAAATAAGCGGTCAGGCCGGTGATGCCGAGTACGCCCAGAAAAGCGGTTTCGTTGACAAAGGGAATCGAGGGGATTTTCTGATAGGCGATTTTGGACTGGGCTTCTATCACCGCGTATTCTTGCATGCCCGTCATGCCAAAAACTTTGTCGCCTTTTTTGAAATGCGCGTGTTTGGATTCGATGACTTCGGCCAAGCCACCGGCACGCATGACTTCACCGATGGCTACTGCGGGGAGATAGCTATCGGTGGACATCCAGACGCGCATAGTCGGATCGACCGAGAGGTATTTGATTTTGGCGAGGGCTTGGCCTTCGGTGATTTCCGGCAGAGGAGATTCGCTAAGTTGAAGGTCGCCTGCAGCCAGGAGGCCTTTGGGGCGCGATTGCAGGCGCAGTTGGCGGTTCGTTGTTGTCAATTAGAACCTCGATTCAAAACTTCCGTTCGGTTGCCCTTGGTGGCCACGGGAGAATTTGCGGCTGGGATCAAATTCAAGGAGACAGCCCCTTCGTTCCTCAGGGTAAACAGGAATGGCTGTCCCACGTTGAGCTTTTCCGCAAATAGATGGCTTTAGAAGGGAATGTCCTCGTCGGAGATTTCCGGGCCGCTTGGGGCGTGGCCGCCACCGCCGCCGTAGGAGTCTTCTTGTGGGGCCGCGTGGGATTCCGTATCATCCGCGCTGCTCGAGCGTCCTCCGCCTGCGCCTGCTGCGGCGCCGTCGCTGCGGCCGCCTAGCATGCGGAAATTACTGGCGACAATTTCGAAGCTCGTTCGCTTCTGGCCTTCTTTATCCTGCCACTCGCGGGACTGGATGCGGCCTTCGATAAAAATCAGCGAGCCCTTCTTGAGATATTGCTGGGCAATTTCGGCTTGTTTGCCCCACACCACAATTTTGTGCCACTCGGTGCGCTTCTGGCGTTCGCCGTTTTTGTCTTTGTAGGATTCGTCGGTGGCTACGGAAAAATTGGCGACGGCCTGGCCGCCGCCGGTGTAACGCGTTTCTGGATCGCGGCCCAAGCGGCCGACTAAAATCACTTTGTTTACTGACATTTGCGTTCTCCTCGTACGGCGCTGACGATAACAGAAATGGGGTGCGGAGGCAAAAAACGCGGCGGTGGAAAGTGCGGTAGAACACGAATTCCAGCTCTTTTCGTTTGTGAACCACGCTTTTTCCCAGCAACAAATTCCTCAGTTTAGGGTTTGTAAACACAGGCCCACACAGCCCGGTTAGCTCGACCTAAGAACGCTATTATTGAATGTAGCTCTACTTCAGGAGGACGTTTATGTCTATTCGCTCAGGATTTCGCAGATTGCTCGTCGCCGTCGCGATGACCGCCCCCATGCTGACGCTGCCAGTGGCGCACGCGCAGATCGCCGTCGGTATCGGCATTTCCGTGCACGTGGCTCCGCCAGTTCTTCCCGTGTATACGCAGCCCGCGCTGCCCGCAGCGGGCTATCTCTGGACACCCGGTTATTGGGGCTACGGAGACGCAGGCTATTACTGGGTTCCCGGCGTTTGGGTGCAACCGCCCAGAGCGGGCGTTCTCTGGACTCCCGGATATTGGGGCTTTGCCGGCGGCGCCTATGGATGGCACGGGGGCTATTGGGGAGCGCACGTCGGCTTCTACGGCGGCGTCAACTACGGCTTCGGTTTCGGCGGAGTCGGATTCGTGGGCGGCGAGTGGCGCGGTGGAGCGTTCGCGTACAACAGCGCGGTGGCCAATTTCGGCGGCGTGCACGTGACCAACGTCTATGAGAACCGCACCATCGTGACGCAAAACACCATCGTTAACAACAGCCACGTCAGCTTCAACGGTGAAGGCGGCGTTTCGGCGCAGGCTTCCGCAGGCGAACTGCAAGCGGAACACGAGGAACACATCCAAGCCACCGCGAGCCAGTCGCAGCACCAGCAATCTGCCTCGCAGGACCGCTCGCAACTGGCGTCCGTGAACCACGGCAGTCCAGCGACTCCGGCAGCTTCCAGCACGAATTCCTATCATCAGGTTGCGCAGCAGCACGCGCAGTCGCAGCCCATCTCCGCGGCGGACCGCACGGCCGGCAAAAACTACAATCCCAACACCCGCGAAGCCAATCAGGACCAGCGCATCGCCAACGGCTTGCGCAGCGGCCAGATGACCTCCGGTGAAGCGGCGAAGGCCGAACGGACCCAGTCCAAAATCGACCAGCAGGTCCACAACGACCGCGCGGCGAACGGCGGCAAACTAACCGGTCAGGAAAAACAGCAGATCAACGGCGAGCAGAATGCCGCCAGCCGCCAGATCTACAACGAAAAACACAACGGAAACACCGTGAAGCCCAACGCTGTGGACAACCGCGAAGCAAACCAGCAGCAGCGCACGGCCAACGGTCTGCGCAGCGGTCAAATGACTTCTGGCGAAGCGGCCAAGACCAATGCCAACCAGGCCAAGACCGCCCAGCAGGTTCATAACGACCGCACGGCCAACGGTGGCGCGCTGAACGCGGGACAAAAGAAGCAGATCAACAAAGAGCAGAACAAGAACAGCAAGCAGATCTACAACGAGAAGCACAACGACAAGACAACCAAACCGCCCAAGTGAACGGACCGAAACGCAAGGGCTAGAAGACCACAATCCGAGCGTAAACTTGAACGGCTGGCGACATCGCCAGCCGTTCGCTTTTGCACTGAGAATTTTCTATCGGGGCGCAGAATTCCCCGGCAAGTGCTTGATTATCGTGCTAATCCGCGGGCGGGGCCATTCGGGAATTTTGGGGCGAGGATAGCGATCTATGAGGCTAATCCGCGAATCGCTCGAGAACTATCCCGTAAGACGCGAATCTTTGAAAGGCAGTTCCAATTGAATCCGAGGGCGCTGTTCCATAGGAATCTGGCCAGACTTTTCGGACGCTGATGAAGGGTTTCCGGAAGGCTTTTTTTAGCCGGTTGCTCAGTAAGGGTATGTGGAATAGGAACTGTTACTCTGGTTTAAATTGACGATGCACCTGCCCGTAGAATATACATGTCTCGTGGGAACGTCCGCCTCTCCTCAACCAGGTCAAATGAATTGGTTTTCTGAAGACGGCTCGCCGAGCCGCGGCAAGGCATTTTTGTGGATTGGCACGGCCGCGGTCACTGGCGCGGTGGTGATGGCGATGGAGTTGACGGCGTTCCGGCTGTACGCGCCTTTCTTTGGGAATTCGATTTATGTGTGGGGAAGCATGATCTCCGTGGTGCTGCTGGCGCTGGCGATAGGGTACGGCCTGGGCGGGTGGATTGCGGACCGTATGAGCTCCGACACGGTGCTTTATTCCATTGTGCTGGGCAGCGGGTTGTATCAACTGGGGATTGTGTTTGTGGTGCGGGCGGTGCTGTTCAAGCTGTGGCAGTCGGGGGATTTTCTTGGACCGGTGGTGGCGACGGTGATTATTTTTGTACCGCCTATGGCGGCGCTGGCAATGACTTTGCCGTTTGTGATTCGGCTGCTGGCGCGCGGCGGGCACGTGGGACACACGGTAGGGCGCGTGTTTGCGCTGTCGACGGCGGGCAGCATTGTGGGAGTGTTGGTGACGAGTTTTTATCTGGTGCCGAGATTCGGGACGCGGATGACGATGGAAATACTGTGCGCGGCATCCATCGTGATTGGAGGCGGGGGACTGGCGATGGGAAAGAAAGCCGCGGCGGTTTTTGCGCTGCCAGTGGCTTTGCTTTTTCTTGCGCCAACACCGGCGCCGCCGAAAGGCATTCTTTGGAGCGGAGACTCGGCGTACAACCGGATCGCGGTGTTTGAGGCCGGCGGGCTGCGCTGGCTGGTGCTGAACGATCCGCGGTACTTCCAGACGATTGAGAAAGTGGGAAGCGAAAGTTCGGGCTATTACCTGGATGAGTTTTCGCTGGGGCCGGTGATGGTGCCCGCGAAGAGTTTGCTGGTGCTGGGAATGGGGGCGGGGCGATCGATTCAGGCGAGCCGGGCGGTGGCGCCGGAGCTTGAAGTGGATGCGGTGGAGATTGATCCGGAAGTAGTGCGCATCGCGGGAACATATTTTGGGTTGCAGCAGAATGATCCTCGGCTCCACGTACATATTGCGGACGCGCGGCCGTGGCTTGCCGCGCATGCGATGAAGAGCGACCTGGTGCATATTGATTTATTTCAGGGCGGGCCGTATGTGCCGTTTTACCTGACGACGGTGGAGTTTTTTGGGCTGGTGCGTTCGAGGCTGGCGGAGGGCGGCGTACTGATCGTAAATGTGCTGGACAAAAGCCCGAAGCAGGAACTGCTGCAAGCCATGGGAGCGACGTTGCGGCAGGTGTTTCCGACGGTGGAGCGGTTGTCGACTCCGGGAGGGAATCACCTGCTTTTTGCGTTTGCGGAGAGGCGGGACTTGGCAGAGACTGTGGGGCGATTGAAAGCGGCGGGAGGGCCGACGTGGGTGCGAGAGTTGGCGCAAAAGGCGGCTGGAGAGATTGTGGAGTTTGAACCTCGGGCGGGGGCGGTCGTTTTTACGGATGACAGGGCGCCGGTCGAGGAGATGACGCGGCGGATGTTGGCGGATTCCGGAAAGTAAAATGAGAAAAGAGAACCGCAGGAAGTTTTTGCAGGCTTCGGCTGTGGCTTTGGGGGTTGGCCTCGGACCGGGAGGCGCGGCGTTGTTGCGCGCGGGAGATGCTGAGGGGGAATCGTTTGGGGGCGAGATGGAAGCCGGGTGGGAGCCTCAGAAAGCGTTTGGGAATGAGGGGAAGAAGCCGCTGCGGCTGGGTTTGATTATTGGGATTGGGAAGGATCCGGACGCGGCTCTGGGGAAGGTGCATGAGTTGGGGTTGCCAACTTGCCAGGCGTATATCGAACAGTTTGAAGACGGGTTGGCTGAGCGTTTGATGAAGGCGCTTGGGAAATATGGGATTGAGGCGACGTCGGTTGTGGTGGGCGGGCCTGGGAAGGAAGTGTGGGATTTTTATGAGGGACCGGTGACAATTGGGTTGGTGCCGCGGGAGACGCGGGCGGCGCGGATTGCGCATATCAAGAAGGCGTCGGAGTTCGCGAAACAGTGTGGCGTGCCGGCGGTGCAAACGCACTGTGGATTTATTCCGGAGAACCCGAACAATCCTTTGTATAAAGAGACTGTTGTGGCGATGCGCGAAGTGGCTGAGTATTGCAACCGGAATGGGCAGAATTTCCGGTATGAGACGGGGCAGGAGACGCCGATTACTTTGGTGCGAGCGATTCGGGACGTGGGATTGGACAATCAGGGAGTTAATTTTGATTTGGCGAATTTGATTCTGTACGGCAAAGCGAATCCTGTCGATGCGATTGAGATTCTTGCGCCGTATGTGCAGGGGATCCATGCGAAGGATGGGCTTTGGCCTACGAACCCGAAAGATTTGGGGGAAGAGGTGGCGATTGGGAAGGGGAAAGTGGATTTTCCGCGGATTATTGCGAGATTGAAGGAGTTGAAATATCCGGGAGCGGTGACGATTGAGCGGGAGATTTCTGGTCCCCAACAAATGGAAGACGTCCGCGGCGCAAAAGAGTATTTGCAGAAGTTGATTGGATAAAGGGAAGTGGCGAGTGGCTGGTGGCGAGTGACGAGAGAAGAAAGCAAAAGATAACGCAGAGGCGCAGAGTTAACAGAGCTTTCGCAGAGGAGGAAGAAGTGCACAGACTGAAGTCTGTGCCACCTAGAGCCGTGGTAACCCCTCCCCGGTTTTTCTGTAAATGCTCATTCTAAAGAGTTTTAAGTCCTTTGTTTTGAAACTGCGCATTCTAAAGGGGTTACGGGTGCGTTTTGGGTAAGTGCGGATTCTAAAAGGGTTAGGAGCGGTAGGGCAGGAAACGAGACAACGGGTGGGGGATGACAGGGCAAGAGTTTCAGAATGGGAAGGAGTTGCGGGCCGATCTGATGGGGTCAAGCGGATGAGGGGCTTGGTCCTTTCGAGCGTCGAGGCGCCAGTTGAATGCAATACAATCACCGGCGTTGCATTAGTGCTTGGCGTGGACAACATGAGCGCCGAGGTGTCCGGGCGCGAGTCCTTGAACGGCGGGGCCGAACCTGGACGCGATCTCCTGGAAATGGATGTCTTCGATGGCGGAAAATCCGTGTGCGCGAAGAATCGCTGCCATGCCAGCCGGCTCGAAACGGCTGCCCAAAGGTTCATCCATTTTCCTGAGCTGTTCGGTCCGTTCCTTTTCTAATTGCCTTAGCTCTTCGGAGAATCTCTCGGGAGGTTCCATGTAGTCGAACACCACCTCCGAGTTCTGGATGGACGACATGTAGTCCAGAGTGCGGCCGATAGCGTCCTGCGTCAGATAGGGCACAACCCCGAGCCAGGTGAAAAACGCGGGCGAGTTCTGCTGAAAGCCTGCGGCGGCCAGCTTCTCTCCTACATGGTCCCGCTCGAAATCGACTGGCACGAAAATATGCCATGGCGGAAGTGCGATTTGAGCTTCAGCCAAGCGCTGGCCTTTCCATGCCTGCGTCGCGGGGTGGTCCACCTCATAGATACGGATCTGTCGTGCGCCATGGGGATTCCGGAGAGCGAAAGTGTCGAGTCCGGCG
>DATFZY010000045.1:0-35823 GCA_035313865.1 Candidatus Acidiferrum sp.
CAGCGGGACCGCGCCATCCGCCAGCTTGAGGCTCGCTTCGAAGAACTCCTCGAAAAACTCCGTAAGAACCGCCCTTTGGAAGACCCGTGGATGGTTCGCCGCGCTTATGAGATAGCAACGGAGCGCCATCGCGATCAGTTCCGAAGCTCCGGCGATCCTTATATCTCCCACCTCCTCGAAGTCGCCCACATCCTCGCCGATATGCGCATGGATGCCACCACGCTTACGGCAGCCCTTCTTCATGACGCCATCGAAGACACGGAATATCCCGTCGCCCGCATCGAGGAGCGTTTTGGAGCCGACGTTGCCCATCTCGTCGAAGGCGTCACAAAAATCAGCCGCCTGAACATGACCGCACCGGAGGCCCGCCAGGCGGAAAACGTCCGCAAGATGCTGCTGGCGATGGTCAACGACGTCCGCGTGGTGCTCGTCAAACTCGCCGACCGCCTCCACAACATGCGCACGCTCGAATTTCTCGATCCGAAAAAACAGCAGCGCATTTCGCGTGAAACACTGGACATCTACGCCCCCATCGCGCACCGCCTGGGAATGGGCATGATCCGCGGCGAACTGGAAGATCTGTCTTTCCGCTTTCTCGAGCCGGAAGCTTTCCTTGCGCTGCAAAAAGAAGTCACGGAAAAGAGTCCCGTGCACCAGCGGTTCCTCGAAGAAGTGCAGAGCACCATCCGCACCAAGCTCGTCGAGAGCAGCATTCCCGCGGAGTTGGAAGCGCGCGTCAAGAGCCTCTATTCGCTGCACCGCAAAATCCTTCGCCAGGAGAGCAGCCTCGAGCAGGTTTACGATTTGCTTGCGATCCGCCTCATCACCGATACGGAGCGCAGTTGCTACGCCGCTCTCGGCGTCGTGCACCACATCTGGCGTCCGGTTCCGGGGCGCTTCAAAGACTACATCGCTATGCCGCGCCCAAATCTTTATCAATCGCTTCATACAACCGTGCTGAGCGGCGGCCAGCCCTTCGAAGTCCAGATTCGCACGCAGGAAATGCACCGCATCGCGGAAGAGGGGGTCGCTGCCCACTGGAAATACAAGGACGGCAAACCGGCCTCGGCTGACGACGACCAGCGCATTGCCTGGATGCGCCAGCTCATCGAGTGGTCGCAAGAGCTTCAGGAGCCCGGCGAATTTCTTTCCACTCTCAAAGTGGATTTGGCGCCCGTGGAGGTTTACGCTTTCACTCCCAAGGGGCGCGTTCTGGAACTGCCCCGCGGCGCGACTCCCGTGGACTTTGCTTATTCTGTCCACACCGAAGTCGGCCATCAATGCGTCGGCGCAAAAGTGAACGGCCAGATGGTTTCGCTGCGCCATGAAATCGTGAGCGGCGACGTCGTCGAAATCCTAACCAACAAAAGCCATACGCCGAGCCGCGACTGGCTCAGTTTCGTCAAGTCCTCGCACGCCCGCAGCAAAATCCGCCAGTGGATCAATCTCCATGAGCGCGAAGAAGCCACGGACATGGGCAAGAAGCTGCTCGAAAAGGAATCCCGCAATTTCGACCGCGGCCTGAAGAAAATTCCCGAAGCTGATTGGAACAAGCTGCTCTCCGACTACGGTCTCTCTAAGCAGGAGGATTTGTACGCGGCGGTGGGATTTGGCAAGTACTCCGCGCGCCAGGTTCTCGTTCGCCTCCTCGGCGAACCGAACAAACCCGCTGAATCAGGGCAGGAAGATTCCAAGCCCACCATCGTTAAAACCGTCAAGCGCATGCTGGGCTTCGGCGAAGCCCCGCTTATCGTCAAAGGCCACGACGATCTGCTTGTTTATCGCGCCAAGTGTTGTAACCCCATTCCCGGCGACGACATCGTCGGCTACATCACCCGCGGCCGCGGTGTCGCCGTTCACACTCGTGCTTGCCCCAATGTTCAGAACCTTTTGTATCAGACGGAACGCCGCATCGCCGTCGAGTGGGGCAGCGAAACTTCCGCCACGTTCCCCGTGCAGCTGGCCATTCGCGCCAAGGACCGCGCCGGGCTTCTCGCCGATATTACCGCGGTGATCAGCGGCGCCGGCTCCAACATCCGCAACCTCGAAAGCCGTCCTGACAAGCAGAATGCCCGTATCGAAGCCAGCCTCGAAATTGTCGACCGCCGCCAGCTCGAAAATATTCTCGCCAGCATCCGAAAAATTTCCGGCGTGTTCGGTGTCGACCGCGTCTACCAGTTATAGCGCCTGAATCTCTAGCGTAACCTACCTGTCCGTAGTGCCGGGTATCACCCCGGCACACCTCCGCACGTCTTTCCCCGCGCCCCCTACAATGAAGATATGTGGTATCGACGATTGCTTCTCGGTGTGTGTCTCCTATCGGCCGTGGGCTGTCACCAGCATCCCCTCACGGATTACCGGCCGCTCGACGCCGCTGGTATGTTCTCGAGCGACATCGAGCAACTGAAAGGTCTGAACGTCTCCGACGCCGAAATCGCGCAGGTCGTCAAGCTGAAGCACGCCGGCGTCAGCGATGACGCGTGCGTCGAGCTTGTCAGCACCGCGCACGTTCACAAGCATCTCTTCTTCAGCGCCGAATCCGCTTCCGATCTGGTTGGTGCTCGATTCACCGAGTCGCAAATTATCGACATTGCCCGTGCCGATCAGCTCGATGCCATCAGCATCGATGCGGTCACTCTCAAACTCATCGGCCTTTCCGATTCCACCGTGCAACTCGTCCTGCAGATGCATTTGGATGGCAAGCCCGTCATGGCCAGCTCCGAAATGTCCCGCCTTAAAAACACCGGCTTGACCGAACGCCAGATACTGGACCGCATCAACGCCGGAATGACCGACGAGCAAGCAGAAAAAGAGATCAAATCCCGAGAAAGCGCCCGCAATCACAAGGACACGTCTTTCGTGCGCGTTCGTGGACGCAAAGCGCAGTAAGCCAGTCTCTTCGCCTTTCGCATTCCCCAGTTCAAACGCTCTTCGCTTTTGCTTCTTGCGATTTCTCCCGCTACAATCAAATCGCTTTGGCACTCCCGCCGCACACCCGCCGCTTCTTTTTTTTGCCTCTGCTCATCGCAAGCGTTTGGGTTTCTTCCTGTGTCGCTCCTCTGGGCCCGGGCTACACCATCGAAAATCAGGAAATCCGAGTTCAATTTGAGCCCGCTCCCGATCCACGGATTCGCGTAGACGCCACCTACCAGCTTCGCAATACCGGGACTCGTGCAATGCCCGACATGCAATTGCGCCTGCCGGGACGCCGCCTCTTCCGTCTGGCGCAGGCACAGGCAACCTGGGACGGTGTTTCCCTCGCGGAGCAATCGTCACCGGCAAATTCGCGCGATACGCTGATCGTTTTTCCGCAACCGTGGCGAGTCTCGGAGAATCACACGCTGCATCTCTCCGCGGAATTTCAGAATCCTTCTCCCGGTCAAACCGGATTCAGTTTTTCTTCCACTGCGTTTTTCTTACCGTCGGAAGGCTGGGTGCCGGGGCTGCTTCCCTCGCAGAGCCTGTTTGGCACGGGTGGTGTTCCTCCCAAGCAGTGGCGATTGCAGGTCCGCGTGCCTGCCGGATTTCTTGTCCACCTCAGCGGCCGCTCTCCGAAAACCTTGCGCGCTGGCAACGAAATCAACGTTCTCTCCGTGCAACATCCGGAAGACAGCTATCCCTTCGTCGTTGCCGGGCTCTACAAACAAACGGTCCTGGACGCCGGCAAGCAGAAAGTGTTTCTTTGGACGCGCGCGCAGGAAGATTCTGCTTCGTTTCGCCAGTCCGCGGACGCGCTCGTCCGTGCCATTGAGACGTATGACGCCGCCTTCGGAACCCGCTCCCAAATTGGCCAGCCCTTCTGGTTCGTAGACTGCCCCGTCGCAGCTGGCTGCTTCACCGCGCAGGAATCTTCCTACGCCAATCTCTTAAGCGCGGAACCTGCCGCCGCTTCATCGGAACTGGCTTCGCGCGATACGCTGATGGTGGATTTTCACGGTGGCGCGCCCAGGCTGGCCGCCTCCGCGCCTTCGCTCGCATCCAGTTGGCTCGGCTATGGCCAAAACCCCGGCTTCTACGAACAGCTCCCGCCCCTCTCCGCATTCCCGGCCTTTGCCGCGGCCCTCGGCGAAGAGGCCATTGAGGGCCCGACCTTCCGGACGGAGACAATCCGCCGCGCTTTGCGTATGATTCCCAGCAACGCGGCTGCCCGCAAACAGGAAGACGACGCTGTTCTGCGCGCAAAAAGCTTCCTCTTCTTCTATGCTCTCGAAGAGCGTTACGGCCGCGAAGTTTCCAGCCGCGCTTTTCGCCACATGCTTTCCGCGCGCCGCGGCCGCGGCTTCGATCTCGACGATCTCATCGCCGCTTTCGAAGAGGAAACGCACCAGAATGTCGCCGAGTTTGTTCGTCTGTGGATGAAACGCCCCGGTGTGCCGGAGGATTTTCGCTCCCATTACCGGGATGCCTCCGCAGCCGTCCTATTCCATTCCAGGGAGAATACGCCATGAGAGAAATCGTTCTGACCGATCGCGGTCCCAAACCCATCGGACCTTATTCCCAGGCTATCAAGGTCAACGGACTTCTGTTCGTGTCCGGCCAGGTCGCGATTGATCCCAAGACCAATGAGTTTCTCGGCGGGGACATCGTCCAGCAGACGGAGCGCACCCTCGAAAACATGAAGGGTATTGTCGAAGCGGCGGGCAGCAAGCTGAGCCACGTGATCAAGACCACGGTATTCCTGAAAAATATGAACGAATTTGCGGCGATGAATGAAGTCTACGCGCGTTATTTTTCCACGGCGCCGCCGGCGCGCTCGACCGTGGAAGTCGCGCGCCTGCCCAAAGACGCTCTGATTGAAATGGAATTGATCGCAACGGTTTAAAGCGAGTAGGAAAGAACTATGGCCGGTCGGGGCTCTCCAGAGCCTTGTGAACCGCGATGACGGTCACCGCGGCCACTGCCGCCGCCGCGTACCACACAAACTTGCTCGTGCCCGCGCTGATGGGCGCCTTCCCGTTGCCCTTTGATCCCGCGCCCTGCGGCGGAGGCTGGTCCTGCGGGTCTTCACTCGGTTCCAGCACGATGCGATACGCGTCGCCTTCCCGTATCTCCCGGGAATCATTGCCAACCGTGATCGTCAGCGTGCCGCGCGTGCACTTCACCATCAGTTGTTTCGCGCTCAGGATGGTCACTTGCCCGATCGTCGGATCATCGGACTTCGGCCGGATCACCGCCGTCGCCACATTCAGCGTAAACGCCTTCGCATTCGCCGTAGAAAATGTGGCCGAGCCCTGCAACAAGGTTGCTCCGGGCATTCCGCCTTCTTCATTCACGGTAGCGATGGAAGATTTCGCAAGCAGGAACCGCGCCGCTCCGGCGCGCAACTGCACGCTGCCCGCATCCGCCGTGCTCAATTTATCGCCTGCAAACACCGTCGTGCCCACGGACGCGCCCGCGCCGCTGACGCTCGCGCCTTCCGCGGCGACAACCGTCCCCAGCGGGCTCACCGAAGCGCCCCACACCGGGCTCATCAATAAACAGGTTGCAGCACATGCAGCAACAATTTCGCGGAACCGCGCCATTGAAGCCTCCAAGAGGGCCACCCGAAGGATACTCACACCGTTTCCCCGCGTCAATAAAGAATCACTTCGTTGCCCAAAAAAGCTCCTCGCTTCCGCGTCTCCAGGCGACCGGTCAGTTTTCGGCAACACGGCTAACCAGGAGTTACCCCATAAAACGACTTATCGAACATCCGTTGGGTCGCCAGTCTTGTGTTCCTCATTTTGGAAGCGTAGGAATCGGTGAATGGCTTCAACGGCATCTCCATTCGCGGAGGAGATCACAACACGGCCCCCATTAGGACTCTCCTCGAAAGAGCATCTGATATTTTTCTGCAACCGCTTCATTTCCGGCACTCCAGGCGGAACAGCATCGTGAACAAACATGGGGATATCGAAGTCTCCGCTTTGAAATGCCTTTGCGATATGTCTCAAGTGAATCCTGATTTCGTTTCGGCTGATGGCGTCGGTGGCGTCATTAGCCTCAACTTGGATAATTCCTCCCGTTGCGCTCAATAAGAAGTGATGTGTCGTGGCTGTTTGAGAAAAACCCATGCCTTTTTCGCCGCGTTCGTTCATCTGAGCATGCGCGGCATGCATAGGACACTGGCTCTGCGATTCTGGTTTCTGGGCTGATTGGGCGGAAATTGCTACTGTGAGTGCAACTGCAAGTATCAATTTCATGGCTCTCCTCGTTTTTGAATGCCGCGACCCAGGAGTCGGGCCTGAGTCTTCGGATGAGTTGCAAAGTTTTCGAGCAGTCGAGCCTGTTTGCCTCGAGGTGTCTTGGCTAACGTCCGGTCCCATGCGGAAATCGTCGAGCGTAGTTCGCGCCGCCACGATTGCAACTCTCGAAGTCTTTTTTCAAGAATCGCAAGTTTTTCAGCAGCCAGCTTCCGAACGCGGTGGCAGGGTGCGCCTCCGCTGTTCCGTTCGCGCAAGATCTCAGCTAATTCTGTCACCGAGAATCCGATGGATAGCCCCGCTCGAATCAATTGCATTCGAGCGACACTGTCTTGCGAAAACACGCGGTAACCAGCGGAAGTACGAACGGCGGGGAGCAACAGATTACGCCTCTCGTAGAAGCGGACGGTGTCCGCGCTTACTCCGGAAAGACGGGCCAATTCACTGCAATACAGGGGTCGAGTTGTGGAGACTTTGGAACTCACAGGATTAGCCTAAGCCTTGGAAACAGTTCCAAGGTCAAGTGAATTCTGAGGGTTGCCCATGCTGTTGACAAGCGCGCGATTAGCGGCGTTCTCGGAAACTGACCCGTTCCCCACCTCCGCTGGCTGTTACGCTCCTCCGCTGCTACAATGCATGCCAACACATGGCTGACTGGAAGCAGATCACCGCCCGTATTCGTCGGGCTCGCACCGGCAAGGACCCCGTCGGGCAACTTTCCAATTTGTACGAAAAAACTCGCGACGCAATGGTCGCGTTCGAACTGGCGCGTTATTTCGAAACCGCCGGACAGAATGCGGAATCCGCCAAATGGTATCTCGCCGCCGCCGAGCGTTTTCGCAGAGCCGATTGGAAAACCAAAGCACAGGAAGCCGCTGTCCGTCTTGGCGCGGAACCACCAGTCGTTGAGCCCTCGGCTTCCGCTGGCGATTTTCAACTGACACCTCCGCCGGTTGAAACTCCCGAGCTCTCGCTGCCATTTCAAGAAGCTTCTGCGACAGCCGAATCTTCTGAAGCTGCAGACGATTCGGAAACCGAAGACGCCTCCGCTAAATCTGCTGACGCCTCCACCGACACAGAGTCTCCCGACAAAAAGCGCCGCCGTCGTGGCCGTCGAGGTGGCCGCAATCGCAGAAAGGCCGAGCCGGGCAAATCCTCCACAGCCTCTTCCGCAGCCCGCGCCACAGAGCCCGCAGCCCCAGCCAAGGGCCTGCCCTCGAGAGTTTTTGACGAACCAGCCGAACCGAAACCTCAACGAGCCGCGGCCAGCCGCTCCGTCCTTCCGCTCCCCGTCGAGCCCATCGGCGATCTCGGCCCCAGCGTTCGCGGCCGTTCCGGCGATCCTGGCCTTTCCTCGAGATTATCTCTCCTCGAAATGCAACTTCGCCGCCTGCTGACCTGTACTCCTGTAAAGCTCAGTGACGCGGATCACGCTCCCGTAGGTCCCGGCGTTTTTGTTCTCACCGATTCCGATCTCACCAGCTACTACTACGTCGAATCCTGCCAGACGCTCCGCATCGCCGTCGGAAATCTTTTGCGCGGAGGCGCAAGCCGCCGCGGCGCCGACTCTCTCAAGCCGCAACTCGCCGAGCATCTCGGCATTCCGGAGACGCGCGTCACAAAATATCTCGCCGATCATTGCGTTGTCCGCTGGCTCCAACTCGACGAAGGCGCTTCGCACTTCGCCCACTTCGTCACCGCCGTAATTCGTCCCACTTTGAACGAATAGCAAAACTGCCCGCCATTAGGCTTCCCACTTGGAACAGCCATTTCCCAAAAAGTGCAAACTTGTAGCCCTTTCGCCCTGGAAGTAACCCCCTCCCCAACCCTCCAAAATGACCGTTTAATGCTCCCAGGAACCGTTCAACCCCTATTTTTGACCATTCGACGTTTGCTGCTGGTATCCCCTCCCCTTTACCCTCAAACTATAGGTGTACAAAGACTTAGTTGGACGTACCCGCCGTGCATGATACGGTACGTCTAAAGTGCTTCAGAGCCCGGGGGGCAGTTAAGGGCTCGGTTTTCATTCCTATCTGTTAGCACTTGGGCTGCATCTATTTGGAACTGGAGGGTACAGTTTTATGCCGAGCAATGTGAAGACGCAGATTCTGAGGACCGTCGATTGGGCGCTGTGCAAAACGGCTGCGGTCACGTTCAACAGCATTCAGTATTTCAACAAGCGCAATCCCAATCCCTCCGTCACTCCGCAGTGGTCCGATAAGCCGCTGCTCAAGTCCTGGGAAAAGACCAAGCCAACGCTCGGCTTCCCTCGTCAAACCGACTCTCTCTGCCCTGCATGCGTCAAAGAAGCGCGTGAAGCGATCATCGCCGGCAAAAAAGACTGGCGCGATCTGATGCACGAAAAAGTCGGCGAAATCAAAGCCCAGATTATCGAACGCGACAACCAGATCTGGATGATTAAGGATTGTCCCATCCACGGCCACTACGAAGACATGATGGCCATTGATGCCAAGTTCCTCGACTGGATCGAAAAGCAGTTCCCTGGCCGCGATATTCCCGCGCACAACGACGAAGATCTCCACAAGCACGGCTCTTCGACCGTGCGCTATGGCCGCGGCTCCGTTCTCACCGTGGACCTCACCAACCGTTGCAACATGATGTGCGACCCCTGCTTCATGGACGCCAACCAGGTGGGCTACGTTCATGAACTCGGCTGGGACGAAGTTAAGGAAATCTTAGACAACGCACTCAAGATCAAGCCCCGCCGCCAGATGTCCGTGCAATTCTCCGGCGGTGAACCGACCATGAGCCCGCTGTTCCTCGACGCCGTCGCCTACGCCCGCAAAATCGGCTACAACAGCGTGCAGGCCGCCACCAACGGCATCGAATTCGCCAAGAGCAAGGAATTCTGCAAGAAGGCTTTCGACGCAGGTATGCGCTACGCCTACCTGCAATTCGACGGCATCGGCAACGACGCCAATAGCCATCGCCAGATCGGCAACCTCTTTGACGTGAAGCTCCGCGCCATCGAAAATATGCACGAAGCCGGCATCGAAATCGTCCTCGTCGTCACTATCGTCAACAACGTGAACAACGACCAGGTCGGCTCCGTCGTAAAGTTCGCGATGGAAAATCCCAAGAAGATCGCTTTCGTCAGCTTCCAGCCGGTTTCGTTCACCGGCCGAGACGAAGACATTACTCCGGAACGCCGTCTCCGCCAGCGCTACACGCTTTCGCACCTCGCGAAGGACGTCAGCAATCAAGTCGGCAAAGTAGAGCCCACGCGCGATTGGTTCCCCATCTCGTTCATCAGCACGTTCGCGGGCTTCGCGGACATGGTCAAGGGCAACGAATCGCAGTGGGGTTCGCTCTCCTGCGGCTGCCACCCCAATTGCGGCGTCGGCACCGCCATGATGATCAACAAGGACACCAAGGAATGGGCGCCGGTTCCACGCTTCCTCGATGCCGTCCAGCTTACCAAGGACGTCACCGCCATCACCGACGCGGCTCGCGGCAAGAATTTCTCCAACTTCATGATGGCCATGGCCCTCTTGAAGAATTATCACCCGTTCCGCGGACCCAAGGGCCTAACGCTCAGCGCGCTTTTTAAGAAGTTTGACAAGACCTGGGCGCTCACCAAGAAGTCTAGCGTCAAGTACGGCCGCACCTCACCGGATCGCAAAATCGACGACGCCATGAAGCGCCGCCAGGATCCTTGGAACTTCCTCTTCATCGCCGGCATGTGGTTCCAGGATCTTTTCAACTACGACTTCCGCCGCACCGAAATGTGCATCATCCCCTACGCCACGCAGCAGGGCGAAATCTCCTTCTGCGCCTACAACACAGGCGTAGGCTGGCGCCAGATCATCGAGAACATGCACAAGAACGCGACCGTCGCCGAGTGGTACAAGAACCACGGCAAACACGAAATCTACGCCAAGGGCAAGTCCGTCAATCTCCAGAGCTTTGAACACTCTCTAAAGATTGACACCGACGACGCCGCTCGCGTCCGCCACCTCGAACACGACATTCCGCAAACCGCCGCGGAAGAAGATCGCGCGCGCCGCAAGAAGGCCTTCGAGGAACAAGCCAAAGTCCGCGCCATCTACGAAGAACTCGTTCTCAAGAAGCCCCAAACGACGGTAGTTCAAATCGGCTCCATCTCGGACATTGCGAAAGCGACCCCGGCAAATTTCGCCAACGCTGGCAAGCCAGTAACCATCGCCCCAGCAGCAAGCGGCAATGGCGGCCAAGCCCCCAACGGCAACGGTCATTCCAATGGCAACGGCAACGGCCACTCCAACGGCAATGGCGCCTCAGCGCCAAGCTCCTCCGAAAAAGCCGCCGAAGCCGTAGCCGGCGACTAGTCGAGCTCGCGATCTTGACGTTTTTGATGGGCTCCTCAGGAAACTGGGGAGCCCTTTTCACTTGGTGTGAGACCAAAAATGGATGACGCTCTACATCGAGTCATCGAATTTGCCATACCGGCGCTCCCGCTTGTGTGTCTCGTCTGCGCCTTTTGGTCCTGGAGGGTCGAGGACAAATCCGGCATCCGGCCTTGGCGGCTCCGAAGCACCGGGACAGTACTCGCTATGATGTTCGTGGCAATTTGCCTCGGTGCCTATTCCCTTGCCTGTGTCTACCGCTACTCTCTATCAAATCCTGGCCTGCCGGACCAGACCATCAAGAGCATGGAAGCTGGCTCCCTCATTGCTCTACTCGCACTGCCCATGTCACTCCTGGCAAAGTCTTGGACACGAGTTGCGTTGTTCTTCTCGTCCGCAAGTCTTCTTTTCTTTTTTTTCTTGCTCGCTCTCTCCCCGTAGAGGATTTTGTCCAACACCCGATCATTCGCCACACAGGATCTGACATAGCGCCCACGCTTCGCCAACATGTCGCCTTGGTCAGGGGTGCGAGCCCACAGTGAACTTAACCCCTTTAGATGCAACACTTGACAGCCCACCTCGCAAGTGTTGCATCTAAAGAACTTACAGTGGCGCTAAGTCGTTTATCTGCAACACTTACAAAAAACGCAGGGGGCTCTTTTCTTCATTTGCCTCCTCACTTACACTCTCAATTTGTCCGAGGACAACCCCGATGACCCAACCCCCCGCACCCCTCTCAGGCCGCATCGCCTTGGTAACCGGCGCAAGCCGCGGCATCGGCAAAGCCATCGCTCTCGCGTTAGCCGAAGCTGGCGCCGATGTTGCCGTAAACTATCGCGCCCAAGCCGAAGCCGCGGACGCAGTTTGCCAATCGATCAAATCCATGGGCCGCAAAAGCATCACAGTCCAGGCCGATGTCTCCCTGAGCCCCGACGTCGACCGCCTGGTCACCACGGTCGAAAAGGAACTAGGCCCCGTCAACATCCTCGTCAACAACGCAGGCATCGGCAAGATCATCCCCACGGATCAGATCACCGAAGAGATCTGGAACGAATACCTCCGCGTCAACCTCACCTCCGTCTTTCTCGTCACGCAGCGCGTTCTCCCCGCGATGCGCACCGCCCAATGGGGCCGCATCATCAATCTCTCCTCGGTCGCCGCCCAGTACGGCGGCGCCATTGGCCCGCACTACGCCGCCACCAAAGCCGGCATCCTCGGCCTGACCCGTTCCTACGCTCTGCTCTTCGCTAAAGAGGGCATCACCTCCAACGCCATCGCCCCCGCCCTCATCGATACCGACATGGTCGCAGGCCTGCCGAAAGAACTCGCCGCCCGCAGCCCTATCGGCAAAATCGGCTCGCCCGACGAAGTCGGCCGCATCGCCGTCCTATTGGCCCAAAGTTCCTTCATCACCGGCCAAACCATAAACCCCAACGCCGGTCTGTATATGACCTAACTATTCGGCTTGAGACAAAACACCTCTGCCTTGTAGGGGCGCAGCATGCTGCGCCCCTATCGGCACGAAGTCAGCCTAAGGCTCGGAGTCAAAAGCTTGTTATAATCAGAAAGAAGCGAAAAGGTCTAAGCCATGCCAATCTACGAATACATCTGCGACGAGTGCAAAAACGAGTTTGAGAAAATTGTGATTAACAAGCAGCAGGAGATTGCTTGCCCCAAGTGTGCCAGCAAGAAAGCTACGATCCAGCTTTCTGTCTTCGCTACGGCTAACGGCAGCGCGAGCGGCGGACCATCCAGCTCTTCCTCCGGCGGCGGAGGATCATGCTGCGGCGGTGGCTGCGGCTGCCACTAGACCACCGTGGCCGCTTTCTTCCTACTGACGATTCTCCTAGGCAGCCTTGGTTTGTTGCAGGCTCCCGCAACCGCGGAAGGACAAGCCGAGACTGGCAACGTACAGCCCATGGTCCTGTCGGCCTGTGGGAAGCAAGGTTCCCACTTGAGGCGTGTTGGCTGGGGAAAGTACGGCCTTCAGTTTGACGTCCCGGTAAATGAGGCGCGGATCTCCGGAGGAAAACCGGATGTGGACTATGTACGTTATGTGATCAAGCCTATAAACGGAGACAGCTACTTGGAACTGTGGTTCGGACCTATGGCGTTCAGTTCCGAACCCGACAAAGAGTTGCTGCTCAATTCCGTCCGAGTGCAAAAATGGAAAGTCGTAAACGTAACCGGCGAAGAGATTGGCCAGGACAGCTCGGGGAAACTAAAAACCGGAAAGATCTGGCGTCATACATTTTTCCTCGTCGGCGGAGCGGATGGCACGCAATATGAATCCGTGCAAGAGAATGTTGAGCTGTTCAACCGCATCGTTGATTCGGCCTGTTTTGTTTCACCTCCTCGCACTTGAGGTCTTTTATGTCCATCAATTCGCCTGAGCAGCTTGAAAAACTCCTCGCGTGCGGGAGAATTGTCGCCAAAGCGCTGCGCGCGATGGCTGATGCTGTTCGCCCGGGCGTAACCACCGGCGAACTGAGTGCCATCGCCAGGAAAATTCTTGACGAGAACGGCGCGCAGTCTTCTCCGCCACTCATCTACAAATTTCCAGGCGACGTCTGCATCAGCGTCAACGACGAAGTCGTGCACGGCATTCCTGGTAACCGCGTCATCCAATCAGGCGACCTCGTCAAGCTCGACCTCACTGCTGTGAAAGATGGCTATCACACGGACTCCGCGGTCAGCATTCAGGTGCCGCCGGCGCGAGAAAAATCGCGTGAGCTGGCGCAATGCGCCGAACGCGCCTTCCGCCAGGCCCTCGCCGCCGCCCGCCCCGGCAATCGCACCAAAGACATTGGCCGCGCCGTCGAACGCGAAGTCCGGCGCCGCGGCTTCCACGTCATCCGCGAACTTGGCGGCCACGGCGTCGGCCGCACCATTCACGAGCAGCCCAGCGTGCCTAATTTCGCCGATCCATTGGCCGTCCATCCCCTCACTGAAGGGCTCGTGATCACCATCGAGCCGATCATTGCCGTTGGCACCGGCAACGTCCGCCTGGACCGCGACGGCTGGACCGTGCGCACCGCCGACGGCAGCCTCTCCGCTCACTACGAGCACACCATCGTTATCACGAAAGGCGAACCGCTCCTCTTGACTGCTGCTTGAGCGGAGCGCCGCCAAGCTGAACGCACGAAGTCAAATACATCGAGACCAAACGCCATGCTCCCCAGCCACTCATCTCTTTTGTTTTTCGTAAGCGCGGCAGCGATACTGCTGGCCATTCCCGGCCCGGCTGTGCTGTACATCGTCAGCCGCAGCATTGGCCAGAGCCGCAAAGCCGGCTTCGTTTCCGCTTTCGGCATTGGTGTCGGCACTTTGATTCACACTGTGGCAGCCGCGGTCGGTCTGTCGGCGCTTCTCGTTTCTTCCGCAACAGCGTTCAGCGTCGTCAAATATCTTGGCGCCGCGTATCTGATTTATCTTGGAATTCAAAAGCTGCGCCGCGCTGACTCTTTCGATGTTTCGCCCGACGCTGCGCGTACCAGCCTCTCTCGCGTCTTCACGCAGGGTATCGTCGTCAACGTGCTCAACCCAAAAACGGCGCTCTTTTTCTTCGCATTTCTTCCGCAGTTCATCGATCCGGCGCGCGGCCACGTGGCGACGCAAATTCTTTCACTGGGCGTGCTTTTCGCCTGCATGGGGACTACGAGCGACTGCGTCTGGGCATTTTTCTCCAGCAGTGTTGCCGGCTGGCTTCGCGGAAATCCGCGCTGGATGCGCACGGAGCGTTACGTAAGCGGCGGCATCTTAATCTCGCTGGGCGTGGCCACAGCCTTCGCCGGCCACTCCGCCAAAAAGTAGAGGCGGGACTTGCTTGTCCGGGAAGGGCCCAAGCTTCCTCCAGAAATCCCGCTGATTAGCACCGGATTGTTTTTCGCTTCTTGCCCACGCGCCCGGCGGCTTCGATCTTTGCGATGTACGCGGTAGCGACCGGCACCTCGCATGCCGTGTCGCCCATATCCACGGAAACTTCGCCAATCTGCTGCGCCGTTGCCTTCGCTTGCTTCAATAGCGGCTTCACGTAGGCGGCCACTGCAATCACAAACCCGTTCATCGTATACCGCGCGCGGCCTTCCGCTGCGCCGATATCCTTCACGACCGTCTTCAGCAGGCTTTCGATCTCTGCAAGATTCAATTCCTCATCGGCTTTCGTTGCCATGAGACCTGAGTACGTGCACCAGCCCGCTGCGGCGACATGCTCTTTCTTCGACTTCATCCACTTCAATGCCAGCTCGCGGCCGTCCGGATTCTCAACCGTCACCCAGGGCACCGTGTATTCGGCAATCATGTTCATGCGTGCTGCGCCTTCCGCCCAGTCATCCAGCCGCTTGCGCGTCATCGCGCGCCCGTCGGCCACCATGCCCGCCAGGTACATCGCGTCCATGAACCCTGTCGAGTACAGCTCGCAAGCCAGTTCCTGCTGTCCCTTGATGGTCTTGGCGATCACTTTGAGGTCGGCCACGCTGACGCCAAACACGCGGTCCGTGGGCATGCCGTGGCGAGCGTAAGTTGCGCGCGTTTTTTCGCTGCCCTTTTTCTTCAATTCGGCCAGGATGGATTTAGCAGTTGGCATGGAGTTTTCTCTCGACGGATGTCAAAGCATGGGGTGACAGTCTACAAGAGGTACTGCGCTCCGCATAATATTTTCACCGAAGTTTAGAGGCGCCAAAAACGCCAGGAAGGATGGCCCACGGGGTAAACGGGCGCTGCGAAAATCGGAGGAGTGGCCTGGGTGGATTGCGCACAACGGCAGAGCTTTGGCGAATCGGAAATCACAAAAGCGCGAGCGCAGCTCCCGCACTCCAAACTTCTACTGCGGGCGCGAGTAACGCTGGATATTTTCAGGAATAGGGACCGTGGGATTGCCGCGAGGGTCGCGGACCGGTTCTCCGGGCGTCCATTTAAACGGCAGGACGCCAGTCCAAGCGCCTGAGGCGTAGTCCTCGTCGCTGTCTACGGCGAAGCCGACACGTACTTTTGCGGAGGCTTCCACCAGGGGGACCGCAAGCACCATCGTACCTTTTAGTTCCTGTTCGCTGGGCGGGCGGACCGTGGCCCAGCGGCCGCGCAGGACGTACTCGACGAAGTCGCGCATCGCCGCGAGTTTTGCGGTGGGATCTTCGATAGGTTCGGCTTTGCCCATTACCACGACAGAGCGGTAATTCACGGAGTGGCCGGTTGCGGTGGGAGAGAAGACGATGCCGTCGAGGAGCGTTACGCTGAGGCAGAACGGCGCGCCGCTGCCCAACGTCTTCATCAAGCGGCTGGCTGTTGAGCCGTGCAGAAAAAGTTTGTCGCCCACGCGCACGTAATTTGTTGGGACCACGACAGGCATTCCGTCGGCGATGAAGCCGACGTGGCAGACGAAGGCCTGGTCGAGGATAGCGTGGATGGTGTCCCAGTCGTATTTCCCGCGGTCCGGCTTGCGGCGGACTTTGGTTCTGTCGGTAGGCGTGAATTGGCTCATGTTCGCAGGCTAGCGCGGCCCGCCCGTTGCCGCAAGCGCCAATCTGACGGAAATTAAGAGGAAGAGACAGACAGGAATGTCTGTCCTGCTTTTGGCGCGACTTTGTTTTGCGGTGGGAAAGCTGAACAAAGAGCACAGGCAGGAGTGCCCTTCGAGGCTTAGGGCAAGCCTGTGCCACTGGTTCGCCGCCGCAGCAGGTGGTTGGGAGAGAGCTGTATTGCGAGTGGTCAGGAATCGTGTACTCTTGTCCCCACCGAACGGCATTGAGGGTCATCCATGGGAAAGCCAGCGCCTATTTTTACGCGTGAAACATTTGTTTTCTTTCGCGACCTTGCGCGGAATAACCGCAAAGCGTGGATGGACGCAAACCGCGAACATTATCAGGAGTTCGTCGTAAAGCCTTTTCGGCGCCTGCTCGAAGAGCTGAGCCCAGCCATCCTTGAAATTGATTCGCGCTTCGACACCGCCGGGCGCGGTAATTTCTCGCGCATCAATCGCGACATTCGTTTCGCTAAGGATAAAACGCCTTACCGCGCGCAGATGTATCTGAAAGTTTCCACGCCATTTGCCGGTGAGGGCGAAACCGGAGAACTGTACGTGGGGATTTCCGCGGATTCGGTGACGGCTGGCTTTCGTATCTATTCCGGATCGAAGCGCAAGGATTCGGCGCTTGGCCAAATCGCGGATGCGCGGAGCCTCGCGGAGCCCAAGTGGGCGGCGCAGCAGAAAAAGCGGCTCGGCCGCCGCTATGAGAGTTATTGGTACGCGATGGAGAAAAAGGAGTGGAAACAGCACGACGGCTGGCCGTCGACCGCTGAGGAATGGAAGCAGCTTCAAGCGTGGATCGTGCGGAAGAAGCTGAAGCCTGCGGATGCGATGAATGCGAACTTTGCAAAGGGAGTCGTAAAAATATTTCGCGAGCTCTACCCGTTGGTGCGGTTTACTTCCCTGGCTGATTGAGGATTATAACGAATTGGAGAATCGATGAAAAAACGAGGCGTGCATTTGTCGAGCGGGATTGTACTTACGAGAATTGTTGCGCTTGCGGCGCTGCTTCACCCTCTTTTCTCCGCGCCTGGAATCGCGCAGGAGCCAGCCTCCGGCAAGGACTGGCCCAAAGCGGCTCCGTCCCAATTCGCTTTCAACGCGGACAAGCTTGCGGCGTTCGACGCGGATATTTCTGGCGGAAAATACGGCCTCGTGGATAGCATGCTGGTGCTGCGCTGCGGCACTTCGGTCTATGACAAAACCTACGCGCACGATTACGGGCAGATTTATGGCGAACGCGCCAAGAAAGAAGGGCCGCTGAATCACGACCTGCATGGCCCGTACAATTATTTCAGCACGGAGTATCATCCGTTTTACCGCGGCAGCGATTTGCACACGATGCAGTCGGTATCAAAAACGGTTACGTCGATCACGATCGGCATTGCCAAAACGCGGAATGATTTTTCGGTGAGCCTGGATACGCCCATTATCAAATACTTTGATGCCCATAAAGTTGCCAATCTCGACGATCGAAAGAAACGGATCACCATTCGCCAACTGCTGACGATGACGGCGGGGATCGAATGGCACGAAGATGTGCCCTATGACGACCCGAAAAACTCGGCGGACATCATGGAAGGGAGCCACGATTGGGTGGAGTACGCGATAAACCAGCCAATGGCCAGCGAGCCGGGAACGAAATGGGTGTACAGCAGCGGCGCGACGGAACTGCTGGCGCATATCTTCAAGAAGGCCACGGGCAAAAACGTGGATGACTACGCGGCGGAACATCTCTTCAAACCGCTCGGGATGCGCTACTTCTGGAAGCACACGCCGACGGGTCTGCCAGACACGGAAGGCGGACTGTATCTTTCCGCGCACGACGTGGCGAAGCTGGGGCAGCTTTATCTGAAAGGCGGGATGTGGGAAGGCAAAGAGATTGTGTCTGACTCGTGGATCAAGGATTCCGTTTCGGGGCACATGACGGCGGGAGATAACTGGAAATATGGGTACCTGTGGTGGCTGCAGTCGTTCGGAAGCGCGCCGGATGATGTGGCATGGGAAGCGCGGGGATTTGGCGGGCAGCAACTGATCGTCGTGCCGGCTTACGACATGGTCGCGGTCTTTACCGGGTGGGACATCCTGCCGCCAGCCGCAGACAAGCCGCGCCTGCATGATTTTCTGGATCGCACACTTGGGACAGCGAACCGGTTTTTTGGATGTACGGAATAGTCTGGATCGTGAGTTGGGCGATCATGGCGCCCAGAGGCGAAGGCCAATGAGATGCCATGACGCGATGAAGAGAGTTAGCACGCAGCAGGCCAGAGAGACGAGCAGTGAGTGGATGCGTGTGCCGGTATGAATTTCAGTGTTTGGGACGCGCACAGCGAGAAATAGTCCGTAGAGCGAGAGAAGCGGAAACAGCACGCTGAACGCGAAAATTCCTGCGGTCCAAATGGTGAGCTTGCCTGTATCGGCGCCACCCAGTTTCGTAAAGCAGAAAACTAATCCCAACAAGCAGAGCGTGGCGATAAGCGGAACCGTGCGGACGATCAGGTGCTGAACGTCTTTCATAGCGCCAAACAGTTTGCGCAGAACCCAAATCAGCGCAAAGAGCAGAGAAGTGGCCATCAGCAAGAAGCAGAGGACGAGCAAGCCAAGGCGCGCGTAGGGCCAGGCGATGCCAGTGCGCTCACCATAGCCGAAGCCTTCCAGGCCATCGCTGGTGAAGACCATGTGTCCTTTGCTGTCGGTGACAAAAACGGAAGTCGCTTCCGGTTCTTTTTCGCCGCGGAAGAAATTCTTGCCAACAGGGAGCAGGACTTCGGGCTTTCCGAAGAAGGAAGAGCGGGTGAGCTGGCCGTTGATCACTCTGATGCGAAGGCCGCCTGTCAATTCGTCGATAAATGCGACCCATTGAGAGCGCGGAGAGCCCGGGGCGTAATAACCGGCGAACTTTTCCAAGTCGGCGGGAGCGGCGGAAATTGCGGGCTGCTGCGGTTTTGGGAAATCCTTGGAGAGGAAGCCGATGGAGAGGCGATTGAGATCGAGGATCGCCTGATAGGAATGCGTGCTGTTCAAGAGGACGACGTAACCCCAATTTTGTTCGGGCATGTAGCGATAGGTGGAGATGAAGCCGTCGATGCCGCCATCATGGCCGTGAGTCACGACACCGCCGACGACTTCGGTGTAGTTCGCGAGGCCGTAGCCGAGGCGCAGGCCATTTTTCGCGGCGAGAGTGGATTCCACGGATTCCATGCGGATGATGGATTCCGGCTTCAGGAGCTGGGCGTCACCGGCTTTTCCGCGGCGGAGGAAAAATTGAACGAGCTTGGCTAGTTCGCCGGGCGAGGCTTTAAGATCGCCGGCGGGTCGCAAGTAGATGTAGGGAAAACCCAGGGCGCGCGGGGGATCGCCGTCGTACGCGGTGGCGAGAGCGGCTTTGTCTGCATCGGTGAAGGGGAAGTCGGCGACGTTCATGCCGAGCGGACGAAGGATCGTTTCTCGGATATAGAGATCGAAAGGTTTGCCGGCAGTTTTTTCGATGAGATAGCCAGCAATGCCGAAGCCTGGATTGGAGTAGGACATGCGCGTGCTCGGGGGCCAGCGGACGTCCTGCGGCTCGGTGAAGCGCTTGAAGACATCGAGGAGCGGAAAATCGTAAGGGTCGGTGAAGTTGTAGACTTCGGACGCTTGCATGTCGTCGAAGCCCGCGGTGTGTTCGAGCAAATTGACAATGCGCACTGGATTGGTGGATTCCCATTGATTTTTTACTGGAATTTCCGGTGCGACGTCCTGGAGGCGCGCTTCGAGATTGATTTTTCCTTCTTCCTGGAGTTTGAGGATGGCGAGCGAGACGAAGGATTTGCTGATCGAGCCGACGCGGAATTCCGTGTCGCAGGTGATGTCGCGGCCGGAGGCTACGTCTGCTTTGCCTAATCCGCCGCACCAGAGGAGTTCGCCGTTGGAGACGAGCGCGAAGCCTGCGCCCGGAAGGTGAGCCTTGTCGATGACGTCCTTCATGGCTTTTTGGAGTTCGGGAAGAGTTTTTGGATGCGGCAGATCTTCTTTTTGCTGAGCGGCAGCGATTGAGGGCATCAGGAAGAGCGCAGAAGAAAGCAGAGACACGAACAGCCGTGGTTGGGAGAGGCGCATGGATGCTCCTTGAAACATATGTTTCGCGAACGTGGGAGCATTCTATAAGGTAGCAGGCGCAGCACAAGGGGAAATGCGGGGCTGACTGATGGAGCGGCGAGGCGTGGGCGGATTGACGAAGCTACTGTAGTCGCATACGATGCCGCGGGTTGTTGCGCTGCTTCGGCCTTTGTGAAAGAGGAGATTCTTGCCGATGAGATATCGCGATTTGGGATTGGGACTTGCTTCGCTGATTCTGCTGGGTGCATCGTTCGCGTCGGCGCAGCAAACGCCGGCGTCCGCGCCTCCGAAGCCCGCGGAGAAGCCCGCCGATAAAGCCGCGGAGAAACCGAAAGACGACAAGAAAGCCCCGCCTGAAGATAAGGTTGTGCAGACGAGGCATACGGCGCGGATCGGCGGGCAGGAGATCAAGTACACGGCGACGACGGGAACGCTGGTGATGAAAACGGAAGAAGGCGATCCGAAAGCGACTGTATTTTACGTTGCGTATACGAGGGACGACGTAAGCGATGTGGCGCAACGGCCGGTGACATTTACGTTTAATGGCGGACCGGGTTCGGCTTCGGTGTGGTTGCACCTTGGAGCGTTTGGTCCGCGGCGTGTGGACATGGGCGATGCGGGATCGCTCTTGCCGCCACCTTACAAACTGGTGGACAACGAGTCTTCGCTGCTGGATGTGACGGATCTGGTTTTCATCGATCCGGTTTCGACGGGCTTTAGCCGGCCTGCTCCCGGAGAGTCGCCGAATCAGTTCCACGGGCTTGAGGAGGACGTGGAGTCGGTGGGCGATTTCATCCGGCTTTATGCGACACGCAACAAGCGGTGGTCTTCGCCGAAATTTCTTGCGGGCGAAAGTTACGGGACGACGCGGGCGGCGGGACTTTCGGGCTATTTGCAGCGGCGATATGGAATGTATCTCAACGGAATTATTCTGGTTTCCACGATTTTGAATTTCGAGACTACGGAATTCGACAGCGGGAATGATTTGCCGTACATCCTCATTCTGCCGACGTATACTGCGATTGCGTGGTACCACAAAAAACTGCCTGCGGATTTGCAAGGTGATTTACATAAGGCGGTCGATGAGTCGGTGAGCTTCGCGAAGGGCGAATACACGAGCGCTTTGATGGCGGGGGATGGCTTGTCGAGCGCGAAGCACACGGAGATGGTGCAGCATCTCGCACGACTGACTGGACTTTCTGCGGATTACATCGAGCGCACCAACATGCGCGTGGAGATCGAGCGGTTTACGAAGGAGCTGTTGCGCGCTGAGCGTCGTACGGTTGGGCGCATCGATGGGCGATTTACGGGGATTGACAAGGATGCTGCCGGCGAAACGCCGGAATATGATCCGAGTATTGCTGCGATTATCGGGCCGTACACGGCGACATTGAACGACTACGTGCGCAGCGACCTGAAATTTGACAGCGATTTGCCTTACGAGGTTTTGACCGGGCGGGTGTATCCCTGGAGCTACAGGAAATACGAAAATCGCTACGTGGATGTGGGGGAGACGCTGCGCAGCGCGATGACACAGAATCCGTTCCTGCATGTATTCGTGGCGAAGGGCTACTATGATCTAGCCACACCGTTTTTTGCGGCGGAATATACGTTCGATCATCTAGGGCTTGATCCTTCTTTGCGGAATCACCTGACTCAGGCGTTCTATGAGTCGGGGCATATGGTTTATGCGCACATGCCTTCGCTAGCGAAGTTGAAGCAGGACACCGCGCAATTTATTCGTGCAAGCTCGGGGAAATGAAGCGCGTCCTTAAATTTCTGGCGTGGGTGGGAGTCGCGCTGCTTGGGGGTGGCGCGCTGGCAACGATTGCGCTGACCCGCGGCGAGCAATTGAATGCTACGTGGTTTGTGGTGGCTTCGGTTTGCTGCTACCTGGTTGCGTATCGTTTCTATTCGGCGTTCATTGCGGCGCGCGTTTTGGCGCTCGATGACAAGCGCGCCACTCCTGCCGAGCGGCACGACGATGGGCGCGATTTTGTGCCTACCAACAAGTGGGTTCTCTTCGGTCACCATTTTGCGGCGATTGCGGGGCCTGGGCCGCTGGTCGGACCGACGCTTGCCGCGCAGTTTGGCTATTTGCCGGGAACGCTGTGGTTGATTGCCGGCGCGGCGCTGGCGGGATGCGTGCAGGATTTTGTGATTTTGTTTTGTTCGATCCGGCGAGATGGGAAATCGCTGGGCGAAATGGCACGCGAAGAGGTGAGCGCGCGCGGCGGACTGATTGCGCAGATCGCGGTCCTGGCGATCATGGTGATTTTGCTGGCGGTCGTGGCGCTCGTGATAGTGAATGCTCTGAAATCTTCGCCATGGGGCACGTTTACGCTGGCGATGACGATTCCGATCGCACTGCTGCTCGGTTTGTATTTGCGATTTGTGCGGCCGGGGCGCGTGCTGGAAGCGTCATTGTTTGGCGTGGCGCTCGTGATGTTTGCGGTGGTGGCGGGGCAGTGGGTGGCGGCATCGCCGTCGTGGGCGCGAGCGTTTACGTTGAGCGGGATCTCGCTGGCATTCGTGATTATCGCGTATGGTTTTGCGGCGGCAGTGCTTCCGGTTTGGTTGCTGCTTGCACCGCGCGATTATCTAAGCGCGTTTATCAAAACTGGAGCCATTCTATGTCTGGCGGCGGGAATTCTTTTTGTGCGGCCGCATATCATGATGCCGCCGCTTACGAAGTTTATTGATGGAAGCGGTCCCGTCTTCGCGGGGAAGATTTTTCCGTTTTGCTTTATCACTATCGCGTGCGGGGCGGTCAGCGGATTTCATTCGCTGATTTCGTCGGGCACGACTCCGAAAATGATTTTGCGCGAGGGGCAAGCGCGGCTGATCGGGTACGGTGCGATGCTGCTGGAGTCGTTTGTCGGAGTGATGGCGATGGTGGCGGCGTGTGCGATGCCGCCAGGAGTCTATTTTGCGATTAACAGTCCGGCGGGCGTCGTTGGAAGTACGCCGGAAGCCGCGGCTGCGACCATCAGCACTTGGGGATACCATCTCGACGCGCAGACGATGACGAATCTGGCGCATGCGGTGGGTGAGCAGACTTTGCTGAATCGGGCCGGCGGCGCGCCTTCACTGGCTGTGGGAATGGCGCAGATTTTTTCGAATACCATCGGCGGCGAGAGATTGATGAGCATCTGGTATCACTTCGCGATCATGTTCGAGGCGCTGTTTATCCTCACGGTGCTGGATGCCGGGACGCGCGTAGGACGTTTTATGGTGCAGGAACTTGGCGGACGGGTGTGGAGACCGCTGGCGCGGCGGTCGTGGATGCCGGGGAGTTTGCTTTCGAGCGCGGTCATTGTCGGGGCTTGGGGATACTTTTTGTATCAGGGCGTTGTTGATCCGCTCGGGGGGATCAATTCCCTGTGGCCGCTGTTTGGGATTGCCAATCAGTTGCTGGCGTCGGTGGCGCTCGTGGTGGCGACGACGATTTTGCTGAAGATGAAACAGATACGGTGGATGTGGATCACGATGGTGCCGATGGCGTGGCTGGTGGCGGTGACGATGACGGCGAGCTACCAGAAGATTTTCGATGCGAGCCCCAATCTTGGGTTTCTGGCCAAGGCTAATTCGCTCGCCGCGCAGGTCTCCGCCGGGCAGATTGCGGCCGCCAAGGTTGCCGAGACGCAACGGCTGATTTTCAACCAGCGTTTGGACGCGGTGGTGACTGGGGTTTTGGCGCTGATGATCCTTGTGCTTATCGTGGAGGCGGTAGTGCAGTGGTACTCGATTTTGAGTGGGCGACGCGAGGCGGTGCTGCACGAGCGGCCTTACGTCGCGACGCAGTGGGCTGAGGGATTTAAGGGCACGGCGTACGGAGACGACTGATGCGGGTGACGCAGATGCGGCAAACGGCAAAATTGGCCACACGATGGGTTCGCCGCTTCTGGCAGGGCTTGCGCGAGTGGTGCGGCGATGCGGCGTACGAGCGCTATCTGCGTTCGAAAGGCCGGGAGGACGCGGAGTGCCGCACACTTACCGCCGAAGAGTTTTACGTCGAGCAAATCAACCGGCGCTATTCCCGCCCCAACCGCTGCTGCTGATATGGCTCTTGTCTTTGACGGTTTCTCGCCCTAGAATTTGCAACAATTTCTCGGCCCACCTACTTCTTTCCGACGGAGGCACAAATGGCTATCGATATGGATAAGCTTCACGAATTTCTTGGGAGGGCAATTGTCGATTTTGGAGCGACGTTCAACGCGGCGCTGATTCGAATCGGCGACAAGCTCGGCTTGTATAAAGGACTGGCCGCGGGCGGGCCGCAAACGCCGGCAGAGCTGGCGAAGCGCACCGGGACTGTGGAGCGTTACGTTCGCGAGTGGTTGAGTGCGCAAGCGGCAGGCGGGTACGTGACGTACGATCCGGTTACGGGGAAATTTCACCTTAGCGAAGAACAGGCTTTCGCAATGGCGGATGACAATAGTCCCGCGTTCATGCCCGGAGCGTTCCAAGTGGCGCTGGCGGCCATCAAAGCGGAGGATGCGCTAGCCGAAAGATTTAAGACCGGTGAAGGACTCGGCTGGCATGAACACCACGCCGAACTCTTTGTAGGCACGGAAAGATTTTTTCGGCCTGGCTATGCGGCAAATCTGATCGCCGCGTGGATTCCCGCGCTGGAAGGCGTGGATGAAAAGCTGAAGAGCGGGGCGCGCGTGGCCGATGTGGGGTGCGGTCTGGGCGCATCCACGATTCTGATGGCGAAGTCGTATCCGAAGTCGGAGTTCGCGGGATTCGATTACCACGACAAATCGATTGAGACGGCGAAACAGCGCGCGCACGAAGCGGGCGTGGGCGAACGGATCAAATTTGAAGTCGCGAGCGCGAAATCGTTTCCCGGAAAGGACTATGACTTCGTGACGTTTTTCGATTGTTTGCACGACATGGGCGATCCCGCAGGAGCTTCCGCGCACGTTCACAGCCGGCTGAAGAAGGACGGAACGTGGATGATTGTCGAGCCGTTTGCCGGCGACAAGCTGGAGGACAATCTCAATCCGATTGGACGTGCGTTTTACGGAGCGTCGACGCTTTTGTGCACGCCGGCGTCGCTGTCGCAGGAAGTGGGGCTGGCGCTGGGCGCTCAGGCTGGGGAGAAGCGGTTGAAGGAAGTGGTGAGCAGCGGCGGCTTTACGCGATTCCGGCGGGCTACGCAGACTCCGTTCAATCTGGTGTTTGAGGCGCGGCCGTAATCACCAGTGCGTGGAGGTTGCCAGTTAAAGCTCTTCCTGGCTCTCGTTTTCGTGCTTGATGGGCCCTTTCTTGTGCGTGATTTTCACGCTGTGGGCGCGGATGCCCGCGATGATCGCGCGGCGCATTTCGACAGGCAGCATCTCGGGCGAGAAGACACCTGCTAATTCACGTGGAAAATATTTAATGAAAAGCGCGGCGACGTGAGCGGTGGCATAGGCAACCGGTGTGGTGTAGCGGCCTTGCCGGCGGATCTGGTAAAGAGTGGGGAAAATCGCGTCGGCGCGGATGAGAAGATGCTCGTCTTCCTTTGCGCCACGCTTCGTGCCGCACACCAGAGCTGACGCTGAAAACCGTGCATTTTGCAGGACGCCCTGGCGGATCAGGTTCGCAATCACGCGCGGGGACGACGTTTGCGGGAAACGATGCCGGACGATGCCTCGGGACTTCGATAATTTTCCCTGCTTATACCATCGGCGCAAGCGATCGAATTCGTTGCCGCCGATTTTTACGTCCATATCACTCATGGGGATGTTGTAGGGGAGCGTGGCAACTTCGTCCTGGGCGGCGAGGACTACGCTGGCGTTGCCGATGGGATCTGGGAAGCGGAATTTTTCCAGTTCGGCGAAGCGCTTGGCCATGAGGAATTTTCCGCTGCGATAGATGCGCGGGTGTGAGATGGCTTCGTCGAAGGAGACTTCCGGCGACCATTGCGAGATGGGGTCGTCGCTTTCGGTGCTTTCGTAGAGGCGGATGTGCACGGAATGGACTTCGTCGAGCATTTCGGCGGCGCGCTTGACCAGGAGGTTGGTCAGGCCGGGGGCAGCGCCTGCGTTGATGAGGGCAGCGCGGTTTTTTTCTTCGAAGCGTTTCGTGTAGGTGAATTGTTCGGCTTTGAAGGGGTTACGGGTGAGGTGTGAACTCAGGTCTACATAGTGGGCGCGGAGGCGGAGGGCGGCGCGCATCACGATTTGATTGAAGACCGAGGCGGAGGCGTTGACGATGAGTTGGCAGTCCTGGGCAGCGCGGACGATGCCGCGGAGGTTTCTAGCGTTGACCTCGGCGATGGGGATGGGGCTCTTTTCGCCGAGGAAACGGCGGCCGCGAACGGGGTCACGGTCGCCACACCAGACCGTATGTCCTTGACGTTGCAGCAGTTCTGCCAGAAGTGAACCGGTGGCGCCGGCTCCGAGCACGAAGATCCGCATGGCGTGGGAAAAACTCTATCACACTCCCCGGTTCAGGCTCACGCAAGGCGTCCAGGTTGTATGAATTGCACCCCGTTGGGTTGCGGCGTAGACTGAAAGGGAACTCCGATTCCTGCGGCCTACGGGAGAGACAGCCTAGGGCGCAGGGGCGATGCTTCGGCGGTGGCGTTTTGCGACCGCGAGGCTGAGGGTACGGGTGGAAACGCCTGGGCCTCCCGTGCTTGGAAAGGAGCGATTCGACGGAAATGGGTATATTTCCGTCGTGCGCCCGCATCCAAGCTTTCGGATCGGGCAATCTTGTTTTAGACGGGGCGAAGGAATTTGGGCGGTCACTTTCCCGATGCAAACTTGCGATGACTCTTCTCGATAAATTCGGGCGTCAGATTACGGACCTGCGAATTTCGATCACGGACCGGTGCAACTTTCGGTGTGTGTACTGCCGGTCGGCCGATCCGGAGAATTATCGCGATCACGACGAAATTCTTTCGTGGCCGGAGTTGGACCGGCTTGCGCACATTTTTCTAGGCCTCGGTATTCACAAGATTCGCATTACAGGCGGAGAGCCGCTGGTGCGCGCGGGCGTGGAGGATTACATTGCGCGGCTGCATGCGCTGGGCGTCGAGGATCTTTCGATGACCACCAACGGACATTTGTTGGCGGAACGGTGCGAGCGGTTGATTGAAGCGGGGCTGCGGCGGATCAATATCAGCCTCGATTCGCTTGATACTGACAAGTTTGAGCGCATTACGCGGACAAAATCGTTTGACGCCGTGATGCATGGCATCGACGTGGCGCAGAAATCGCGGCTGGGGCCTGCGAAAATCAATGCGGTGCTGGTGCGCGGGTTGAACGACGACGAAGTGGAAGCGTTTGGCGAGTTTTCGCGCGAGCGCGGCGTGATCATGCGTTTCATCGAGTTCATGCCGCTGGACGCTGACCGAACGTGGACGCGCAAACATGTGGTGCCGGCCGCAGAAGTTTATGAGCGCATCCACGCACGGTGGCCTTTGGTACAAATCCCGCACGAGCGGAGCGAGACGGCGCGCAAGTATCGCTTTGCCGATGGTGCTCCGGGAGAGATTGGCTTGATTGCGCCCGTGACGCAGCCTTTCTGCGGCCACTGTTCGCGCATTCGCCTGACCGCGGATGGGAAGCTGCGAACCTGCCTCTTCAGCAAGGATGACCACGATCTGCGCGGACTGCTCCGGGAGGGCGCGGCGGACGACGACATCGTGACCTACATACGGTCCATCGTGGACGAGAAAGAAGAAGGACACCGCATCAACGCACCGGACTTCCTGCCGCCCACGCGCACCATGGTTTTTATCGGCGGATAAGGAATGATTGAGGAAGCGCACGTGAGTTCGACTCGTGAACTAATCATGACGGTTTACAAAGCCTTCAAGGCCCGTGACATTCCCGGGGTTCTGGCCAAAATGCACGCGGATGTGGACTGGCCGAATGGGATGGAAGGCGGGAGTGTGCATGGGCACGGCGGCGTGCGCGAGTATTGGGAGCGTCAGTGGAAGATGGTTGATCCTCATGTCGAGCCCATGCGGATTGAGGACGACGAGTCAGGGAGAACGGTAGTCACCGTGCAGCAAGTGGTGCGCGATCTGGGTGGCAACGTGCTTTTCGACAGGCTCGTAGAGCATGTGTATTCGATCAGAGATAATCTGATTCAGGGCATGGAAATCCGGGAAACGGTCTCCGGGACAAGCACCCAGGACTGAGCTAAGTCGCGTCCTAAAATTCATACTTCTCGACCACCCAATGAGTTTGCGTTAGCATCAAATTCAGAAGAGCCGAAACGGCGGAGATAGCTCGGACGGACCATGGCAGACGAAGACGACGAAGAGGGACAGGACGAGACACCCGAACCGGAGCCGCGGCTATTCACGCTCACGGAAGCAGAGCGTGCACGGCGGGAGATCGAGCCTTTTCTCGTGGAAGCCATAGACTGCCGGAAGAAATTGTCCGGCCTAGAGACGGATCTCACGGCGGTTTCCGCGCGCATCATGATGATGGGCGGTATGATTGTTCCTTACGAAAAATTGGCGGCGCTGCGCGTGGAACATCAGCAGCTTGCGGAGTCTCTGAAATCGGCGCTGAACCGTATTCTCGAGACAGGCTGCGTCATCAAAGACCTCGACGTGGGGCTGCTCGATTTTCCCGCCGTGATTGACAACGAGGACGTCTATCTCTGCTGGAAGCTGGGCGAGGACCGCATCCGTTTTTATCACCGGCAGGACGAAGGATTTGCCGGGCGCAAGCCGCTTGACCCGCGCGACCTCGGCCCCGGCGACATCGTGCAGTAGGCTGAGTTTCCGATTGGATTCCCTTTTCGCGATCGTTTGCTTTCTATTAGAAATGGCGCCTGTTCGCGGCGTCTTTTGGAACGAAAGGAATTCTCGTGTCATCGCATCCTGAAAACCGGCTGAAGGATTCCGCCAGCCCTTACTTGCGTTCGGCGGCTCACCAGCCGATTGACTGGCACGAGTGGGGAGACACTGCGTTCGCGCGGGCGGCGTCCGAAGACAAGCCCATACTTCTGGATATTGGAGCGGTGTGGTGCCACTGGTGCCATGTCATCGATCGCGAGAGTTACGAGAATTCCGAAATCGCCAAAATCATCAATGAGCATTTTGTGGCCGTGAAAGTGGATCGCGATGAGCGTCCGGATGTGGATGCGCGCTATCAATCGGCAGTCAGCGCGATTTCAGGGCAGGGTGGTTGGCCACTGACTGGATTTCTGCTGCCCAACGGAAAGCCGTTTTTCGGGGGCACTTATTTTCCGCCCGAAGATCAGATGGGGCGGCCTGGATTCAGGCGCATACTCCTGGCCGTTGCGGATTCTTACAAGAATAAGAGGTCTGAACTTGTACGCGCTGCAGACCATTTAGCCGATGCTGTCGCGCAAGCAGAAGTCTTTACTGGAGCGCGCGGAGAGTTTGATCCGGGCGTTGTGGATGCACAGATCACCTCGGTCACGCAGCAGTTCGACATCAAGAATGGCGGTTTTGGCCGGGCGCCGAAATTCCCTCATTGCTCGGCGGTCGATTTGGTTCTGGAGCTGTACCAGCAGACAAAGGAAAAGCATCTGCTGGCCATGGTTGAGACGACGCTCGAAAAAATGGCCGGCGGCGGAGTTTACGATCAGCTTGCGGGTGGTTTTCACCGGTATTCCGTGGATGAACGCTGGCTCGTGCCGCACTTCGAAAAAATGTCGTATGACAATTCGGAGTTGCTACGCAATTACCTGCACGGCTGGCAGGTGACGCAGAATCCTGTTCTGCGCGAAACGGCGGAAGGCATTATCGGCTGGGTGAATGAAGTTCTGTCCGACCAGGAGAAAGGTGGCTTTTACGCCAGCCAGGATGCGGATTATTCGCTCGCTGATGACGGAGACTACTTCACCTGGACGCTCGACGAGCTGCGAGCCTCGCTGTTGCCGGACGAAGCGCGCGTCATGGAGTTGTACTACGACGTCGAGCCGCATGGCGAAATGCATCACAATCCGGCGAAGAATGTGTTGTGGATTGCCAGCAATGCCGCGGGCATTGCCAAGCGGCTTGGCTTGGACGAAGCCTCTGTGCGCCTGATGATTGCGAAATGTAAAGGCAAGATGCTGGCAGCTCGGCTGCCGCGGCCGACGCCGTTCGTCGATAAGACGATGTATGTTTCGTGGAATTCGATGTTTGTCTCCGGGTATCTGGGCGCGGCAAGAGCTCTTGATGGCTCGATGAGTGAGAGCTGCCGCGCATTTGCGCTCAAAACGATCGAGCGAATGCTGAAAGAGGTCTGGAGTGAAAGTCGCGGGTTTGGGCATCGCATTGGAGGGCCTGCGCTGGATGGGTCGCTCGACGATCAAGTCTTCAGCGTGCTGGCTTTGCTGGATGCTTATGAAGCGACGCTTGAACCCCACTATTTTGCCGCGGCGCAAAAAACGATGGATATTGCAATCGAGCGCTATGGCGACGCGGAGGGCGGAGGCTTTTTCGATCGGCCATCCGATGCCGCGCCGATGGGCGGCCTCGATGTGCGCCGCAAGCCGTTTCAGGATTCGCCGACGCCTGGAGCCAATTCGGTCGCGGCGATTGCGTTGATTCGCATGCATGCGTTCACAGGCGATGTGCGCTACTACGACTTTGCGCGGAAAACACTGGAAGCGTTTGCGGGGATCGCGACGCAGTATGGCATGTTTGCCGCGACCTACGGTCTTGCGGCTACGCTTTTCGCGCATCACCCGTTGCAGGTTGTGATTACGGGCCGCGCCGATGATCCTGCCGTGAAAGCACTCGAAGAAGCGGCGCACGGCGTCTATCGTTTTGGAAAGTCGGTCTTGCGACTCACGCCCGGGGGTTCGCTAGCGAATTTTGCGGGCGCGCTGAAAGAAACTTTGCCGCATCTTCCGGCCGATAAAGCGATGGCTGTCGTTTGCTCGGGACAAACTTGCTTGCCGCCGACCAACGATCCTGCGCAGCTCACCGCGATGCTGCAAAATAGCGCCGCCGGGGCTGCCGGCTCATAGTTCATTCGCGCATTTTGCCTCTGGGGCGCAGCAATGCAGCGCCCCTACAAACGACCACGCCCCCAATTCGGGTACGAATTTGCAGGACTTTATCGCCAAAAGAAAGCGGGCCTGATCCTAAGGGACCCTGCCCGCTCTTCGCTACACTTTGCGTTCGTTGATTCCTACTTTTTGGGACGCGATTCGGGTGGGACGAGGCCGTTGCTTCGGTAATAGACGACCAACTGGCCGTAGTGCTCGCCCGAATGTTCGATCAATCCGTAGGCCAAATCGTACAAGCGGTCGAGGTGCGGCCCGCCATCATTCACGGCTTCGTTCAACCCCTTATCGCCTTTTGACTTAATGATGTCCGCGCCGTCCTGAACGCATTTTCTGACGAAGGCCACAATTTGCGCTTTGGTTTGCAACTGGTCGCGCTTTGGATCATCCGCATAACGCGGTTTCTGCCCTAGCGCAGTATCCGTGAAGTAGTACATGGACGCCGACGCATGGATCATGTTCGCCGCAAACGATCGCGAATCCGGATGCGGCTTGTATTCATACTTGTCCTCGGGAAAATCTTCGGCCATGGCAATCAGCTTTCTTCCAATGTCGTTCCAGGCATCCAGAACGGCTTGCGATGGGCTTGGGGCGGGTTTGGGCGGTGCTTTCTTGGCGTCCTGGGCTGCAGCGGGCATCGCCGCAAGCACCACCGCAATCAGCAGGGCGCCCCACCTACTCAGATTCTTCATCGGTTCTCTCCTCATCTTTCTCAGCTGCGGGCCTGCTTTGGGTTTGCAATCGGCCAACTTTGGCAGGCATACGTTCTCAGACGGGTCCAGCGGCAAAGTGTTTCTCCCAACGAGCGTGACGACCTGACCTTCTGGCCGGGTTCATCTTACGCAGGTCACCCTATCGCGTCGTGGGAAATCGGAGGGACAGAGCGTGGTAAGCTAAGAGTTTGCTTCTGGGGGACTCGCTACTTGAACTGGGCCTGGCTGATAGTTCGCAGCGCGATCATGATTGGAGTCCTGGGACTGCTGTTTCTCTCGCAGCGGTTCTGGTATCGGGCTATTTGGCGCGTGACGTCGAATTGGGGTAGCCAGGGCCTGCGCGTGGCCGCTCGCTTGATTTACGTCATTCTTCTGTTGCTCAGTATCGCCGCAACGGCGGACGGGTTTCGCATGGGGGGTGGCCATATTATTCTGCGCGGCACGCTGATAACGATTTTCGCGGGTTTGTGGTTTTTCAGCGCGCTCTTTGCTTACCTGGCGGTTATAGCCGTCCGGGGAATCGATCGAATCTGGGGTTGGATGCGTGCAGCCTACCAGCTGAAAAGTAAACCGGCGCCTTCGCTTTCGTCAGATTCAGCTGCACCGGCCACCCCAGGCACGGGTACTTCAGCGGATGCGGCAGAGTTGATTCCCAATCCTTCGCGCCGCTACTTTTTCAAGACTGCTACCGCTCTCGCCGGGGCTGGACCGTTTCTTACCGCTGTCTATGGTTTTGCGGCGGAGCGCCTGCACTACCAGGTGTATCGCGTGGAAGTCCCGTTGCCCAATCTGCCAGCCGGGCTTGATGGCATGAAGATTGTGCAGCTTAGCGACATTCATTTGAGCGGCTACATGCCACGCGCACAGGTGCTCCGCGCCGTGGATATGGCGAATGACCTGGGCGCGGATATTGCGCTGGTGACCGGAGACTTTATCACCGGAGCCAGCGACCCGATTGCTGATTGCATCGAAGAAGTGTCCAGGTTGCGCGCGCCACTTGGAGTTTGGGGCTGCAACGGAAATCACGAGATTTATGCAAGGGCGGAAGACACGGCGCAATATCTCTTCGCGCAATCGGGAATGAAGCTCCTTCGGAGCGAGAACGCCCAACTTGAATTTCGCGGCGCGCAGTTCAATCTGATTGGTGTGGATTATCAGCGCGAGCGCACGACAGGCGGCCGCCGGGTGCAAGTGCTTCAGCACGTCGAGCCTTTGGTACGCCGGGACATGCCGAATATTCTTCTATCGCATAATCCCAACTCGTTTAACCGGGCTGCGGAGCTTGGAATCGAGTTGTCGCTCGCCGGGCACACTCACGGCGGGCAGATTCAGGTGGAAATCCTGGACCACCGGCTCAGCCCCGCGCGATTTATCACCGACTACGTGGCGGGGCTATATCAGCGGCCGATGTTCGCGGCGGCGCCAGACGAGAGGGCGTCTTCCGCTGGCTCCGTGTTCGAGAGGAATCACGGCTCGCTGTTCCCGAACCAGTCGACGGCCATGGCGTCCATTTATGTGAATCGCGGGCTGGGCACGGTGGGGGCGCCGGTGCGCCTGGGTGTGCCGCCCGAAATTACGCTGCTGACACTTCGCAGAGCCTAGGTCGGCGGGCGGGTTTTTCTGCCACAATTCCAAAGAGTCAAAAATTACCTGGAATAAATTTCTCCAATCTTCAGTATTCAAATTAGTGATTGCTTACGGTATTTAGGAGAGTAAAGGCTCTTCTACATGGTCCGATTCCTCTAAGTCATGCGTTCTCAAGCGGAAAATTCTCCATAAAAAAATGATGTGGGCTGGAAGTAAAGTTGCAACTTAGAGCAGTTTGCCCAGCCAGATGAGAAGTCAAGCGCGAGCACATGAATACGTTTGCCTCGCGGTTCAAAACTCGATCTGGAGGAAAATGCAATGGGGTACGTGTCTAAGTCGTGGAAATTTTTGGTGGTACTTGCAGTTGGTCTTTCCTTGCTCCCCTATGTGACAAAAGCGCAACACTACACGCAAACAAACCTGGTTTCCAACATCGCTGGCCAGGCTCCTGTTCAGGACGTCAACCTGCAGAATCCCTGGGGACTGGTTGCCAGCCCGGGCGGCAGTCCTTGGTGGGTTTCCAACAACGCAGACGGTACTTCCACCCTTTATTCCATCAGCGGAACAGGCGCGAGCCTCTCAGCCGCCATCATCCCGATTAACCCTGCTCCCAACGAATTCGTAGCGGTCCCGAACGCCCCCAGCCAGCCGGCGCCGGGCTCTCCTTCTGGAATCATGTTTAACGGCAGCACTACGGATTTCCTCCTTGCTCCCGGTGCCCCGGCCGTTTTCATCTTTGTTACGGAAGATGGGACGATACAAGGTTGGAATCCGGGAGTGAACCGCGCCAGTGCGGTTATCGTGGTGGACCATTCCCAAGTTCCCAACGCCGCCAATGGCGCCGTTTACAAGGGCGCCACAATTGCCGAGATTGATGGCAACGAATACATTCTGGTTGCCAATTTCCGCAGCGGCAAAATCGATGTGTTCGATGCGAACTTCAAGCAAGTTCATTTTCCGGAAGAAAGATTTGATGACGACAACATTCCCCGTGACTACGCCCCTTTCAACGTGCAGGGCGTCGGACCCAACATTTACGTAACTTATGCCAAGCAGGATGGCCCCAGGCACGATCCCGTCCAGCCAGGCCGGCCTGGCGACGGCTTCGTGACTGTCTTCGATCGTCACGGGCGCCTCGTGCAACGGCTTGAGCAAGGCCCATGGTTCAATGCGCCATGGGGAGTGGTATGGGCCACACCGGGATTCGGTCAGTTCAGCAACACCATCCTCATTGGCAACTTCCGTGGCGACAATATCTCCGCTTTCAACCCTGTCACTGGACACTTCCTAGGAAACATGTTGAATCCGGATGGCAGCACGGTGCTGATTGATGGATTGTGGGCACTTCGCTTCGGCAATGATGGCAGCGCCGGACCAGCGACCACGTTGTTCTTCACCGCCGGCCCGAATGATGAAACCAACGGATTGTTCGGGACACTTACCCCCATAGCCGCGGAGAAGAATCTGGGCACCCAGCAATAGCGACTCAACCGAGCGGCGCGGTCGATTTTCGGCGCTGCGAAAATCAATCGAGGAGGCAGAGGGCAAATGGCGTTTGCCTCCTCTCTTTTTGGGCCGGAGTTCGTTGAAGCACGGCAGGCCGGTTTGCGAAACTTCCATGGAGGGCGTTCGGGGGGCTGCTCGCGTCGGCGATGTTTCTTGACTGGACGAAAGGCCCTCGGTCGCGTCAGGATAAGTGGGCAAACTCGTGCTCGCGAATCCATCGAGGACCATCATGGATGAAGCGCCGGAAATCGGCCGTGTCGTAAATAAATTGAACGAACTTCGTGATCAAGACGAGTCGGAGCCCGCGAGCGCAGACCAGCTGGATGGGTGGCTCAGAGCGCTCATTGCCCGGGGTGGAAGCGATTTACTGCTGGTTGCAGGAGCGCCCGCCTGCGTTCGCGCCAAAGGCGTGGTGCAGAAGATTGAAGCTGCCCCGCTGGAAGGACCAGAAATCGAGGCCGCGGTGCTTCCGGCGCTTACGTCGCACGCACTCGGGCGCTATCGACAGACTCAAATCGCGGATTCTTCTTATCGTGTCGCGGGGCTCGGCCGCTTTCGGATTAATTTGCATCGAGAGCGTGGACGCGCCGCGGCTGCGATTCGCGCGTTGCCGCAAAAGGTACCTACACTTCGCGAACTGAATCTTCCGCCTTCCGTCGAAAACCTTGCGCATTTGCCGCGCGGTCTCGTTTTGATCGGAGGTCCCGCGGGCTCGGGAAAGTCGACTACGCTGGCGGCTTTGATTGACGATATCAATCGGCGCGAGGCGCGGCATATCGTTACCATCGAGGACCCGATTGAGTACGAGCACACGCACATTCGCAGCGTGATCGAGCAGGTGGAGATCGGGACGGATGCGCCGGATTTTCCGACGGCGCTCCGTGCTG
>DATFZY010000046.1:0-2618 GCA_035313865.1 Candidatus Acidiferrum sp.
TGGATTGCTGGCTGTGGAGCTGGCGGTGCAGTTGACGGCTGAGACTGGCGGGAACTTGACGCATATTCTGGCCGCGGCGTTCTTTTTGATTTCGTTCTTCTTCGTTTACCGATCGTTTTACGGGATGCGGATTAAGGGGTCGGAGTAAGTTCACGGAAGCACCGAAGCTCTCGATATTCTGCAAGAACGAATGCGGAGCCTGAGAATCGGACAACCGCGGAGGCAAGGTCGTGATATTTGGTGACGCCGGCATTACGTCGAAGGAATTTGCCGAAAAATTTGTGTCAGGAGTTTTAAAGGGAACAACCGGCACTAAACCACCATGCGCCGGGGGAAGCAGAGATCTGTGGACCGCCCAGATAAAGGTCGTCGTTGAGAATTTGGGACACGAAAGGGGATTCGACCACACTTATGAATGGCTGGTCGACTGGATTTGGTGGTCAGGGGATAAAGAGCACCTGGGTCTTGCTCTCGAGAGTGAGTTAGACAAGAACCCCAAGGCAGTTGAAGACGATTTCTACAAGCTCACTGTCTTAAAGTGCCCTCTGAAGGTGTTGGTCTACAGCGCGAACGAGCCTGAGGAGATGAAGCGGCGAGCCGAAGAGTACCTAAAGCGCAGAAGCCAGCACGTTGAGGGTGAGGAATACTTGCTTATCGCATTCACACCCTCGAAACCTCGATGTTTTTCGCTCCGGATTCCTGCTCCTGCTGACGGCCGCTGTAACGAATTACAATTCATAGAACTTCAGCTTTCAGCCGCTTCAGCAGTGGCCTGAGACTACGGCCAACTGTCTCGACAACCTGCGAATGGAACCAGACCTGCCTGACATTCATTCGATTGCGGAAGCGAGTCGCCGAAGAACCTCGCCGTGAGAAACTGGCTTGACGCGGCCGGAATCGAGATCTTCCATGCGTCGGGCGATTTCGGCATCCCAGGCTTTTTCGACTGATTCGTCTTCTACATCATCCAGGCTTTCGATTAGCGAAGCTGCGAGCTTTGCGCGGTCGGCTGCAAGCAGTGCGAGGGTTTTCTTCCGAAGTTCGGTCAATCTCCTGCGCATGCGAGCCATCATACTTCGAAAATAGCGGAACGCCGAGTGACATTGCGAAGTAAGGCGGCTTGCTGACGCTTTCTTGGGCGAGGCAGGCCTCGCCTGGGTCGATCGCAGTGAGTGCTACGGCTCGGCGAAAGCGGCGGCGATCCGCCGCACTCCATATTGGTGTCGGCTTGGCTGAATACTCTCTTATCCGATTGCGCTTTTTTATGGGGCTACGCTTTTACCAGGCCCAGGAATTGGCGGGGGTCGTTGGCGAAGCCTGGGAAGACTGTGGCTAGGTCGCGGTCGCCTAGATGTTTGTTGATGATTTCGCCTAGGACGCTGCGATAGTCCGTGGTGACTGCTAGGTCGCGGCCTTGATTAAGCTGGGCTTCGTTTAAGCCGGGCCAGCGGGTGTAAACGCGGCCGCCCTTTATATCGCCGCCCATTACGAACATGCAGTTGGCGTGGCCGTGGTCGGTGCCGCGGTTGCCGTTTTCGTGCGCGGTGCGGCCGAATTCGGACATGCTGACGAAGACGACGTCGCCCATGCGGTCGCCCATATCCTGATGGAACGCGGCGACTCCCTGCCCCAGGTCGCGCAGCAGATTCGAGAGCTGGCCCTGCACGCCGCCTTCGTTGACGTGATGATCCCAGCCGCCGCTATCCAGGAACGCGACTTCCAGGCCGACATCGGCTTTGAAGAGTTCCGCGATTTCCTGCAGGCTTTGGCCGAAGCGATTCTTCGGATACTCCGCGCCATTTTCCGGTTGGTACTTATCGGGATTTATTTTCTTGAGCTGGTCAATGGCTTCGAAGGTTTCAGTGCCGACGCCGCGAAGCGCGTGATCCACGGTTTGCGCGTACATGGCTTCGAAGCCGCCTTCGGTGGTTTGCTGGGGGCCGTTCATTTTGAATTGTTTTAGGTCGGGGATGGCGATGGCGGAGGCGCTGCCCTGGAGCGTGCGCGGAAGATACGGGCCGAACGCGACCGCGCGAAACGGCGAAGGCTTTTCTTCGGGCATGGTTTGCAGGGCGCGATTGAGCCAGCCGTCGTCGGTGGCTTTGCGGCCGGGAGTGCCGGATTCCATGAAATCCTGGGCGTCGAAGTGGGAGCGTGTGGGGTCGGGCGAGCCTACGGCTTGCACGATAGCGAGTTGTCCATTGCGAAAGAGCGGAAGCATGGGAGCGAGGCTGGGATGCAGGCCGAAAAATCCGTCGAGATCAAGCGTCGCATCGGTGCTGCCCTGGCGGGGCTGAGGAATCGCGATGGTGGGGCGCATGCGATAGTAATTTGGTTCGCCGAAGGGGACGACTACGTTGAGGCCGTCCATGGCGCCGCGTTGGAAGAGGACGACCATTTTCTTTTGGTTGGGCGCGGGAGTGCCGGCTACGGCTCGTTGTAGAAACGACGGCAATGCGGCCATGCCTAGCATGGCGACGCCGCCGTTTTTCAGGAAGTAGCGACGGGAGATGGTCATAGTTGTGCTCCTGTGGTGCGCACGCGTTAACGGCGCTGAAATTCTGGCGTGCCCAGGACCAGGCCTACTATCAGGCCTTCGTTTACTTGCTTGACCGGGT
>DATFZY010000047.1:0-28444 GCA_035313865.1 Candidatus Acidiferrum sp.
AGTCGCAGGCAATCCTCACCAGGAATCCCGTCGTCCCACGAAAACAACCACGCCTCTTCGTCATTGGCCCACCCGGCCCGGGCCGCCTGCGGGCAATCGTGCCCATACTGCATCGAACTGCGAAGCCCAAGCCATGGGGCCGGCGGCACAGGACGCAAGAACCGCGCTTTTCCTTCCGTACTCCCCGCGTACGGAATACCTTTGAACGCGTGTAGTCCGTATCGCGTGTAACCGCGAACCTTGCCGGCGGTAGTTTCGACGATGGCGCTCTCGTCGTTGGCGATGATGGGAGACTTCTCGTTGGCGGGAATCGTGGCGACCTTTTTCGAGTCGGCCTCGACCTGCGGCATCATCGCAGCCGCGCCTGCGCAACCGAGAAGCGTCGCAGCGCTCTTGATCCAAGTCCGCCGATGCCCAATAGGCAGCTCCGCCATCGCAACATCCACTTTTACCTTTTCCATTCTTTTGTTCACGGCCATTCTCCGCACACTTGTTCGAGAAACGCACTTCAGGACCACGCAAAACGCCCCGAACATACCACATTTCCCAACATCTCTTGGGGCTCCCAGGCGTGCGCTTATTCTTCCCCGCACCCTCTTTCTTCGTAGCCCTCAACTCTGCTAGGCTCGCTTCATCATGTGCCGAAACATCAAACCGCTCTTCAACTTCGATCCACCCGTAGCTCCCGAAGAAGTTCACAACGCCTCTCTCCAGTTCGTCCGCAAAATCACCGGCTTCCACAAGCCCTCCAAAGCCAACGAGGCCTCCTTCCAGTCCGCCATCGACGAAATCGCCGCCGTCTCCCTCCGCCTTCTCCAATCTCTCGAAACCACCGCCCCACCCAAAAACCGCGCCGAAGAAGCCGCCAAAGCCAAAGCCCGCTCAGCCATCCGCTTCCCTCCACAGTAGTGGCGGGCCTTTGGGCCCCGCGTCTTTGCTCCTGGTAGGCGGTTCAGCCATCTGCGCGGTTTTCTCGCGTAATTTGCCCTTTCTGGACTTACGAAATCCTTACGGACATCTCAGGATTTTTGAACGCGCCATCCTCTACCATTCTCCTGCTGTTGATGGGAGTTGCGGAAGCGCAGCCCCAAGGAGAGACCCTCATGTTATGCGGTCCGAAAGGTACCGAAGAACCGTCAATCCCGCGATGCAGCGTTTGCGGTCGCCGAACCGAGCTATTCGAGCTTCCCGGAAAAACCGAAAAATACTGTCTGGAATGCAGCGCCGATGTAGCGACTTCCATGCTGCTGACCACCGAGATCGATGCCGCCACCATGGCGGGCCGGTCCACCCAAGGCCTTGTCGCCGAATTCGCCGAGCTGAGTAACCGCCTCCTCGAAAGGGCCCAATCCGTATAGTGGCGGGCCTTTGGGCCCGCGTCTTTGCTCTCAGCAACCGGAGCCCCGGACACATTCAGCGTTACCCACGCGGTAAGGGCCTGTAAGTCTGTCCATAACTCTTTCTATCTACTCCTCGCTGCCCACTACCCACCTCCTGCCATTCGCTGCAATTCCCAATTTGGTAAAAATCGCCCCCTCGCATCTCTCTGAAAAATAACCCTTTATAAATAACTTGACATAGTTACTATTCCGTGCTAGTATTATGCGTGAATTTCAACCGCCAACTCGGCTCGCCGAGCCACTCTTCCTCTCCGTCTCCCTCTGCGAACTCTGCGTTAAAATCCACCCGCGCCCCTGCCCAAACCGATCCGCGAGTCGCTTACCCTTCACGAAAGCTCGGTAAGCCCAATGCAATCACATCTTTAGCAGCCCCCCATTACCTAACCCCTTTCGTTTCACACCTTTGCAAAAACAGGGGGAGGGGGCGTCCCCTCCTTCCCTGCTTCAATTCCCTGAAACTCCTTAGCTCTAAGTTATTTAGAATCAACACTTTTGAAAGTGTATCAGAACAAACAACTTTATCTCCCTTTAGAATGAACACTTATGAGAAAACCGGGGGTAGGGGGTCAGTTACCGCTAATTAGAAACAAGGCATTTCCTGCGGCAGCCGCCGATCGTCCAGCCGCGCCAACGCCAAGCTTATCGCCGCCAACTCTGCGGAAACTCCACATACGACGCATCGAGCGCAGTGATCGAGGGGCATCCCAGCAGATGAAGCGTCCGCGCCACATCGTCGCGCAGGATCTGCAACGCACGCGTGACGCCAGCGTGTCCCGCAGCGGCCATTCCGTAAGCGTAGGCCCGACCGACAAGCACCGCCTTCGCACCCAAACAAATCGCCTTCACGATATCGCCGCCTCGCCGTATCCCGCCATCCATCAAAACTTCGATGCGCCCTCGCACTGCCGCCACAACTTCCGGAAGCGCGCGAATCGTAGCCGAAGCCGAATCGAGTTGCCGCCCGCCATGGTTGGAGACGACTATTCCCGCAACGCCTTCATCCACCGCGCGCTTGGCATCCTCGCTCGTCAGAATTCCCTTAATAAGGATGGGCCCCGTCCAGATGTTCCGAATCCACTTCAGGTCTGCCCACTCGACTCCGGTTTGCGCCAGCGCCGCGCTCACATCGATCAGCTTCATCGGTCCTTCCCCTGGAAGAATAATGTTCTCGAGCTTGGGCATCCCACCGTCGGCGATGAGTCCGGCGAGCCAACGCGGATGCGCCATGATTTCGGAAAGAAATGGGAGCTTTGCGAAGAGCGATTTGCCCAGCAATTGCTTCATGCCATTGCGCGGATCGCGCTCGCGCATGCCCGCCACAGGAGTGTCCACTGTAACGACCAGCGCATCGAATCCGGCTTGGCGCGCGCGATCGATGCCGGCCTCAGCCGCTCCTCGTCCGCCCACCAGGTAAAGCTGATACCAAGCCGGGCCTTTTGTGGCGGCTCGCACGTTTTCCATCTTGTGCCCGGAAACCGTGGAAAGAATGTAAATGCTGCCAAATTCTCCAGCGGCCTGCGCGGCGGCCACTTCTCCGCCGGGATGCATCATGCGGCTGTAGCCGACCGGAGCCAGCATCGCCGGAAAAGAAAGTTCGTGACTAAGAACCCGAACGTCGAGATTGCAATCGCGAAACGAAACAGCCTGGCGAGGACGGAAAATGATGTCCTGAAAAGCGCGCTCGTTCTCGCGCATCGTGACTTCGTCATCGGCGCCTCCGTCGAGATAATCAAAGACGGCGCGGGGCAGCCTGCGCTGCGCCATGCGGCGCAAATCCGAAATATTTATGACGTGCGGAGGAAGCAGCGCGCTACTCAGGGTTTCCATGGCGCCTACTATACGGAGCAAGGGGCCGCGTATCAACGTGCTATCGCAGCGCGCATTTACTGGCGCCCGCCGCGCCGGATAATCTCCGCTAGCGGAGGAAGGCTTCGGACAATCCGCCGTCCACTGGGATTACGTGGCCTGTGGTTCGCGCGCTTTGCTCGCCGGCGAGCCAGACGATGGCCGCGGCGCAAAGTTCGGGAGTGATGGGGCGCTTGGTGAGTGTGCGCAGCGCGTAAAAATCGGCGAGTTTATCGCGCAGGGATTCGGTGTATTCGGATTCGGAGAAAGCAATTTTGTATTTTTGGAGGGACTGGATGACGCGGTCGCGCGGAAACATCGTGGAGCCGGCGACAACGGTGGCTGGAGCGATGCCGTTGACGCGAACGGTGGGACCTAACCTGATGGCCAATTCGCGTATGAGGTGATTGAGCGCGGTTTTGCTGGTGTCGTATGCTTCGCTTCCCTTTTTCGGGACTACCGCGTTGGCGGAACTTGTGAGCACCATCGCGCTCGGCAAACCCTGATCCTGAAATACGTTTTCAGTTGCGCGCGCCAGCAAATAGTTGCCGGTGACGTTGACCAGAAATGTTTTAGCCCACAGCGCGTCCGAAAGTTCGCCGTCGGCGCCGGGAACCGGATAGATCGCGGCGGTGTTCACGACAATATCGAGGCCGCCGAATTCCATGATGGCTCGGCGAACTGCTTCCGCCAGGCTATCGGAAGAACTGATGTCCACGCTGGTGGAAGAGACGAACTCAGGACTCGCAATAACGCCGGCTTGTTCGGCGACTTTTTTTGCGCCTTGCTCGTCGAAATCGGCCACGACGAGATGGGCTCCTTTGCGTGCGAGCAGAAGAGCCACTTCGCGGCCGATGCCGCTTGCCCCGCCGATGATTAAGCCGATTTTTCGGCTGAACTCGGCTTCGAAGGGCATGCGCTGAAGCTTCGCTTCTTCGAGCGCCCAGTATTCGATACGGAACGCTTCAGAGCGCGGGAGAGCAACGTAGTTGTGAAAATGGGTGAATTGTTTCGATTGTTCCGCGCGGCGCGCTTGCGGAAGCGGATGAGCAACTTCGCTATCTTCCAAGGCGTTGGCGCCCGCCATCACGTGAATGGCGTTGATGAAAAACTCGGTGGTGATGCGGGCTTCCTTTTTATTTTTGCCGAAGCCGAACAATCCGATTCCGGGAACGATTACCACGGACGGATTTGCATCGCGCAGCTTGGGCGAACTGCTGGTTGCCCAGTCTTCATAATATTTTTCGCAGGCGGCACGATATTCGACGACTTGTTTTTGAATGCCCGCTTTCAATTCGTTCACGTCTTGTTTTTCGGGAGTCCAGTTCAGGAAGAGCGGGCAGACTCTTGTGCGCAAAAAATGGTCGGGGCAACTTGTGCCGAGCGCGCTCAGTTCGCGCGACCACGCGGAACCGGCAAAGGTGAGAGCATCGTCATGATCCGCGTAGTGGGCGATGACGCGGCGATTGGAAGACATCGCGCCGCGCAAGGCCGGCAGGATTTGTGCGGCAATTTTCCAGCGATCGGGAAGCGCGGCGTGTTCGAGTCCGCCGAAGAGCGAGCCTTTTTGTTTTTGGTGTTGCTGGATGAATTCGCCCATCTCGTCGATGGTGTGAATGCTGTTGAGGTAGCAATCGCGCTGCGTGTCGCCCCAAATAAAGAGGCCGTGACCGCCGAGGAGAATGCCGTCGATGCCGGGATTCCCAGCAACGGCACGCTCGATCAGCAAGGCCAGCTCGAATCCTGGGCGTTGCCATGGCACCCAAACGATTTTGCGGCCTTGCTCCTTGTTAAATTGTTCGAGCTTGCGCTTGCCGTTGGCGCTGGCGGCGAGGGCGATGGCCCAGTCGGGATGGAGATGATCCACGTGAGGAAACGGAAGCAGCGCGTGCAACGGCGTATCAATCGAAGCGGCTACGCGATTTTCGCCGAAGGCGGAGAGCGGATAAAAATTCACCATTTCGTCTTCATGGGCTTCGCCACGATATAAACTTTTCAATTGTTCGAGACGCTCCTGATAGAGGAGCGCGAAACCTGCTTCGGTGATGGAGCCGAGGTCGCCGCCGCTTCCTTTCACGGCGAGAACGCGCGTGGCCTTGCCGGTGAAAGGATCGGGAAGATCGAATTTGGAACTTGTGTTGCCGCCGCCGAAATTGGTGATGCGCAGATCGGCTCCGAGCAAGTTCGAGCGGTAGCGGAGAAGTGCTAATGGATTGCTCGCGAGTTTTTCGGCAGCGTCGGCATTCCACAAATCCCGCAAGTGGATGGTCTTCCTGATTTCAGGCATACACGGCCTCACAATAGTGTTCAAAACGCTGCGCTTGGCGATTCCATTTTTCGGGATCGATCGGCTCGAAAGCTTGCGGGGGATACGAGCGGTCGACAATGGCGCGGACTTCCTTCAACGAACTGGCCGCGCCGGCCGCCAAAATCTGGATGGCCACATTGCCGATAGCGGTGGCTTCGGCCGGACCCGCGAGAACAGTTCGTCCGGTGGCATCGGCGGTCAGTTGGTTGAGCAAACGGTTTTTTGAGCCTCCACCAATGATACGGATTTTTTCGACGGGCTTGCCGGTGAGTTTTTCGAGATTGGAAACGACCAGCCGGTATTTGAGAGCGAGGCTTTCGAGGATGGCGCGAGCATATCCTGCGGCGGATTTCGGAGGAGGCTGTTGCGTGCGGGCGCAGAACGCGTCGACTGCGGCGGGCATGTTTTGGGTGCGCAAGAACGACTCGTGATCGGGATCCACGAGGCAGTGGAAAGATTCTTCTTGAGCGGCAAGATCCATCAGTTCGGGGAGATCGGGAGACTGGCCTTGGGCTGTCCAATTCTGGCGGCAGCATTGAAGCATCCAAAGACCCATCACGTTTTTCAGCAGGCGCGTTGTGCCGTTGACGCCGCCTTCGTTTGTGAAATTCATGCGCAGAGCTTCGGAAGAAAGAATGGGAGCGTCGAGTTCGGTTCCGAGCAGCGACCAGGTTCCGGAACTGAGAAACGCGGTTCCTTCGCGTGCGGAGATTGCCGCGACGGCAGAGCCTGTATCGTGAGCTGCTGGAGCGATGACCGGAGTTCCCGCCAGCGCGGTATCGCGTGCGAGACTTGGCAGCAATTTGCCGAGGACTGTGCCCGGCTCGACGATTTCGCACCAGAAATGATCGGGCAACTCGAGACGGCCAATCAATTCTCGCGACCATTTTCGGGTGTGCGGATTCACGAGTTGCGTCGTGGTGGCATTCGTATATTCGCAGACGGCGTTGCCAGTCAGCCAGAAGTGGAAGAGGTCGGGAATGGTGATCAGTTTACGGGCGGCCTTCAGCAAGGAGGGCGTTTCGCGGCACGCCGCGAAAAGCTGGAAGAGCGTGTTGATGGGCATGAACTGGATGCCCGTGGCCGCGTAGATTTCTTCTTTGGAGACCAGGCGAAAAACATCCGGCATGATTCCGAGGGTGCGCGCGTCGCGATAGTGATAGGGGTTCTGGAGCAGTTCGCCTCTTTCGCCGAGCAGTGCGTAATCAACGCCCCAAGTGTCCACGCCAATTCCGGCGAGTTGCGTTTCTTCCAGGCTGGATAAGGCTTTGCGCACTTCCCACCAGAGGCGCGGCATGTCCCAATGCAGGCTGCCGCCGTATTCGACAGGTTCGTTCTTGAAGCGGTGGATTTCCTGGGTGGTCAAAACTCCGGAGTTTAAACGTGCGAGGATCGCTCGGCCGCTTTCGGCGCCAAAATCAAAAGCAAGAAAAGGTTTGGAGGCGCCGCTGCTAGACATGCGAGTGGCCGTTAGGCATACGAAGATACGCTTTGCGAATTCTTTGCGGCGCGTTCTTTGGAGATGCGTTCGAGGTAGCCGCTTTGGCGGAAGGCGTCCATGGGATCGGCGGGAAGGCCTTTCGATTGACGCCATTCGCGAATTGCGGGGCGCACGTCGGTGGCGAATGCGTCTTGAAGCGAGGATTCCGCTTTCACTAGCTGGCAGCTTTCTTGCGCGCGAATCAGGGCTGGATAATCCACCAGCGTGGCTTTCGAATAGAGTTCCTGCGCCATCGTCACCGTCTGAATCATTGCTTCGATCTTCCCTTTCAGATTGTGGCTCTGATCGATCATATAGGCGATGTCCGCGGGCTTGCCCGTCTCCCATTCGTAGAGAAGGATTTCGTGGAAAATCCGGAAAATCTGGTATGGGTCGATCGAGCCCAGGGTGAGATCGTCGTCGGCATAGCGACGGTCGTTGAAATGGAAACCACCGAGTATTTCTTCGGAGAGGAGCCAGGCAACAATCTGCTCGATATTTTGGGCGGCGTAGTGATGGCCGGTGTCCACCAAAACTTTTGCCTGCGGGCCCGCGTGGCGCGCGAGATGCAGAGCCATGCCCCAATCGGCGATGTCCGTGTGGTAGAAGGCCGGTTCGAACGGTTTGTATTCGATGAGCAGGCGCTGGCCCTTGGAGAGTTCCGCATGAGTGGCTTTCAGAGTTTCCTCAAACCATTTCTTGCGCTGGCGGATATTTGCGGTACCGGGATAGTTGGAACCATCGGCGAACCACATGGAAATATCGCGGCTATGCACTTGGCGGGCGATTTCGATGCTGTCGCGGGTGTGTTCGAAGGCGCGGCGGCGCACAGCGGGGTCGGGATTGCCGAAGGAGCCGAACTTGTAGTCCTGGTCCTGAAAAAGATTGGGATTGATGGAGCCGGCGTGAACGCCATAGCGCTGGGAAAATTTTTGAATTTCGCCGGAGCTGGCGATGCCATGGGGAAAATCCCAGAGGACGTGGAGAGCGACCGTGGGGCAGACGCCGGTTAACAAGTGAACCTGGCCGGCGTCGCTGAATTTTTCTTCGGTGTTGGTGGCTGCGGCGGACTGGATGAATTTGCCGAAGCGCGTGCCAGTATTGGCGAAGCCCCACGAGGGGATTTCGATGCGGAACTGGTTTAAGGCGCGAAAGATGGCGTCAGACTTGGAAGAACTCATGGCCGGCCCTCAACTCCGGGCAGAGTATACAGTCGGGTGGGGTTAGGTCACGCAATTTCTTCGCGGAGCAGGCGGCGCGAGCGAACCGCGAATTCGCGGGGTGTTGCACCGATAGAAACTTACCGGAGCTTGCCAACCAATTCAGCCGTAAGTGCTTCAAAATTGATGTAGCCGCTGGGGACGGCCACCCACCCTCTTGCCTCCGCGCTGCGTACAGATTCGTTTTTCAACGCTCGAACACACCTCGAAAGGACGACTCTGATGAATGCGATGAAAAAGTTGATGTTGATGGGCTTGGGATTGTTTTTGTTCGCCATTCCGTCGCACGCGCAGTCGGCGTTTGACGCCTCGGTGGGGTACTCGTATTTCCATCTCGGGGGCGGCGCGGACCTGAATCAAAATGGAATCAGCGGATCGATCGCGTACAAACCGATACCCTTTTTGGGAATCGTGGGCGATTTTGGCGGCTATCATGCTTCGCCCGGAGGGGAGTCGTTTAACACCTACACATTTATGTTCGGGCCGCGTATTTACGTAAAGAACCCGACCAAGGTGACGCCCTTTTTTCAGTTCCTCGCGGGGGCGGGACACTTCACCGCGGGAGGTGGAGGCGGGTCGGACACGAACTTCGCGTATAGCGTAGGCGGAGGCGTGGATTTGGGAGTTTTGCCGCATCTGGCGATTCGGCCGCAAATCGACTACGTCGGGTTTCACAACTCGGGCGGCACGGCGAATTGCACGCGGGTGTCGGTTAGCGCGGTTGTGCATTTCTGACGGGCTGAACCGCGCGGCGGGTTTAGAAACCAAAAGGGGCACGCTCTCGAGGTGCCCCTTTTTTTGTGCTCTAACGGAAATTTCTCGACTTACTGATTTGCGGGCATCGATCATCGCGCGGCGGTGAGGTGGAATTTTGCCGCGTGCTATACTTCGCCCGTTTGCGCTGAGAGGCGTTCCTGCTCGCTCGCGAGGCTGTGGAGGCGGCTCATCCCTTGATTCAATTGCCGGACATTTTTAATGCCGCTACCTATTTTGTGGACCGGAATGTGCAGGAGGGGCGCGGCGCGAAGGTCGCTATTGAGTGCGGCGAGGAGCGGGTAACTTATCGGGAGCTGCAGGAGAGAACCAACCGCGTTGGGAATACGCTTTTGAGTTTGGGCGTGCGTGCGGAAGAGCGGGTTCTGCTGGTGTTGCTGGATACGCCGGAATTTTTGTACTCTTTTTTTGGGGCGATCAAAATCGGGGCGGTCGCGGTGCCGGTCAACACACAGGCAAAGCCGCAGGATTACGAATACATATTGAATGATTGCCGGGCGCGGGTGGCGCTGGTTAGCGAAGATTTGCTGCCCCATTTGCAATCGATTCCGCGGGAAAAACTGCGTTATTTGCGCGAGGTCGTTGTGTCCGGGGAGTCTGGCGCGGTTGTCGCTTTGGGCCAAAGCCGACAGAGTTTGGGACGGATGATGGAATCGGCTTCGCCGGAATTGGAAGCGGCGCTTACGAGCAAGGATGAGGCGGCGTTTTGGCTTTATTCGTCGGGAAGCACCGGGGCTTCCAAGGGTTGCGTGCACTTGCAGCACAACATGGTGGTGTGCTCGGAGCTTTACGCCAAAGGTATTTTGGGGATGAATGAAAGCGACCGGTGCCTCAGCGTGGCGCGTTTGTTTTTTGCGTATGGGTTGGGGAACGCGGGTTATTTTCCGTTGGCTTGCGGTGCTACGACGATTCTTGATCCGGTGCGGCCAACTCCTGCGACGATTTATGCGGACATCGAGCGGTATCGGCCTACATTATTTTTCTCTGTACCGACAAATTACGCGGCTTTGCTTGCTCATCACCGCGAGAGCGGAAAGGATTTCGATTTGTCGAGCGTGCGGCACGCCATTTCGGCGGGGGAATCGCTTCCGGCGCCGTTGTTTCAGCGATTCAAGGAGCGGTTTGGCGTGGAGATTCTGGATTCGCTGGGCTCGACTGAAACTTTGCAGATGGTGATTGCCAATCGTCCTGGGGAGGCGAAACCGGGATCAAGCGGGAAAATTATTCCTGGGTATGAAGCGCGGCTTGTGGATGAGCGGGGAAACGAAGTGGCTGTCAACGAAATTGGGGATTTGCTGATCAAGGGAGATTCGACTTGCGTTGGGTACTGGAACAAGCACGAAAAGACAAAAGAGACTTTTGTGGGGCACTGGTTTTGTACGGGGGATAAATACTATCGGGATGAAGATGGCTACTTCTGGTATGCGGGGCGTGCGAATGACTTGTTCAAGGTGAATGGGCTGTGGTTGAGTCCGGCAGAAGTGGAGAGCGCGCTGATTTCGCACCCGGCGGTGCGCGAGGCGGCGGTTGTGGCGCGCGAGGATGAAGATGGGCTTACCAAACCAGCGGCTTACGTTGTCTTGAGCACTGGGGCTACGGCGAGTGAAGAGTTGGTTCGAGAACTTCAGGAAATGATCGGGGAAAAAATAGGCGGTTACAAGCGGCCGAAGTGGATTGAGTTTTTGGGGGAAATTCCAAAGACGGCGACGGGCAAATTGCAGCGGTTCAAATTGCGGGAGCTGCAGGATCGCAGGGGGCATGAAGGGCCTTAGCATGCGCCGCTGCAGCTTCACTGATAGACTTTTTGGATGCAAGACCCTGGGGGAACAATGAAGCTTGCGAACTATGTGTCTGGCGAATGGATGGTGGGGAGCGGGGCTGGGGAAGCGCTCGTCGATCCGGTTACGGGCGAGGAATTGGCGCGCATATCGTCGCAGGGAGTTGACGTCAAGGTGGCGCTGGATTTCGCGCGCGTGGAGGGTGGAGCGGCGCTGCGCGCGCTGAGTTATGGCGAGCGGGCGGCATTGCTGGGCAAAATTGCGGATGTGCTGGCGGCTAATCGCGAGGAATATTTTCGGATTTCGCTGCTCAATCTGGGGGCGAATCAGGCGGATGCTTCGTTCGACGTGGATGGAGCCATTTACACGATGAAGTATTACGCAAAAATCGGCGCTGCGCTGGCGGACGGTAAAATACTGAAGGAAGGCGCGCAGGTTTCCATTTCGAAGACCGGCGTTTTCTTTGGGCAGCATTATTTGGTGCCGGCGAAAGGCGTGGCGGTTTTTATCAACGCGTTCAACTTTCCGGCCTGGGGATTTTGCGAGAAGGCTGCGCCGGCGCTGCTCGCGGGGATTCCGGTTGTGATTAAGCCGGCCTCGCCGACCGCGTGGCTTACACACCGAATGGTTGAGGACGTGGTGAAGGCGAATATATTGCCTCGCGGGGCGATTTCGATTTTGTGCGGAGCGGCGCGCGACCTGTTGGATTATGTTGGCGAGAGCGACGTCGTTTCGTTTACCGGTTCGGCGGATACGGCGGTGAAGATTCGCTCGCATGCGAATGTTTTGCGGCGGTCGGTTCGCGTGAACGTGGAAGCTGACAGCATCAACTCTGTGATTCTTGGCCGGGATGTCTCTCCTGGGACGGATTTGTTTGAGCTGCTGGTGAAAGAAGTTGTGAAGGAGATGACGCTCAAGGCTGGGCAGAAATGCACGGCGATCCGACGCGTGTTTGTTCCGCGGCAGCAGATGAAGGCCGTGGGGGATGCAATCGCGGCGCGATTGGGCTCGATGAAAACGGGGAATCCGCGAAATACGGAAGTGAAAATCGGGCCGGTTGTGAATAAAGCGCAGCAGGCGGCCTGCCTGGAGGGATTGCGGCAGTTGAAACAGGAATGCGCGGTGGTTTTTGGCGGGGATGAAAAATTTCAGCCTGTGGATGCTGATGCGGCGAAATCGGCGTTTGTGCAGCCGACGCTGCTGGCCTGCGAAAACGGGAGTGAGGCGAAATTTGTGCATGATGTGGAAGTGTTTGGCCCCGCGGCAACTCTGATCGCTTATGACGATACCGAACATGTGATCGCGCTGGCGCGGCGCGGGTTGGGCTCGCTGGTGGCGTCCATTTTTGCGAACGACGCGACTTTTATTCAGAGTGTGGTGCTGGGGATTGGGGATTTGCACGGGCGCATCATGGTCGTGGATTCGAGCGTGGGAAACCAGTACACGGGGCACGGAAATGTCGTGCCGAGTTGTCTGCATGGCGGGCCGGGACGGGCTGGCGGAGGCGAGGAGTTGGCGGGATTGCGGGCGTTGTTTCTCTACCATCGCAGATTCGTGGTGCAGGGGCCGCCGAGCCTTACGAATGCCCTGGGTGGACAGTCCGCGGATGCAAGCGTTTTGTATTCTTAGGGGATGCAGCGAGATAGCTGGGTCGGCAGTATAATGCACATTGGTCTGCATGCGTCGGAATTGGACACCGAGGCTTCCAGGTCCTCTGGAACTTGTATCTCACTGAACATATTGCCAATAGATTGTCCAGGCGACAAAGGAGCGCCTTGTTATCAGGTGGTGCAAGGCCCCCGCGACTGGCTCTTGACGACCGACCGCTCACATGCGGTATACTGCACTTGCTCCTCCGAGCCGAGTTCAATCTACCTTCGTGCAAACCAACGCCATTATTAAGGATATCGCGACCCTCAGAGCGGCCGCCGGAACTGAGGGCGGGTTTTTGGTTTTCCTCGGGAAGCGCGTGCGGGAACTGCGCAATCGGCGCGGATTGACGCGCAAGATGCTGGCGCGGGAGGCGGATGTTTCGGAGCGGCACCTTGCGCAGCTTGAAGCTGGGGAAGGAAATGTTTCGATCGTGCTTTTGCGGAGAATCGCTGGGGCATTGAGCGTGTCGCTTGCGGAGTTGTTCGCACCTGAGGCGGAGACGCAGCATGAAAAGGTCTTGATTCAGCGATTCCTTGAGCGGCTCCCTGCGCACCGCGTCGAGGACGCAATGTTTCGGTTGATGCGCGAATTTGGAAATGAAGAAAAGGCGCGGCGGAAGCGCGCGGCGCTTATTGGATTGCGGGGGGCCGGAAAATCAACGCTCGGGGCGCGGCTGGGCCAGGAGATGAAGATTCCTTTCATCGAGCTGGATGTGGAGATTGAAAAAGAGACGGGCATGCCGCTTGGCGAAATTTTCTCGCTCTATGGACAAAGCGGTTATCGCGCTATTGAGCGGCGCGTTTTGGGGCGCGTCCTTGATGAGCATGAACAGGCGATTCTTTCCATCGGGGGCGGGGTGGTCTCCGAAAAAGAGACGTACGACTATCTTCTTTCGAATTGTTACACGGTGTGGATCAAGGCGCAGCCTGAAGAGTACCTGGCGCGCGTGATCGCGCAGGGCGATTTGCGTTTGATGGCCGGCAGCGCGCGCGCGATGGAAGATTTGCGGCGGATTCTGGAGGCGCGCGAGCCGCTTTACCGGAAAGCGGACATGTATCTCGATACTTCGGGAAACTCTGTGGATGAAAGTTTTGAGAAATTGAAAGCCGCACTGCAGGCTAAAGAGGAGTAGGAGACGCTTATGGACGTTGCCGCAACGGAACAGCTCTCAACAAAAGTGGAATCGCCGGATTACCGGACGGAGCCGGGGCAGTACAAGCACTGGAAGCTCGCGTTCGATGCGCCGGTCGCGACGCTGACGATGGATGTGGCGGAGGATGGCGGAATCCGGCCGGGGTACAAGCTGAAATTGAATTCGTACGATCTCGGCGTGGACATTGAATTGCACGATGCGTTGCAGCGGATTCGATTTGAGCATCCGGAGATTCGTTCGGTGATTATCACCAGCGCGAAGAACCGGATTTTTTGTTCGGGCGCGAACATTTATATGCTGGGGCTTTCTTCGCACGCGTGGAAAGTCAATTTCTGCAAATTCACGAATGAGACGCGGAATGGGATTGAGGATTCGAGCGCGCACTCAGGCTTGAAATTTCTTGCGGCTTGCAATGGAACTACGGCCGGCGGCGGCTATGAGCTGGCGCTGGCTTGCGACGAGATCATTTTGGTGGACGACCGCTCTTCTGCGGTGAGTTTGCCGGAACTTCCGCTGCTCGGCGTGTTGCCAGGGACTGGCGGGTTGACGCGGGTTACGGACAAGCGAAAAGTGCGGCGGGATTATGCCGATATGTTCTGCACGAATCCGGATGGAGTGCGGGGACAGCGCGCGAAGGACTGGCGGCTCGTGGATGAGATCATCAAGCCGCAGCAGTTTGCGGAACAGGTGAAGCAGCGCGCTTTGCAACTGGCTGAGAAAAGCGACCGTCCGATGGACGCAAAAGGAATCGCGTTGACGCCGGTGAAGCGAACGATCGATGACGCGGGGCTTCGTTACCAGTATGTGGATGCACAGGTGAACCGCGAGGCGCGGCTCGTGACGTTGACCGTGCGGGCGCCGGAAGCCGTGCCTACGGATACGATTGAGAGCGTGACGGCGTCTGGAGCGAGTTGGTGGCCGCTGCAGATGGCGCGAGAGTTGGATGACGCTATTTTGAGGCTGCGGACGAGCGAGCTTGATCTGGGGCTTTGGATTTTGAAGGCCGCCGGAAATCCCGACGCCGTTCTGGCGTTCGACGATTTTATTTTGAATCGTCGGGACAATTGGTTTGTGCGCGAAGTTCTGGGAATGATGCGGCGGACGTTCGCGCGGTTGGATGTTTCTTCGCGGTCGATGTACGCGATTGTCGAGCAAGGTTCGTGCTTCGCGGGAACATTATTAGAATTGGTGCTCGCGGCGGACCGGGTTTACATGCGGGATTCGCAGGATAAAGAGAATGTAGCGAGCGTCGTTCTTTCACGGATGAATTTTGGGGCGTTGCCGATGGTGAATCATCTTTCACGCATGGCGGCGCGGTTTTATCAGGACGCGGAGCAAATTGAGAGCCGGCGAAAACTCATTGGAAGAAAGCTTAAGGTTCACGATGCGTTGGAAGCGGGACTGGTCACCGCTGCGCCCGACGACCTCGATTGGGAAGATGAAATCCGGCAGGCGCTGGAGTCGCGAGCGGCGCTTTCGCCCGATGCGCTGACCGGGCTTGAGGCGAATTTGCGGTTTGGTGGAAGCGAAACGCTGGAGACACGCGTGTTTGGGCGGCTTTCTGCCTGGCAGAATTGGATTTTTATCAGGCCGAATGCGGTGGGGACGAATGGGGCGCTGAAAGTGTATGGGACCGGGGCGCCGGTGAAATTTAATTGGGAGAGAGTTTAACGACAGCGCCGAGAAGAGGGCGGGGCAAGCCCCGCCCCTCCAGAGAATGCGGCGAGGCGCGAAATGGTTAGGCGTTTACGAAATTACTGAGGAGAAGGCCATGATCGATTACACCGAAAAAATTCCGAACAACGTGGATTTGGGACGAGACCGCGGTTTGCAGCGGGCGCTGGAACATTGGCAGCCGGCGTACATGGGCTGGTGGTACGACATGGGTCCGAACGAGAGCCACAACTATGACGTTTATTTGCGCACGGCGATCAGCGTGGAGGCCGATGGATGGGCGCAGTTTGATTACGTGAAGATGCCGGAGTACCGGTGGGGAATTTTTCTTCAGCCGCGAGATGAAAAGCGCGAGGTAAATTTCGGAATGCATAAAGGGCAGGCGGCCTGGCAGGAAGTGCCTGGGGAATACCGGTCGACGCTGCGGCGCGTGATTGTGACGCAGGGAGACACGGAGCCGGCTTCGGTGGAACAGCAACGGTTGCTGGGGTCTTCTTGTCCCTCGATGTATGACCTGCGGAATATTTTTCAGGTGAACGTCGAAGAGGGACGGCATTTGTGGGCCATGGTGTATCTGCTGCACCGCTACTTTGGACGCGACGGGCGCGAGGAAGCGGAGTCTTTGCTGGCGCGGCGTTCAGGCGACGCCGACAATCCGCGCATTCTCGGCGCGTTCAACGAGCCTACGCCGGATTGGCTGGCGTTTTATATGTTTACGTTTTTTACCGACCGCGACGGAAAGTTCCAGCTGTGCGCTTTGGCGGAGTCGGGGTTCGATCCGCTGGCGCGGACGTGCCGGTTCATGCTGACGGAAGAGGCGCATCACATGTTCGTCGGAGAGACGGGTGTGACGCGCATCATCAAGCGGACTTGCGAGGTGATGAAGGAGCACAAGCTGGAAGATCCGGCGCAGATTCGCACCCTTGGCGTGATTGATCTGCAAACGATTCAGCGGTACTTGAATTTCCACTACAGCGTGACGCTGGATTTGTATGGCTCGGACGTTTCTTCGAACGCCGCGAACTATTATACGAGCGGTCTGAAGGGGCGCTTTCGCGAGACGAAACTTGAGGACGATCACGTGTTGAGCGAGGCCGAGTATCCGGTGTACGAGGTGATTGGCGACAAGATCGTCAAGAAGAATGTTCCGGCGCTCACGGCTTTGAACGAACGATTGCGCGACGATTATATCGAGGAGATCGCGGACGGAGTGGCGCGCTGGCAAAGGGTCATCGACGATGCGGGGATTCCGTTTAAGTTGACACTTCCGCACAAAGGGTTTCATCGCGCGATTGGGAATTTTGCGGGGCACCACATTGGCATCCACGGAGAGGTGTTAACCGCCGAGGCTTGGAAGAAACACGAGGACGAATGGCTGCCGAGCGCGGCGGACCAGAAGTTCGTGCAATCGTTGATGACCGGGCGCGTTGTGGAGCCGGGGAAATTTGCGAATTGGATTGCGCCGCCCTTGCGCGGGATCAATAGCAAGCCGCTTGATTTTGAGTATGTGCGGTTTAATTGAGTTTTTGTGAAGAAGGACCAGCTTGAAATAAAACGCGGTTTTTAACACAGAGTTCACAGAGGACACAGAGAAGAAGAGTGCAGCCGATCATCGACATTCACATTCACATCATGCCGTATCACATGATGAAGCCGTCCGCGATGGAGTTGATGAAGAAAGGGCGGAAGGATTACGACGATGTGATGCGGTACTGCGCAGATCCGAAGGCGTTTCTGGGACATCTGGATAGCCTGGGGATCGAGCGGGCCGGACTGATCAATTATGTCGCGCCGAAAATCATCGGGTTTACTCCAGAAGTGAATGACTGGAGCGCGAAGTATTGCAGCGCGGCGCCGGAGAGGCTGATTGCGTTTGGCGGCGTCCTGCCCGGGACAGTTCCCGATTGTGGAGCGGAAGTGGACCGCATGGCGAAGATTGGAATTCGCGCGATCAAGTTGCATCCCTCGCATCAGGTGCTGACGCCGAATTCTTACATGAACGGCAACCGCGATTTGGCGGCGATTTACGAACGGGCGCAGGCCAACGGAATGCCGGTGATGATTCATACGGGGACCTCGATTTTTCCGGGCGCGCGGAATCTGCACGCGCAGCCGATGTTGTGCGACGATGTGAGCATCGACTATCCGAATCTTGTGGTGATTCTTGCGCATGGCGGACGGCCGCTGTGGATGAATGAGGCGTTTTTTCTCGTGCGGCGGCACAGAAACATGTACATGGATATTTCCGGGATTCCTCCGCAAAAGTTAATGGAATATTTTCCGCGGATTGAAGACATCGCGGAAAAAGTGTTGTGGGGAACGGACTGGCCGGGGCCCGGAGTGCCGGAAATTAAGGGAAACGTGGAGAAATTTCACGCGCTGCCGATTGGGGCCGAGGCCAAGCGAAAGATTTTGTATGACAATGCGGCGCGATTGTTTCCGTTGTGAGGCGAGGTGAATTGAAGTGATTACGTTGCCGACGGAATCGCAGAAGACGGCGCATATCCGGTTGACGCTGAATGGCGAAGAGACGGACGTGTCTTTTGCGCCGTACAAAACTTTGTTGGAAGTCTTGCGCGAGGATTTGGGGCACACCGGTACGAAACACGGCTGCGAGCTGGGCGAATGCGGAGCTTGCGCGGTGTTGCTTGAAGGCAAGCCGGTGCTTTCCTGCTTGTTGCTGGCGATTGAGTGCGACAAGAAAAATGTGCTGACTGTGGAAGGGCTCGGGGCGGACGGACAATTGCATCCGTTGCAGGACGCGTTCGCCGATTTGGGCGCGGCACAGTGCGGGTATTGCACGCCGGCTATTTTGGTTACTGCGAAAGCTTTGCTCGACCAGAATCCGCATCCTTCGCGTGATGAGATACGCCAGGCTCTGTCTGGCAATTTGTGCCGCTGCACAGGGTATTTGCAGATTTTCGAAGCCGTGGAAGCGGCGATGGCCAAGATTGCCGGCTGTGAAAAGGCTGGAGCCTAAAGTGCGGGACGAGCGCTCGAATGCCTGACGAAACAAAGATGCGCGTGATTGGCGTGCCGCGGCGGAGGGTGGACGCGCGCGCGAAAGTGACCGGTCAGACGCGCTTCGCGGACGATATTGTTTTGCCGCGGATGGCTTACTGCAAGTTGCTGCGTTCACCGCATCCGCATGCGCGCATTCTGAAAGTCGATACTTCGCGGGCTGCGGCGCACCCCGGAGTTTATCTCGTGCTCACCGGGAAAGACGTTCCCATTGAGTATGGTATTTTGCCGGTCAGCCAGGATGAGCAGGCTCTTTGCGTGGATCATGTGCGGCACGTCGGCGACCCGGTCGCGGCGGTGGTGGCGCGCGAAGAGTTGACGGCGTTCGAAGCACTGGACCTGATTGATGTGGAGTACGAACTCTTGACGACCATCTCCGACCCCGAGGAGGCGCTGGCAACTCCGGCGCCGCGGATTCACGAGTACGGCGAAGAAGGAAACATTCATAAACGCGTGTCGCTGGAATTCGGCGACGTGGAGCAGGGCTTCGCGGAAGCGGATGAAGTCTTTGAGGATACTTTTTTTTACCAGGGCAATACGCATTTAGCGATCGAACAACACTCGTCGGTTGCGATTAAGGATCCCGACGGGAAATTGACCATCTGGAGCAGCACGCAGACGCCGCACTACTTGCATCGGGCGCTCGCAAAAGTCTTGCAGATGCCGCCGGGGCACATTCGCGTTATCGCCACGCCAAATGGCGGTGGATTTGGCGGGAAGAGCGATCCGTTCAACCATGAAATCGTTGTGTCGAAGGCGGCGCTGCTGCTGGACCGGCCGGTCAAGATTTGTTTAACGCGCGAGGAAGTTTTTTATTGTCACCGCGGGCGGCATCCCGTGCTGATGAAATTCAAGACCGGCGTGAAGCGCGACGGCACCATCACCGGAATGCATCTGCAAACGCTGATCGATGGCGGAGCATATGGTTCGTACGGCGTGGCGAGCACTTTTTATACCGGCGCGTTGCAGACCACGACGTACAAAATTCCGCGGTATCGATTTAACGGGTGCCGCACGTTCACGAACAAGCCGCCTTGCGGGCCGAAACGAGGACATGGCACGGTGCAGCCGAGGTTCGGACAGGAAGTACAGCTCGACAAAATCGCTGAAAAGCTGAATATCGATCCGGCGGATTTGCGATTGCACATCGCGGAATCTTCGAACGCGTTGACAGCGAACTTTTTTCGCTTGAGCGTAGTGAATCTATCGGAATGCATCCGGCGTGTGGTCAAGAGTTCGGATTGGAAGGACAAATTTCGCAAGATGCCGGAAGGACGCGGCGTGGGCCTGGCTTGCTCGGCGTATCTGACTGGTGCCGGGCTGCCGATTTACTGGAACAAGATGCCGCATTCGGGAGTGCACATCAAATTTGATCGCGGGGGAGGCGTGGCGGTTTTTTGCGGCGCGACGGAAATCGGGCAGGGGTCCGATGATGTGCTTGCCGGAATCGTCGCGGAAGTTTTGGGGCTCGACACCTTTGACATTCGCTTGTACACCGGCGACACGGATTTGGGGCCGGTGGATCTTGGATCGTACTCGAGCCGTGTGACGATCATGGCGGGCAACGCAGCGCTGCAAGCTGCGGAGCGCGGCAAAGCAATCATCGCGGAAGCGGCGGCGGAAAAACTGGGAATCCCCGCCGAGCGCTTGCGCTTTGCGGACAAACGCGTATTTGATTCCCTTGCGCCGGAAATCGGCATCACGTTTGCGGAAGCGGTCTGTCTGGCGGAAGCCAAATTCGGAACGATGGGGACGATGGGCTCGTACGCTCCGCCAAAGTCTCCCGCGCTTTATAAGGGCGGCGGCGTCGGGCCCTCGCCCACTTATTCTTATACCGCTGCGGTCGTTGAGTTGAACGTGAACCCGGCGACCGGTTGGATCAATGTCCAGAAGATCTGGATCGCGCACGACATCGGGCGCGCGCTGAACCCAACGCTGGTGCGAGGCCAGGTCGAAGGCAGCGTTTACATGGGGCTGGGCGAAGCGCTGATGGAAGAGCAGGAGTTTCGCAGGTTGCCGAAAAAACTGTCGCACGCGCTGGTACACAAATTTCCCTCGATACTCGAATACAAGAGTCCGACGTCGCTCGATATGCCGGAGGTGTTCACGGAATTAATCGAGGAGCCTGACCCCCGCGGACCGTTTGGAGCGAAGGAAGTCGGGCAGGGGCCGCTGCTGCCGATCATGCCTGCCGTCGCGAATGCCGTGTATGACGCGGTTGGAGTGCGCATTGATGAAGTACCCATCACGCCGGAGAAAATCCTGAAAGCGCTCGCGGAGAAAAAGGCGGGACGCGAGCCGCGTTTTGGGCCCAGCCATTTTCCGCACGTGGACTGGCCGGAAGCGTTGCGCGTGCCTCCACCGTGGGAGGGCGGCGATGGACACGCCGTGAACGATTCGCCGCGGCCTGGGAAACGCAGCCCCGAAAAAGAAAAGGTGCGCAGCTCATGATGCGGCTGCCACTCTTCGAGTTTCGCGCGCCGCACACGCTGGAGGAAGCGGCGCGTATCCTGGACGGCGAAGGCACGAAAACCATGCCGCTCGCGGGCGGCACGGACCTGCTTCCAAACATGAAACGTCGTCAGCAGGTTCCGAAGACGCTGATGAGTCTTCGTTTCATCGCGGAGTTAAACCGCGTGGAATTGAATCAGCCGGGATCGCGGCTCGGAGCGTGCGTAACGCTCGCGGACATCGCAGCGGATTCTCGTTTTCGAAACGGAGCGACGGCTCTCGCGCAAGCGGCTTCCCTGGTGGCTACACCGCACATTCGCAACATGGCAACGCTTGGCGGCAACCTCTGCCTGGATACGCGTTGCAACTACTACGATCAAAATTATGAGTGGCGAAAAGCGATCAACTTTTGCCTGAAGAAAGACGGTGATACGTGCTGGGTCGCGCCGGGAAGCCCTAAATGCATGGCAGTCTCTTCGACAGACACTGCGCCGGCGTTGATCGCTTTGGGCGCGCGAGTGCGTCTGGTTTCGCGAGCGGGCGAGCGGGAGGTTTCGCTCGCCGACCTCTATAACAATGACGGCCTGGATTACATCAAGCGGAGGCCCGACGAAATTCTTGCGGAAGTTTTTCTGAATTCCTTGCACGGATGGAGGAGCACCTACTGGAAGCTGAGGCGGCGAGGCTCGTTCGACTTTCCAGTGCTTTCGGTCGCTGCTGCCGCGCTCATCTCCAAGAGCGGTGTCGTTGAGAACGCGCGCATTGTGATTGGGTCCACAGCTTCGCGGCCGCTGGTCGCCGAACAGGCGGCCAACTTTCTTGTAGGCCATGTCTTGAATGCGGACTCTATCGCGGAAGCGGCCCTACTCGCGGCTCGCATCGCCAAGCCGCTCGATAATACGGACTTCGACATGAGCTGGCGCAAGAAAGTGACCGCGGAGTTTGTGACCTGCGCCCTCAAAGAACTGTGTGGGGATGACATGCGCAGCGAACGCGAAAGCGTGATGCGCGCCTGACCGATTCGACGGAAGACCTATCGGCAGTTTGCGGTTTTGCTTTAACGCTCAATTCGCGCTCTGCTTTCCGGATCAGATACACGGCAGAGACCAGCTCCGCGGACTTCTATCGCATGCGCCCTGCCACAACGACGTGCCACGCAAGCGCGGGACTAATGTTGATTCCGTTGGACTTACTTTGAGAGCGCGCTGGGAAATTACCGGAACGGTTCGAAGACTAGGCAAACAGACCTTTTTTCAGCGGCACCGACTCGGCAAACGTTGCCGAGAAGAGCGCAATGCGCAAAGCATAGACTATCTTTGAGACTCAGAACTCGATGTGCAAGCGAAGGCTCGTCACCAGCACGGGTCCGCGGTCGCGGTTGTAACCCGGATTGTTGATGTGCTGCAGATCAAACGAAGGATAAACTCCACGCCAGGCGTGCAGCGTGTAATACGTTTCGACGATATTTTCCCGGCCATAGTTCAAGTTGCCGTCACCCAGTAAAAAACCGATTCCACCCAGCTTCAGATATTCCTGATGGTCCTTCGAGATTCCATTGGAAACAAAAACAACCCCAGCCCGGTCCCATTTACGGTGCCAGGAACTGCCGTTAAACGCGACGCCTATTTGGTCCGTTTGATCCACTTCCGTGTAGGCGTAGGACTCGTGTTGTCCTTCGTTCCATCCCCAGCGTCCGAATACTCCCATCCAATTGTTGAGCGGCTGCTCAAAGTTGGCGCCAAAGCCATACTTGATCGTGGTCTGAAGCGGATGATCGGTGATCTCCGGTTTCGGTGTCTGGCCATCGAGAAAATTGTCGATTGCCTGGCCATAATCCCCCATGTTGGCGTGATTCACAAAAGTCAAAAAGCGGAGAATGCCCTGCTGTCGCCGGATCGTTCGCTTATGAATTTCAAACTCAATATTTTCCGCCCGGGCGCGCGATAGCTCGGCGTCGAGATGAATGCCGTTGGCCACTTTGGGCATCAGCGCTTCCGCAAATCGTACCGTCCACCAGCTGTCGTGATATTCGAGCATCGCGGCAAACGTGTACCCTCGCGTATCCGCGGCGTAGTCATAGGAGCCCGAATTGTCGACGGTCCAGTTCATAAACTGGAAATTCGAGTCGCTCCCATAAGTATTGACATCGAAAAAATCGGCCAGGCTCATTTTGCCGAAGCGCACCTCCAGGCGGCGCTCCGGCAATTCCCGGAAAAGGGAATAAGGATTTGCGTCCGCGGGCTTTTTCGCACGCCCCAGTGGAATAATCTGATGAATCATCAGCCGAGCGATGTAAGGCGCTTTGCCGAGCGTGGGGTTGCGCACCACATCGAGGTTCGTGAATCCCGCGACGCCGAGGGCTTCTCCAATTCCATGCCCGCCGGTTTCCTGTACGTCGCAGAGCAGCTCCGTGGTGGTGGTGAAGCGCAGTCCGGTATAGAGCGTCAGAACTCGCGACGTGGCGTCTTGCGCCTGGGGAGAAAGGCTGTTGGGTCCCCGATAGGGAGAGTCGAACGCCGGATGCCATTGCGAAATGAAATTGGCTTGCCCGGAGAGCCAGAGCCGGTCCGTCTCCGGATGAGGAAGCATTACCGGGAGCGAATCACTAACGGCGGACTTGTCGTCGCTGGCCGTAGAATCCGGTGGAGGCGGTGTTGGGACGGGATCCTGCGCGCGCGCCGCTGGCGCGGCAAAAGCAAGGCCGATCAGCAATCCGCCGGTGAGAATCCTAAGTTGTGGGAAGATTCGCTTCATCCCAGTCCTTTTCCACAGTGCTCTTCCCCGCTAGAGGCAACGCGCTCTGGACAGCAAATGTGTCAGAATAAGGAGCCTTGCGTTACGGGCTGATGAACGGCTTGCCGGAAATCGAGCCGTTGAAGCGACCCGGCCTTCTGCATTACTGTGCAGAGGTCATTGAAACCAAGGCCAGCACTTTGATACCATACCCCCATAGGGTATACAAGCAGAATGTCACACACCTCTCGCGAAAAACTCGATCTCGTCACTCGTACTAAGAAAGTCATCGGCCAGTTGGAAAGCGTCCTCCGCGGCCTCAATGAAGATGAACAGTGCGCGGAAGTCCTTCAGCGCCTGGCGGCTGCTCGCGGCGCCATCAACAGCCTCATGGGCGAACTGATGGAAGACCACATTCGCAATCACATGCCGCGAAATTCAAAATCTTCCGAAGAAGCCGCCGACGACGTGATTCAAATCGTTCGAACCTATCTGAAATGAAGCACGGGCCGATCGCAAGAGCTGCATCAAAATGCTAGTCGCGTTTGCGCCGGATTTTCGGTATCTTCCGTGCACGCAAGTCGCGGCTCAAGGTATCCAACGGCGTAAGGAGATCGCACGGTGACACGATTCTTCGCAAGCATGCTGTTCTTTGCGTTTCTCAGCGCGCCATCCTCGCGGGCCCAGGCCGGCCCGGATGATGGCGGGCACGACCTCCAAATATGGACGGGCGGCGGCCACGGCCTGAACGGGAGCACCGCAAGTAGCGGCGTCTGGAACGTCGGCCTTCGTTATGGGTGGATTCTGACCGCGCCCACTGGTCCCGGCTTTTTGCGCGGCCAATTCGAGTACGCGGTGGACGTGGTGCCGGTTTTCGTGGTGGATCAGAAGTTCGGCACGGCCTACGGCTTCGGGCTCAATCCTTTCGCGCTGAAATGGAATTTCACAAAGCCGCGCAAAGTGGTTCCCTACTTTGAGCTGGGAGGCGGAACGCTGTTTACGAACATCAACGTGCCGCCGGGGACGTCGCGCGTGAATTTCACCACGAGCGGCGCGCTCGGGCTGCATTTTCTGCGCAGCAAATACTATTGGAATGCCGAGCTTCGCTTCATGCACATTTCCAACGCCAGCTTGGCGAATCTGAATCCTGGAATCAACACGTTACAGGTTCGTGTGGGCTTTGGCCGCTTCACCCGGTCGAACTAGTCTCCGCTCCCGCGGAGCGATATCATGGGTGGGTGATGGCGCGTGGGAGGCATTACTGCTACCGTTTGGACGTTTTTTGCGAAATAAATGCGTGGAATAGATCTGATTTGATTTGAGTATAAGCCGAGGGGGAACCATGAAAATAACTTTAATCGCAGCCGCAGTATTGTTGTTGGCCGTTTTGGCTTTTGGCATCCACAGTTTGCGCGCCGACAGCAAAGCGCCCGCCGTGGGAACCGCCGCGCCGGACTTTACGCTGAATTCTCAGGAGTCCAAACCAGTGAGCCTGCACGATTTCAAAGGCAAATGGGTGGTTCTCTATTTCTACCCGAAGGATTTTACCAGCGGGTGCACCGTGGAAGCCCACAACTTCCAGCGCGACCTGGCGCAGTACGAGCAAAAGCACGCCGTGATTATCGGCGTCAGCGTGCAGGATGAGGATTCCCACCAGAAGTTCTGCACCAAGGAAGGACTGAACTTCAAGCTGCTCGCCGACACCAAGCACGAAGTCTCTGAACAGTATGATTCCGTGATGAACCTGGGCGTCGCCAAGCTTTCCTCACGGCATACCTTCCTGATCGACCCGGACGGCGTCGTGCGCAAAGTCTATCTCGACGTCAAGCCGGACCAGCACAGCACAGAAGTGCTCGCTGCACTGACGGAATTGCAGGCCAGCGCTTCCAAGTAAACTCAGCGGAGAAAGGCTTCAATTTCAAGGCTCCGCTGGAAAGACGTTCCAGGCTTTGGAAATTTCTGGGGTTATTTAGCAGCCTAACGATTGGGCATGACCTTCATGCCTGGCACACTCATCAGCTTTTCATCCGCAGTGACAAGAGTCAGGTCGAATACTTTTGCGGTCGCGACCAAGAACCGGTCCGCAGGATCGCGATGGCTGAGCATCGTGAACTTCAATTCGTGCGCAACGTTCCAATTAAGAGGGGCTTCGAGAAGAACCAGTTCCTTTACGGACTTCTTAAACCATTCGCCAAAATCCCCTCTTAGATCGATTCGCCTCTTCTCCAGTAAGACGGCGATCTCCCAAATACTCACGGGAGAAACATACCGCTCGCTGTTCGGATTTGTCATTTCCTTTGCCACGTCGGAGGTCAGGTTCTCCGGCGCTGTATAAATCCAGATCCAGATATGCGTATCGAGCAAAAGTCTCACTTCGACTTGTCCTCTGGCGCCTCCTCATCATCATCCCGAGCCGCGTCCCATTCGGAAATATCGCCTGTCGGCCCAACGATATCGCCCAAGATGACCATCGTCCCAATTCCGCCTCCAAGGCGCGGAACGCGATTGCGTACTCCTGGTGGATTGATTTCAGCGATGGCTTGCCCGAAGCGCGTAACAATTATCGGCTGCCCTGTCTTGCGCACACGCTCCAGCACTGCGAGGCATGTTGCCTTGAATTTCGAAATGGCTATCTCTTCCATGACGCAAATCTCCTCGAGAAGAGAGTACTAGACCTATGTGACCATGGTCAAACCATAGTCAGACCATGGTCTAACCACGGTCTGACTATATCGATTGGCTCGAGGCCACGCGAATCTTTATCTTTGACGTCTATACCTCTGTAGACTTGGGGCTCTAACGAACCCCTGGAGGATCTCCCAAAATGGCCAAGCGGCTCAACCTATACAATGCGATCTTCCTTGCAGCCTTTGCCCTCGCGGGTCGGGGCGAGGTGCGCCTTCCGGCGTCTACGGCTCAAACTCAGACGGTTGTGCCTGAAATCCCCAAGACTCCCCCCGGTGACCAATTCTCCGCCTGGCTCGACGCATTCAACAGCGGCGACAAAGTTAAGATGGATGCCTTCCTACCTCATTATGCAAAGCCGGAAGAACACAATACTGACCGCATTCTGGGCTTTCGCCAGCAGACCGGCGGCTTCGATCTCAAGAAGATCGAGGAATCCACTCCCACTAAACTGACAGGCCTCGTTCAAGAGCGAGGCTCCGACCAATTCGCGCACTTCACGATCGAAGTCGAGCCCACTCCGCCCTACAAAGTGACGCATATTGACCTCAACGCCACAGAACGCCCTGCCGAATTCGCGCTGCCACGCATGAGTCAGACCGAACTGGTCGCCGCAGTCCGCGCAAAGCTCGAACGAGACGCAGCCGCCAATCTTTTTTCTGGCGTGGCGCTTCTCGCCAAGGACGGCAAACCCATTTTCACCGGCGCCTACGGCCTGGCCGACCGCGAAAAGAAAATCCCCAACACGCTCACCACAAAGTTCCGCATCGGCTCAATGAACAAAATGTTCACCGCCGTTTCCATCCTCCAGCTTGTGCAAGCTGGAAAAATCAATCTCGGCGATCCCCTGGGCAAGTACATCACCGACTATCCCAACAAGGACATCGCCACTAAGGTGACCATCCAGCAACTGCTGACGCACACCGGCGGCACAGGAGATTTTTTCGGCCCGGAGTTTGATGCCCATCGCCTGGAGCTAAAGACTCTCCAGGACTACGTTAAGCTTTTCGGCCAGCGCGGCCCGCAGTTTGAGCCAGGCAGCAAATGGGAATACAGCAATTACGGATTCCTGCTTCTTGGCGTGATCGTCGAGCGCGTCAGCGGAAAAAGCTATTACGACTACGTGAGCGAAAACATCTACAAGCCGGCCGGAATGACCAGCACCGGCTCTTTTCCCGAAGACCAAGCCGTCCCAGACCGCTCCGTCGGCTACACAGGGTTCGGCGGCAAAGGCCTCCAACCCAACACGGATACCCTCCCTTATCGCGGCACATCTGCAGGCGGCGGCTACTCCACCGTCGAAGACTTCCTGCGTTTTGCCACCGCCCTCACCAGCCACAAATTGCTCAACGCTCAAAACACCGAGCTCATGACCACTGGCCACGCCGACACTCCCCGAGGACCGAAATACGGCTTCGGCCTGATGGTTGCCGACTCCGGCACGCCCTCCTACCACTTCGGCCACGGAGGCGGCGCTCCCGGCATGAACGGCGACCTCGAAATCTATCCGCAATCCGGCTACGTCATCGCGGTGCTCTCGAATCTTGATCCGCCCGCAGCCAGCCGCATCTCAGATTTCATCGTGAACCGAATTCCCGTCAATTGAAGGATCCTCCCAGTATCCCGGCCTGAATCGGGAGAGAGAGCACTCGAACTCGCGCATCTCGGCCCAACAACTCGCCTGACGCAGCAATCTCCCTCGCTTATTCACCAGTAATCACCCTCTTCAGACTAGATATTTCAAGTCATAGAGGAGCAGTTTGGAGTGCACCATCGTCTAATGTATACAAAAGGGACGGCCAAAGACGAATCCAAAGTATCGAAAATTCAGAATTGACCCTCCCGCATATCGTATGCAATATACGTTCCACTTTCAGGTTCGACGGCGTCTCGTGGTCAGACACCAGGTGCATTAGGGGAGAAGGTGCATCTTCCTAGGTCGTGGCCCAGGACACTCCGCAAGTAGGGTGAACTTATCTAGGAGGGATTGATGATGAAACGCACTTTTCTTCTATTGGGGCTGATGTGTCTCTTGTCAGGGGTTGTTTCCGCGCAAATCGCCACAACGGGAAAAATCACAGGGGTTGCGACCGATTCCTCGGGTGCGGTTGTTCCAAACGCTATGGTGACCGTTAAGAGCACCGCTCTTTTGGTTCCCCGCAACATTGACACCGGGGCGGACGGCGCCTATCTGCTCGACCTGCTGCCGCCGGGCACCTATGAAGTCACGGTAGTCATAAAGGGTTTCCGGACGTTTACGGAGACCGGG
>DATFZY010000048.1:0-14468 GCA_035313865.1 Candidatus Acidiferrum sp.
AAAACCCGCCCCCCAGCAACCCCAACCAAACACACAACCTCCCGCCAACCCCAAACGCCGCCCCGAATCCCCACACCGCGACCCCTACGCCATCCACTTCGACCACAACCACCGCCTCATCGAACCCGAAAAAGCCTATTAGAATCAACACTTACGAACCCACAAGCGCAAGTGCCGTACTGTCTAAGCTTTAGGCCTCCACACGCACCCCACCATTTTCATAAGTGTTGCATATAAAGAAGTTAGCCGGAGTGAGACCACGAAATCGGAGGTCGCGAAACGGGAACCCTACGAAACGCAAAGGGCCGCGCAACGACTGAATGTAGCGGCACGATACATCGTGCCCGCTCCCGCGCAGACCTGCACCCCATAGCCCGCAACCAATCCAACGAAGCACGGCAATCCGTCGCCACAGGTGTACGTGCCGTGGCGTCACGGCTCACGGAACCCAGGACACGGATTCACGGAACACGGGTCACTGGTAACTGGTTACGGGACACGGATAGTGACTCATAGGCTGGCACCTGCAGGTGCTCATGGACGACTCCAGCCTCGCCGGTAGCAGCGCTCTTTACCGCGATAGCGAGCTCATAGTTGCCGGGCGCCAGGGGAATATCCTCGGTTGCATTGACGCTGAACCCGGTGTCCACACCCTTGCGCGAGGCAACATCCGCAATAGGTTCGGCCGTGGCCAATACATGGCCGGAAGACTCGCTGACTCGAATAAATAGCGGATATGCAACTGACGCAGGGACTCGGCCCTCATTCGCGCAGGAAGAGCAGGATATTTGAATTTCAAAACGGGCCATCGTGGTGGCTTTCGTGGCCGCGAAGAACTGGACGCGATGGCTGAATTTCACCTGATCGCGATTGACGCCAGACACGACAATCGCTTCCAGGTCTTTGAACTTTATTTTCGGAGATTGTTCTTGTGTTTCCGGGGAGATACTGGATTCAAGGCCTGCCAGGAGATGCGGGTGGGTTTCGTCCAGCCTTAATTCATATTCTTTATAGGAATCTCGATAATCAAAACGCAATTCCACGTCATCTCCGAGACCAGGGATGTGCCGGTACTTCCAAATTTCTGAAGGGTGAACCTGCGTCTTTGCGGTTTGGCTGCGGGCAGCATTCGCCGTGCCATCATCCTCAACCTGCTCTATAGAATCGGGCGGGCCGAAGAGCACATACATTCTGCCCCGGTCCATTTTCCAGCCGGGGATTTCACCGCCGAACTTTTGGTTCGCGTAGACGATGCGGCGGTAATGTTCTTGCTTGAAATCGTGGTCCGTCGAATCAGAATGGACGAAGCGGCGCCGCCAGAACTGCTCGACAAAATGCTCTCTCTCATCATCCGTTTCCAGGTGCAGAAACACACAACGTTCTTGCGGAGTGATGATATAGATTGCATCCTCCGCCAGCCAATCGAGATAGTTCGAGGAAAGCCGGCGAATGGCATCTTTGGCGGCTTGGCGGTTCTCAAAACAAGGATGATTTTTTTGGGGTGCTGGAGCGGTATCCGTCTGCTGCCGATCGAGGTCATTTTCGCCGGCAACCGGGCCAAGGCGCGCCGAAGTGACTTGTGCAGAAATAAAAAGGACAAAAAGCCCAGAAGCACAAATTATTGATTTACGGAGAACCATGGCAGACCTCTCGCCTCTCCGAAGAGATTCCTTGGTGCCAATTTAAGTTGCCCATTAGAAGCTGAAAGTGGAACACGCGCAGCAGGATTGCTGAGAGTAGCAGGCCAAGGTGGCGCAGACTTCAGTCTGTGCTTCTGATCGCTGATCACGATTCACTGATCACGGGTCACTGATCGCAAAACACGGCTAAAGGGGTATAAACCACGGAACACGGGACACGGGACACGGGACACGGACCACGGGTCACGGTCGTTCAACCAGCGTGAGCCCGTTCCGCTACTCGAATCAACGTCGGGAGAACATCGCCGAATGGCTCGCCATCGCCACGCCCAAACGCAAAATAAAGCTTCTGATAGATCCCGTACAGCGAGTCGTAAACTTCTCGCGTCGCTTCATCAGGCGTGAATACCGCGTATCCCGGACAAATTTTATCCTGCGCTTCTTCCACGGTCTTGAACGTTCCGGCAGCGAGAAACGCAAAAATCGCCGACCCAAGACTCGTCACACTCTTGTTGGGAACCAGCACAGGCCTTCGCAGAACATTGGCGTAAACCTGATTCAGCACGTTGTTCTTCTGCGGAATACCGCCGGCATTGATGACTCGCTTGATTTCGACGCCATGCTCGGCCATGCGATCCAGAATGATGCGCGTGTGAAACGCAGTCCCTTCAATCGCGGCAAACAGTTCGTCCTGCGCGGTGCTCTGCAAATTCCACCCAAGCGTAATCCCGCGCAAATTGGGATTCACGAGCACAGTCCGGTCGCCGTTGTCCCAGGTCATGCGCAAAAGCCCGGTCTGCCCCGCTTTGTACTTCTCGAGTCCCCGGCTCAGCGTGGCAACATCGGTTCCAGCACGGCTCGCGATCGCATTGAAAATATCGCCCACGGCCGAAAGCCCAGCCTCAATCCCGGTGCGCTTCGGATGCACGCTTCCCTGCACAACGCCGCACACGCCGGGAACCAAATTGACCGAAGGAGTGATGCCAATGATGCAAGTCGAGGTGCCAACAACGTTGACCATATCGTCGGTGCGGCATCCCGCTCCGATGGCGTCCCAATGCGCGTCAAACGCCCCGACCGGAATCGGGATGCCGGCTTTTAGCCCAAGTTTTTCTGCCCACGGCGCCGACAGCGTTCCGGCAATGTGGTCCGAAGTGACATATTCGCCCCGAAGTTTTTCTTGCACGCCCGCAAACAGCGGATCGACTTTGACGAGAAACTCTTCGGAAGGCAGGCCGCCCAAATCCGGATTCCACATCCACTTGTGGCCCATCGCGCAAACGCTGCGTTTCACTTGCCGCGCGTCGGTAATTCCGCAGAGCGTCGCCGCCACCATGTCGCAATGCTCGAACGCGGAAACAAACTGCGCCCGCTTCTCCGGATTGTGCCGCAGCCAATGCAGCAGCTTCGAGAAGCCCCATTCGGAGGAATACACTCCGCCGCACCACTGAATCGCCGCAAGCCCCTCGCGGTGCGCCGCCTCGGTTATCTCCGCGGCTTCCGCTTTCGCCCGGTGATCGCACCAAAGATAGTATTCATCGAGCGGTTCGAGATTTTTTCCAACGGGAATTACGGAGGAGCCGGTAGTGTCTATCGCCAGCGCCTGGACTTGATCCCCAGAGACTCCAGCCAGACGCACGGCTTCGCGCGTGGCAACCGCGAGGGCGCGCATCTGGTCGTCATGCGACTGCGTGGCATATTCGGGGTCTTCGCGTTTGCGGTGCAGCGGATATTCCGTAAGCGCCGTCGCCAGCAGCCCGCGTTCGCTGTCCACAATCGAAACGCGAACGCTCAAAGTTCCAAAATCAACTCCAGCTACGATGGCCATGGACTTTGTGCTCGCTCCCCGCGAAGGAAAAGTAAAAGTTATCCAGCGTGCGCGTACATCTCCCAACCGAGATACCGCGTAGCCGCTTCGTGAACCGCGGGCGCCACCGTAGAAAAATTCGCGGCCACGTGATGTTCAAATCCGTTTTCGCAGATGTAGCGCAACAGTTTTTGCAGCCCGGCAATTTCCACCACTCCCGCGCCGCCGAAAGTTTCCAGCGGATCGTCCGTAAATCTTCCGCCGCCGGAATACCCGCGAATCCGTCCCGCGGCATCATCGGTGGAAAACCGCGCAAAGCTCATCGCTCCGGCCTTCACTTGTCCCACGCAGGTGCCGAACGTATTCTCCATTCCCACGGTTCCCGCGATGATGGCCTGGTAATCCATCTTCACGTCCTTGAAAAAATGTTTGGGCAGATTGCTGCAGTGAAAGCACACCGCCTTGTTGGGATCGCTGCCGTAGTTGTTGTTCCAATCCAGCAGCGCGCTCGGCGTCTCCGAAGCTAGCTGTAACGCATGCATTCCCAAAACGCCGCAGACATCTACTTCGCACGCGCTCGAGAGCAGCGAATCGCTCATCATGCTCATAACCGTGCAAGGCACGACGCCCAGATTTTCCTCCAGCGAAGTCCAGCACTGCACCGCGCTAATCTGCAAGTGCGTGGCCTTCATCCATTCGTCCACCACCGCGCCCAGCTTGGCCATCTTCAGCAGTGCGGCTTGCGGAATGTTTTGTGTGGAAACATATTTCTGAATGGATTGCAGCTTCTGCACCGCCGCCTCGTCCGTGTCCTTCATGCGCGCAATGCGTCCCAAAACTTCCGAAAGGTCTAGCGTCTCTACAGAAATTCCGCTGGCCTCCAACAACTTCTCGCTATAGCGCACCGTGTTGAACGCGGTCGGCCGCGCGCCCAGTGCGCCAATCCGCAAATTCCGCAAGCCTTTCACAACACGGCAAACAGCCGCGAACCATTCGAGATCCTGCACGAACTCCGCCGAATCCGGCGCTTCGGTGTGCAGCGTGGTGAGCGAATAAGGAATTCCGTATTGCGTCAAATTATTGCAAGCCGACATCTTCCCGCAAAAGCTGTCGCGCCGGTGCGTGATGGTCATCTTCGACTGCGTATCCGGCGTCGCCTGCACCAGCACGGGCACATCCAGCCGCGCGAGCCGCAGCGTATCCGCAATCGCGCGCTCGTCGCCGAAATTCGGCAGCGTCACAATGACGCCGTCAATCACGCCGCCTTTCGATTTGAATAATTCCGCGCAACGCTTTGCTTCTTCGTATGTTTCGACCGCGCCGTGCTTGCTCTCCTCCGGCCCGAGCGCGACCGCATCCATGCCCGCCTTTTGCAACGCCTGAATCATCTCCTCCCGGCCGGTCTTCGCCAGATGATCGGGGAAAAATCCGCGGTTCCCCACAATCACTCCCATCGTCATTTTTCGTTTGGTCGCCATGGTCCGTCAGGTCAGGTCCTTTCTCACATGCGTCGCTCATCAGCGCAAACTAATTTCTCATCGGAGCGAACTAATTCTCATCGGCACGAATTGCATTCTCACACGAGGAAACGCGCGGCATCATTTCTTCGTCTTGATCTGGCCGTAATACGCTTTCTTTCCGTGCTTCCTCAAAAAATGGCGGTCATGAAGCGTCTTACCAACAGGGGCAGCCTTGGCGTTGATTCCAATCGTGAAGTACGCCAGGCGCGCGACCGCTTCGAGCATCCATGCGTTTTCCGCGGCCTTCTTGGGGTCCGCGCCCCAGGCAAAGGGTCCATGGTTCGCCACCAACACTGCGGGAACCGACATGGGATCTAACTTTTTGAACGTTTTAACAATCGCGACGCCGGTGTTGGCCTCATACTCGCCGATGATCTCTTTCTCCGTCATAACTTTTGTCAGCGGAATCGCGCCGTGAAAATAGTCGGCGTGCGTGGTGCCGAAACAAGGAATGGATTTGCGCGACTGGGCCCACGCCGTGGCATATTCAGAATGCGTATGAGCAATTCCGCCGATGGCTGGGAACGCACGGTATAAAGCGGCATGCGTGGGAAGATCGGAAGACGGGCGCAGCGTGCCTTCGACGATTTTGCCGTGCAGATCCGTCACGACAAGATCCTCCGGCTTCATCTCGTCGTAAGGCACGCCGCTCGGCTTGATGACGATCAGGCCTTCACCACGCGCGACACCGCTGGCGTTGCCGAACGTCGCGAGCACCAGGCCTTTTCGGGCCAGCTCCAGATTTGCTTCAAGAACTTCTTCGCGCAGCTTCGCTAGCAGCATTCACCCTCGACTCTCGAAGCACTTTACATCACTTCCGGCTCGAAATCGAAAGACCGTGGATGACCGGCTGGCTCCCAAGCCATTTCTCCTTCCTTCGCGCTTCCGGCAAGTCTAGCTTGCAAGAGTTCACTTGGGCGCGCCAATGCGCTGGCCAGGCAATGATTCATGCGAGCACGACGACCATGTGGAATTCAGATAGAATCCACACCGGCAGGCGGACGCGAAATGAAACCTGGACTGGCTCCGAAAATTTTGATTTGTGCTGCCGCCGACATCTGTCTGCTGCTGGGAGGCGTCAGAGACCAGCCGCAAACCGCTCCGCCAGGGTTTGACTCCCGGGTGATTGAGAGTGCCACGACTATCTCTGGAAGGACCTGCGCAAACCCCGTCGTTGGGGTGATTTACGATTTACCCGAAGGGATGCAAGTGCAGGACGCGCCCACCACGCGCATAGTCAAAGCGCGCGGAGAAAGCGGCAGGACGGGAATCGGCCCAGAAGCTGAATACATTCTGTGGGGTTCGGGCGAGCGGGAGTCGATCGCCCTGTTGTGTGGCGGCAATAGTGAGCGCGGACAGGTGATGGTGACCGCGATTCCGCTGTCAGTTCTTCGTTCCTATGGGCCCGATGGACTCGAAAAGCTCGTCGAAGCGGTTGGCGAGTCCATCGGCGCCCAAGAGGGCAAGCTGAGTTCGGAAACGATCGCTGGGCGCGTATTCCGGCATGCGGAGTCGCATGGCGTGATCCCCGGAGAACCTGGAACGCGAACGGAAGTATTCGTATCGGCCTACGTAACAGAAATTAATTCCTACGCCGTGCTTTGGAACTTTGTAGCTTACGAGGAAAAGGACGTAAAGGGTTTCACAGCGGCGATGAATTCCGTGAAAACAGAAGCTCCCGTTGCTGCTTCGGCGATAGTGGCGAAGCCAGCGCCGCAGGGCGGAACAAAGCAAGAGATTGCTCCCGATTTTCAACGCCGTTTGACGGAATTCATGAACGCGTGGCTCACGCAAAGAGACCAGGCAAAAACGCTGGCGTTCGTAGACAAATCCGCCTACAAAACGCCGCCGGTTATCGGAACGTACTGCGATGGCTGGTACAAGGAAGGGACTCCAGCCGATAAAAGCAGGAGCATCATCTCGACGAACCTGATGGGAGTGCCGTCGGCCTTTCCGAAAAACACAACCGCACCGAATATCTTCAAAGCGTGGGACAGCTTGCCGCCGGAGTGGACGAGCGAATCGACGAATAAGATGGGCAGAGACCATTTCCTGATCGCGGTGATTGACCATGATTCACTCGGCCGGCTGTTTCGCGACCAGTTCACCGAGTCGGCCTACAGAAAATTCCTCGAACAAGAAGTGGAGAAGCACGGCCGCTTATATTGGGCTGTCTTTCCAGAACGTACGGGCGACGGGGACGTATTCGTAATCTTCACCGTCTGGCGAAAGATTGGCGACACGTGGGCCATCGTGCACATTGACGCCGTGTGCCAATAAGATTTGGACCGCAGAAGGGACGCGTAGAGCGAGGGCGAAACCGGTTCAGGGATGCTGTTCGCGGTGGCGCTGGATAAATTCCTTCAAGTAGGCGCCGGCTTCCGTAATGTGCTTCCAGAGCGCGGCGGAGGCCTTTTCCGGGTCTCTGGTTTTGCAGACATCCAGCAACTCGCGATGAGACTGGCCGGCGCGATGCGCATCGTGGGTGAAAACCAGGTGAAGGCGAGTGTAGCGGTCGCAATTGATATTCAGGGTCTTGAGGTAGGAGAGCATGAAGTCGCGATTGGCCGGCGCGTAGAGGGTCGAGTGGAAAATCCAGTTCCACGTTCCCCAGGATTTCACTTCGGAGTCTTTTTCGAGCGACTGCTCAAATTGTTTCAGGATGTTCTCGGCGGTCTCGAAATGCTCTTCCTGCATGTTGGGAATCGCGCAACGGAGCATGTAGCACTCCAGAACGGCGCGCGTTTCAAACATCTGCATAATTTCGTCCGGGGAAAGCGCGGAGACGACCGCGCCGCGATTCGCCACGATGTTGATCAAGCCCTCCGCTGCCAGATGACTGAGAGCTTCGCGGACGGGAATCCGGCTGATCTGAAACTCTTCGGCAATGGCATCCTGGCGTAACTGTTCGCCTTCACGCAGTTCGCCGCTGAGAATTTTTTCTCTCAGGCGCTCGAGCACAGCGGCGGCGAGAGACTGACGGGGGATGGGGGTGGATTTTCTTGGGGCTAGGGTTTTTGTCATTTCGGCCAGCGGGTTCATAGTCTCCATCGAACAGGAAGCGCATTTCCGCGCCCCGAAGTTTCCAGAAAAAGCACGCGAACTTTCGTGCCGGGCAAAAGCGTGGCGCTTTACCGCTTTAGCCGGGCTGGGCCCAGGAAATAACTTGCTGAGCCTTGGGAACTATATTCTAAACGGTACTTAAGGCTATAAAATTAATCTGCTCTTTACAACTGCCCGCGCGTCAGCTGGCCGTCCACGGCTTGCCGCATTTCCGTGCTCGCGTTTTTTGGGCGCGTGCGAACGGCTTGCGCAATCAGATGTTTGGTCTGCTCCAATTCTTTGCCCACCAGCCGCAGTTTTGGCGGGCGGACATCCGCATTTCCGACGCCGAGTTCTTCCTGGACGAGTTTGATGAGCTGGACGAATTTGGGAACGGTGTCGAGGCGTAACAGCGGGAGAAACCAGCGATATAGCTCGAAAGCCTCGGAGGCTCTTCCTTGGACGCCGCAATTGAACAGGTCTACTGATTCGCGCGGGAACGCGTTCGCCAGACCTGCGATCCAGCCTGCGGCTCCCACAGCGATGGCTTCGAGGATGGCGTCGTCGACGCCGACGAGAATGGCGAGGCGATCACCGATGAGCGCTCGGATGGCGGAGACGCGGCGCACATCCGCGCTGGATTCTTTCACCGAATGAAAATTGGAGTACTCGGCGGCCAGCTCTTGAATATGTTCGGGGAGAAAATCCGTTCCGTAGGCGATGGGATTGTTGTAAAGCATGCAGGAAAGCGGCGTGGCTACGAAGACGGCGGCAACGTGAGCTTTCATTTCGCGCCAATCGCCGCGATAGACGTAGGGCGGCAGAACCATCAAGCCATCGCAACCTGCGGCGTGCGCGGCTTTGGCGAGGCTGACCGACTCTGCTGTTGTGAGGGAAGAAATCGCCGCGGCGACCGAGGCTTTCCCTTTCAAGGCTTTCACGCACGTGTTGAGGATCGCCACTTTTTCTTCGAACGTGAGCGTTGCGCCTTCTCCGAGTGAACCGAGTGCGACCACGCCGGTGCAGCCATTTTCGATCAGCCATTGGCAATGATGCGCCGTAAAACCGTGATCGATTTGCGAGCCGGACCTGAAGCATGTCGTGATTGCGGGAATAACGCCCTTCCACTTCATTGGGAACCTCCATGGGATGGCTGTACTTCAACGGATGATGAGATGGCCGCGAGGCTTGCGCAACGCGCGGGAAAAACCGGCGGGCGCGTGGATTCGATGTTCCAGCCGAATAGAAAATGAGCCGCGGCGCCGCAGATGCGTCCCTGGCACGGGCCCATTCCGCAGCGCGAGTGCAGCTTGGCCGCTTTCCAGGACTCGCAGGTTCGGACTCGCTCGAACGGAATGTCTTCGCAGCGGCAGAGGAGCGTATCTGGTTTTGCCAGAGTGGCCAACTCCGGGCGCAGGCGAAATGCTTTTTTCATCGCTTCGGCTAGTTTGCGGTAGCGTGCTCTTGCTGGGAAAAGCTTTTGGGCTACGTCGCCGGAATTTGCGGCGGCGTGGCCTGCGATACTGCCTTCGATTACGGAAAGTTCCATTCCACCGATGCCTGTTGGTTCGCCGGCGCAATAGATTCCTGGTTGCGAGGTCCGTTGAAATTCGTCCGTTTGCACGAATCCTTCCCGCAACTGGCATCCCAGCATTTGCGCCAACTCTGTGTTCGGGACCAGATGATAGCCGTACGCGAAGTAATCGCAGGGAATTTCGCGAGTGCGCCCATTCTCAGAAATTGTCACGGATTCGAGAGAATTTTTTCCGATGGCAGCAACCACCCAACAGTTCGTCAAATGCTTTAGAGCGCGGCACTTGTAGAGGAGTGAAACCGCATCCACAATTTTGCCGGGAAACATGAGCACTTGAAAAGCGAATGCGGCGAGACTGGAAGAAGACGCTTGCTCGCAAATACAGACGACTTTCGCGCCGCGATCGATGAGGTACGCAGCAACCGCCAGCAGCAATGGCCCGGTGCCTGCGACCACCACCCGTTTCCCTTTGATTGGCAAACCAGACTTCACGAGCGCTTGCAGACCGCCTGCACCCATAACATTCGGGAGCGTCCATCCGGGAAACGGGAGAAACAGTTCGCGAGCGCCTGTCGCGAGGATGAGTTTGTTGTGGCGGATGGCGAAGATTTCTCGGCCGGTCTCTGCTTCCAAAAAGCCGCCATCCGCGTGGATGACGCGAGCGCCGCCGATGTGGCGCACTTTTGTATTTTCTAGTTGATTGAACCAATGAGTTGCAACGCTGGGCTGCGAGGGGCTTGCACCGCCTCGCCAAATCTGCCCGCCGAGCCGCGGGTTGTCATCGATAAGCGCGACGCTATTGCCGGATTGCGACGCGGCGACTGCGGCGGCGATTCCTGCTGGGCCGCCGCCGATGACCACGATCTCGAAACGCAGATGCACAGTGTTATCCACGGACCCTGATTTTCATTTGCGGCTCGCACAAGATCTGGCAACTTCGGAGATGACTCACCTCATTGATTTCCACGCGGCATTCGAAACAGGTGCCCATGCCGCAGAGCGGGGCGCGCGGTTCACCGGAAACAGATGTGCGACACACACCTTCGGAGATCATGACGGCTACTGCAACCGTCGCTCCTACGGGCACGGTCACGGCGCGGTCATTCACAAAGACTGTCACGCTCTCAGGCATGAATCTCCGCAGCCATATTTCTTGAAGGCAAATATGGATCCATCGAGATAGCCGGAACGGTATCTAAAATTTGCGCGCTGATGAGTCTTGCGGTGGCAAGCGAAGTGGTGATGCCCAGCCCTTCGTGCCCCGTCGCGAGGTAGAGCGTTGGATCCTCGAGCCACGGGCCAATGAGCGGCAGTTTGTCAGGCGTCGCGGGGCGAAATCCGGTCCACACGCGGATGCCGGAGAGAGTGCTTAATTTCGGCACGTATTCAAACGCGCGCTTTAACATGCGCGAAAGTATCTCCGGTTCCACCTTGTCGTGAGCAACGTCATATTGCCGGGAAGAGCCGATCAGCAGCTGGGCGGTCTTGCGAGGCTGAACATTGAACGCCACCGAATCGCTTGTTACGGAGTGGGCTGATTTCAGGTAGCCCATTTCGACCAATTGATGACGGACCATGCCGGGATAGCGATCGGTGATCACCAGATGGCCCTTGCGCGGCTTGACGGGGATGCCCGGAGTGAGCTTTGGGGCCAGTTGTCCGCAGGCGTTGATAAGTTTTCCCGCATGGAAAATCGTTCCATCCTCGAGGCATGCGCTACCTTCGCCGAGTTTTGTGACACTTTTTCCGGCGTGGAGAGTCGCTCCCAACGCCGCGGCTCTTTCTAAAAAATAGGCAGCAGCCGCAGGCGGATAGACTACCGAATCGCCCGGAACCAAAAGGCCGCCCGCAAGCGGGGCTCTCAGGCTGGGCTCTGCTTCCTGCAACGCGCGGGAGTCCAGAATCTCGGTGCGCACCCCGCGTTCGCGATAGTACGCGGCTTTTCGGCGGACTTCGGCGAGTTCTTCCTCATCCGCCGCAACCCAAATCGTGCCACAGAGGTCAAACTCAATGCTCGCCGGCAAATCCTCGAGAAGCTCCTCCCAAAGAGTTTGCGAATAGCGAGTCAGCGCAAACTGGGCTTGGGAATCGTCCATCACCACGATGTGCCCCATCGCGGCGCCGGTGGCACCCGCCGCGGGGAAGCTCTGGTCCACGATCGCGACGCGCAGCCGCGCTTTCGCCAGTTCCCATGCGCAGGCTGCGCCGACAATTCCGGCACCCACGATCAAGACATCCACCGAGACGGTCATTCTGGTATGCCATAGCGGAAAGGATCGCTCGCATCAAAAAGGAAATCGGCTTCAGCGGTGATGTGCGCGGAGCCTTTGATGATGGGAATGATTTGCCCGTCCCTAACGCACACGCGCCCTTCGAATACGCTGCCGACAATGCTTTCCTGCCGCCAGACGCCGCTGGGTTTGAGTTTTCCATCTTCATAGAGGCAGGCGAGCTTGGCGCTCGTGCCCGTGCCGCAAGGCGAGCGGTCGTATTCTTTTCCCGGGCAGAGGACGAAATTCTTGCTGTCGACGCCTGGAGTGGAAGATGGGCTGAAGAGCTCGATGTGATCGATCTCTTCTCCGTCAGGGCCTTTGATGCCGTTTGTTTCGAGCGCCTTGCGGATGGCCCACGTAAACTGCGTCAGCTCTTCGATGTTTTGCATGCGGAGCTCGAAGGAGTGCTGGTTGACGAGGAAAAACCAGTTGCCGCCCCAGGCGATGTCGCCGCGAACGGTGCCATGGCCGGGAACGTGAATCGCTACGCGTGTGGCTGTCCGGCGGCTTGGCACATTGGCGACGGTGACTTGGCCTTGTTCGTGAAGCGTCGCGGTGACGGTTCCAACCGGCGTGTCTACTTTATGTTCGCCCAAGCCAATTCTACCGAGGTGAGAAAGCGTGACCATCAGGCCAATGGTCCCGTGGACGCACATGCCGAGATAGCCGACATTGTTGAAATAGATTACTCCCGCGGTGCTTCTGGGGTTGGTTGGCTCGCAGAGAAGCGCGCCAACTACCACTGCGGAGCCGCGGGGCTCGTTGACCAGCGCATGGCGCAGATAATCGTGGCCGCGCCGGAATTCTTCGAGTTTGCCGCTCATGGTGGTAGAAGAAAGTTTTGGGCCGCCTTGGACGATGATCCTGGTGGGTTCGCCGCCGGTATGAGAGTCGACGACCCGCACTCGCGCTAATCTTTCCGACATGGGTTGGTGCGCGTCTCCTTAAAGAGGAATGGCACCGATGCGCGCGGGGCAGGAGCTTGGTTGCCGCATTAAGTAATGAGCCCTGGATGAAAGGCGACAGCGCCGCATACAATATGCATAGATTGGTCAGCGAGCAAGCCCAAAAGGAGGGGAGTGGTCGCGAGGCCAATGGATATTATATACAAGACGGGAGCGGGGCCCAAACTCAACCCTACCCAGGGGAGTTCTACCTTCGCCGAGGTGGCGTAGGCGTGGCGCGGTTACGACAATGGGCAGTTTTCAATTAGCGAGTAATTTGGCTGGGAGGCCTGGACTCGAACCAGGATAGCCAGAGTCAGAGTCTGGAGTCCTACCAATTGGACGACCTCCCAGCCGAGGAGTGGCAAAAAAAGAACCGTGGCACGTGCCCGAGGATCGGGACAGCCACGACTCTACTTATCTAATTTAGTCGGGAAAGGCGGGGGCGTCAACTGCGCGCGGAGGTTGGTTGAGTGGAATCCTCGGCTGAGGCGGGCGTTAAGGGAATCATTCGACCTTTTTGCATGGCGAATTGCTGGCCGTTCCAGGTGATGCGGTTGGAGGCAAAACCGGCGAGCCAAACGACGGCGTAGATGGCGTCGCGAAATGGGACAAGCCAGAGTTTGCGGCGGAGGAGGTCGTCGCCGATGCCCCAGACGCCGACGGTCCAGGCCATGGCGTGGCGGAGGACGAGGTAGGCGAGCAGGTAGGTTGAGGCGATCCATGGAGCGGGCGCTACGAGGGCTGCCAGGACTGCCCACGGCAGGCCGAGCGTGAAGATCAGGCCGAAGTAGGAGAGTGGGCGGCAGAGACGGACGGTGCGGGCCCAGCGGACTTGATGATCCCAAAAGCTTTTAATTGTTTGAGCGGGATACATGGTCCAAACGGATTCGCGGGAGAGAAGGACGCGGCCGCCGGCTTCGGCGATGCGGCGGCCCAGTTCGTAGTCGTCAGCGAGGACGCCGGCGATAGATTCAAAGCCGCCGATTTTGGCGAGCCAACGCTTGGTGGTGACTACGGAAGCGCCGAGGGCGAAGTGGACGCCTTCGGTGAAGTCGGCCATTAAGACGCCGGCGAAAAAATCGCTCGAGGCGCCGACGGCTTCGAGTTGCGCGCCGAGATTCTTTTCGGCGATGGCGCGATAGAAAGAAGTGACCGCGCCGGTGGTTTCGCCGGCGAAAGGGGCGACTACTTCGCGCAGATAATTCGGACCGACGCGCACGTCGCCGTCGGTGAGGGCCAGAATTTCGTGTTGGGCTTCGCGAGACAGGCGCGCCAGCTTATTGACCTTGCGATTGGCGCCGAGGTTTTCTGCACCGACGAGCAAACGAATTTTGCGAGTGGGGAATTCGGCGATGAGGCGCTGGATGTGAGGAATAGCCGCATCCGAGGCGTCGTTCACGGCGAAGAGGATTTCGTAGTCGGGATAGTCCTGGTGGCAGAAGCTGGCGTAATTTTCGTAGGTGGCAAAATCGGTGCCGCGTACAGGCTTCAGCAGGCTGACGGGTGGCGTGTAGTTTCGCGGCTTCTGAGCGCGTTCGCGCCGGAAGAAACGCCACGCGGCAAACGTGGCGGCGGCGTAGTAGACCAGCGGCCCCGCTGCGAGAAGCAGCACCGCATCGCGCCATCCTGAATGAAAAATCGCCACGTTAAAGCGCTCTTCCTGCCTGCAAAAGATTCCTGGAAAGCTAGCGCCAGGAATTGCTTC
>DATFZY010000049.1:0-14844 GCA_035313865.1 Candidatus Acidiferrum sp.
CAAAAACACCGGCCTCTACACCAGCAAGCTTGGCCCTGGGGGAAATTCGCTGGTGAACGGGTTTCATTCGCAAGGACCGGCAGGCAATTTCGAAGCGCTTCTCATTATGACCTGGGACCCCAAAGAAAAATGCTACAGAGAGTACGTTTTCGGAGACGGTTTCCCAGGCGCGGTCGTCCAGAACGGCCAATTTGAAGGCGATGATCTCGTCTTTCGGTTTGAGTTCACTGCCGGAGGAACGACCTACAAATTGCGCAACGTCACGCGGGTCGTCGCGCCCGGAAAAATGGTCAGCGAAGAGTACACGCAGTCGAAAGATGCGCCGGAGTCCTTGTTCGTGCGGGTCGAATCAACAAAACGTTAGACGGTGAATCCCAAAAGTCCGGGCTGCGCGGGCTGTTTCGGAACGTGACTACTATCGCCGGGCGTGCATTTCAAGTCGGAGGAATTATTTCGGAGTAGTGATTGCTGAATCCTTGAAGGAGAGCAAAAGAAACTTCGACTTGATTCCCAGGAAGTCTCCTATTTTGCGCGAGACAGTTGGCGGGAGCCACAACACCTCGCCAGTATGCAGAAACGCGGTATGCTCGCCGCCGAGCGAAACATCCAGGTTCGCGTCACTCATGGTCACCAGAAGCGCCGCCGTGCGTGGCGAAGAGTCCACGTAGTCTTTTCCCCCTTCGACGTGCACCACGTCCAGAAGCACCTCGTCGGTTTCGAAGCAACCAGTCATTTGCTCGAACGGAATCTGGTCATTTTGCTTCGGTTCGCCGCTGGCTTCAGGGCATGCCCCCAGAGGGCGGTCTTCCGGTTTTCCAGGCACGTTGCGCGGCGAACCCTGAGGGCGTTCCAACTCGATGGTGATGTTGTGGAACAAAGTGCCTGCATCGGTGCGCACGATGTGCGCAAAACCGCCCGGCGAGTAGCGTGTTTCTCCGTCCTCAAACAACAAGTGCGCCTCGGGTTTGCCCTGCACGGCATTGATGACATCGCTCCTGCCGAGCATCAGATAAAGATAGGGCAGATCGTGCTGGTGGAGCAGGGTTGCGTCGAGCGGGGGAACGGTCACGTTGAACACGTGAACGTAGTCGTTCTGCAACACCAGAGCGTGGTGCGGCTCGTTCCTCAGCGGCACCGCGGCTTCCACGTGAATCGGATTTTGTGTTTCGATCTTGATGTCTTTCTGCACATCGGCGGGCTTTGAAGCAGGCGCCTGCGACTCAAGAACAGGCGAGCACATTACCGCGACGGACATCACAGCGACACACACCAGGGAGACGATTTTCATTGCGAGGCATCCTATGACGGCAGGCAGCGTACTGGCAAGTTAAACGCTTTAGAGAGGGAATTCGTTACAGCTTCCGTCGGGGTTATTGTAGACCGGATTATCGCAAAAGGGCGAGTTAGAGGCGCTCCAAAATCCCGGCTGCGCCCATGCCTCCGCCGATGCACATGGTGACCATGCCATAGCGCGCGTTGCGGCGTTGTAATTCGCGCAGAATTGTAGCGGTCAGCTTGGCGCCGGTGCATCCAAGCGGATGGCCCAGGGCAATCGCTCCCCCGTTTGGATTGACGCGAGAGGGGTCAAGCCCGGCCTGTTGAATCACGGCCAGCGATTGCGCGGCGAACGCTTCGTTCAATTCGAACACGGCGATGTCATTTAGTGTGAGGCCCGCGAGCTTCAGCGCTTTGGGAATCGCCGCGACCGGCCCGATCCCGAACTCTTCGGGCAAAACACCGGCAGTGGCGTATGCCACAAAACGGGCTAGTGGTTTCAATCCCAGCGATTTCGCACGCTCGTCGCTCATTACCACCGCGGCGGCTGCGCCGTCGCTCATCTGCGAACTGTTTCCGGCGGTCACGGTTCCGGCGACGTGAAACGCCGGCTTGAGCTTTGCGAGCGCCTCGAGCGAAGTGTCGGCACGCGGTCCTTCGTCGGTTTCAAAGATAAATGTTTGCGTAGACGGTTTCGGCGCGGATTTGGACTTCGCCCCGCCAGCGGCAGCGCCATTCGCCAGCGCTGTAATTTTCACTTCGACCGGCACCGTCTCTTCCTTAAAGTTTCCAGCGGCAATCGCCGCGAGCGCCTTTTTGTGGGAGTCCACGGAAAACTGATCCGCTTGCTCGCGCGTAATCCCAAACTTGCGAGCAATATTTTCCGTTCCCAGCCCCATGTTGATGTACGCGTCGGGATTGTGGTCCACCAGCCAGGGATTCGGCGAAACTTTGTTGCCGCCCATCGGCACCATGGTCATGGATTCGGTGCCACCGGCGACAATCGCGTGCGCCGATCCGGAGCGAATGCGCTCCGCGGCAATCGCGATCGCCTGCAAGCCCGAAGAGCAGAACCGGTTGATCGTCATCGCGGACGTTTCAATCGGCAAACCTGCGCGGAGCGCCGCAATCCGGGCCACGTTCATGCCCTGCTCGCCCTCGGGCATCGCGCAGCCCAAAATCACGTCGTCAATTTCCTTGGCATCCAGCCCAGGCACACGCGCCAGAGCCTCTTTAATAGCCAGCGCCGCAAGATCATCCGGACGCGTTGCGCGCAGCGATCCTTTAAACGCCTTTCCCACCGGCGTTCGAACCGACGAAACAATCACCGCTTCAGGCATGGCAACCTCGCAATCTTCACTTCCTAACTATTGTTGGGCGACTTGGCACGAAAAGCAAATCGTCATAGAGACAGCGGCCTTCTCAGTTTCCGCCGCCCGCGATTATCGCGGATTCGCCAGTTTGAAAGTGTATGGCGTGGAGTTGGGCGGCTTCCCGGAGCAAGGGGACTCAGATCCTATTCATAACGCAGGGCGACGAGGGGATCGACGCGCGTGGCGCGCCGCGCCGGGATGTAACAAGCCAGTAGCGCGGCCGCGATGAGCAGCAGGATCACTGCGGCGAAAGTCAGCGGATCGGTGGCCGTCACACCGAACAGCAGCGACGCCACGGTGCGCGTGAGCGCCAGCGCACCTGCAAGCCCGGCGGCCACACCTATTAATATGGTGCGCATTCCCTGTCCCAGAATCATCGAGAGAACGTCGCGTGAGCCCGCGCCGAGAGCCACGCGCACGCCAATCTCGCGTGTGCGGCGGCTAACGGAATAGGCCATCACGCCAAACACGCCCGCCGTGGCGAGCAAAAGCGCGGCGATTGCGAAGAAGCCGATAAGAATCAGGTTGAATCTGCGCGAACCCAGGGAAGCGGAATAAACCTGGGAAAGCGTCTGGAATTTCGCCGGAATCTCCGGGTCGAGCCCCTGAAGGATTCCCCGCGCGGCCGAAGTAACCTGCTTTGTGTCGGCGTCGCTCAGCATGGTGACCGTAATTGCCGCGCGCGGCCGTTGAAATAAATTTACGTAGACAGTGGGGCGGGATGGCGCATCAAGGCCGTATTGGTGAACGTTGCCGACGATGCCAACAATGGTGAGCAGGCGCAAGTCGCCGTCCATGTTTCCAAATTCAATGGTGTGTCCGATGGGATCCTGGCCGGGCCAGCGCTCGCTGGCAAGCGATTCGCTGATCACCGCAACGTGCGGAGAATCCGCGCCGTCGTGCTCGTCGAACATGCGCCCGCGAAGCAGCGGAATCCCGAGCACTTCGAAGTACCCCTGCGTAGCCACGCAGAAATCCGCCGCACCAATGCGCTCTTTTTGGCGGAACAGGGCACCAAAATCCTCGGGCTTCTTTGGAATTTCCTGCTGCGTCATCAGCAAAAACATTCCATCGGGAAGACCGCCATCCTCAAGCGGCAGTGTGCTTGCCGCGCCAACCTTGTGCACGCCCGGAATTTGCTGCAAGCGACCAATCAGGTTGGAAAAGAAAGTCGCCTGATTGGCCTTCGCTTTCGGATCGTCAACCCAGGGAAGCGAAACTTCCATGGCGACGATCTTATCCACGCGAAACCCGGGGTTCACTTCGAGCACCTTCATCAGGCTGCGTCCCAGCAATCCCGCTCCAATCACGAGAACCAGAGTGATGGCAATCTGCGCCGCCACAATGACCCGCCCAACGCGTGTACCGCTGTGCGAACCTGCTTGTCCACGCCCGCCTTCCCCCAAGGCGTTGCGCAAGTCGCCGGACGTCGCGCGCACTGCGGTGAACGCGCCGAGGCCCACGGCAACCGCCGTCGAAAGCAGCAAAGCAAAGAGAAGAACGGGAACACTGACGGAGATGCTCTCTAAGCGCGGCAGATTTTCCGGGGCCAGCTCAATCAATCCGGCGACGCCCAGGAACGCTCCGAGCACGCCCAGGCCGCCACCGAGGAGTGAAAGAAGCAACGCTTCGGTCAGAAATTGGCGGACCAATCTTGCGCGTGCAGCGCCAAGCGCGCTGCGAATGGCGAGCTCGCGCTCTCTCACCGAGGCTTGCGCGAGCAGAAGGTTGGCGACGTTCGCGCAGGCAACCAGCAAGAGAAATCCCACCGCTCCGAGCAGGACGAGCAGCGGGGACCGCGTTTTGCCGGTGATGGAGTCTTGCAGAGGGACGACGGCTCCATCTTCGAGGAGATAGTCGCTTTGGTCGCTTGCAGCATTGTGAATGCGGCGCGCGATCGCGCTGATGTCCCCGTTTGCTTGCTCTACCGTTACGCCGTCACGGAGTCGTCCGACCCCATAGTAGTTGTGCGAAGTTCGGCTGGTATTTTCTCCGTCGATATCGGCCGGCACCCACAAGGCCACATCCGATGGGAACTGAAATCCCTGCGGAAGCACGCCTACGACCGTGTAGACCGCATTGTCAATTTTGAGGTGCGACTCGGAAAGGTCCTGCGAAGCAGAGAGATATTCTTTCCAATACCCGTTGCTAACGAGCACGACCGGCGCAGCGCCCTTTTTAGTATCGCTGGCAGTGAAATCCCTGCCGATCATCGGCTGAACGCGAAACACTTTCAGAAAGTCGGCGCTGACAACACCAACCCGCGTACGCACCGGCTGCAAAGCGCCGGAAACAGAGACGATGCCATCGCTGTACTTGGCCATCGCCTGGAAGCTGCGATTTTGATCGCGAAAATCGTCGAAGTTCGGGTCGGCCACGCGGGACAAATTGCCTTTCGTGGTCACTTCGTAGAGGGCCATGATCCGGTTCGGCTCGTTGTAGGGAAGAGGCCGCAGCAATACGCCGTAGACCACGCTGAAGATGGCCGCGGTCGCGCCGATGGCCAGCGCCAGCGTAAAGACCATAATCGCCGTGGTGCCGGGATTTTTGCGGAGTTGCCGAACTCCGTAGCGGCAATCGGCGAAAACCGAGCGCAGCCACTCGCCCTTCCTATGATTGCGAACCTGCTCTTTCACTACTTCGACTCCGCCCAGTTCCATTCGCGCGGCACGCTGCGCTTCCTCCGGCGACATCCCGGCGCGAACATTTTCTTCGGCCAGCAGGTCGAGGTGCGAACGAACCTCCTGATCGAGGTCCTCCTCCTGGCGTTGAGTAGAAATAAGGTTCCTGAGAAAACTTCGGACTTTCACAAGGAGCGGCATACAAACACCTCTTTACGATGCTTCCAGAGCCTGCGCGATGGCCCAGGAGATGCGATCCCAACGTTTCGTTTCGACTTCGAGTTGCTTCCGCCCGGCTTTCGTCAGGCAATAGTATTTCGCGCGGCGGTTGTTTTCGGAGTCTCCCCAGAACGAGGAAATCCAGCCTTCTTCTTCCATGCGGTGCAGAGCGGGGAAAAGCGAGCCCGGCTTTACATGAAACGTCTGGCCGGTGATCTGGAGGACTCTGCGCGAGATCCCCAGCCCGTGCCGTTCGCCGGTGACCAGCGACTTCAGAATCAGCAGGTCCAGGGTGCCTTGCAAAAGGTTCGTTGGCGCGGAACTCAAGGCGGGTCTCCTATCGGCAATCTATAGGGATGCTAGCGGTGCACCTATAGAATGTCAATAGGAAGCAGAACTATTGTCTATTGCGGTCGAGCTGCTCTTTCCTGGCCTGCGATGCGGTTCGCCGCGCGGCGTCGGCGGAATCGCCGAAGACCGACAACCGCAACGGCGCTGCCAACGTCAAGCAATGAATCGCGCCCTGCGATTTTGCCGCCTCCGTGGCTTCGATGCTCACAATATTCGTCTTGGGTCCAAACGCCGCCGCAATTTCTTTCAACGCCGCGGATTGTACGTCCATCTCATAATCCTTATAAGACGGAACAAGAAGCTCCCGGTACCCATCCGCACCTTCCCGTACCAGCGCATTCAGCACACTCGGGTAGTAGGTATGCCGGTTCGGCGGAATTTTCGGAAATGGCGAAGGCACTGGCACCACTTCGTACCCCAGGCGCTTCAACCGTTCGGCATTCAACTCCATGGCAAGTTCGGCTTCCACCGCCAGGTCGCGTTCCTGCGCGCTCAATTTGCTCCAATACACCGCCGCGAATGGTTTTGACAAGTCGTAGGAAGCGAGCAGAATCCGTTTGCCGCCCGCCGGAAGTGCAAACATATCAATGTGCTCAATCACCCCGCCCGGCAGCGGATCGAGATAGGTCACCTGCTTGCAGCCGCCGATTCTCTCCAGCTCCTGGTCCACATTGATGTTTTGATCCTTATTGCGCGAGAGGAGCACCCGCGTGGTCAGGCACCGGCCATCTTCCAGCTTGAAGAGGTTTCCTCCGTCGAGTGCAACTCCCGAGCTCTGATACTGAAAATCTGGAGCCGCCAAAACCGCATCCGCTATGTCGTATGCGGAATTTTCGTCGTTGGTGCGTTGCGGGGACGTCTCGCTCAAAAGCTGGGAAAACTCTTTAAGGACAAAAAGCTTGGCGTCGATCGTGGCCACCGCCGCTTTGTGCGCGTCAGGCGTCGAATCTTTGCTCAACGTGTCCGGCTGATCTTCCTGTTGGCGCGCCTCCAGCAACCTCAGCCGCGCGGTTTCCAACTCCTGAGCCCTATCCCGCTTTGCTTCTTCCAATCGAAGATCAAAATACCGCCAGTGGACGACGTAGGCCGCACCACCGGCAGACTCGATCTGCGGCCCGAAATCGCGAATCCATACGCCGTCGTGAACGACAACTTTTATGCGTGCTCGATCGTTCTTCAACAGCTCGCATATCTGAAACTCCGCACATCGTTGAACCACGGCTGTCCTGGTTGTCTCGTCAGGAGCCAGCAGCAGGACGGGGCCGAACTTAGCGGTCTCCCGGACAATATTCATCTGAATCTCGAGCAGATGTTTCTCCGCATTGAGCTCTGCTTCCGAATTGCTGAGAACTCCTTGGCGCACATGCTGCCGGTGCTCCACAAGAGGATTTAAAGCTTCCAGCGCCAGCACCACGACATCGCTCGCCGCATGTTGCGCCGGAGCCGGCACCGGTTGAGTTTGTGATCTGGCGGCGGGAAGAAGGAAATGAGACGCAAGGAAGACAGGCAGAAGGAAAAGAAGGCAGAGCGGCCTCGTACGATTTTTACCCTGGATCATGCATCTTCTCCGCTCGTCAACTATGTTTCCATCATCTGAGTCTCACTTCCTCAGCCTAACCAAAGACCCACCCTGCAACAAGGCGCGCCTTGCGGCACCCCGCGCGACACGCCCCAATCACTTCTTGATGGCGGATCCTTTGCGCGGAATGAAAATCGTCCCTGGTGGCGTGATCTTGCTCAGCACGGAGAAATTCCGCTGGTTCAGCGCCAACCCAATCCGCCCGCGCGAATCGATATACAGCAGCGGTTCACCAACCGGCACATCCATGAATGTCTTCACGTACGGCACGCTAATCGGCTTCTTGTCCACTTGCACGATGATCTTGTCCCCGAGGTCGTAGCCCAGTTTCTTAAACTCCTCGCCGGGAATATCCGAAATCAACGAGCCGTATGGATCGTCCAGCCCAATAATTTCGCCGTCGATCCCGTTTTCCGACGTCTTGGAAACTTTCGGCGTCAGTTGCACGAGCTGAGCAACCTCTGGTCCTGCCATCGTGTAGTCCCAGCCCTCGGCCAAATGCGCGGCCGCCGGCGAAAAAATGTCTCGCCCATGGAATGTCGATGAAACCTGCGGCTGCAGCATCCAAGCTGTGTTCGTGATCTCTCTCGCGGAGTCAAACCCGTCCCGCTCAATCACCGGCGTGATAATTCCATTGTCCGGCAGAACGAAATATTGCCCCTTTTTCGATTTCACGATCACCGCCTTCCGCGAAGTCCCGACTCCCGGATCGACCACCACAAGAAATACTGTCCCGGAAGGATAGTAGGGTGTCACTCCCGCCAAGAATCGCGCCGCTTCTTCGATCTGGAACGGCGTCACCTGGTGCGTAATGTCCATCAGCCGCGCATCCGGCGCAATGCCCACAATCACCGCTCGACAGATCGCCACGGCGTCGTTGGCAACGCCAAAATCCGTCATAAAAACGATCGTAGGCCGCGTCGCCGCGCCCGTCTGTCCATTCGCTGCCTTCTCCGCGGGCGCCTTGCCGCAAGAAATGCAAAAAACAGCGCTCGCGAGAATGGAAATCACAAAAAAACGAATGCGCAATGCCATCGAATCTCCCGAATTCCTGAGTCTTCTTGCTAAGCGGGCGGATGCCGCCCGTCTTTCAACTTAAGGTTGGCCGAATGCTATCACCAGATGCCCAAACTGGATTGAAGCTGCGTCAAAAAAATACCCTGCCATCGCCCGAACCTTGAAAAGTATACAGGAAGCTCAAAAGCAGTGTCTTCCGCCGTGGCCGCCGATTCGCCCGGCATCGATCCTCAATAAACTCGATTGGATACGGTCCCCATCTCCAGTAGAATATTCGGGCTTCGTAAGGAAGTTACGCAAGACCAAGCAGCCGACCGCGCCCAGAGAAGGCCCAGCCGCATTGCGTACGTTAAATCAGCAGTCTAAGAGGAGAATAACTGTGCGTCGAAGTGTTCTTGTAGTTTTGCTATTGGGTGTCTGCGCCATGAGCGCGCAAGCCGACCAGGTCACCCTTAAAAACGGCGACCGCCTGACTGGAACCATCGTCAAGTCCGACGATAAAACGCTTTTGATCAAAACCGATCTCGCCGGCGACGTCAACGTCCAATGGGAAGCTGTCACCGGCATCGTGTCCTCACAAACGCTCCATCTCGCTCTCAAGGACGGTCAAACGATCGTCGGCATCGTTAATACCAACGATGGAAAATTTGAAGTGGCGACCAAGGAGACCGGTCCGGTCACGGCCGCAAAAGACGTCGTCGTTGTAGTTCGCAACGACGCTGAACAAAAGGCCTACGACGATCAGATTGAGCGCCTCCGACATCCCCATCTCACGGACTTCTGGAGCGGCCTGCTCGACACCGGCCTGAGTCTCACCCGAGGCAATTCCGAATCCCTGACCTTCTCGCTCTCGGGCAAGGCCGCCCGCGTCACCGATCTCGACAAAATCTCCGTCTACTCCACCGCTATCTACACCGACAGTACCGTCAACGGCGTCAACTCCACCACCGCTCACGCTATTCGGGGCGGGATTCGCGGCGACCTTAACGTGAGCAAGCGCATGTTCGTCTTCGGCTTTACGGACTTCGAGTACGACGCGTTCCAGGATCTCGACTTACGCAACGTCCTTGGCGGCGGCGTCGGCTATCACGCCATCAACACAAAAAACACCACTTTTGACCTATTCGTGGGCGGTGATTACGACCAGGACTACTTCGGGGCCATCGCTGCTACTGCCACAACGCCTGCCACGGCTGCCGTTACACGCAAGAACGGCGAAGTGGACCTCGGCGAAACCTTTAACACGAAAATCAACAATCGGACCACCATCACCGAGCAGTTCAGCCTGTTTCCTAACGTCTCGAATACCGGAAGCTACCGCTTTCAGTTCGACGCCACCGCCGCCACCAAACTCAAGGGATGGCTTAGTTGGCAAGTCACTTACAGCGACCGCTTCCTGAGCGACCCTCTCCCCGGGTTTAAGACCAACGACCTGATTCTGTCCACAGGCGTTCGCTTGACATTCGGTAAGGGGGTGTTCTAAATGGGACACCTTCACGTCGGCTCCATTTAGTAGCATTCATAAGAGGCACGAAATGATCTATTGGCTTGTTGTTGGTCTTATCGCGGGTTGGCTCGCCGGGCTGGTTATGAAGGGTGGGGGCTACGGCATTATCGTGGACATCCTTCTTGGCATCGTTGGCGGCTGGTTGGGCGGCTGGCTCTTTGGTCGCTTGGGAATCTGGCCCGCAGGGGGCATGCTCGGCTCGATCATCGTGGCTTTCATCGGCGCCGTCATCCTCGTTGGAATCACGCGGCTCATTAAAAGAGTGTAACCCTACGCATCGGTCAGTGAGCGAATCGCGCTGAACCCAAGGCAGACTCTTGGGCCAGCGCGATTTCCATTTTGGAACAATTCGAGCCCCGTCCAAGACCCTCCGTGGCCCATTCCAAACACAAAAACTGCCCCAATTTTGAAACGAAGGATGCTTCCGGCACACAACTAAATGAGCCGAAAACCCCTGTCCGTTGGGTCAGGTCGAGAATGACTAGTACAGGGAAAAACAGGCGAAAGTAGAGGCGAAAGATCGTTGTAAACCAAGTCGTTTATTTTAAATAACTTGCGAATATTAGAAGGCGGTAATGGAGGTACTGAACCACTAGTTTGGGCACCAAAATGTGACTTCTGTACCATCGCGTTTAGGACAGGTATGATGTCTAATGGGACAGGTCAGAAGACATGGACCAAACGGACAGGCTGCCGCATCCAAGTACACGTAATTAGGCAGCTAAGAAAAACCAAAGCAAGCCGGATGGGTTACAGCAGAGTGGGGATTGAAAACAGAGGAAAGATGAAGAATAAAGACAGCAAGCGAAAGTGGATGTGGTGGTTTCTGGGAGTTGTGGTTGCGCTTCAGCTCTATTTCGTACGCGAACTCCTGGCGGCATTTGCGATTTTTGCGGTGGGATTTGCGGCTATCGCCCTTGTGGTAATGAGCCTGTACATGCTTCAAAAGGTGTGGGAGACAGGCGTGCAGCGCGTTGCGGACAGCCAGAACCCAGTGGTGAATATGGCGCGGCGTGGAGTCAACAGCGTCGAAGATCTAGTCCGGCGGCCGTTGCGCCGTCCGGGTTCAGCCGCGGCAAGGTAAGCCGCTAACAAATTTGTGGTTTTTGCCAGAGCGCACACACGACGCGATTCAAAACTGCCTCCTTCAGGGTTGAAACGCGACGTGAGCCGTACAAAGAAAAGAGCCAACCGTCCTGAGAGAGCGGCTGGCTCTTTTCTTTTTCCACCGGCCTGATGGTCTAATCCCTTTAGACCTCAGCGTCCCGCCGCAGCTGCTTCTTTTGTTTTCAATAACTTAGATACCCGCCTGAGGAAAAAAGGAATTTCGTCACAAAGCGCTTGACACTTTCCTGGGAGTCGTTGTATTTAACCAGTAGGTTAAATACGAAATGACCTCCGAACAGCTAAATTCGACGTTTTCAGCACTTGCCGATCCCACTCGGCGAGCCATCCTGGCTCATTTGATGACGGGAGACGCGTCGGTAGGCGAACTTGCCGAACCGTTCAAGATGAGCATGCCGGCCGTCTCCAAACACCTTAAAGTACTTGAAAACGCGGGGCTTATCGTGCGCGGAAAGGCGGCGCAATCGCGCCCCTGCCGGATTCAGGCCGCGCCGCTTAAAGATGCCTCCGACTGGCTGGAGAACTATCGCATGGCGTGGGAGCAGCGGCTCGATCGCCTGCATGACTTTCTGAGCAAGGTGCAAGCAAAGGAGAAGAAACGTGGCCGACCCAAAAAGTAGTTCCGCGGCAGGTGAGGCGCCGCAAGAGCTTTTCCTTACGCGGATTGTGGGTGCTCCGCGGGAGATGGTTTTCAAGGCATGGACCGATCCGAAACAGGTGGTGCAATGGTGGGGTCCGCGCGGGTTCACTAACCAGGTCTGCGAGTGGGATGCTCGGCCGGGCGGGGCGATTCGCATTCACATGCGTGGGCCTGACGGGACGGTTTATCCGATGGGCGGCGTGTTTAAGGAGGTTGTCGAGGCGGAGCGGCTGGTATTCATCAGCACCGCGCTTGTGGACGAGAACAGCGAGCCCTTATTCGAAGTTCTCAACACCATTACTTTCCAGGACTTCTACAGCATCACAAAACTCAGGCTGCACGCGCGCCTGCTAACTCCTGAATTCAAGATGACTCCCCAGGTCGCTGCGGCACTTTCTGGGATGGAGCAAGGTTGGAGTGAGAGTCTTTACCGGCTTGCGGATCATTTGGACGCGGTGCGTCGCTAAGGCGATCGGCTATTCCACGAGGGATTTATGTTTTTGGGCCCATTTTTGGCGAACGGAGGCGATCAATTGTTCTTTGTCGCGTCGCATTTCGTCGACCAGAGGCTGATTGCCGGTTTCTTCGTGGCGGGCGGCCCAGAGGACCATTTCGGCGAGGACGGGTGCGAGATCGATTCCTCTGGGTGTGAGCGAGTAAATCACTTTTCGGCCGTCAGAGGAATCAGGCTCCGCGGTGATGATTCCGTATTCTTCGAGACGGCGAAGGCGATCAGCCAGGATGTTGGTGGCGATTTTTTCGTCGGAGTTGAGAAGTTCGTGGAAGGTCTGATAGCCGCGGAGCATCATGTCGCGAATGATAAGGAGGGACCAGCGGTCGCCGAGCATTTCGACGGAGGCGTTCAGCGGGCAGCCGGAGCGGCGCTCTGGGGCGGCCTTGGTTTTGGGCATACCGATACCGTAGCGTTTTCACTTGCATTTTGCAAGTAACGTTGGGACACTCTCGTTCGTTAGGTAGTGGTGGCAAGGCGGGATAAAAGAGGCCTGTGAGGTTAAGAAAAGCGGCCTGCGGGGGTAGGAAAAGCGGGATCAGGCACCCGCGCTCCATAGGGTGACGTGAAACAAATGGGCCTTGGGTAGCGTTGAGAGAGTACGGCAGACTGCATTCGACGAGGATTGAAGGAGGGTGTCGTGTCATTGAATCCTTATCTTTCATTTAACGGGCAATGCGAAGAGGCGTTCGAGTTTTATGCGAAGGCGCTTGGCGGCAAGGTCCTATCGGCGTTCAAGTACGAGGGATCGCCGATGGCTGGCCAGCTTCCTTCGGAATGGGGTGGCAAGATCATGCATGCGTCGTTGGATCTGGGCAACGGCATGATTTTGATGGGTTCTGATCCACCGCCAGGGCGTTATGAAGCGCCGAGGGGATTCTCAGTGTCCATTAGCGTGAAAGACGTTGCGGAATCGGAGCGGATTTTTGGCGAGTTGGAGAAGGGCGGAACGGTGCATATGCCGATCCAGCAGACGTTTTGGTCGGCTCGGTTTGGGATGCTGGTGGATCGGTTTGGGATTCCGTGGATGGTCAATTGCGACCAGGCGGCGGCGCAGACGGCTTAGCGGTTTTGAGATGAGGGTCCTCGGCCGCGGTCGCTGTGAACAAGCAACGGCTAGCGGTGAGTCCCGCTGTGGAGCCATGGTCATATGCAATCTCACTGGTGTGGATATTGTCTTCAACCACTTCGTGAGATAAAAGGATCCTGCACAGACGTTGTATATGTATGAGGAGATGCAGATATGAGCGTGAATCCCGGATTGTTTCTGAATGATCTGAAAATTGCGCTGCGATCGTTGAGGCGGGCCAAGGGACTGGCCATCACCGTGATTCTCACGCTTGCGCTTGGGATTGGGGCTAACGCCGCCATTTTCGCGTTGGTTCGAGGGGTATTGCTGCGGCCGCTCGCGAACCGCGACGAAGACCGGCTCATTTATATTCGCCAGAGCGCGCCCGGCCTCGGCTCGGAAAATACTAACTTCTCCGTTCCGGAGCTAAAGGATATTGAGCCCAACGTTCACAGCATTACCGAATTCGGCGAGTTTTCCACGATTGGATTTGTGATGGTGGGGCTCGGGGAGCCGCGCGAAGTGCGCGCAGGAGTTGCCGGTGGCTCTTATTTCGAGGTGATGGGGCTTCATCCTGTGCTTGGCCGACTCATTGGACCTCAGGATGACGGGCCGAATGCCGCAGGAGTCGCCGTTCTTACTTACCGGTATTGGTCATCCGCTTTGCACAGCGATCCTTCGGTGATCGGCAAGACCATCCGGCTGGGAAGCGGCGCGATGGGCACCCGAACGGCGACGATCATCGGCGTGCTTGAACCCTCGATTCCTTATCCCGCGGACACGGAAATCATTTCGAATATCGTTACCAGCCCGCATCATCTTTCGGCCACGATGGTCACCGGCCGCGTACATCGCATGACCGAACTCTTCGGGCGGCTAGCTCCTGGTGCGACGCTGGAGCAGGCGCGCGCGGAACTGCGGACTGTCTATGCTTCGATGATGAGCGAGCATCCGGAAGCGTACTCGAAGCAGGCGGAGTCGCAGATCGGCGCGACGCGATTGCGTGATCAGGTCACTTCCGGCGCCCGAACGGTGCTGCTCGTTTTGCTGGCTGCATCGGGGCTGGTTTTCATCATTGCATGCTCGAATGTCGCGAATCTGATTCTGGCGCGGTCCGTTCGGCGCGAGGGTGAGCTCGCGATTCGCGCTGCTCTCGGCGCCAGCACGAGCGCGCTTCGCCGCACGCTGCTTGCGGAAAGCCTGATTCTCTGCGTTACGGGAGCCGTGCTTGGAGTGCTCATCGCGAGTCCGTTGCTCGCGGTGCTGGCTCGCTACGCGTCGCGCTTTTCCATCCGTGCTCTCGATCAAGTCACGCTTGACCCGACCATGCTATTGGTTGGCGCGTTTCTGGCGATTTTTGCGTCCGTACTGCTGGCCTACATTCCGCACCTGCCGACGGGGAATACCGCGCAGACACCCGGCCTTACCAGCGGGGGCGTGCGCATAACGGGCGGGACCAACCGTCGGCTGCGCGTTTTCGCGATGGTGCAGATTGCGGCTTGTTTCCTGCTTCTGGCGGGCGCCAGCATGCTGTTGAAAACTCTTCTGGATATGCAG
>DATFZY010000050.1:0-3156 GCA_035313865.1 Candidatus Acidiferrum sp.
CCTGAAGCCACGCCTTTCCTTTGCCCCCGTTGCAGCAGCCAGCTTTCGTTGCCAACTAGAGGACGGCCTTCCGTCGCGGCCTTTGACTTGCGCAAACTCCAACTCTAAGCTGACTACGAATCCATCTTACCCGCTCGAAACAAGAGACCCCTAGTGTCGGAATGTCAGCAGTGCGCGAAGCCATTCGATTCGTCTGTGCTTTCCAGTGATACTTGTCCGGAATGTGCCGCCGCGATTCGCTCCACTTCAACTCCAGCAGCGCGATCCGGCGGGCTTTGGAACGCGACGCGCGACTTAAGCCTGCGCTTGCCCTGGCTGACGTTGCTCCTCGCTTCTCTGATCGTCGCCACTTACTGCGTGCAAGTTTTTGCGGATCATTCCATGCCCAAACATCCTTTCGATCCTGTATTGCTCGCGGTCGGGATGAAGGGCGAGGCAGTCTTCGCCGGCCAGTGGTGGCGCCCGGTCACCGCAATTCTTGTGCACATTGATCTGTATCATTTGCTCTCAAATCTTTGTTTCCTGCTGCTCTTCGGCTTTATCGCTGAGTCGGTTTTTCAGCGCGCCGGCTACGTTGCGCTTTGGTTTCTCACAGGCATGGTGGGCAGCATGGCGCAACGAGTCGCTCTTTCGCCGCAATCCTACGGTTTCGGAGCGAGCGGCGTGGCCTTTGGTCTGGTCGGCGCGCTTTGGGCCGCGTATTGCCTCGAACGCGTGCCTTCCCCCACGATCAAGCGGCGCTGGACTATCGTTGCCCTTCTCGGATTTTTCATCATCCTCGGATTCTTGCTGGACTGGATCTCTTCTAGTTCGTTCAACACGGCGCATCTCGGCGGCCTGCTCGCTGGAATGATCCTGGGCCTGGTTATACTATACCTGTTCGCACCACGTCTGCCCCCGTCCGCCAGCTCGGCGTGATCGTCGCGATTGCCGCTGTCGTGTTTCTAGGCTGCGCGAAAATCGCCCGCGCCAAACACGAACCACAACCACTTCATACCGGCCGCGCGTCCGCCGGCTCCCCGGTCAGAACCGGCCACTATTTCGCAGTCTCCGCGATAATCTCGTACGCTAGAAAGCAACGTTGTTACCAGCGCGTGCAGTGATATCATTCGTCGCCAGAGCAAACTATCAGCCGCATGGAACGTCTCGCGCGCGCCAAAAATCTTGCACGCACAAGGAGCGGTTCTTTTCCGCTGACGAATGGCATCGGTTACCGGAATCACTCCTCCACCAGACGAAGTTCTCCATCGCCAGCTCGGCCTCGGCTCCGCCGCCGCGGCCGTCGCCGGCGAAGCGATCGCCGTCGGCATCTTCCTCACGCCCGCAGGCATGGCCAAATCTCTCGCCTCGCCCTTCTGGCTGCTCATCGTCTGGCTCGCCGTCGGCGCCATGACGCTCAGCGGCGCACTCTGCTACGGCGAACTTGCCGGCCGTTTTCCCAGCGCCGGCGGAGCCTACGTGTACCTGCGCGAATGTTGTGGCCCGCGCGCCGCTTTTCTTTACGGCTGGATGTGCCTGCTGGTCCTCGACCCCGGCCTCACCGCCGCGTTCGCAACTGGTTTCTCCGCCTACGCGGCATATATTTTTCACTGGTCGCCGCTGCTCACCAGACTCGGCGCCATCGCCGCAATCTGGGCAATCTGCATGCTGAATATTTTCAGCACGCGCATCAGCGCGAGTTTTCTTCGCTGGATCACTTGGCTGAAATTTGCCGTGCTGGCGACGCTCACCGTTTGGGCGCTCATATTTCGCCTGGGCTCCTGGTCAAATTTCGTTCCGTTCGCCGCGCAACGTCCCGGCGCTTTGCCACTCGCTCCCGCGCTCGGCGCTGCCGTAGTCGGCGCGTTCTTTTCCTTCGGCGGCTGGTGGGACGCCACAAAAATCGCCGGTGAAGTGCGTGATCCCGGCCGCACTCTTCCGCGCGCACTCGTCGTTGGAGTTCTTGCGGTCACCACCGTGTACATCGTCATCAGCGCCGTGTTCATTTATCTGGTGCCCATCGAAAAAGTCGCCTCCGACGGCACCTTCGTCGCGCAAGCCGGCGAAGTTCTCTTCGGCCCCGCTGGAGGAATTATTTTCGCGGCGATCGTTGTTGTCTGCGTGCTGGGTAGCCTCGCGGCGTTCATGATGTCCGCGCCGCGCGTGTATTACGCGATGGCTCGCGACGGCGTATTTCTGAAGTCCGTCGCGCGCGTGCATCCGCGCTTCGGCACGCCCGCGCGCGCCATCGCGATTCAGGGCTTCATCGCCGCTGTTCTGGCCGCTTTGGGCACGTTCGAACAAATCATTTCGTATTTCTTTTTCGTCACCGTGCTTTTTCTGGGACTCACTGTCGCGGGCCTGTTTGTAATTCGCCGCAAGCCGCAGCAGATGGAATCGATCATTCTCACCGCGGGCTATCCCTTTACTCCGGTTGCGTTCCTCGCGCTGATCGGTATCATGTTAGTTCTGCTCGCGACGCGCCACCCGCGTGAGGCCGCGCTCGGTTGCGCAGTGGTGCTGGCGGGCTGGCCCGTGTACAGCTGGGTCCGGCAAGCAGAAAAATAGTTCGCAAAAAGCGCACCATAAATGGAGTTTTTTGATGTCCGTCGATGAGAAAGACAAATTGCAGAACGCCGCTGCGGATCCTGAATTCTCAGCACAAGAGTATCCTACAAAAATTCGCATCACCGAAGACGCCGAGGCCACCGGCGGAGTCGCTGCCGCCTACGATTTCTGGCGCGCCGGCTCCGGACGCAACCAGGTCCCCGGCATCATCAAATGTTTCGGCGCCCGTCCCGATTTTCTCCGCCAGGTTGTGGAATTTTCGAATAAGATTCACTTCTCGGAAGGACATCTCGCTCGCCGCCACAAAGAGATGATCGCCAGCTACGTTTCCTACCTGAACCGCTGTCCGTATTGACTCGACAGCCACGCATACTTCCTGCGTGTTCAGGGAGCCACCGATCAATGCGTATCCGCAATTCTAGAGGGCAGACTCGATGAGGCCGGCCTGACGCCTGCAGAGCGCGCTCTAATGGTTTACGTCGAGCAAATTACCAACGACGCGGCGCGTTCCACCCACGCGGACGTGCAAAAATTGCGCGCTGCCGGATGGAAAGAAGATCAAATAGCCGAAGCGGTGTACATCATCGCGCTCTTCGCTTTTTTCAACCG
>DATFZY010000051.1:0-2236 GCA_035313865.1 Candidatus Acidiferrum sp.
ATTCGCCAGGGCCGTATGATCGTCCTCGTCGACGACGAAGACCGCGAGAACGAAGGCGACCTCACCATGGCCGCCGAAAAAATCACGCCCGAAGCCATCAACTTCATGGCCAAGTACGGCCGCGGCCTCATCTGCCTGACCCTCACCGAGCAGCGCTGCGACGAGCTTCACCTGCCGCTCATGTCCCCCATCAACACCTCCGTCCACGGCACCGCCTTCACCGAAGCCATTGACGGTCGCCTCGGCGTCACCACCGGCATCAGCGCCTCCGATCGCGCCATCACCGTCCTCACCGCCATCGATCCAAAAACCCGCCCGCAAGACCTCGCCCGCCCCGGCCACGTCTTCCCTCTGCGCGCGCGCAACGGCGGCGTCCTCGTCCGCGCCGGCCAAACAGAAGCCAGCGTGGATCTCTCCCGCATCGCAAGTCTCAACGCCAGCGGCGTCATCTGCGAAATCATGAACGAAGACGGCACAATGGCCCGCGTGCCGCAGCTCCATGAATTCTGCAAGCAGCACAATCTAAAGATGTTAACGGTCGCCGACCTCATCCGCTACCGCATGCAGCACGAGCGTTACGTCCGCCGCGTAGCCGAAGCCACCGTCCCCACACGCTATGGCGACTTCCGCATGATCGCCTACGCCAGCGACGTCGACCACGACCAGCACATTGCGTTAGTCCGCGGCACCCTCGAAGGCGATACGCCCGCCCTGGTCCGTGTCCACTCCCACTGCCTCACCGGCGACGTCTTCGGCTCGATGGCCTGCGACTGCAGCGAACTGGTCTCCCGCAGCCTCGCGACCATCGCCAAAGAAGACCGCGGCGTCTTCCTCTATCTCCACCACACCGGCCGCGGCTTCAGCGTGGACGCGCCCGACGCCCCCGGCGTCCTACCCCAAATCCATTTCCACAAACGCGGCCAACTCGACCGCGAACCCGCCCGCCAGCGCATGGTCCAGCACGAAAGCGGCATAGGCGCCCAAATCCTCATCGACCTCGGCCTAAAAGACATCCGCGTCCTGACGAATCATCCAAAAAAGGTAGTAGCCCTGGAAGGCTACGGCATCAAAATCGCCGACCAGGTCCCGCTCCACATCGAAGCCCCAGGCCGCATAACGCACCAAGTAATCTAGCGCCCGCAGTCAGACACACCACCCAAGGTGTCATTCCGAGCGAAGCGAGGAACCTGCTTTTTCTTTTGGCATCGAGCGCGAACAGCAAGGAACAAATTTTTCAAGCAGAGGATAGTTTGATCTACAGCAACAAACACGGCGGATCCGCCGGAGCGGAAGGAGTCTTCGGAGGCGCTACAGATTTCGTCGGACCAGGCGAAGCAGGTTTCGCCGCCGAAGCCGGCTTATTCGCGGGCGCGGCCTTGGCCACCGTCAAATACTTGCGCATCTTCTCTAGCCGCTTAGGCCCAATGCCGCGAATGGCCAGCAAGTCGTCCACGCTCTTAAACGCGCCATACGACTTGCGCATCTGCAAAATCTTATCGGCAGTAGCCGGCCCAATCCCCGGCACCAATTGCAACTCTTCCGATGTAGCCGTATTCAAATTAACAGGCGCCGCCGGCGGCTTCTTCTTGGCGAGGAGCCCGATTGGCATCGCATAGGCAGCGAGAAGAAGGAAGCATGCGCGCGCGAGGAATCGCGAAACGCCTGAACTCATAATGTAATGATAATATTAAATATGAGTTTACCTGTCAATAACAGTTATCTTTGTCTTGGATAATGGCCATTGAGCGCCAGAATGAACGCCGTGATGATCATGCTCGTCAGGAGACCAGAGAATCCGAGACTCATCCAGAGTTCCCATTTCTGCTCGTCGAGGTCGCCGGTCCGCAGTCTCCGGGCCACCCTCCTCAGCGGCGGCGTCCGCCAAAGAATCGAGACGAAAACCGGAACAACCAGGAAAGAAATCCAAAGCGCCACCAGAATGTTTCGATGGAATCCCTCGGCGGTAGCGCCCGACCCAAACCCAGAAACGATCAGGAGCAAGAAAAGACAAACGATTAGTCCTACACTCCGCATGTGGAGCCGATTCTCCGGTGTGTCTGGCTGCCAAGGATTCCGCCGACGGCGCAGCCACCAGGACGGCCAAAGCAGCAACGCAACCCCCACGGCAGCAAAGAGGAGCAAAGCAATCGGCGCCACGATCGCGAAATACATCTTCGACACTCCGCTATCCGAGGCGCTTGCCCTGGGCGTCGTAGACTTCGAGGTCGCCGAAGAG
>DATFZY010000052.1:0-31086 GCA_035313865.1 Candidatus Acidiferrum sp.
GCCCCATTTTCCCATCTCGCAAGACCCGAACCACTCATTCGCCTGGCCCGCCGCTACGTCCATGTGCCCTCGACCATCGAGACGCAACTCGCCACCATCGGCGCGCCCGCACGAACGGCCCTCCTGAAAGCCATCGCTGATGCCTGTACAACCTGGAAGCCGCTGCCGACCAAGGATCTTCCCAGCAACGATGGTCCCGATGGCGAAGTCGAAGATGATCCTCAAGCAGTCCGCCCTCAACCTTTTATGGAATGGGCGGCGAGAACTCTCGCCTCGATTAGCTCATCCGGTCTCGATGATCTGATTCAAATGCTTCGTAGCCGCGACGCTTGCCGAATCAATGTCGCACGCGCAGGCCTCATTAGCTATGTTCTCAATTCCCAACCACCAGCGGACCCGCGAATCGTTCGTGCCCTGTCTGCTGCACTCAACGCACCCGACCCTATCGTTCAAGCGGCCGCTGTACAAATCGTGGAACCCGTAATCGGCTTCCAATACGCGAAGCTCACACCTGGACTCACCAAATCCCTCTTCTCCATCCTCAAAACCCATCCCGATGCCGAAACCCGCAGCAGAGCCCTGTCCCTCCTCCTGCAAGCCTCGGGCGACACCCCTAAAAAAGCCGCCGAAATCGCATCTCATGACCCCGATGGACGTGTTCAAGACTTAGCCGCCAATTTCCTTGAAGAACTATCCGCTAGATAAAAGATGCTGCGGACTTCCCGGAAATCTGGGCCTCGACTCGGGCTTTGTCCCAATCTTGCCAGGCTTCAATGACTTGCCCGTTCTCAATGCGCGCAACCGACGTCCCCGTAAATTCCACGTCCTTTCCGCTCTCAGTGTGCCTACAAGTCGCGGACCAGTGTATTGACACCAAATCGCCCTCCGCCAGCACCACGACCGCCGCGAAACGGTGCTCGGAAAATACGGAACATATCTTGTCGTAAAAGCGCTCGAACTCGCCGGGCCCGTGTATCGTAAATCCACCATCGTGCAAGTCGGCGTCGGCCCCAAAGAGTTCATAGATGGTTTCCCGTCGCCCCCGATTCCAAATCTCGTCAAACCAGCGAACAACAATTTTCTTGTTCGCTTCCGTTGTCAACTCGGGTCGCACAGCATCCATGACTTTCCTCCTGCGTCACTACAACGCGGAGTATATAGCGTCCAGCGCCCGCTTCAAAGTTCTTTCGGGCCTATGTGATGCGACCCCCCTTGTGCCATTTCAGCACCAGATCGGCCCTCGCGAGAGTCCCGAGAATGATGTCCCGTTCGACCCCGAAAAACGACCGTTCAATCCTGATTCCCGCCCGTTCAATGTTTTTTCCTGGACTCCATTTACCGCTTCGATTAAGCTCTCAATTAGGTAATTTTGCGTTTGGAGTGCGGGAGCCCTGCTCCCGCTTTTTGTTTCTAGCATGACCCATCATTGTCGGCATAAGCCCAACAGATCCGAACTTAGAAAGTCAAGCCACGGCTCTTCGCAGAGGGCGTTTTACGATGTCGGATAAATCGTAAGCCCATTAGAATCAACACTTACAAAATACTCACAAGTGTTGATTCTAAAAGACTTACAGGAATACTAAGGCCTTTAGAATCAACACTTACAAAAAAGAGGGAGGGGGGTGGAGCTGATCGAAACCTAAGGAACCTGCGCCGCAGTAACTAATTCTTTCACCATAAAATACATAGCCGCGAATCCAGCCAGCAAAACGCCACTTTCCAGTGAAACAGAAATAGTATGCAGCTTGCTAAATTCAGTCAGCAGGGGACTATCGGCAGACGTCGCCTGGATCGATCCCATCTGCACTCGCAGCCCAGCCATTCGCGCACTGACGGTGTACTGTGAGACCGCGGTAAGTACAATCATCAGCGCAACGCAAAGCGCCGCCGGTTGCGCCAATCCGGCAAAGCTCCGCGCACGCAGAAGTCGCACAAACAAAAGCACAAGACCCAAAGCAATCCCGCCAAGATGCATCCGCGTCAGCGAATACCCAACAATCGTTCCAGCCGCATCCCGGCTCCCCAAAATCCGAAACGCCCCTGGCGCCACAACAAAACTCAAAAACGCATCGCTCCCAAGCCACACGCTCAGGCAAAGAAGCTCCAGTGTTCTGAATAGGTTAGTCATGAAGGAAGCGAGCCCGGCTCAATAACCTACAGATGCAGCCGGGCCGCGCCAAGTGCTACTCTATCGCGCCGCGCAGCTTTCGGGAAGCCGACACATAGCTCACGGTATTCGTCACCAGATAAATGGGCATAATTATGAGCGAAATCATGCCCCAAGGCCCCAGCAGCAGGTTCAGCCCCATGAACTGCCAATAGTTCTTGCCGAGGCACGTCTTGCACATGTTTCCGGAAATGCTTCGCGTCTGCCGCAGCACGATCATCCCGATGTTGCGGTTAAACGTCACTGGGGCGGTCTGACGCATGCTTCCGCAAACCTGGCAGCGTCCGATCGCGTTCGCCGGCTGAGCTGCGTTTGCGACATTGACTGAACTCATGGTTCCCATGGAAGCCTCCTCAAGCTTAATTTCCAGTTACGCCCAAAGGATGCACTCGATGTCCGGATACTTACCTAGACTTTTGGATACATACGTATACGTCCACTAACGAACCATTGCAAGGGGAGCCTTTCTTTTTCTCCAGAAGGGAGGTGTTTCTTTCGCCGATTTATGCAACCACCAATTGAGCACATTCCGGGCTACTTTTTGATTAAGCGCCATGATTAGTGTCAGAATGTTTAGGTTGAAAGTAAAATGGTGGGCGACAAAGGACTTGAACCTTTGACCTCTCCCGTGTGAGGGGAGCGCTCTAACCAACTGAGCTAGTCGCCCGGCGGATGCATCCGCAGCGCTTGGAAGCGCCATCTATTTGTAACAGGAAGGACCCAGGTTTTCAACCGATGTCCACGGCCACGTCGCAGATCGTTTCGCAGCTTCAGCGCTCGATTGCCCACGCTATCTACGGCAAGGAAGAAGCCATCCAGCTCGCGCTCATTACCCTTCTGGCGCGCGGCCATCTGCTGATTGAAGACGTTCCAGGTGTGGGCAAGACCACTCTGGCCCAGGCTCTCGCAAAATCCTTCCACTGCACGTTCCAGCGCATCCAGTTCACGTCGGACCTTTTGCCCAGCGACGTTCTCGGCGTCAGCGTCTACAATCCCGAGTCCCGCGAATTCGAGTTCCGCTCCGGCCCGATTTTCGCCAATGTCGTCCTCGCCGACGAAATCAACCGCACCACGCCGCGCACGCAATCCGCTCTTCTCGAAGCGATGAACGAAGCGCAAGTCACCGTGGACGGCAAAACGCTCAAGCTTCCGCATCCTTTTCTGGTCATCGCCACGCAAAATCCCGTCGAGCACCACGGCACGTACCCGCTGCCCGAATCGCAGCTCGACCGCTTCCTGATGCGCATCAAGATGGGCTATCCCTCGCACGAAACCGAGCGCGAAATCCTTCGCAAACGCATCAATAGTGATTCGCTGGAATCGCTTGAACCCGTCGCTGGCGTCAATGACGTTCTCGAAATGCAGGAATCGGTAGCCCGCGTCAAGGTGGACACCAGCCTGCACGACTACGCTCTCGAAATCGTCAACCGCACGCGCAAAACGGAACATTTGGCGCTCGGCGTCAGCCCGCGCGGCACACTCATGCTCCAACGCGCCGCCCAGGCCAGCGCATTTCTCGACGGCCGCGATTACTGCCTGCCCGACGACTTCAAGAAACTCGCCGTCGCCGTTTTTTCGCATCGCGTCGTCGCCAGCGCACGCCACGCTTCCTTACAAAGAAAATCGGAGACGACCGAATCCGTCCTCCGGGAGATCGTCGACTCCGTTCGCGTACCTCTGTGAGCCTAGCCTCATCAGTCGCGCAACTCTGGGCCAAGGCCGATCATTCCGCCGTCCGCGCGTTTTTCGTATCCATCGGCGCTTTGGCGATCGCGCTGCTCCTCGCTCTCTATTCCGGCTCGGCGTCCGAGATGGGCAACATTGGCGCCGCCATTGCCTCCGCCGTCGGTGCGCTTCTCGTGGCTGCCTGGGTGGCCATCACGCTCGTCCCCGTCCTTGCCAAGCGCACTCCCCTCCGCTGGATGGGCTACAAAATGGAGTTCCGCGTCACGCGCGAAGGCTGGATTTACATCCTTGGAATTTTTCTCGTGGCCGTCGCCGCTCTGAACACCGGCAACAATCTTCTCTTCCTCATTCTCGCGAGCCTGATCGCCATCATCCTGATGTCCGGTATTCTTTCTTCGATTACTCTCTCAGGCATCGAGATGCGCCTTCAGTTGCCCGAGCACATTTTCGCCGGCCAGCCGGTTCGCGCAAAGGTCGAGATCCACAACGAAAAACTGACGCTGCCGTCTTTCTCTCTTCGCGTCGAAGCCGTCCGCGGAAAGAATGCCCCCGTTTCTCCCATGCTGGAAACGCCGGTTTACTTCCCCTACATTCCGAAGCACGACCGCCTCGAACAAAGCGTGCCCATGTCTTTCCCGAAGCGCGGCATCTATTCCCAGGAAGCCTTCCGCGTCGTCACACGCTTCCCTTTCGGCTTCTTGCAAAAAGCCCGCCGCATTAATTTGAAGTCCGAGGCGCTCGTCTATCCGTCCGTCGAGCCTTCCCAGGACTTTTTTGAAATTCTCCCCGGCATGCAAGGCGCCCTCGAGAGCCTCGCCAAAGGCGGAGGACAGGACCTATACGCGCTGCGCGACTATCTCCCGCGAGACAGCTCGCGCCATGTGCACTGGAAAGCTTCCGCGCGCCTTGGTTCCTTGATGGTCCGCGAGTTCACCCGCGAAGACGATTGCCGCGTCGTTCTGATTCTCGACCCGCACATCCCTTCGGAAATGCCCGTGAAAGAGGCCGGGGCCCGCTTCGAGAAGGCCGTAACGATGTGCGCCGCGCTCGCCTGGCACTTTTACGAGCGCAACGCCACTCTGCAATTTCGTACCGCCGGCTTTGAAACTCCTCTCGTCGAAGCCGGAGAGATCATCTTCGAAATTTTGCGCTATCTCGCTACCGCGAAGTCCCAGCCGCCGGACTTAAAGCACACGCTACTTTCCGACCTGGCCGGCGCGCCCGATATTTTTCGCGTCATCGTCACGAGCGAATCCCGCGGCTCGATCCCCTCGAATATCTGGAACCAGTCCTGGGTCATCTTCCTGGAAGACTTAGCAAAGCAGTTGTAGTAGCCGGCCTTTTTACTGAACGAAGTGAGGTGCAGGTCGGTCAGCCAGTTCCCTCAACTGTGCGAGAATACGTGGGGATGATGTTCACGCGTAGCGAGTTCACGTCTTTTCGCAAGAATTTGCTGGCCTGGTTCCGCCAGTTTCAGCGCGATCTTCCGTGGCGCCGCACGAAAGATCCGTATCGCATCTGGATTTCGGAGATCATGCTGCAGCAGACGCGGGTGGCCGCAGTGATTCCCTATTACGAGCGATTTCTCGCGCGCTTTCCCGATGTGCGCGTGCTGGCGCTGGCGCCGGAGGAAGAGGTGCTGCGGCTGTGGTCCGGACTTGGTTATTACAGCCGCGCGAGAAACCTGCAAGCCGCTGCAAAGCAAATTATGGCGCAACACGGCGGTGAATTCCCTCGTGACGAAGAGTCTGTTCTTGCGTTACCCGGCATTGGCCGCTATACCGCTGCCGCAATTCTCAGTATTGCGTTTGGAGAGAAACACGCGGTGCTCGACGGCAACGTCGCTCGCGTCCTTGCGAGACTCGGCGCGATTCGCGGTGACTTGCGCGAATCGAAGCGCTGGCAATCGCTTCAGAATGCGGCGGGAGAACTCCTCGATCCCAAATCTTCAGGCGACTGGAATCAAGCCGTGATGGAGCTGGGCGCGATGGTGTGCACGCCGCGCGCTCCGCAGTGTCTGTTGTGTCCCGTTGCGACATTTTGCCGCGCGCGCCAGTTTGGCGACCCGGAGTCTTATCCGGAAAAACGCAAAAAACGGGAAGCCGCGAAAATCACCCTTGCTTCGGCGGTGTTTTCCACGCCGCGTGGACGAACGCTTCTTTTACCGCCTCCCGGAGAAAAGAACGGCACGCCTGCTGCCGATGATGTGCCCACGCTGGTTTCGAGGATGTGGCATTTCCCGACAGTGGCGATTCGCAAAAATCCGGGCGAAGAATTGCGAGCGTATTTGGGAGAATTTCTGCACGGCAGGAATGGCTCGCTAAATTTGGAGCCGCTCGCAAAAGTGCGCCACACGGTAACCTTTCGCAATGTCACCGTATTTGCCTTCCGGATCGCGATGGCCGATATTCCGCAAATTCGCGGAGCAAAAAGCATTCGGCTGGACGATTTTGCCAGACTGCCCGTATCTAACCTCACGCGCAAGATCGCGCGGGCGGCGCTTTTGCCGAGCAGTGCAAAATAAGGGCCAACCCAGGAAAAGCGGCGGCAAGGCTGCCGCACTCCACATTTTTGGCGGCTGCGGCGAAAGCATAAACGTTATTGATTCGCGGGGTGCTCCGGGGCGCAGAAGCCTCGGGCCGCTGCCCCAGTGCTAAGATTGAATCGTCCCCAATGGCCGCCTCTGCTTCAGTCACGAGTCTTCCAACGCTCCCCGCCGAGCGTTTCTTCCGCACTTCCCTTTTTCTGTTAATGGCCACGGCCATCGCCACTTTGGTCAGCACTGGCAAGCTCGACCTGCTCACGATGATCGTGGCGCCCTCGGCCGTTCTCTATAAAGGAGTGCGCTGGTGGCGGCGTTGCGAAGCGGAAATTCCGCAGCGCATCGCCACGCGGCTGGTAGTTGCTTACCTGCTGGTCTTCCCTCTGGACGTCATATTTCTTTCGCGTGCGTTCGTGGCGAGTTCGACGAATCCCGCGCTCTATGCGGCGCTGCTTGGCGCTGTGCATTTTCTGTTGTTCGTCATGATCATCCGGCTTTATAGCGCGACCACCGATCGCGACGCGCTTTTTCTGACGATGCTTTCGTTTGCCGCGATTCTGGCTTCCGCTGTGCTAACCATCGACACTACTTTTCTGGGGCTCTTCTTCCTGTTCATGTTGTTCGTTGTCGCTACTTTCGTGGGGCTGGAAATGCGCCGCGGATCGAAAGGCGCCATTTCGCCGGAGATTGACGCGCAGCCTCAGCGCGAAATGCGGCTAACGCGTGCGCTGATTCTCGCGGCGCTCAGCGTGGCGCTCGGGGCGATGATTATCGGCGGCGCGCTGTTTTTCTTCTTTCCGCGGTTCAGCGCCGGGTACATGGGCCGCACGAGCCTGCAACCCACGCTGATGTCCGGCTTTAGCGACGACGTGGAACTGGGCCAGATCGGCGAGATCAAGAAAAATTCCGCGGTGGTGATGCGCGTGCGCACCGGCAAACCCGTCGGCTATCCCACGCTGCGCTGGCGCGGCATCGCGCTCTCCTCGTTCGATGGAAAACGATGGTCTTCTCCCGATCGCGAAGCCGTCACGATTCCAGCCGGGTTGAACGGATGGATCAACTTGACGGAACGCCCTCCGGACCCGGATCCGAACGCGACTGTTTTGCGGTACACGATTCTGCTTCAGCCGGTGGCGACCGATACGATGTTCGCTCCCGCGAACGCCATCTCGTTGCGCGGCAATCTTTCCGGCGAAGGCTCCAACCTGGAAGCGGGCGCGCGCCGCAGCTACATCATCCGCGACGCCACCGGTTCTGTCTTCAATCCGTTTCATAATTTCGGCACGCTGCGTTACGAAGGGTTTTCGCTGCTGCCCGCGCTGAACGTGTCCAGATTGCGCACTGCTTCGACAAGCTATCCGGAAGAAATTCGCGGCGCGTATCTGCAGCTCCCCAAGCTCGATCCGCGCATTCCGGAATTGGCCAGGCAGATTACGGCGCGCGCGCTCACACCGATCGATAAAACCATCGCTGTGGAAGGCTATCTGCGTTCGCGTTACGCGTATACGCTCAACCTCACCGGAAAGCCCGGCGACGACGCGCTGGCGCATTTTCTTTTCGAGACACGCGCAGGGCATTGCGAATATTTTGCTTCGGCGATGGCCATCCTGCTGCGCACGCTGGGAATTCCCACGCGCGAAGTGAACGGGTTTTTGCCCGGCGAATACAATGACCTGGGCGGAGACTACATCGTGCGCGCCAGCGACGCGCACAGCTGGGTGGAGGTTTACTTTCCAGGAACCGGCTGGATGACGTTCGATCCCACGCCGCCGGGGGCGGAATCCGCCGGAGGGTTTCTCGCGCGGCTTGGACAGTATATGGATTGGTTTGAGCTTTCCTGGAACGAGTGGGTCATCAACTATGACTTCATTCACCAGATTTTGCTGGCGCAAAATATGCAGCGCAGCACGCGCAATTGGACGGAAACTGCGCGATCCTGGTACACGCATCAGCAGGAAAAAGGGCGGAGATGGATGAAGTCGTGGAACGTAGGGCTGCGCGTCCTGATTCCGCTGGCGATTTTGTTTTTCCTGACGGCGCTGCGGTTCGATCTGGTGGCCGCTTTTGCGAGGCGTATGTGGCTGTCGTGGCAGCTTCGTTCGTCGGAGGCGGCGCGCTCCAATCCGCAGCTGGCTTCGCGGCTTTACAGCGAACTTTTGTATTTGCTGGAACGGCGCGGCTTTTCGCGTCAGCCGACGCAGACGCCGTTTGAATTTGCCGCCGCTGTTTCGCAACCGCGTCTCGCCCCTGCGGTTTACGAATTCACGCAGCACTATTCGCAGGCGCGTTTTGGCGGTGCGCCTTGCGACACGCTTCGCCTCCGGGCGCTGCTCGACCAGATTCGTTCGTCCTTCGGCTCGCGATAAAGCGGCAGAATCGTCAATCTCCGCGGCCCCGCACGTCTCTCGCTACGAACATTGGGTGCGCGCTTCCTCCTGGGGGCCCAAAACCGCACAGGCAGGAGTGCCTGTGCTACGCGTGGTACAATTGAGAATTGCGCAAAGGTACTAATTTACTGCCTATGACTAAGGTCGGATTTGTCAGCCTGGGATGCCCGAAGAACCTCGTGGATAGCGAGGTGATGATGGGCATTCTTACGCGCGAAGGGTATGAACTGACGCCGCGCGCGGACGAAGCAGAAATTCTCGTTGTTAATACATGCAGTTTTATCGAGTCGGCGCAAAAAGAGTCCATTGACGCGATTCTGGAGATGGCCGAGCACAAGAAATTTGGCGCGGCGAAGAAACTGATCGTGGCTGGATGCCTGGTCGAGCGGTTTCGCGATCAGATTCTGGAACAAGTTCCGGAAGTGGATGCGGTTGTGGGAACCGGCGAAGTCGAGAGAATACTGGAAGCTGTTGACGGCGATCTGCGCGTTTTGCCTGCCGCGCCGCCGGCGTTTCTGTATCACGATTTGACGCCGCGCGTCATCACCACGCCGCGACATGCGGCCTATATCAAGATCGCCGAGGGCTGCGATCATCCGTGCACCTTCTGTATCATTCCGCAATTGCGCGGAGCGTTTCGCAGCCGGCGCTTTGAATCGGTGGTGCGCGAAGCGGAGAATCTTGCAGCGGCCGGCGCACGCGAAATCACTTTGATTGGCCAGGACACGACTTCTTACGGCGAAGACCTTGGCCTCCGCGATGGGCTGGCGCAATTGCTCGAACGATTGGCGCAAGTCGAGAATCTGACATGGGTGCGGTTTCTTTACGCTTACCCAAATCGCGTAACGCAGAAATTGCTGGACACGCTCGCGGCGCATCCGCGGCTTACCAAGTACATGGACATGCCGCTACAGCACGCCAGCCGAAATGTACTGGCGCGCATGAAGCGCGGCTCGCATGGCGACGCTTTCTTGAAACTTCTCGAGCGTATTCGGACGACGATTCCGGGCGTTTCGCTGCGCACCTCGTTTATCGCAGGCTTTCCGGGCGAGACCGAAAAGGATTTCGAGGAGCTTTGCGATTTTGTGCGCGCCGCGAATCTGGATTGGATGGGCGTGTTCGAGTATTCGGATGTGGACAACGCGAACAGCTACAACCTCGACGAGAAAGTGGACCCGCAAACGATTACCGATCGCCGAAACCAGTTGATGGCCATTCAGAAGAAAATTTCGCGCGAAAAATTGCGTGCGTGGAAGGGCCGCACGGCGACCGCGCTTATCGAGGGGCCGTCAAAGGACAATCCCCTCGTTTGGGAAGCGCGACTCGAGGGTATGGCGCCTGATATTGATGGCAAGCTCTACCTGACCGATATCGAATTGCCCAATGGCGAAACGGCGGCGACGGGCGACGTCGCGCGAGTTGAGATCACTAAAGCCGATACCTATGACCTCATCGGTCGCGTTGTCGAGATTTTGCCGCGTCCCATGCAGCGAGAATTAGCACACGTGCCAGCCTCACGCGTCCCGCCAGCCGAAAAACTCCACCGAATTGCTACCGGCGCTCCGCTTCGCGTCCTCGGCTGAGCTATACTCACTCTTCAGCAAAGCCTTCTCTGTGATCTCTGTGTTAAAGCCGCATTCAACACAGAGTACGCAGAGCACACAGAGAGGAATAATCCGGCTGCGTGATTTGAGGAGAGGCGAATCGCGAGCCTTCAAGAGGCGGTTACGATGAAACATCGTTGCCCGATTTGCAAAACGCCCACGGATTCCGGCGAACACGCGGAGTTCCCTTTTTGCAGCGAACGCTGCCGCCTGCACGACCTCGGCAACTGGGCCAGCGAAAAATATGTCGTCTCCGATCCTGTCTTTGACATGAACGAACTCGAAACAGGCACCGAGCCGGGCAGCAAAAAGGCTCCGGACGAAGACGAGGATTTTAAGGGGTTCCGCACGCCCGATGACACCATCCACTGAAACTCCGAGCAGCGCATCCGCTCCGCAAAAAAAACCGAAGTTCGCGATGCTGATTGCCACTGCGCTTGGTGTCGGCTACCTCCCCAAAGCGCCCGGGACGTTTGGCTCGCTCGTTGGTGTCCTGACGGCGGTGCTCTCTGCGGTATTTTTTCTGCGGCCTGCTTCGTTTCGCGATCTGTTTTCGTTGCATCCTCTAAACGATGCCGTTTTTTCCGACAATCATTTCCTGGTGCCCGGCAGCGACATTCACGACTCCGCCCTAGGGCTGCCGTTGCTCTGCGCAATTGCGCTTTTTTTGCTGCTCGGAGCGATTGGCGTATGGGCCTCATCGAAGGCGGCGGATTTTTCCGGGATCAAGGATCCGCAGTTTGTGGTAATCGACGAAGTCGCCGGCCAGCACCTGACCTTATTTCTTCCGCTTATTCCCATCGCGCTGCCCCACGTGACACAGCACCTGGACCTGTCCACCTACGCCATCTTTTTCGTACTGAGCCTGTTGAATTGGAAGTATTTGCTGCTGGGCTTTCTACTTTTCCGCCTGTTCGACATCTGGAAGCCTTTTCCTGTCCGGCAACTCGAAAAACTTCCGCGCGGCTGGGGCATCATGGCCGATGACTGGATGGCGGGCATCTACGCTGCTATTCTGTTGCGAGTGGCGCTACACTTTGGGTTGCTTGGTTGGGTATGAAATTCGGGTTCGGGTCCTCGGCAGAAAAGAACGGCATTCCCCGCATAGAGAGAGTCGCGCCTGCTGCCGCCATTCCCGGTGGCGAGATTGTGATTCACGGCAGCGGCTTCGCTTCGCGCGCTCATCCGCGGCCAGTGGTGCGCTTTGGCGAAGCGGAAGCCGGGCTTTCGCTGGCCAGCGAACATCGGTTGATTGCGCGCGTGCCCGAGGGCGCCAGCGGCGGAGCGGTGCGCGTGGTGAGCGCCGCGAACGAAAGCCAGCCGCATCCTGTTGCGATCGGCGTGCAGATTGCCGACAATTTGCATCCCATCGCGAATCCGGCGGTAGATTCGTTTGGCAATACCTACGTCACATTCTCGGGCCAGCGCGGGCAGCGTGTGCCTGTTTCGCTTTATAAAGTTACGGCGAATTACAGCATCAAACCTTTTGTGACTTCGCTGGTGAATCCCAGCGGACTGGCGCTCGATCGCGCCGGCAATCTTTTCGTCTCCTGCCGCAATGACGGCACGATTCACCGCATTACCCCAGAAGGCCGCGCCGAGCAGTGGATCGAAGGCATGGGCATCGCCACCGGCATCGCGTTCGACCGCAACGAGAATCTTTACGTGGGCGACCGCAGCGGCACGATTTTCAAAATCAGTCCAAGCCGCGAAATTTTTGTTTTTGCGACCATCGAGCCGTCCATCGCCGCGTATCACCTGGCGTTTCATCCGAGCGGCGATCTTTATGCCACAGGGCCGACGACTTCCAGCTACGATCGCGTCTACCGCATCACGCAGGGCGGCGACGTCACAACATTTTTTCGCGGGCTGGGACGCCCCCAAGGGCTGGCTTTCGATCGCGACGGCAATCTCTACGTGGCGGCTTCCTATGGCGGACGCCGCGGCATCATTCGCATCACGCCGCAAGCCCATGGCGACCTTGTCCTCAGCGGCTCTGGCCTGGTCGGAATGGCGCTACAACCTTCGGGCCGCGCCATGCTCGTTACAACCGGCGCCCTCTTCACGCTCGATTGGGATGTCCGCGGCATGCCTCTGCTGGGCTAGCAAGAAGCCTCTCCATTAGGAAAGTTTACGAATCCCGCCTCAGGGCCTGAATTTAATTATTGATTTGTAATTATAAGAGTCCCTGAATAGACTTGGCGTCGACTGCAAATCGTGGTGGGTTAGGAATCGTCAGCAAAAAGCCCGCGGCGAGTCCTGCAGGGCAAAGCACATGTATGACGGCGATGAAATCAGCAAGGCTCGGGAGGAAGAGCAATGAGTCCCTCGGCAGAAGAGCAAAGCTGAGAAATTCGATAAGAAGCTACTTACCGATGTACGAAGAGCTTTAGTTCCGGCACTGAACGTGAATTTATGCAAGCTTTGAGGAAGATTGGTATTTCCGACGAGTCGGGGCAGTTCGCCGAACTCGTGAAGTTTTTCCGCGAGAGCCGCGGCTCATCTCGATGGTGAGCTGATGGAATTCCGCGCGTTTCTGCTTGGCCAGTTCCGAAGGAAGCGAGTCAAAGTGTTCCTGTAAAATGGCTGTAGCGCGTTCGGCAGCCAAATCAAATTTCGCTTTCTTCTTGCCCATATTCCTATTCCTCAACGGCTTGGAACATCTTTAACTGCACGCTTTGTGTATGACAATGGAATGATTCGGATGTTGCCGCTGTTTCGGTCCGGCTTGCGCCGCCTCCTAATCATCGGGTACAAACAGTAGAGATGAAAGCAGAGATCATTGCAGTTGGTTCGGAACTGCTGACGCCGGACCGGCTTGATACCAACTCGCTCTTCCTTACCGAGGAGCTGAACAAGCTTGGCATCGAGGTGGTGCGCAAGACGGTCGTGGGCGACAACCGCGATTTGCTCAGCGAGGCGTTTCGCGATGCGTTGAACCGCGTACCGCTCGTCATTTCTTCGGGCGGGCTCGGCCCGACCGAAGACGACCTTACGCGCGAGACAGTGGCTGATCTTCTGGGGCGCAGGCTGCGGCGCAACGACGATATTTTGCGGTACATCGAGGGCCGCTTCCGCGCGCTGAACCGCGAAATGCCCGAAGTGAATGTACGGCAAGCGATGGTTCCCGAAGGCGCGGAAATTCTGGAGAATCCGCGCGGTACCGCGCCGGGCTTGTGGCTGGAAGACGGTGACCGCGCCATCGCGCTTCTGCCCGGCCCGCCCCGCGAGTTGAAGCCGCTGTTCCGCGAGCAGGTTTTGCCGCGGCTGGAGCGGCGCGCGTCCGGCGTGCGTATGTTTCACCGCGAAATTCGCGTCACGGGCCTGGGCGAGTCGCACGTCGAGCAGCGCATCGTGGGCATCTACAAACGCTATCCCGAAGTGAATACGACCATTCTCGCCGCGCCCGGCGAAACGCAAATTCATCTGCGCATCTGGACCGGCGACGCGGAGCACGCCAAGAAAACGCTGGATGAAATTGTGAACGGTTTCGAGATTGCCCTGACCGACCGCATCTTCAGCCAGAACGGGTCGCCGCTCGAAGAAGTGATCGCGGAACAACTGACGCTGCACAACGCCACGATTTCCGCGGCGGAAAGCTGCACCGGCGGCCTGCTGGCGCAGCGGCTGACAAGCATTGCGGGCAGCTCTGCGTATTTTCTCGGCGGCGTCGTTTGCTACAGCAACGAATTGAAGACGGCGTGGGCGGGCGTGCCCGCGGAATTGATTCAAGCCAAAGGCGCGGTAAGCCCGGAAGTCGCGATTGCTCTCGCTGACGGAATTCGGCGCCGCGTGGGCAGCACGTTTGGCGTCGGCATCACGGGAATCGCGGGGCCGGGCGGTGGCTCGGAAGAAAAGCCTGTTGGCACGGTGCACATCGCGCTCTCCCATGCCGGTGGAGTCAAGGAGCGCGGCGTGCGCTTCCCCGGCGACCGCGAAAACATCCGCTGGCAGGCGTCGCAGCTCGCGCTGGACATGGTGCGCGTCCACTTTCTCTATAACGGCAAGCAACCCACGAAGCGGGCCTGAGCGTGCGCCTCTTTGTCGCGCTGGAGATTCCCGCGGACGTGCAAGAGATTCTGGCGGCGTTCCTCAAAGAAATGCGCGTTTTAACGGAAAAATTGGCGGACAAGCGCGTGCGCTGGGTGCGGCGGGAGAATCTTCACGTGACGCTCAAATTTATCGGCGAAGTCGCGCCGGCGAAGATGGAAGGCATTCGGGCAATGCTCGCCGATGTGCGGTCGGATGCGCCAGTTGATCTTCGATTCCGCGGGTTGGGATTCTTTCCCAATGAAAGTCATCCAACCGTTCTATGGACGGGATTGGATGCTTCCGCCAATCTTGCGACGTTGGCAGGCGACATCGATCAGGCGATGGTAACTCAGGGCATTCGGCGAGAAAGCCGCCCTTTCGTCCCACACCTGACGCTGGCGCGGTTTGCGCCGCCGATATTGCACGAAAAACTGCGCCCCGCGATTCAGAAGGACGGCGAGCGCGAGTTCGGAGAGTTCCACACCCGTGAATTCCATCTCATCGAAAGCAAGCTGAAGCCCGAGGGCGCGGAGTACACTACGTTGCGTTCCTTCCCCTTCGTGGCCGAGAGCTAAAACCATGCCCGGAACTTCCGCCAACATAGTGCCCGTCGCCATCGCTGTGGCCGCTTATCTGCTGGGCTCGATACCGTTCGGGCTGTTGCTGGGAAAACTATTTGGCGCATCGGATGTTCGGAAGGAAGGCAGCGGCAACATTGGCGCCACCAACGTCGCGCGCGTGGCGGGGCCGGTCGCGGGAATTCTCACGCTGCTGCTCGATGCCGGGAAAGGTGCGCTGGCGGTCGCTGGCGCCGCGCGGCTCACAAACGATAGTGCCTTGTGGATGATGGTCGCCGGCTTTTGCGCTCTGTTGGGCCATTGCTTTCCCATCTGGCTGCGGCTTCACGGCGGTAAAGGAGTGGCGACGGCTGCAGGCATTTTTCTTGTGCTATGCCCGCTGGCTTTCCTGTGTGCTGCGGTTCTGTTTGTTTTAGTTGTGATTTTCTGGCGATTTGTTTCGTTGGGCTCGATTTCCGCGGCGGCGGCGATGCCACTGCTGGTCTATTTTTTCTGGGCGCCGCATCATGCTCCACCGTACTCCATCATCTTCGGCTCTTGGGCGGCGGCGCTGATGATTATCTACAAGCACGACGCCAACATTCAAAGACTGGTGCAGGGCGACGAGCCGAAATTTTCGTTCAGCAGTAAAAAGGAAGCGCCATGAAGCGCATCGCCATACTGGGCGGCGGAAGCTGGGGCACCGCACTGGCCATCGTGCTTTCGCGTGCGCACAAGCCGCATGAAATTTTCTTGTGGGTGCGCGACGTTGAGCTTGCGGAATCGATCCGTCGCGGGCGCGAGAACAAGCTTTATCTCCCGGGATTGCAATTACCAGAAACGGTGCAAGTTACGCACGACGCGGCGGCAGCGCTCGAATACTCGGAAGTCGTCATCGGGGCAATCCCTTCGGCTCATGCGCGAAGCGTTTACCAGCGCGCTTTGCAACACCTCGTGCCGGGAACAGCGATTGTCAGCGCCACGAAAGGGCTGGTGCCTGCTACGCACGCGCGCATGAGTGAAATCATCACCCAAGTAGTCTCTCCGATGTTCCCCCCGCGTATCGCGGTGCTCTCCGGGCCGTCTTTCGCCGCGGAAGCAGCCGCCGGCCAGCCCACGGCGGTCGTTCTGGCATCCAGCGACCCTGCCCTTGCCAGCGAACTCCAGGAGGAGTTCGCTGCGCCAAACTTTCGTCTCTACACCAACGACGACGTTCTAGGCGTCGAGCTCGCCGGCGCCATGAAAAACGTCATCGCCATCGCCGCAGGGGTTTGCCAAGGCATTGGCCTGGGTGCAAACGCGCTTGCCGCACTCATCACGCGGGGCCTGGCGGAAATGACCCGGCTAGCTGTGGCACTTGGGGCTCGCCCGGAAACGCTGAGCGGCCTCGCGGGCCTCGGTGACCTCGTCCTGACCTGCACGGGCGCGCTAAGCCGCAATCGTCATGTCGGCGTTGAGATGGGCAAAGGCCGCTCCCTGGCCGCGATCCTGGAAAGTATGAAAATGGTCGCCGAAGGCGTGGGCACCGCCGATGCGCTTCTGGCGCTCGCTGATCATGCAGGGGTGGAACTCCCTATAGCTGAGCAGGTTAGCGCAATGCTGAACAAGGGAACATCGCCTCGCTACGCAATTCAGAAAATCATGGAGCGCCCTCTAAAGCGCGAATAAGGCCGGCCCTCGCCGGGACTGGCCAATTGGCCAGTCTTGAGCCCTGCAACCCGTACCATAGTTCAAGTTGCACATGCGCGACGCATAGCCACGCGCGAGCCCTCCTGCCACTCCCAATCCCCTAACATGGAGAGTTGAGATGCCAGACCCTGGCCCATCCCTGTTGCAACGGCTCCGCAAGGGGCGCGTGCGCATTTTGTGGCTCGTATTGGGAGCGCTGCTGCTCGTCAGCGCGCTGCCGATAGGGCTGTACCACCGTCAAGTGCTGCAACTCAGCCAGGATAAACTGGTCGATACCGTAAAAGTGCAGCAGTCCGAGCTGACGAGGTCGCTGGCCCGGGAAATTCAGCTCTTCGAAGCCAATCAGACCCAACAACTTTATAGCGAACGCCAGATTCTGACATTGACCGGCCTGATCGACAACGTGGAAGACCCCGCCTCGGAGCCCAAAGTCACACGAATGTTGGAAGACTTCGTCGAGAGCAACCGGGACACTTTCCTTTATCTGACCGCCGTCGACAAATCCGGCAAAGGCACGAGCGCTTCCCAGGGCAACTTCCGCGCGGAGGAAGATCCCTTTGTTGCCAAAGCACTACAGCGCGCCTTCGTGGCCTGCATGCAATCCGAACAGCTGCATACCGTGAAGTTTCGGAGCGATCCTCTGGCTCTTGCTCCAGATAACCAGCCGGCCTTTGTGCTGGCCGTGCCGCTAGAGCATGCCGGCAATTTTACCGGAATGCTTGCAGCAGTCGTGTCCCTCGAGCCGATTGCGCATCGCTTGAGGGACGCGAGTGTCCGCGGCAGTTCCGTTTTCGTGATCGACCACGCCGGCCATATCGTGGCACATCCCGATTCCAAAAATTTCGTGCCCGGAGCGCAAGCCAGCGGTCAGCTGGTCGACCAGATTCGCGCCCTGCCCCAAGAGCTGCGCACCACGGAAAACATTCAGTTCACGGAAATCGTAAACAAGCGTCCCGTCGAGATGATTGGGACCTATAGCACTTTTCCCGAGGTCAATTGGGCGGTGATTGCTCAGCGGCGTCTGGACCAGGCGCGTGCCGACGCCGGCGTCACGGAATTGAACCGCCAGGCGCTGGCCTTCGTCACCGTGGTGGTTCTCGTGGCCATTCTCTTCGGCTACTTTTTTGCCGTGGGCATCAGCGGGCCGATTCGCGGGCTGGCCGCTTCCACGCGCGCCATCAGCCGCGGCGAATTCCATCAGCGCTCGCCGGTGCGCGGTGCGGCGGAAATCAGCGAACTGGCGGAAAATTTCAACAAAATGGCCAGCGATATCGAAGAGTACATCGAAAAGCTGAAGGAAGCAGCGGAAGAGAACCGCGAGCTGTTTATCGGCTCGATCCGCATGCTCGCCGCGGCCATCGACGAAAAGGATCCTTATACGCGCGGTCACTCCGGCCGCGTGGCGAAATATTCGACGCTCATCGGGCGCGAGCTCGGCCTTTCGCCGGAGGATTTGGACAAGCTGCGCGTCGCCGCGCTGCTCCACGACGTCGGAAAAATCGGCGTCGAAGACCGTGTTCTGAAAAAGCCAGGTGCGCTGACTCCCGAAGAGTTCGACCTGATGAAGCAGCACACCGTGAAGGGCGCGAACATCATGCGCCCGGTCTCTCAGCTGAAGGAAATGCTGCCGGGCATCGAACTGCACCACGAACATATGGATGGCCGCGGCTATCCTTACGGCCTGCAAGGCCAGCAGATCCCGCTGATGGCGCGCATTATCGGCGTGGCCGACACGCTGGACGCCATGACCACCAATCGTCCGTATCAAACGGCGATGGACATTGAGTTCGCGTTGAACCGCATCAAGTCGTTGACCGGCTCGAAATTTGACGCTGTCGTGGTCAACGCATTGGAATCATCGATCAACACTGGAAAGCTGCGGCTGAGCGCCGTCGAAGTCACCGTGTGACAACAGGAGGCCCATGCGCAAACACGCGTTCCTGTCTCATAAAAGGGGAGGAAGACTGAGATGACTCGTCTCGCGAAGATTCTGGTAGTTTGCTGTCTGGCGGCGCAGCTCGCTCTCTCCTCGCTCGCTGCGGAGCTCCTGAGCAGCTTTGAGGAAGCCGCCGCGCGCGGCGATGTGCTTGAAAAAGCGCCGAAGACGAAAGACTATTTTTCCAAGACGCTCATGCCGTACTTTGGCAAGAAGTACGCGACGGTTCTTCAATTCTGCTTTGCGAACGTTTCAAACCCCGACAACAGCCCGTTTTCGCTGGTCGCCGCGATTGGGGCCGACGGCCGGACGGTGCGCATCTATAACGACCACGCGACAAACATCTCCCACTGCATGAACAATTCACTCTCGGGCGAGATTTTTCCTGCGCCTCCGGTCGCGCCCTACTACTTTCACATCGCGATGAAATTTGCGGATGATCCCGCGCCGAAGAGTGACGTCTCGGAAAGCGCGCCTCCGCTCGTCCTGGAATCTAACAAGTATTCGTACACGTTCGGAGTTCCCAAAGGCTGGGAATTCAATTTCGACAAAGCCAACGACGCGGGCGTTCGCCTGCTGTATTTTCCGAAAGGCGGCAACTTCAACGACTCGAACAGCATCGTCTATGTGAACGAGGATGACGATCTCTGTAAGGCAACTTGCGCAGGCATGCTCGGCGGGACGATCTCCAAAACGATCGAGGAGTCTCGCTCAGACAGTCCGATGCTTCAGGTTGCGAAGGCAGACTCGATTCCTCTGAAGGGCGGCGGAACGGCAACAGTCCGCATTCTCAGCGGATGGAGAGACCCACGCCAAGCAAAGGAAGCCTTGGCTTTCATCGAACACCAGGAAACTATCGTTCTGGTTGTGCTCACTGTTAAAAGCGTGAAGACCTGGGAACAGGATTACGCGGCGTTCCAGGAAATTGTCGCCAACCACAAATTCTTCAACTGCGATTCGCCGGGCCTCGCGGCTTCCTGCCAGTGAGGTAGGCCGCGCAGCGGGCTCGCGCGGTGCGCTTCTGCTACAATTTTGGGGTGCGCTGCAGTCGCAGCGTTCAATCCCATGATTTCACTTTTCGGAAAACCGGAAAAAGTAGAGCCGTCTCTTCTTGAACGGCTGAGAGCCTCCGTCAGCAAGACGAAGGCGGCGCTCTCCGAGTCGGTGGAAAATCTGTTTCTCGGCGAGCGCAAGATCGATCCCGCCCTTTTGAAGCAACTGGAAACGGCGCTGCTCTCCGCCGACCTGGGCGTGAAACCGACACGGGAAATTCTGGATGCCGTGCGCGAAAAGCTGGATCGCAACGCGCTCTCCGACGCCAGCCAGCTCAAGCGCGAGATTAAGTCCCACATCATTCGCATCTTAACGATGAACGATGGCAAGGGCGCCGACATTGCAAGCGGCAGTGCGCGTGTCGCGCCCGTCCCGAATCCGGCGAATTCAACGAATGGCTCGGGGCCGCGCGTGATTTTTATCGTTGGCGTGAACGGCGCCGGCAAAACGACCAGCATCGGCAAGCTCGCGAATCGCCTTCGCCAGGAAGGGCTCAGCGTGGTGCTCTGCGCTGCGGACACTTTCCGCGCCGCCGCCGTCGAGCAACTCGAAATTTGGGCCAAGCGCAACGGCATCGACGTGATCAAGCAAAAATCCGGCGCCGATCCCGCCGCCGTCGTTTACGATGCGATGGCCGCAGCGAAAGCGCGCGGCGCTGATGTCGTGATTGTGGACACTGCAGGGCGCCTCCACACCAAGTCTAATCTCATGGCCGAACTCGAAAAAATGAAGCGCACCGCCGCCAAAGTGATCCCCGGCGCGCCGCATGATGTGCTGCTTGTGCTCGATGCGACCACCGGACAAAACGGCCTTGCACAAGCGCGCGAGTTCACGTCCACCGTCACCGTCACCGGCATCATTCTCACGAAGCTCGACGGCACCGCCAAGGGCGGCATCGTTGTGGCCATCGCGCGCGAACTGGGATTGCCCATTCGTTTTGTCGGCACCGGCGAACAAATCAACGACATGGTGCCGTTCGATGCGGAGACCTACGCGAACTCTCTCTTCGATTGAATCTTTACATTAAACGATGGACGCTCACTCCACTCGCTTCATGGAACACGCGCTGGCCCTGGCCCGCAAAGGCATTGGCCTCGCGAGCCCCAACCCCATGGTCGGGTGCATCCTCGTTCGCGAAGGACAAATCGTCGGCGAGGGCTTTCATCAATACGAGTGGCGCGACCATGCCGAAGTTGTCGCGCTGAAATCCGCCGGAGAAAAAGCGCGCGGCGCGACGATGTACGTCACGCTCGAGCCGTGCCATCACACCGGCCGCACCGGCCCGTGCACGGAAGCAATCATCGCCGCAGGCGTTCAGCGCGTCGTTGCCGCGATGGAAGATCCCAATCCGGTCAACTCCGGCCGCGGATTCCAGCGGTTGCGCGCGGCAAGCATCGAAGTCGAGGCAGGCGTTTGCGAGGAAGAAGCTCGCCGCCTCAACGAAGCATTCGCGTGCTGGATTCGCACTGGAAAACCGTTTGTCACGTTGAAATCAGCTTTGACTCTGGATGGCCAGCTTGCCCTTCCCGGCGAGCGCAATAAGTTCAAGAGCAAGTCCCCGGGGCAGGGCAAGCCAACGTGGATTACTTCGGAAGAATCTCGCGCCGAAGTTCACCGCATGCGTCGCGCGGCGGACGCCCTGCTCACAGGCATCGGAACAATCAAGGTGGATGACCCGCTGCTGACGGATCGTAGCGGCCTTCCGCGGCGCAAACCGCTCTTGCGCGTCATCCTCAACCGGGGGCTGTCGCTCTCTCCGCATTCCCGCGTCGTCAAAACTGCCGATGAAGACGTTCTGGTTTTTGCGAACGAAGGATTGAGCTCGCGAAGGGCGAAAGTCCTTCAGCATGCGGGCATTGAAGTCGTGAAAGCGGATTCGCGCCGAGGGCAAATTAACCTGGAAACCGTTTTAATCGAACTCGGACGCCGCGAAGTGCTCAGCGTACTACTCGAAGCCGGCCCGACGCTCAACGGCGCCGCGCTCGCCGCGGGGATCGTGCACAAACTTTTTCTCTTCTATGCGCCAAAAATTTCCGGCGAGACTCGCGTCCCCTTCGCCCTCGCGCCGAATCTCAAGCTTCCGCCACTGCAAAAGGTACGCTCGCAAGCCTTCGGTCCCGATATCGCCGTCGAAGCCTACTTGCAAGACGTCTACCGTTAACGCAGCGGTGAAATAACAACGCGCAGGCTGGGAATTGTGGCGACCTAGGTTCTAGGGGCGCAGCATGCTGCGCCCCTACTTGGCAGGTCGTTTGAATCGCAGATGTGTTCGTTATTCCGCCCATTATTCAATCACTTGCAACACGGCGGCCCCTTCGATGGCGTCATTCTTCAACGCATTCAAAGCGCGATTGGCCTCGCTCAGCGGAAAAATCTGTGTGCGCATGCGAATCGGTATCTCCGCCGCAATGCGCAGAAAATCTTCGCCATCCTCCCGCGTATTATTCGCCACGCTGCGAATCATTCTTTCTTGATACAGCAAATCGTAACTGAACGATGGAATCGGGCTCATGTGAATCCCGCCCAGCACGAGCACGCCGCCTTTGCGCAAGGCCGCAAGCGCCGCAGGAACGATTTCTCCAGCTGGCGCAAACACAATCGCGGCGTCCAGCTTTTCCGGTGGCGCATCGAGTGTCCCGCCGGCCCACGCGGCGCCCAGTTCAAGCGCCAATTTCTGGTGCCGCGCATCCCGCGTGGACGCATAAACATTGACGTTCCAATACCGCGCCACCTGAATGGCGACGTGCGCAGCAGCGCCAAAACCATAAAATCCCAGCTTCCCGCCAGCCTTAACCCCGGATAGCCGCAAGCTCCGGAATCCAATAATTCCCGCGCAAAGCAGTGGCGCGGCCTGCAGATCGGAAAATCCTTCGGGAATCGCATAAACAAAATCTTCCGGCGCGACAACATACTCGGCATAACCGCCATCCACGCTGTAGCCCGTAAACGTCGCGTGGTCGCACAGATTCTCTTCGCCACGGCGGCAGTATTCGCACACGCCATCCGTATGGTGCAACCAGGCCACGCCGACGCGTGCGCCAATTGAAAAGCGACGCGCGCCTTCTCCCGGTTTTTCGACAACACCAACAACTTGATGCCCAGGAATGACCGGCGATTTTTGCGGCGGCAATTCGCCTTCAATCACGTGCAAATCCGTGCGGCACACGCCGCAGGCGTGCACGCGCACCAGCACTTCTCCTTGGTCCGGCTGCGGCACGGCCACATCCGTAAACTGAAGAGGATTCGTTTCGATCCGCGCGGGAGCATTGAGCAGACAGGCTTTCATGGTCCGACCTCGATAGCATTTGGTGATGCGTCGAGCTTCAGTCTAGTGCTTTCGGCCTCCGCAACGAAATGCTGTAAACTGAAAAGCGAGCATCTATAGCGAAACTACGAGGAAATTGTGTTTACCGGAATCATCGAACACGAAGGCACCGTCCAGTCGCTCGAACTGAAGCCAGACGGCGGACGCCTCACAATCCACGCGCCCAACGTCGCGCCCCTGCTCGCCGTTTCCAAAAGCATTGCCGTGAACGGCTGCTGCCTCACGGTCGTCGCACTCGACAAAAAACAGTTTTCCGCCGACTTGTCGGCCGAAACTATCCAAAAAACATCGTTCGGCGCGAAACCAGGGGGCCTAAATAAGGGTTCGCGAGTAAATTTGGAACAACCTCTCACAGCCGCGGACGAACTCGGCGGCCACTTCGTTCTGGGCCACGTGGACATGGTCGGCCACGTAGCGCATCTCACTCCCGAAGGCGAAAACTGGTGGCTCGGCGTGGAAGTTCCGGAAGATTTTGCGCGCTACATCGTTCCCAAGGGCTCCATCACTATCGACGGCATCAGCCTCACCGTCGCTCGCTGGAATAATCAAACACGAAACGCCGAAGTTGCCGTGATTCCTTACACCTACGAACACACCAACATCCGCGACCGCAAACCCGGCGACGCGGTGAATCTCGAAGGCGATGTTCTGGGAAAATACGTGGAGCGCTTTCTCGGAGCACGCCAAGGCATGGGCATCGCGCCAAAGACGGAACTCAACCTCGAGGAACTAATCAAGCAAGGTTTCTGAAGGAACAAACGCTCTTCGGTCGAATGAATCACTGCGCGCGACTTTCCCTGCGGCAATCAACCACGCGCCTCTCTCGTCTTCGCGCGCACGCCGCGCCGGTAAAGCATCAGCCCAATCAAAATTGTGGCGACCGTCCCTACCACCAGCTTTATCTCAAACCCCATCTTGTTCGTCGAATCCCCCGGCGGCACCAGCGAAACGAAAATCCCCACGAGCACAGTAAAAAATCCAACGCCTGAAAAAGCCCACACGCCTGCTTTGCCGCCCGGAATCAGAATCGCTTCCCGGTTCTCGTTCCGGTCCTTCCGCGAATAAAGACGGATCGCCGCCGCGAACATGTATAGAAACGGAATGAAATATAGAATATTCGTCGCGCTCACCAGGACGTCATAGGCGCCACGCGTGGATTCGTTGATCTGGCTGATCAAAAGAATCGCGCACGAAACTACCGCCTGCACAAGAATCGAAATGTACGGCGTCTTCCATCGCGGATGAATTTTCCCGAACGCCTGTGGCAGATAACGGTCGATTCCAACCACAAACGGTACTCGCGCTATTCCTGCAACGGTGCTTCCAACCCCTCCTGCGTTTCCCAAAGTCACCACGATCGCCGCGACGATTCCTAGAAACCCGATTCGCAGCGCAAGGGATCCCACCGTGATGGCGTGAAAGACTCCACTGGTATTGGAAACGTCGGCTGCCGGCACGAGCACCAGCACGGCCACTGTCGCGAGAATGTACATTCCGGCGATCAGCCCAGCCGCCGCATAGAGCGCCCGCGGCAACGTACGCCGCGGATCGCGCACTTCCTGGCTCATCGCGGACACAAGCTCAAGTCCGCTGAACGCAAACGCAATCTGCGACCAGAAATTCACCGTGTCCCAGTTCCAGGTCGGCAAAATATTGTGCCAAGTAAAATGTGTGACCACGCCATGCTTCCAGGCAATAATCGCGGCGATCCCCACAACCGCCATCAGCGGCAAATAGGTTGAAACGCCGCCGACGTTTTGCAGCCATTTGCCAATGTTGAGCCCGATGATGTTCAGCCCGACGGCCACAATCAGATACCCAATGGACAAGAGCAACAAAAATTCGCGGTTGTGTTCCAACGTGACGCCCCGCTCGCCCACGATATAAGCGCTCATCGCCGCACTGGCCATCAGCAGTCCGGGAAAGTAGAAAACGGTGTAGGCCCAGTAGTTCCATCCAGCGACGAAGCCGTGAAAATCGCCGAACGCTTCCTTCGTCCATACGTAGAGACCGCCTTCTTCTGGAAAACGCGAAGAGAGCTCGTTAATCACCAGCGCGGAAGGAATGAAAAACAAAACCGCCGCGATGACCCACAAGCTGATCGAAGACGTTCCGTTGTGCGCGGCTGCTGCGACCCACCGCGGCCCCAGGACCGTCGCAATGTTGAAGAGGAGGACGTCCCAGAAACCCATAGCCCTCGGCAATTGTTTGAGTGGATCGGAGGTGCCGTTCGCCGGCTGGCTCACAGAGTCACGTCCAGAGCGGGAATCAACGCGTCTTGCGCGCGGAAATTGTGCAGGGATGGATCCTTGGAATTTTCAAAATCGTCCCACGGCCCGAAGAAGGCGACACGCCCTTCCTGCAAAAAAACGACCGTATCGGCGAGCTTCTTCGCCAGGTGCGTGTCGTGCGTCACGACGATCGAGGTCCGGTGAAACGCATCCTTCAACCGCAAAATCAAATTGCCCATGTGCGACGCCATAATGGGATCCACCATGGTCGTCGGCTCGTCAAACAAAATCGCTTCCGGGCTTTGCGCGAACGCCCGCGCCATAGCGACAGCGCGACGCATCCCCGTGGATAGCTCGCCCGGCAATTTATCGAGCACGGTTTCGACTTCCAGCATTCTCGCCAGCTTGTCCACGTACGCGTCCACATCCTCGTCGGCGAGTCCGGGCTGTTTTTCGAGAGGGAACGCGATGTTTTCGCCCACCGTGAGCGAATCGAAGAGCGCCCCCGATTGAAAAACCATGGTCACTTTGCGCCGCACATCTTCGAATTGCCGCTCGCCGAAATCCGTGACGTCCACTCCATTCACAAAAATTTGTCCGGAATCCGCCTTCATAAACCCCATGATGTGCTTCAGCGAAACGGACTTGCCCACGCCGCTGCGCCCCATAATGACGCACGTTTCGCCGCGCTTGACGCTGAAGCTGACGTTTTTTAGCACGGCATTGTCGTCAAACGACTTGCATACATCGCGAAATTCAAAGAAATTCTCGGCGTGCAGCTCGGCGCAGCTCCCGCCGGCCTGCTTCGCTCCCTCACGCAGGTTGAATTTGCTCGCGTCCGCCATTTTGAGATCGCCTGCGTCCGTTATCCGTTCAATCCGTTAGGATCGTTCCGCTTCCACAATTCGGCGAGCTTCTTCATAATCCGCTGCCGTGTTCATGTTCCAGAAAAGCCGTCCTGCGCTATCAAACCGTTTCCAGTCCGCCTCGTCAAGAACTTCCGCGCGCAAGAGTGCAATCCCTTGTGTAACTCTACGCACGCCGCGCTCGAACGCGGCTTGCAACATTTCCACGGCGTCGGTCCTCCAACAAGCGCAAAGCGGCTCCGGCCCATTCTCCGAATGGGCCAGCACCACTTGCGCCCCGCTGTTCGCAGCTCGCTGCGCCAAATAAGCCAGCCACTCGCGCGTCAAAAATGGCATGTCACAGCTCACAATCAAATTCCAATCACGCTTCGGCGCACTTTCCTGAGTGTGCCTCAACGCAGTGACAATCCCTCCGAGCGGCCCTTCTCCAGGCCAGCGATCCACGACAATTGTCGCTCCGAACTCCGCATACTTCCCCTGCGCCGCAACAACTTTCGCATTTGCCCCAAAGTCCTTCATCAGCTTCAGCATCCGCGCCAGCATCGGCTCTCCAGCAAATTCGGCAAGCGCCTTGTCCCGCCCAAAGCGCGTGCTCCCGCCTCCCGCCATCAAATAAGCCGCGATCCCCTTGTCTTTTCCCTGGAATATCACGCTGCTTCTTTCCGCTGTATTTCTCTTCTCTGCGTGCTCTGTGTCTCTGCGTTCATTTATTCTTCTTCCGGCAACTCGCGCCCCGGCCGCCGAATCCCCAACTCCCGCAACTTTTCCTGCAAACTCTGCCGATGCAAACCGATCGTGGCCGCCGTCTTCGAAACATTCCACCGATGATCCGCCAACTGCTTCGTCAAATAAGCCACTTCAAATTTCCGCTTGGCTTCGCGAAAGTCTTTTTCGCTAAATCCATTCTCATTCGCACCCCCCGAATTCTTGTGAGGCGCAGTCTCGCCGCTCAACACTTCCTGCGCCAGATCCTCAACGCCAATGTCCTCCCCGCGGCACAGCACCAGACTCCGTTCCAGCGCATTTTTCAACTCGCGCACATTCCCCGGCCAATCGTATTTCTCCAGCGCCGCCATAGCCTCCCGCGTCAAGCGCTTCGTAGAGGCCGGGCTTGCCCCGCCCGCTGTAGCCAAGCCTCGCAATTTCGCCATATGCATCTGCAAAAACGCCTCGGCCAAAACAGGAATGTCCTCCTTATGCGCCCGCAACGGCGGCAACTCAATCGTCACCACGCGCAAGCGGTAAAACAAATCCTCGCGAAACTTCCCCGCACGAATCTCCGCCGCCAAATTCCGATGCGTCGCGCTGATCACCCGCACATCCACAGGAATCGGCTGCGTGCCTCCAAGCCGCTCGATGGTCCGATTCTCCAGCGCCCGCAAAACCTTCGCCTGCGTCACCGGATTCATATCCCCAATCTCATCCAAAAAGAGCGTCCCGCCCGACGCCAGCTCAAACTTCCCTTTCCTCTGTTTCTCCGCCCCCGTAAACGCCCCGCGTTCATACCCAAACAATTCCGACTCGATCAAAGTCTCCGGTAAAGCCGCGCAATTCACAGCCACATAAGCTTTCCCAGCCCGTGGCGACCGCGCATGAATCTCCTGCGCCATCAAATCCTTCCCCGTCCCGCTCTCGCCCAAAATCAACACGGTCGAATCCGCCCCCGCCACGCGATCCGCCATCTCAAACGCGCGCCGCATCTCCGCAGTCCGCCCAATCATCTCCCCAAACTGCCCCTCGGAAGCCATGCGCCGCCGCAACGAATAATTTTCTTTCTCGAGCGTCGCCAATTTCAAAAGGTTCGCCACCCGCTGTCGCAACTCCTCCAACTCAAATCCCTTGACCAGATAATCCGCCGCCCCAAGCTGCAACGCCTCGACCGCGGTCTTCGCCGTATCCAGCGCCGAAACCATCAGCACCGGCAATTCGCTCCCCGACTCGCGCATCCACCGCAAAAACTCCAACCCGCTCTGCCCCGGCAGCACCACGTCGAGCAAAACAAGATCCGGCTGTTCCGTTTTCAACGCACCGCGCGCAGTTTCGGTCGAGTCCGCCTCGACCACGCGATACTTCGCTTCCAGCGCCCGCCGCAATCCATACCGCGCCGCAGGCTCATCATCCACAATTAGAATTGTCTTCATCGCTAAACTCTCCCTGCCCTCTCCGAAACCTCTGTGCCCTCTGCGTTAAAATCCACGTTCAGCCGCGGCTACCAACTTCACCGTGAAGCGAGTGCCCTTTCCATCTCGAATCGGGCTTTCCCAATCGAGCTCTCCACCAAACTCCGCCACCCGCCGCGCCACAATTGCCAACCCCAACCCAGTCCCCTGCGCCTTCGTCGTAAAAAACGGCTGCAAAATTTTCTCCCGCGCCGAAGCCGGTATCCCCGGCCCATCATCCTCAACCACAAGCACGCCAACTCCATCATTCGCCGCCGCGCTCACCAGCACATGCCCGCCGCGCGACGAAGCCTCCAAGGCATTCACCAGCAAATTCGAAGCAATATCGCTAACCGCCTCTGCCCCAGCCGCCACGAACAAGCTTCCCTCCGCCAATTTCGTCTCCAAAAAAACTCCGCGCCTCTCCGCCTCATGCCGCAAAACCACAGTCACTTCTTCAATCACAACCCGCGCATCGCAAGACGCCGTAACCGCCCCTCCCCGCACCGCAGGCCGGCTAAATTGCAGCAACTGATTCAATTTCGACGACAACCTCCCAATCTCCTCCAAAACCATCTTCGTCTCCCCGCGAATCGACTCCGGCAACTCCGGACTCTCCATCTGCACCTGCAAAATCGTCTTGATCGACCCCAGCGGATTCTTCAAATTGTGCGAAATACTAGCCGCCATCTGCCCCAACACCGCCAACCGCTCCCGCTCCGCTAATTCCCTCTCCAGCCGCAATTTCTCCTCTATCAACCGGCACAAATCCAGCGCCCCAAGCAACTGCTCGCACAAAAACTCCAACGCTGCCCCCGTCTCACCCGAAAGCATCGCCCCGTGCGCCTTCACGCGCAGCGACCCAATCGCTTTGCCGGACTGCCGGATCACAAACTCTTCTTCCGATGCCCCTCGTTCCAAATCCTCCTTTGTCGAGCCGTTCAATGACAGTTTCGCCTCCGCAAGCTGAAACTGCTCGCAAATCCATTGTTCGATGAAAGCGATAAGTTTCCCCAGACTTCCAAGCCGCGCCACTTCCTGTATCGGTCCCATCATGTGCTGCGCGCGATCCATCTCCGTCTGCGCCGTTCGTCGCAGAATCCGTCGCATCGTCCGCTGCAACGGCTCAAAAAACACTACCGGCAGGAACAACAACAGCGCCGCAGACGCCTCCGGCGGCAAATATGGCTCCAACCACAAGCTCGCTCGGCGAACTAGGCTCAAATACAAAAGCGCCAGAAAAGTGGCGAACACTGCATAGATAAGGTTCCTCTGCCTGCCAATCTGCAAAAAATTGAATTTTTGAACATTACGAGCGAGCGCCGCTAGCGGCGCGAGCACAAAGACAGCCAGGATGAGGCCAAAGAAGGGCGCGTCCGATCCAGGGATCCCTCCCAAGGACCGGAACAATAACGGATGAATAGCCAAGATCAGTGTGCCCAACAACGCCAAATCAAGGCACAGAGATTTATGAAATGCTTTCTGCTTCTCGTCCGGGGAGGCCTTCACAAATCGCCACTGCCAGCCAGCCGAAATCCCAAACGCGGCGACGAGCCACACCTGGAACTGCCATCCTAGATTGCTGCTCGGGAAAACAAAGTCAAACCCGCTGCGCAATTGCAGCGCCTCGTAAACCTTCGGCGCCAGCACCACCGCCGGAAGATAAGCCAACCCCAGCCACAATTGCTTCTGCATCCCGGCGGGAAGCAGCTCTCTGATCTGCGCGTATTCGATTTGCAGATGTACCAGCAACGAAGGAAGAAACCACAGCCCCACACACACCACGGCCCAACAAAAAATCTCCAGCGAAGGAGGAATAGCCGAGTAATACAGCTGCGCATTCAGCGCCATCAGAGACGCGCCGAAGAAAAACACGAGCGCGAGGCACAAGAAAAAGAAAATGCGCTCAAAATTCCGCTGCCGCCGGTGGCCGAGAATCACCACAATCCAAAAGAACGGTAGCAACGTTCCAGCCGTAAGAACGATCAGCCTCGAATAGATGTAGTAGCGCAAGCCCGACCCCGTCGCGATTCTATGCCCCTTCGAGGAGCACGGCAATCGCCAAGTGTCGCCTTTTTCTTGCACCAGCTAAGTATATGTAAATAAGAAGTTTATATGACTTCGAAGGATCGAGCTGTATCTCGGAAATCCACAGCGCTGCCCGACAAATGCTTGACATGCAACTTCTTTCTGCTATATTAGCAGTCGACTGCGAGGAGTGCTAATTCCCTTCCGTGCTCCCAGTCTCTGTTCAAACCGCAAGATCAACTATGGAGGTTCTTCCAAGATGGCAGTGAATCTGACCCCGCTACACGACCGCGTAATCGTGAAGCGCATTGAAGAAAAAGAGTCCGTCAGGGGCGGCATCATCATCCCTGACTCCGCAAAAGAAAAGCCCATGGAGGGTGAAATTATCGCCGTTGGCGCTGGTAAGCGCGAAAAAGGCGAACTGATCCCTCTCGACGTGAAACCAGGCGACCGCGTTCTGTTCGGCAAATACAGCGGCACCGAAATCAAAATCGAAGATGAAGAGTACCTCATCCTTCGCGAAGAAGAGATTCTTGCCAAACTAAGCGGCGCAGCCAAAGCCGCCAAGAAGTAACCAGCATTTGTAGGTGCCGGGCTTCAGCCCGGCAGTTCGGCCCGTAGGGGCACGGCACGCCGTGCCCGTCGATGAATCAAGCTAAAGATTCAACATTTTCGCAGAACGAAATCAGGAGGAAATACCAGTATGGCGAAGCAGATTGTAACAGGTGAGAATTCCCGCCAAGCGATTCTTCGCGGCGTGAACGCTCTCGCCGACGCAGTAAAGATCACCCTCGGCCCCAAGGGCCGCAATGCGGTGATCGAAA
>DATFZY010000053.1:0-28543 GCA_035313865.1 Candidatus Acidiferrum sp.
GTCCTAAGTGATCGAAGAGATGATTGGTGGGCAACACCGGATTGATGAATGGACACGGGCTGAGCGAGTTGGGTGAACACAAAACATAGACCGACGACGGGACATAACCTGTCCAGCAAAACAGCGCACCCGCGCGTAGTCACACGGGTGTGCTCAACGAGGAAAAACCAAAGACCCTATCAGGTAAAAACAAAATCAAAACACGCTTGACACGGCCGGCGTCGTTAGAGATGACCCACTCATAGTGGCATTAGGCCGACCAGGAAAACGAAAATTACTTTGGCAATTTGAGCGGGGGCATGTCCGGCTCGTTCAGGGCGCGGCCAATTTTGAGGAGGATGCCATACTCCTCGATGGTGGTGGGGGCGACGCGCTCGTAGAAATCGCCGCCGTCGCCGAAAAGGGTGGGGCCGATGCGGACCATGGATTGGGATGTTTGGACATCCGCGCGAGTCGACGAATCGGACATCGGGATGAGGAGCAGCTTGAATTCGGCTTTATAGCCAAGCGGAGAATGCAGCCAATGGTAGACGTCCGATTTGGTGAGGCCCTTTTGCGTCAAATCGAACTCTGTTTCGGGAGAGCCGCGACCGCTCATGCGCGAGGGATTCCAGTCGCCGTACAGGCTGTCGTCTTGAGGCGGGTACGGGAAAGAAGATTCGACGGCCGTGCGGACTTTGGCGATTGGAGCATGAAAAACATACGTCGCGGGATTTTTGTCTGGCACCTTTCTGGTGGAAAAGGTCAGGCCTTTCAGAAGATAGAAGGCGAGCGGACCGAAAATTAGGAGAAGTATCGGCAGGAGCCAGAGCCGGCTGATGTTCTTGGCCATGGAGTTGGTGCGATTCTATATCGCATTCGGCGGCTGGCCAACGAAGCCGGCCCGAGAACTTTTCAAAGTGCGAGTCTAGAATTTTTCCTCCGCGATGCAGCGTGCTACTTCGTCAGCGACCGAGAAACGTTGGGCGGGGTTTTCTTCGTAGCGGGCTTCCAGCCCGTAAGCGTTTCTTTCCAGCGGAATTGCTTCGTAACTGCCACCATTTAGAAAACCTGTGACGTAGAGTTCGGCGAAACGGGGAATGCCGAGCTGGCGGTACTGCTCCACGTGAACGAGTTCGTGAAAGAGAAGGCCATCCGTGAAGGGGCCGTGGGAAACGACTCTGTCTGAAAACGTAATCGCCGCCATCTTCGATTGATCCGGGAGATTGTCGAAACCCAGGTTTTTCAGCATGGGATAGAAGTCGGGATTGGGGACGCGTTCACCACTTAGCACCACTACGCGGGTGCCTTCGATCAGTTGAGGCGAGAAAAAGCCTGCGATCGCGGCTTTCTGGTCAGCCGATAGCGGGATTGTGCGAGGCGCGTATTTCGCGCGCTGACTTGTGATGTATTGAGCCACCCGGCCGGATACCTGGGCGACTTGTTCGTTCGTGAGGCGTGGAAGTGGCATTCGGCTCGGTGCGAATATCGATCACTGAGCAGCGGGTTGGACGAGTTGGGACTCGCTTGCTGGGACGCGGTGATGGAGGAAGCCGCGGGCAGCAAGGAGTTCGGCGTTGAGTAGGGCGGCTCCGGCTGCGCCGCGGACCAGATTGTGGGAGAGCAGGGTGAGTTTTATGTCGAGGAGCGGGCATTCGCGGACGCGGCCGACTGCCGCGGCCATACCGTTTCCGGTGTGGACGTCCCGGCGGGGTTGCGGGCGGTCGTCGCCGTCAAGGACGATGACTGGATTGCGCACCGCGGTCGGGAGCGAGGCAAGTTCGGGGCTGACTTCAAAACTGCTAAGCGCTTCGCGGACTTCGTTCAGGGAGGCGATTTTTTTGAGGCTGACGGAGATGCACTCGAGGTGGCCTTCGAGGACGGGGACGCGGTTGCAGTGGGCGCTGATGCCGAGGCCTGCGTCAATGAAACGGGCGCCGTCCCATTTGCCGAGGAGTTTTTGGGGCTCGGATTCCATTTTTTCTTCTTCGCCGCTGATATAAGGGACGACGTTGGCGTGGATGTCCATGGAGGGAACGCCGGGATAGCCCGCGCCGGAGACAGCTTGCATGGTTACGACGAAAACTTTTTCAAGGCCGAAAGCGTCGGCGAGCGGTTTCAGCACGAGGGCGAGGCCGGCGGTCGAGCAGTTCGGGTTGGTGACGATGAAGCCGCCTTCGTAGCCGCGATTTTTCTGCTGATGCGGGATGGCGTCGAGATGCGCGGCGTTGACTTCGGGAATGAGCAGAGGAACATCGGGATCCATGCGGTGGTTTTTGGAGTTGCTGACGACGGGATATCCGGCGCGCGCGAAATCTTCTTCGGCGGCACCTGCGACGCTGGAATCGAGGGCGGAGAAAACGAAATCGCATTCGAGGCTGGGGTCGAGACTTTTGACGATGAGGCCGCGCGCGGCTTCCGGAATAGGACCGTCGAGATGCCAGCGAACGGCATCCGCGTAGGTCTTGCCAGAGGAGCGTTCGGAGGCGGCAACTTCGGTCAACTGAAACCAGGGATGATCGGAGAGAAGTTTTACGAGGCGCTGGCCGACGATTCCTGTCGCGCCCAGCACACCGGCGCGCCATTTTTTCCCGGCATTACCGGGGAGAGGGTTTTCCATAATCAGCTCCTCGCTGCTGCGCTTATCACCGTTCCCCGAAGAAAATATGCTCATGCCACACCGCCGCACGGCACGCGGTCATTTGCGTTTTGCGGCAGGCCGATGCGCGTGCCTCGAACGTGCGGTTTAAATGTGTTGCGAACCCAGACGGTCATCTCCGTTTCCGCCGCGAGCGGCAGGACGTGAGGGTGAAGCACTTTAGCACCACTGGCGGCCAGGGCGTGAGCCTCATCGTAGCTGAGGTCGTGGAGAAGTTTGGCTTCGGCGGTGTCGTGCGGATTGGCGGTGTAGATGCCGTCCACATCGGTCCAGATGACCAGCTCTTCGGCGTCAACGACGTGGGCAATGATGGCGCCGGAAAAATCGGAGCTGTTGCGGCCGAGTGTGGTGATGCGGCCGTCGGGAGTGGCGCCGATGAAACCGGTGACGACAGGAACGAGGCCGTCTTCGAGAAGCGGGAGGAGAACGGCGCGGCCGCGAGATTTGGTTTCTTCGAGATGCGGCTTGGCATCGCGGAAGGTGTCACAGGTGAGGACGAAATCGGAAGAGGCGACCGGGACTGCGGCGACGCCGGAGTGCTCGAGGGCGGCGGCGAAGAGGCGCGCGCTGAAACGTTCGCCGAAAGAGGCGAGGCGATCGGAAAGTTCCGCGGTGTGTTCAACGTGGCCGTGCTGCGGGACTTCGTGGAGCAGATCGCGGCCAAGGAGTTGGAGCTCGCATCGGACGCGATCGTGTTCCTGGGGCGCGAGCTGGAGATCCTGGAGCACGCCGAAGTGAAGATGGATGAGGCCTTCGGCTTCGTTGCGAGCGTAAGCAAGCTTTCCATCGGCAAGAGCGCGGGCGATGGTCAGGAGGCGGTCGGTGACACCCTTCATCGCGGAGACGACGACGGTGACATTCGAGGCGCGGGCGGCGGCGCGTACCAGACCGGCGGCGTGCAACATGCGCTTGGCACCCAGCAGAGAGGTGCCGCCAAATTTAAAGGCGACAACGTTTCGGCTGAGGGGCTGCGCGTGAACTAAGTCACTTTCCGCTGCTGCTTCCACTTCTACTTGTTCGGGACTCATTGGTCCGCTCCTGGATTCCGCTGGAGCGTCTCTGGCGGGGTTTTAAAGAAGAAACCCACCGCCAGTTTCGCTTCTGGCGGTGGGTTTGGAAACTTTTTCTAGCTTTGCTAGCTGTTTCTCCCCGCGCCGGAAGCGGAAATAGTGGACTTCGCCTTAGTCGAGGTAGTCGACATAGACGTGGCCGTTGTAATTCGCTTCGTCGCGCGAGAGAACATATCGAGGGGAGAATAACACAAGATGGGCGCGGGGTGGAAGAGGAGATTGCTGGGGTGATGCTGTTTGACGGAACGGTGCCGCTCAAGAAGTTCAAGAGTTCAGAGTTCAAGAGTTGAAATAGAGAGCTCGGAGGAAACGGCTGACGGTTTACATGCGACAGCTCAAAGATAGGAAGAGGCGGAGCGGCCGTCCGCAGAAGTGACAACGGTCATCCTAAGAAGGATGACCCTACTCAGAAATGCGGACTGTGGTCCTAGTACCAATTTCGTAATCTATTGATATGGCTCGATTTAGGTGCCGCAACTTTCCTAGAGAGGCTGGGTTTGATGCCACACGGGTCGGTGGGCGCTCGGTGCGCCTCCGGGGTATTCAAGCAGGAAAGGAAAAGAAAACCATGAATCCAAGAAAGTGGTTGAGTGGGATATTTGCGTCAGCGCTTGTGGCCTTCGCGGCGGGATGTGGGGGAGGCAGCGCGGCTATACAGCAGGTGCAGCCGCAGTCGGGGGGCGTATTTATTCCGGTTGGCGACACACCGCTAGCCGGCGTGGTCACGTGCAACTTAACGATTATGGGCATCGCTGTGGCGGAGGGCTCAAGCACTCCAATAACGATAACAACGGGACAGCAGCCGGTGGACTTTGCCAGGCTGAACGGTATGCACACGCTGCTGGATTACAACATGATTCCAGCAGGAACGTACGACACAGTGATCGTCACGCTGGCGAGCCCAGAAATCGGCTACCTGAACGTGACGAATCCGCAGACGAATCCTCCGACGCGGCCGAGCATCAGCATGCTGACGGGGACGACAACACCACCGGCGATGCTGAACTCCTCGATGGTGACCATCAACCTGGCCAGTCCGCTGGTCGTAAACTCGGGCGATGTGATCGGTCTGGGTCTCGACTTCGACATCCGGAAATCGCTGGTAGTTGACGGGAACGGGCAGATTACGGGCGCCATAAATCCTACTATGACGGTGAATGCGGTTACGCCGAGCGATGCGGACGCGTATATCGATGAATTCATCGCGGGCGTGACGACTGCCAATACTGTCAGCGGGACTTCCTTCACGATTCAAGGGCCGCACGGGCGGGCCTTTACGGTGAATGTGAACGATCAGACGGAATGGGAAGGCGGCGACACCATCGCCAGCTTGACCAACACCTCGATCGTGGCCATCTCGGGAACGCTGGACCGGACTGCGGCAACGTTTGATGCGGATACGGTGGCCGTCCTTTCGCAAAACAGCTTTTATGCGGGAGGCTTGATCACGTACGTAGATCCGCCAACGGGTACAGCGAACGACTTCGACCTGTATGTGCGCGATGTGCTGCCGGCAGGAACGGGGTTCAAATCCGGGCAGATTTCGACGATCAACCTGTTGGGGACCGAGAAATACTTGGTCTACTGGATGCATAACTTGTTCGTGAACCCGAAATGGAGCAACATTTTCTTTAACGCGTCGTTGCTTGTTCCGGGACAGCACGTGAGCATAGGCGGGCCGTTCACGAATGGAGCCGTCACGGTGAAGCGGGTGGTGCTGCGGCACGAAGGACACACGGGCACGCTGGTGGCGAACAGCGCGAATACCGGGACGAGCACCTTCCAATTCAATTCGAATGGATTGGCGGGCGTGCTGTTCAATGGACCGGTGACCGTGTATGTCACCATTTTCACGAAGTTCGGCGGCGGGTTGACGAGTTTGCAGGACCTGACGAACAATCCGACGAATCCGTTGCGCGTGGTCGGAGTGGTGTTGAAGGATCCCATCAGCGGGCAGCCGGTGTTTGTGGCGCGCAGCGTTTCGGAGCTGCCGAACTAAGAACGCGGCAAGCAAAACCTGGAAACAATTCAACCGAAACGGCCGCTTCGAGAGATCGAAGTGGCCGTTTTCTTTTGTAGCCGGCCCAGAACCCGCCGCTCAGGAACTACGTTTGGAAGAGCAAACTGGAACAGGTGAGGCCGGACTCGGCTTTTTGGAGTTCGGAGATGTCGAGCGGGGTGACGTGGAAGCCGGCGGCTTCGATGCGGGCACGGGTGCGGGGAAACGATGCGGGGAAAATGACGGTGTCAGAGAGAGCCAGGGCGTTGGCTGCGTGCGGCTCGGCCGGATCCACGTTGATCCATGCGAACGATGAGAATGGCGATGGATCGAACCAAGCGCGATTGGCCAGGAGCGTACCGCGACCGAGCCTCGTCGCTGCGGACTTGAGATGAAGGCAGCCAGTCACCGGGACAGGGATAACTTCGTAGTGGTGCGGCGCGAGGATGGCGGCTAACTGGCGGATGCCTTCAGCGTTGGTGCGCTTGGTGAGGCCGACGTAAAGTACGCGGCCGATGCGCAGGATGTCGCCGCCTTCCACGGTGCCCGGGAGCGTGATGTGTTGGAGTTTGCGAAATTTGGAAAGGGCTTGGGCTATAGAGTCGGATTCCGGGCGGCGCGATTCGGTGCCGAGCGGGAAGATAACGGCTAGTTCGTCGAGGACGATGGCGGGGTCTTCTACGAACATGGAATCGGGGAGAGCGGGTTCTGCGGGGAGAGAGATGACATGCGCGCCGTGTTTTGCGAGAAGTTGCTCGTAAGCGTAATGCTGATCGCGCGCGACTTGCAAATCAATCGGCTGGCGCGGAATGAAGTTGAGTTCGCAATTTACGATAGCGGGACTGACGGCGCGAGTGATGGCAGTAAGCATGTCGGTTTGGCAAGTTTAGCAGGAAGGCAGCGAGGGGTTGCACGGGATTACGAAGAAGACTTTTGTTGCGATGAAAAACTATGGTTCTGGCGTTACCGCGTTATGGCCAACGTGTGGTTTGCGCGAAATGAGAAATCCATAGGGTGGTAATGGTGATGCCAGCGCCGAGAAGCATTCCCGCGAGGATCAGGCCGACTACGCTGACGGGGATCCAGAAGCCGGAGCGAGTTGGGGGCGGTAGAGTGAGGGGAGCCGGTACCGCCGTTGTAGAAGATACCTCGGGAGCAGGAGCTGCGTTTAGCTCAAGCGGTGCATCGGAGACATCGGAGCATTCGGGCCGGACTACCAAGCAATAGCCTTTGCGGGGAATCGTCTCGATGTAAATGGCCTTGTCGGTGGAGTCGCCCAAAACCTGGCGAAGCTTGTTGACCGTGGTATTGACGTTGGCGTCGTAGTTGACGTGCGTGTCCGCGGGCCAGAGGCGCAGGCGCAATTCCTCGCGGGTGACGACTTCGCCAGGCTTATTGAGGAGCGCGACGAGAACTTGATACACCTTTCCCTGGAGCTTGAGGCGGGAGCCATTTTTAGAGATTTCCTGGCGCTGCTGATCGACCTGGAATGGACCAAAACGCATGAATCGAGGGCCTGAAGCGGGCGCGAGGTTCGATCGTTCTTCCATTCCGGTATCCATGGTTGGGATAGCGTTGGGAGTCATACACCCCATCCTATATAGACATTAGACGCGCAAGACGCGCTTGTGTTTACTGGGAATACGAGAAATCTAAAGAGAAGTTTCTTTTTTTCGTGGCGATGCGCAATTGCGAGAGTGGGACGATGTGCCAGAAACGAGAAACGAGCGAGCCAAAAACAGGGATAGCAATCCTGCTTTTTGACTCCGCAGAAAAATTTCGAGACTGTTGACCAGATGCGCAAGAATGTCCGTATTTGGGACACGCGCCAGACCGAGGAGTCTCAGATAAATTGATAGATACTTTTTTTGATTTGGTTATTCGAGTGCTTCGGACACGCGAGGAGTGAGTTCAGATAGTCGCAACCCGTCGACATAAATCCGATTGAGCATCAGAGTCCGTGACCGTTTCAGTTCGCCGCGCGGGTATCCTGTTGAGGCAAAGTCATGATTTCGACGCTCGAAGGGAATCTCTTTGAGCGAAAAATGTGCTGGGTCGCCTTTTGGTAATCCGACTCTTTTGCTTCGAAAATATTAGGGACGAATTTTTGGGGGTTGCGGTCGTAGACGGGGAACCAGGAGCTTTGAACCTGGACCATGATGCGATGGCCCTTTTTGAAAACGTGATCGGCGGTGTGCAGGTCGATTGTGAAAGGCGTGACTTCTCCTGGCTTGAGAGCTTCGGGTTTTTCGAAGGAGTTGTGGTAGCGACCGCGGAAAATTTCGTCGGAAATCATTAGTTCGAAACCGGAAAGTTTCCAGTCGTCGGGATATTTCTGCGGATAGACATCAATCAATTTGACGATCCAGTCGCTGTCGCTGCCGGTGGTGGAGGCGAAAAGTTTTGCGGTGACCTGGCCGGCGAGAGTGACGTCCTCGGTTAGATCATCCGTTTGCCAGGTCAGGACGTCTGGGCGCTCGTCGACGAAACGCTGGTCCTGCACGAGCCAGGTGTACCAACTGCCGGGATGATCCTCGGGATAGGTCATATCAATGGGGCGATGGCGATAAGGGACAGGATGTGCGGGATCGCTGATGTAACTGTCGGAGGCGTCCGCGGAATCCGATTGCGGTGCATCAAAGGAAAGTTTGCCGTCCGCGTGGAAATAGAGTTTGCGGGTCTGCGCTTCGCGCGGGGGCCAGGAATCGAATTGAACCCAATTGTTGCTTCCCGTTTGAAAGAGCATTGCTTCTTTTAGAGGCAGGGAACCTTTGTCTTTCAGCCAGTAGGCGAACCACGGAGCTTCGATGTTTTGGCGAAAATAGAGGGAGGTGTCGCTGCCAAAAGGAATTGCGCCGAGCGACTTGCCGGGACCGCCGCCCCAGCCGCCGTGATTCCAAGGGCCGGCGACGAGATAGTTGAGATGTTTTGAATCGGATTTTTCGAGTCGGGCGTATGTGGCCATGGGGCCATAAAAATCTTCTTGATCCCACCAGCCGGCGACGTTGAGATTGGGAACGGTGGGTTCCTTCAAGCCATAGGCGACGGCGTGATGCTTCCAGAAATCATCGTAGCTTGAATGGGCGACGAATTCGTTCCAGGTTGGAATTTTTTCGTGGAAATATTTCGCGTTGGCGTTCGAAAGGGCTCCGAGACGGAGATAAAAATCGTAGACGTCAAACCTGTCGAAAGCAAAACTGAAATTTTCGTTCGAGGACTCGAGGAGTGCGGTGTATTCGAAGCCGTAGCTCAAGCGAAAAGCGCCATTATGGAAGAAGTCGTCGCCGAGCCAGGTGTCGCCCATGCAGGCTTGCTCGGAAACGGCTTTGAGAGCGGGATGCGGGTTGATCATGCCCATGGTGACGAGAAAACCGTCGTAAGAAATTCCGTCGAGGCCGACGCGTCCGTTGTTGTTGGGAACATTCTTTACGAGCCAGTCGATCGTGTCGTAGGTGTCGGTGGCTTCGTCCACGCCCTTGGGATCGCTCGCCTCATGAATAGGACGGAGCATTACGAATTTTCCTTCGGAGCTGTAGCGCCCGCGAATGTCCTGGAAGGCGAAGATGTAGCCGTCGGGGACCATGTCGGAGTAGCGGAAGAGCATGCTGGTGAAGCCTTTATCGGGGCTGGAAATGCCGTAAGGAGTGCGATTCATGAGAATCGGGAGCGGGCCTGAGGCGTTCTTTGGGGTGTAAAACTCGGTGTGCAACTTGACGCCGTCACGCATGGGAATCATCACTTCGTGCTTGTCGAAGATGGCGGCGAAATCGAGGCGCTGGCGCTGTGCGGCACCTCCAAAAAAGGGAAGGAATATCAATGCAAGGGCCGCGAAGAAAATCGCCGGTGGAACAATCCTGCGGGTGGAAAACATCAGGGCTCCTTCGAGCGGAGGGCATGAGGCAATTGCCGCGAAGGAGAGAATAACACAGAGAGTTTAGAGCACCGGCAGGCGCAGCGTGGGAGGCGTAGTTCAACATCCCGAAGGGCAAGAACTTCGCTGCCAATTCACGATAGCGGACACAGGGAACGAGGTTATACGGAGAGTTGACTCGACTGGCAAGATCACGACGATCGCCGGAAATGGTGCTATCGGCAGCGGCGGAGATGGCGGACCCGCAACCTCTGCGGGTTTGTACGCCCCCTATCGAGCAGTGACGGATCACGCAGGCAACGTTTATATCGCCGACTACTATAACAACCGCGTGAGAAGGTAGACACGGCGATGGAGGCTCCCCGACCTCCGCCGAACTGCGCTTCCCTGAAGATGTTGCTGTGGATACGGCCGGCCATTTGTACATCGCGGATTACAACAACATGAGAATTCGAAAGATTCAGTAAGAGCGGCGGAGGAAATAGGCTCCTAAAACCCACTTTAGAACATGAGGGGCAGCCGACTTACCTGCAAATTCCACGCTGGTCATAGCCCTCAGTTGGATTTGTTAATCGGCGCAATCGAAAGCACGATTCCGGAAGGGAACTCCTTTGAACGATAGATGCGCTGGGTGGCTTTTTGGAAGTCGGACTCTTTGGCTTCGAAAATGTTGGGAACGAATTTCTGCGGATTGCGGTCAATGATGGGGAACCACGTGCTTTGGACCTGGACCATGACGCGATGGCCCTTTTTGAAGACGTGATTCGCGGTGTGGAGATCGATAGTGAAGGGCGTGATGGTGTCAGGGGTGATGGGTTCAGGGGTTTCAAACGACTTGCGGAAGCGGCCGCGAAACACTTCGTCGGCAATCATCAGTTCGTAGCCGGAGAGTTTCCAGTCGTCGGGATAATTTTCCGGGTAGACGTCGATAAGCTTCACAACCCAATCGGAATCGCTTCCAGTGGTGGATGCGAAGAGCTTGGCGGTCACCTGGCCGGAGATGGTCATGTCATCCTCCAGGACCTCCGTCTGCCAGACGAGCACGTCCGGGCGATCGGTGACGAAGCGCTGGTCTTCGACGAGCCAGGTGGGCCAGCCGCCGGGATGATCGTCGGGATAGGTCATATCAATCGGGCGATGGCGGTACGGGACCGGGTGGGCGGGGTCACTGACGTAGCTATCGAATGCGCCGACCGTTTCGGATTGCGGTTTTTCGAAGGACAGCTTGCCATCTTCGTGGAAATAAATCTCGCGCGTGGCTGCGTCGCGCGGAGGCCAGGAGTCAAACTGGGTCCACTTGTTGGAGCCAGTTTGAAACAGCAAGGCTTCTTTTAGCGGGAGGCTGCCTTTGTTTTTGAGCCAGTAGGCGAACCACGGGGCTTCGATTTTTTGCCGGTAATAGAGGGAAGTGTCGCTGCCGAAAGAGATATCGCCAAGCGATTTTCCCTGGCTACGCGCCCAGCCGCCGTGATTCCACGGGCCGGCAACGAGATAATTCAAGTGATCGGGATCATTTTTCTCGAGGAGTTCGTAGATTTTCATCGGGCCGTAAGCGTCTTCCTGGTCCCACCAGCCGGCGACGTTCAAGTTCGGCACTTTGGGTTTTGTGAGGATGTACGGCATGGCTTGCTTTTTCCAGAAGGCGTCGTAATTGGGGTGGGCGACGAAATCCTTCCACGTTGGCAGCGTGCCGTGAATGTAATTTTTATCAGCGTTGGAGAGCGGGCCGAGACGCAGATACCAGTCGTAGGTGTCGAAGCGGTCGAATTCGAAATGAAAATTCGATTTTCCCGTCTCCATCATCGTCGAGTATTCGTAGCCGTAGCTTAGGCGGAACGCGCCGTTGTGGTGAAAATCGTCGCCGAGAAACATGTCGGCTGGGGAAGCTTGCTCGGAGACGGCTTTTAGGGCGGGATGCGGCTCGAGCATGCCCATCACCGTGAGCCAGCCGCCATAGGAGATTCCGAGGAGACCGACGCGGCCGTTGTTGTGCGGGACGTTTTTCACGAGCCAATCGATGGTGTCGTAGGTGTCGGTGCTTTCGTCGATGGCTTTTGAGTCCTTTGGATCGCGCAATGGGCGCACCATCACGAATGTGCCTTCAGAAGTGTAACGGCCGCGAATGTCCTGGAAGACGAAAATGTAGTCGTCGGGAATCATCTCGGCGTAGCGGCCGAGTTTGCGGCTGAAGCCTTTGGTGTCGTCGACTATTCCGTAGGGGGTGCGTTCGAGGACGATGGGGAGTGCGGCGGAGACGTTCTTCGGCGTGTAAATTTCGGTGTGCAGCTTTACGCCATCGCGGGCGGTGATCATGACATCGGTTTTGTCGAAGAGCAGGGAATAGTCGGGCGGATTCGGGGCTTGTGCGTGGCTGGTGAGAAGAAAGAAGAGCAGTGCGGCGACCAGACAGAGATAAATTCTGGCATTGCCGAGCAAGCGTGCAAATCGCATGAAAATCTCCGCCGATGAATTCAAAGCAAGAGCGAGTAACCGGACCGGGATGAGGATAGTACAGGAGGCTCGGGTGGGACAGACAATCTTGTCTGTAGAACGATTTTGGACGGCTTGCGGGGGTAAAAGTGGAGTCTTGCCTGGATTGCCATTGATTGGCTGCGAAGATCAAGGGACAGACAAGAGTGTCTGTCCTACTCGTTTCTCTGCTAAACTATAGGCTGCTCGACCACACCTGAGAACAGAGGAGATTCGTCCGGGCTGCTGGTTGTTTCAGCAGCTATTTTTGTCTTTAGAGAGGCTGCCCGGAGGCAGTCTTTGGACCGACGTAGAAATTATGAGCCAAAATATTCGAAATATCGCCATCATCGCGCACGTGGACCACGGGAAAACGACGCTGGTCGACGGAATGCTGCGGCAGAGCGGGATTTTCCGCGCCAACGAAGCGGTTGTCGAACGCGTGATGGATTCCAACGACCTGGAACGCGAGCGCGGGATTACCATTCTCGCGAAAAATACGGCGCTTTTTTTCCACGACACGAAAATCAACATTGTGGATACGCCCGGGCACAGCGATTTTGGCGGGGAAGTCGAGCGGGCGCTGCGCATGGTGGACGGAGTGGTGCTCCTGGTGGACGCCAGCGAGGGGCCGTTGCCGCAGACGCGGTACGTTCTGCAAAAGGCGCTGGCCGCCAAGCTGCCGCCGGTGATTGTGCTGAATAAAATCGATCGCACGGATGCGCGGGCGAAGGAAGTACTCGACGAAATCTACGACTTGTTTATCGATCTGGACGCGACGGAAGACCAGCTCGATTTCCCGGTTGTGTACACAAATGCGCGCGATGGAGTTGCACATCGTCAGATAGGGGATGACTCGAAGGATTTGCTTCCGCTGTTTGAGACCATCGTGAAGCATATTCCTGCGCCGCCGGGGGACCCGGAGGGCGTGCTTCAAATTCAAGTTATGAATCTGGATTACAGCGAATTCCTGGGGCGTATCGCGATTGGGCGCGTGTTTAACGGAACGCTGCGTCGCGGCGAGGATGTGGGTATCAGCAAGCTGGATGGGAAGTTGCTGACTACGCGAATCACGAAGCTATATACGTTTCGTGGATTGGAGCGCGACGAAGCGGAGGCGGTTGCCGCGGGCGACCTTGTGGCCATCGCTGGTGTGGAGGGAATTCAGATCGGAGAGAGCATTGTTGATCTGACGACCCCATTGCCGCTTGAGCCGTTGCTGATCGACGAGCCTACGCTTGCGATGATTTTCACGGTGAACAGCAGCCCGCTGTCCGGCAAAGAAGGCAGCTATTTGACTTCGCGCGATTTGCGCGACCGCCTGGCTCGAGAGTTGCTAACCAATGTTTCGATTCGCGTCGAGGACACGGACACGCCGGAATCGTTTCGCGTTTTGGGACGCGGCGAATTGCAGCTTGCCATTTTGATCGAGACGATGCGGCGCGAAGGTTTTGAATTGATGGTGGGGAAACCGGAAATCGTGGTGCGGACGGAGAATGGAAAGAAGCTTGAGCCGCTGGAGCGGGTGGTTATCGACGTTCCTGAAAGTTTTATTGGAATTATTATGGAAACGCTGGGAAGCCGGCGCGGAGAAATGCTCAAGATGAGCAACCACAACTCCGGGCGCGTGCGGATGGATTTCAAAATTCCTTCGCGTGGGTTGATTGGATTGCGCAGCCAGTTGATGACCGACACGCGCGGAACGGCATTGATTCACTCGATTTTCGACGGGTGGACGGATTATGCCGGTGAGATGGCGCTGCGGCCGACCGGCGCGCTCGTTGCCGACCGTTCTGGGCCTTCGACGGCTTTCGCGCTGTGGAACCTGCAGGAGCGCGGCGAATTGTTTATTGGACCCGCGATCGAAGTCTATGAAGGCATGGTTATCGGCGAAAATTCGCGCGAGCAAGACATGGAAGTGAACGTCACGAAGGAAAAGAAACAGACGAATATGCGTTCGTCCAGCGCGGACGAGGCTATTCGTTTGATTCCGCATCGTGAGTTGAGCCTGGAGCAGGCGATTGAATTCATCGCCGACGACGAATTCGTCGAGATAACGCCGAAATCGATTCGGTTGCGCAAGAAGGTCTTGCAAGCCAACAAGCGGCCGCGCCGGTGGCAGGAAATTCGTGCCAGCCACGAAGCGACTAAATAGCAACGCATTTGGTGCGCCTTCTAATGCGCTGATCTTTCAAGCAATTCCGCCAGATACTGTTTCCAGAGTTCGGCCCAGGTGTGCGTGCCGTGGCCGTGGGTGTTTTCGCTCGCGGGAATCAGGACGAATTTTGCGCTTGGCACTTGCTTGATTTCGCGTTCGGCAATGCCTAGCTCCGGCGGGTTGATGAAATCGTCGCCGGAATTGATGTACATCATGGGTGCTTTGATTTTGCCGAGCTGCGACGACGGATCGTAGTTGCGCGACGCGTTTACCTGGTACAGAAGATCGTTTGCATCGAGCGCGGCGAAACGGGCTTTGAAGTAGTCGTCGAGATATTTGTCGGCGGCGTCGCGCGTCGGCAGGGCTTTCTGCATGGGGATTGGCGCCGCTCCAGCGATTAGCAGAAAATCCAGCGCCGTCCTGAGAGCCTGCTGGGGCTCTTCCTTGTATTCGCCGCCTTTCCATTCCGGGTCTTCGCGGATTGCATCCATCACCATCTTGCGCCAGATGCGGTTGCGTCCGGCGATTTGTACAGGCACGCATGCGAGCGGCATGAGCGCATCCATAAAATCGGGATACGTTTCGCCCCAGACGAAAGAGTGCATGCAGCCCATCGAGGTGCCCATCACCAGCCGGGCGTGATTGACGCCCAGGCCTTCGGTGAGAAGCCGATAGTGCGCGGCGACCATGTCGTCGTAGTCGTATTGCGGGAAGTGCGCGTGCAGGCTGTCGCTGGGCTTCGAAGATTTTCCGTGGCCGATGCCGTCCGGGAGAATGATGAAGTAGCGCGTCGTATCGAGAAGCTGCCCCGGACCAAAAAGCACGCTTGCAAACTGGGGTTGGAGAAACGTCTGGCCGGTTCCGCCCGTTCCATGAAGAATGAGTACCGCGTTGGCAGTGCGACCCTGCGCGTCGCGAATTGGTTTGCCCATCGTCCTGTAATGCAGGCGCAATTCGGGAAGCGATTCGCCGGAGTGGAACTGAAAATTGTGAATTACGAAATCGCCGTCGGATGTTGCGGGCATTTGCTGCGCCGCGCAGGGCAATACCACGAGAACCGCGGTTGCGAGCGCGGAGGCAAAAATTGCGCGCAAATATTCGAGCATCGGGCACCTCACAGGACGAAATCTATCACAGCGCGGAGAATGCTGCCGTGCTCGCACCGCTTGTGCGGAGGCACGACGATGAATAGACTGCATCACGCGAATGGGCTTGCTGCCCGCGAGGTGGCCTGATGCGGAAACTGTTTTTTGCGATTGTTGGTTTGGCGCTGGTCCTGCCTTTCAGCCTTGCACAAACAAAACCGAAGCTCTCACCTGCCGTCACCCCTTTCGTGAAGGAAGACGCGGGCGTGATTGCGCTGGCGCACGTGCGCGTGGTGGACGGGACGGGCACCGCGGCGCGCGCAGACCAAACATTGGTTATCTCGGACGGAAAAATCGTTGCGCTTGGGGACAGTGGAACAACGAAAATTCCCGATGGCGCGAAAGTGCTCGATCTAACGGGCCGCACCGTTATTCCGGGATTGGTGGGCATGCACGATCACATGTTTTATCCTTCGCCGGGCGGAGGGCTTCCGCTCTACCCCGAGCATGCTTCGAGTTTCCCGCGGCTTTATCTCGCCGGCGGCGTCACTTCGATTCGAACAACGGGCAGTCTTGAACCCTACGCGGATCTGGAGTTGAAGGACGCGATCGATGCGGGGAAACTTGCTGGTCCGAAAATTCATGTGACTGGACCCTATCTCGAAGGGCAGGGCGCGTTTGCGCTGCAGATGCATCAGCTGAAGGACGCGGAAGATGCTCGGCAAATGGTGGAATTCTGGATCGCACGAGGGGCTACTTCGTTCAAGGCATACATGAACATCACGCCGGATGAATTGGCAGCTGCGGTGAAAGCGGCGCATGCCCACGGAATCAAAGTGACGGGCCATCTTTGCTCTATCGGTTTCCGCGAGGCCGCCGCGATTGGCATCGACGACCTGGAGCACGGCATCGAAGTGGACACGGAATTTCTCCCGGACAAGAAACCCGGCGTTTGCCCTAATCCGCAGGCCGCCGCGAAGGCGCTGCTCTCCGTTGATATTGCGAGCAAGCCCATGCAGGACATGATTCACGATTTGGTGGCACATCACGTCGCAGTCACTTCCACCCTGCCGGTGTTCGAAACGTCTGTGCCCGGACGTGCGCCGCTCGACAGCCGCGTGCTCGACGCGATGACGCCGGAGGCGCGGCTTGCTTATCTGACGCGGCGCGCGCGCATTTCTGATAATGCGGCAACTTCCGATGCGGCGGCCATCTTCAAAAAGGAATTGGAGTTCGAACATGAATTTTCGAAGCAGGGAGGGTTGCTGCTGGCGGGGCTCGATCCAACCGGGTATGGCGGGGTGATTGCGGGGTTCGGCGATCAGCGTGAAGTTGAATTGCTTGTGGAGGCGGGGTTCACGCCGGTGGAAGCTATTCATATCGCGACTTCGAATGGCGCGGAGTTTCTGGGCGAGCTGGATAAAATCGGCACGCTTGCTGTGGGAAAAGCGGCCGATATGGTTGTCATGCAGGGAGATCCGTCGGCGAACATCAAGGACATTGAAAAAGTGGAACTGGTTTTCAAAGACGGTGTGGGCTACGACTCCGCGAAATTAATCGAATCTGCAAAAGGGATGGTTGGGCTGCGCTGAGCACAGTAGCGGTACGCGTCCGCCGTACAACTAAGGCAGAAGTATTTTCCCGTCAGCCCTCGGCAGCTTGAGTCCAACTTCATGAGCGAGCGTTGGCGCCACGTCGCGCATATCAATAATTCCGAGCGATTTGCCTGCGGGAACTCCGGGACCAACCAGGAAAAAGGCAGCGTGTAAATCGGGCACGTCGGGCAGCGCGCCGTGCGTGCCGCCGACTTTGGGTGTTTTGGAAAGAACCGGGCCGTCGAGCGTCGCGCCAGTGCGCCAGCCCGCTTTCAGGCTCACAAAAGACAAGGCGGTAGGATAACCGCCCCGCTTGCGCAGATCTTCCGTATCGAGGATGCGGTCGATTCCATTCGCGGGATCGCTCGCCAGCTTGGCAAGGAGTTCGCGCACTTGCGAGGCGGTGGCAGCATCGTTGGGATCTTTCAGGACGATCGCCGCCGACCCGCCGGTGACCCAGGGCATCGCCTTCCAATCCGTGATCTTGCCTTTTTCATTGGCGGTGATGAGATTTGCTTCGCGAAACGCCGGGAACAGATTCAGTTGGGCCTCGGTTCGAACGAATCCGTGGTCGGAGACCACGGCGATATAGGCGCGGCCGGGAGCCAACCGCTCGGCGGTCTCGCGGATTTTGCCGATGGTGGCGTCAATGCTTTCCAGAATGGCAATGGATTCGGGACTGAACGGTCCCGTTTCGTGCTCGATGTGATCGAGCGACGTGAGATGAAGCGTCAGCAATCCCGGATGTTTTTTCTCAAGGATCCACTGCGTGAAGCGGCCTCTGCTTTCGTCCGCCTTTCCCGAGGTATCGATGCCGCCGACATATTCGCCGAGATCTGCTTTGGCTTCTTCGAGCAAGCCGGGCGTGGAGACGGCGCGCAGCAGCTTGGCATCGTCTGGAGTGCTCGCGCGCCAAAATTCCGGAATGTTCCAGTTGATGTGTGCGCCGACGGTGACGGGCCATTGAATGCTCGCGGTACCGCGCCCTGCCTGCGCCGCGGCGTCCCAGAGCGTGGGAACGCGAATATCTTCGGTGTACCAATACCAGCCCTGAAGGTTCTGTTGTAGCGGATCGAATGTCGTGTTCGCAAAGATTCCGTGTTTCGCGGGCGATACGCCGGTCACGAGCGTGGTGTGGGCTGGATAGGTCACCGTGGGGACTGTTCCAACGACGCCCTCGGCGTAAGTTCCCTCTTTAAGAAACCGGCGGAGGTTCGGCACTTTCGCGCCGTGCGCATCCGCCTCGGTAATGTAGTCCGGGCGCATGCCGTCCACGGAAATGATCACGAGAAGCGGCGACGCCTGCTCTTGTGAAAGGGTGTTGGAGGAGAAAAGAAAAATGCCTGCCAAAGCGAAAAGAAGGCCGGCATGGCGATGTCTTGTGGGAGTGCGATAACTCGTTGATCTCTTCATGGTGGCCAAAAGCATACTCCAACCATGAGAAGGATTTTACAAAGAGGCAAGAGAAGGATAAATTGGGTGTGAACAATGCTGGACTAGGCGAGTGGGCAGTTATCAAATCCAACTGTCCCTCGCGCAGGGAATGTTGTAGAGTCTAGCGCTCATGTGCACCCGCCGCTGAACCATTGTACAGAAAACGGCTTGGTAACCAGGGAGTGCTCTCAGGCGGAGCTATCGCGCAGAATTGACAGGTGGAATACTTGAATATTGGATCCTCGAACGGAGCTTCAAACTCGCACTGCACGATTGCCGCGACGGCAACGGCGCTTCCGCCGTACATCATGACTCGTGAGAACGTGAAGTACTACATAGGGCGCGTGTTCGACATCCCGGAACGCCGCCTCGAAGCCATGATGTCCATCGTCGACAACGCGCAGGTTCACCAGCGCTACTCCATCTTTCCCATCGAATATACCGTCGAGCCGCGCCCGTTATCCAAGACTAACAATGAATATATCGAGCATGCCGTAAAACTCGGCCGCGAAGCAGCGGAAAAGTGTCTCGAGCGCGCCGGCGTTCGCGCCGACGAAGTGGATCTCATCATCACCGTTTCCTGCACCGGCTTCATGATCCCGTCTCTCGACGCGCACCTCATTAATCTGATGGGCTTCCGCTCCAACGTGCGCCGCATGCCTTTTACGGAGCTTGGCTGCGCGGCCGGAGCGATGGCCCTGAGCCGCGCGGCGGATTATTTGAAGGCCAACCCCGGCGGAAACGTCTTGATCATCGCGGTGGAGCTGCCTTCGCTCACGTTTCAGCGCAAAGACATCTCGCAGGCAAATTTGATCTCTTCCATTCTGTTCGGTGATGGAGCCGCGGCTGTGCTCGTCAGCGGTACGGCGCAAAAAGGTCCCAAGATCCTGGTATCGGAAACGTACACCTTTCCCGATTCCCTGGGCGCCATGGGCTTCGACTTGCGCGATTCCGGATTTCACATTTTGCTTTCCAAAGACGTCCCCGAAATGATCGGCGAGAAAATCAAGGGACTCGTGGATGGCTTCCTCGAACGCCAGGGTCGCAAGCAGGAAGACATTAAGGGTTGGATTTTGCATCCCGGCGGGGCGCGCCTGCTTGGCAATGTCGAAAAGGAATTGGGACTGTGCAAGTGCGACACCCAACCCTCATGGGATATCCTGACCAACGTCGGCAACCTTTCCAGCGCCACGATTCTCTTCATCTTGCAGGAATGGCTTGAGAAGCGCCCCCTGAAGTCCGGCGAATACGCGATGGCTGCGGCGTTCGGCCCTGGATTCAGCGCGGAATTTCTTCTGCTGCAATGGCACTGAGCGTCATCGCGTTTCTCGGCCTGCTGGTGGCCGTGGCTCTACTGCGCATCGTGGAACTGCAGATCTCTCGGCGGCATCAGCAGGAGATGATTGCGCGGGGCGCCGCCAAGGTGCACGAGCCGCGTTTTCGCTGGATGGTCCTGCTTCATACGGCCGTGCTAATCGGCGCAGCGCTGGAAGTTGTGTTTCTTCATCGCACGTTTATTCCTGTCCTCGCCGCTGTGATGTTTGTGATTTTTCTAGCGGCCAACGTGCTGCGCTGGTGGGTGATTCGCACGTTGGGTAACCACTGGAACGTCCAGGTGGTCGATTCGACAAGCCTCGGCGTCATCTCTTCAGGACCTTTCCGTTATGTCCGTCATCCGAATTACGCGGCGGTTTTCGCTGAGATGCTGGCGCTGCCGCTGATTCACACCGCCTGGATTACCGCCATCGCCGGTTCGCTGGCACATATTGCGGTGCTTTCGATGCGACTATCCACGGAAGAGCGCGTGCTGCTGGCTAATCCCGAGTATCAGGCCACCATGGCCGATAAGCCGAGATTCATCCCCGGTGTTTTCTGAAAATGCCGGCGCGCTTTTGCCGGCGAATTCTCCCCTTAGCTCTAGTTGTCTTGCTGGGCCCCGCGTTGTCCCTCGCTCAAGAAGCCTCGGATGGCAGCGATTCCGCCTTCACCGAAGTACCGCAGATGAAGGAGGGCTTCCGGTTGCTCTACATTCAGAAGTATCCGGAAGCGCGCGAAAAGTTTTCTGCGTGGACTTCCGAGCATCCCGACGACCCCTTTGGATATGTAGCCACGGCGGCGAGTTATCTATTTGAAGAGTTCTACCGGCAAGGCGTCATGACCAGCGATTTCTTCCTCGATGACAAAAAGTTCCTTCGCGGCATTGACGGCAAGCCCGACGCCGAACGCCTGAAGAACTTCGACGACGACTTGGCCAAAGCCCGCAACCTCGCCGGTACACGCCTGACCAAGGACAAAAACGATGCTCCGGCGCTGTTTTCTCTGACTCTGGCAGCAGGAATGGAATCCAACTCGGACAGCATCCTTCAAAAAAAGCACGTCGAAGGCCTCAAACGAATGAAGGAAGCCAACGAGCACGCCAAACTGTTGCTGGCGCAGCGCCCCGACGCAAGTGACGCCTGGGTCGCGCCGGGCTCGGCCAATTACATAATCGGCTGCCTCTCCGGAGGCACTCGTATGCTTTTGTGGTTTGGCGGCATTCATGGCGACAAAAAGCTGGGTATGGATGAGGTGAAAAAAACTGCCGAGAAAGGCCGCTACCTGGAGCCATTTGCGAAAATACTTCTAGCGCTGGCAGCGCGGCGGGAAAAGCAGGACGACTTGGCGAAAAAGCTCTTGCTCGAATTGACCGAGGAATTTCCAGACAGCCCGCTTTTCGCCGCCGAATACGCGAAGGTCATGGGCCGGCCGATTCCCGCGGTGATAAAGCCGAACTGAATTCGCTCGCCTCTTTGGAGCGCCTCGCTCCTGTAGGGTTATTCGCATGGATTTGCGAATGCGGGTCCAAGATGGCGATAATTGAATGGAATCGCCTGCGTCGCGCCTCCTGACGCATTGCTTTTGGCTTTCGAGCCATGGCGGAGTTACCAGACTGGGCGGTTGTGCTAACGCTGGTACACTCGACTGGCGTTTCCCGAAGTTTCAGAATAAGTTTATTCACTCATAAGGCGGTGCCGTGTGTTTCACCAAGATGTATTGAAAGGGCGGGCGGTCTTCCTGACGGGCGGAGGAAGCGGCTTGGGCCGCTCCATGGCGCTGCGGTTCGCGGAGCTTGGCGCGCGCATGTATCTTGTGGGGCGCCGCGAAGAACCGCTAAAGGAAGTCTGTGCGGAGATTCATCGCGCGGGAGGTTCGGCCGCCTTCTCTACCTGCGATGTGCGCGATTACGGCGCAGTGGAAGCCGCCGCGGAAAAGGCCGAGCAGCAGTTCGGCCGCATAGATACGGTCGTCAACAACGCAGCAGGAAACTTTATTGCGCGTACCGAAAAACTCTCCCCCAACGCTTTCAATACCGTCGTCAGCATCGTACTGAACGGCTCGTTTCATTGCACGCAGGCCTTCGCCAAGCGCTGGATTTCGCAAAAACTCGGCGGCAACGTGCTCAATATCGTGACGACGTATGCCTCCGCCAACAGCGGCTCCGGATTCGTCGTGCCTTCGGCTTGTGCAAAGGCGGGCGTGCTGGCGATGACTACTTCTTTGGCGGTGGAGTGGGCCAAGTATCACATCCGCCTGAATGCCATTGCGCCCGGACCGTTTCCAACGGAAGGCGCCTGGTCGCGCCTGATGCCTTCGAGGCAATTTGAAGAGCACTCCAAGGACAAGCACCCCATGAAGCGCTTTGGGCGGCACGAGGAGCTGGCAAACCTCGCCACGTTTCTCATCAGCGATATGGCGGAGTACATCAACGGCGAGTGCGTGGTCATTGACGGCGGCCAATGGCTGCGCGGTGCGGGAGAGTTTAACGACCTGCTCATGCTGCCGGAAAGCGTCTGGGAAAGTTTGGAAGCGGCTCGTATCAAGAAAACCTGAAGGTTGCTAGAACTACTCGGGCAAAGCGCGCTTGCGCAATTCCACCAGAATTTTTACATCGCCGATGGCTTGGCCGTTGGATTCGGCGTGGACGCTGATTGCCTGTGGCTGTGGTTTCTTAGGCGCAGGATCGCTTAACGCCGGCAAGCTTATTTCGATGCGTGCCGCCCCTGTCTGGTTCGCTCCCACCTTAAATTTCACTGTGCCGCTTTGCGCCGTCCATCCCGCCGGCAGGTTGGCGGAGAGAGTAAACTCACGCGCGTCTGCCGTCTGATTGCGCAGCCACAGGGGAACCACAAATATGCCGCCCGCTTGCTGAGCGATTTCCGGTGGCTCCGGGTGAGACAGATGCATCAGCCCGTGGGCGCGGCGAAACTCCGCGTAAAAACTCCAAGGACCGGCGAGCTCGACAGACACGCCCGGCCGCGACGGTTCCGGCAGAACTTCCGGCCGCGCGAACGAAATCGCCCCTGGGGTTATGTTTTCAAAAATGTCTCCCGTCACGCTGCCTCCCACCCGCGATTTCCCGCGTACGAAGCTAATGCCGTCGCTCCAGAAGCTGTCGGACGTGATCATTTTTTCGATTTGCGCGTCATCCATTTTGGAGAGCGAATCGATGAAACCTTTGGCCTGCGTTTCATGCTTGAGAAAGGAATCGAGCGCCAAACGCCAGTAAGCCTTCTTCGCCGATTTTGAAATGTCGGCCACGGAATACCTGGGGCCTTTGTCGCGAAAAATCTCCTGGTTGTCCGCATCGGGAAAGTAATAGATTTTTTTCGGCTGCCACGGGCGTAGATTTTCGAGATAAGGTTCAAGCCTCCGCAACGGCGCGGCGACTTGCTCGGGAAACGCCGTTGGATCGCCGGCGAGATCGAAGGCTTCGGTAGCCAGCACTCCTGATGCCTGATGGTCCCCGTGATCCTCGCCGATGAACGTCCCCGGCAGAAACGTGAGAATAACTTCAGGCCGAGTGATTCGCACGATGCGCACCAGGTTCTCGAGCGCCGCGCCGTGTCCCCAGTTCGCCAGCGATTGCAAAACGTCTTGTGACGCGGTGTCTTTTCCGCCCAAAAACCAAACTTCGTCGATTCCCAGCGTCGCGCAGGCACCCCGCGCTTCGATTTCGCGAATTTCGCCCAGAGCCGCCGCCTGTTCCGCTCCGGCCTGATTCTCGCCGCTGCTTCCGCGCGTCCCATAGGCCACCGCAACGCGTTTGCCCTCATCGACAGCGCGCGCCAGGTACGGTGTCGCAGCTCCCTCATCATCCGGATGTGCCACCACGAGCAAAATGTCTACTTTGTATCGGTCGTCAGGTTGCGGGACTCGGGCAGGCGCCTGCGCCGCGACGAATTGTGAATTGGCGACGACGATAAGAAGAACGAGCTTTGCGAGCCAGCTCAGCAAACGGTTAAATTCTAGGGTTGGGTACATCGGGGAATTCTATCTCGAATCCGCATGAATCCCGCATCTGGCATTTCGATCCCGGTAAAGACAGTCGCCTTGACCCGTGTGGAGCGCGCCGATAAGCTTGGTGTTCTCCTTCCAGGTGGAAAAATCATGGAGCAGGTGCAAGTCACATTACCGGATGGCAAGATTCAAGAAGTGCCCAAGGGCACGACTCCGGCGGAGATCGCGCGGAAAATTTCGCCTCGGCTAGCCGACGCAGCGCTCGTGGCGCGGGTTGTTGCGAACAACGGCGCTCCTTTGCCCAATGCTCCCGATTTGGGCGAGTTGATCGATTTGCGGCGACCGCTCGAGGAAAACGTTAAGCTCCAGATCCTCACCGAAAAAGATCCCGACGCGCTTTTCGTTTTTCGGCATTCCGCCGCGCATTTGATGGCGGCAGCGGTGATGGAGCTTTATCCCGACGTCAAGCTGGGCATCGGTCCGCCGGTTGAAAACGGCTTCTTTTACGAATTCCTTCGCGAACAACCGTTCACCCCGGAAGACCTCGCGAAAATTGAAAAGAAAATGCACGAGCTGGCCGCCCAGGACTTGCCCAACGAGCGCAAGCTGATTCCCAAGCCGGAAGCCATCGAGCTCTACAAAAAGAGCAACCAGATTTTCAAGTGTGAGCTGGTGGAAGAAAAAGCCAACGAGCTGATGGTGTCCTTCTACACCACCGGAAAATTCATCGACTTTTGCCGCGGCCCGCACATTCCTTCCACCAAGCGCATCACCGCGTTCAAGCTGATGAACGTCGCGGGCGCTTACTGGAAGGGCCAGGAAGGCAATCCGCAGCTCCAGCGCATTTATGCCGCGTGCTTTTTCAATCAAAAAGACCTCGACGAATATTTGAATCGTCTCGAAGAAGCCAAGCGGCGCGATCATCGCAAACTCGGCGTCGAGCTCGAACTCTTCAGCATCCAGGAAGAAGCCGGCCCGGGTCTTATCTTCTGGCATGCCAAGGGCGGCCTCATCCGAAAAATTGTCGAGGACTGGCTCCGCGACGAACTCCTCAAGCGCGGCTACGACCTCGTCTACACCCCGCACATCATGCGCCTCGACCTCTGGAAAACCAGCGGCCACACCGGCTTTTACAAGGACAGCATGTTTGGTCCGGTGGAAGTCGAAAAGGCCGATTACCAGTTGAAGCCTATGAATTGCCCGGGCCACATTCTCATCTACAAATCGAAGCTCCATAGTTATCGCGAACTGCCAGTGCGCCTCGCCGAACTCGGCACCGTCTACCGTTACGAACGCAGCGGCGCCCTTCACGGATTGCTCCGCGTGCGCGGCTTCACCCAGGACGACGCCCACATTTTCTGCACTCCGTCGCAAATTGAAAGCGAAGTCGAAGCCTGCATCGATTTTGCGTTTGCCGTAATGAAAAATTTCGGCTTCGAAAAATATGAAGTCGAGCTATCCGATTGGGACTCCGCGCATCCGGAAAATTACGCCGGTAAGCCCGAGGACTGGCGCCGCGCCACCGCCGCTCTTGCCGACACCATGGATCGTCTGAAGATACCGTACAAAACCATCACCGGCGAAGCCGCCTTCTACGGCCCGAAAATCGACGTCAAGCTCATCGACGCCATCGGCCGTCCCTGGCAGCTCACCACCGTCCAGTTTGATTTCAATTTGCCCGCGCGCTTCGGCCTCGAATATGTCGCCGAAGACGGCGCCAAGCACCAGCCCCTGATGGTGCATCGTGCGCTGCTTGGCTCGGTGGAACGCTTCTTCGGTATTTTGATCGAGCACTACGCCGGCGCGTTCCCGCTCTGGCTCGCGCCCGTGCAGGTGCAAATCTGTCCGGTCAGCGAAAAAGTCGCCGACTACGCGAAGCACGTCACAGAAACTCTCAAGCGGCACAACATCCGGGTCCATCTCGACGACCGCAACGAAAAGCTCCCGGCAAAAATTCGCGACGCCCAGCTTCAAAAAATTCCCTACATGCTGATCGTCGGCGCAAAAGAAGCCGAAGCGGGCACTGTCTCCGTCCGCCATCGCAGCAAAGGCGATCAAGGCCCCAAGCCCCTGGCCGAAGTCATCGCCGCGCTACAAGAAGAAGTCACAACCCGCGCGCTGCCGTGATCTTGTTGTGGCACAGCCTGGCTCTTTTCCATCGTGCGATCTTCGTGCGATGAATCCCTGGCTCTCCCCGGCGAATTCAAGAATTTCTGTTGACAACGCCCGCTGTCGGAGCGAGAACGAAAATGATTTCACGTCGAGTCTTTCTAGCGAGCGCAGCGAGCTTCGCGCTTGCCCCGCAATTCGCGTTTGCAAAAGACGGAGTGCCCACCGTGCTCGATCACATCCTCCTCGGCTGCAACGACCTCGATCGCGGCATCGCTTACGTCGAAAAGCACACCGGCGTCCCTGCCATGTTCGGGGGCGTTCATCCCGGACGCGGGACGCGCAACGCTCTTCTTTCTCTCGGCGAGCCTGCCCGCGATGAACTCCACTCACGCCGCTACCTCGAGATTATTGCTCCTGATCCGCAGCAAACCGGCGTTTCGGATCACTATGGCTTGGAGAAACTCACCGAGCCGCGCCTTGTCGGCTGGGCCGCTCATCCCGGCGACCTGAACCAATTCGCAATTAGACTTCGCAATGCAGGTGTCGAGTTTGATGGACCCACACCCGGCTCTCGCCAGACACCCGATGGCAAACTCCTTCAGTGGAAAACCCTGAATCTCAAGGACGCGGGCCTTCTGCCGTTCTTCATCGAATGGAATGCCAGCTCCACGCATCCCTCAATCGCAGCGCCAAGGGGCTGCCACCTCGACCAGTTCGAACTTTTGACTCCCGACCCTGAGGCTCTGACGAAAACGGCGAAGCGGCTCGGCCTCGACGTGGAGATCTCGAAGGCCGACCGCCCGCAACTTCGCGCCGTAATAAAGGGAGGAGACCAGGTCTGGCAAGTCACTTCCTGAGTTTCGCGCAAATTCAATGCTTCATGGGGCTTGCCTTACCTCTTGCTCTATCAAACCCTCAGCATGCTATACTTTGGAGCTCGTCCCCGGTTCCTTTTACGCTGTGTGGACGGACTGTGGCGGATTCGAGGGCCAGCCCGGCGAGGCGGGTCACCAGGCGCCTTTAGCAATTAGGGGGAATTATCGCAGAACGCAGCTTCCGGCAGAGCGATCGCATACGCGTCAACGAGCGGATTCGGGCGCGCGAGCTCCGGGTGATTGATGAAGACGGCGCCTTGCTTGGCGTCATGCAGCCGTTCGAGGCCATGAAGTTGGCACGCGAACGTGGGCTCGACCTGGTGGAAATCTCGCCGACGGCGGACCCGCCAGTATGCAAGATCACCGATTACGGTAAATATCTTTACCAGGCCAACAAAAAAGCGCACGAACAGCGCAAGAGCAGCCGCGGCTCGCAGCTCAAGGAAGTAAAGTTTCGTCCCGCGACCGCCGAGCACGATTATCAGGTTCGCAAGAACCAGATCATCCGCTTCCTCGGTGACGGGCACAAAGTTCGCGCCATGATTTTCCATCGCGGCCGTGAAATGGCGCACCAGGAAGTGGGCCGCGCCAAGATGAACCGCTTGCTGGTGGAAATCGGCGACTTCTGCCAGATCGAAACGATGCCCCGCATGGAAGGCAACGTTCTGGTCGCCCTGCTCGCCCCGAAAAAAGGCGTCGCCGTAGCGAAGCCCTCAGGGCAATCGAGCGCCAGCGCCCAGCAGTCGCAGTAACTTTTGAATTTGAAATTTGTGGCGCGGACAGACCCCGCCGACGAAAGAGAGAATTTCAGCTATGCCAAGGAATTCGACGAAACCAAAACTGAAACTGAAAACTCACCGCGGCGCCAGAAAGCGTTTCAAGATTACCGCCAACGGAAAAATCAAACGCATGCACTCCGGCAAGCGCCACTTGATGGGCACAAAAGCCCCCGGCCGCATGCGCAAGCTGAAAAAGCTAACGCTGGTAAGTCCCAGAGACGTAGCCGCCGTCAGACAAATGCTTCCCTACGGCTAGAGCCGTAAAGTTTTTCCCACGCGCGTCAGCAGCACTCCGCACGCGCAAAGATTTTCTTCGTAGGGGCACGGCACGCCGTGCCCTTCCGATCAAACGCAGGACGCAAGTCCCGCGCATCGTGCCAGGCAGCGCTTCACGGGTGCCTGCCGGCCGATAAACCGCCAAAGATGTTTGCCGCAAGGCAAACAAAAGCGGCCAGCACCAAATCAGAGACAAACCCGCTGCCTAACGCGATTTCCCACGCGTGAACGCATCGCCTTTGTCTCCCAACTTAAGGAGAAAAACCCATGGCACGCGTAAAACGCGGCACAAAACGCCGCGCCCGTCGTAAAAAGTACCTCAAACGCACCAAAGGCTTCTTTCTAACAAAAAGCAAGCTCTACCAATCCGCGCAAGAAGCAGCGAATCGCGCCGATCGTTACGCCAAGCGCGACCGCCGCGTAAAAAAGCGCGAATATCGCAAACTCTGGATCCAGCGCATCGGCGCAGCCGCCCGCAACAACGGCCTGACCTATGGCCAGCTAATCCACGGCCTGAAAGCCGCCGGCGTCTCGCTAGACCGCAAAATCCTAGCCGACATGGCGGTGAAAGACGCCGCCGCCTTCACCAGCCTGGTAGCCAGCGCCAAAGCCGCCGCTCCGCCGCCAGCAAAAGCGGTCAAGTCCTAAGGTAGCCCCGGCTGACAGCCGGCTCTTTTTCGGTCGTAGGGCACGGCACGCCGTGCCCTCGCGGTCTAGTCAATCTCGCGAATATGCCGAACATCGAAAATCCAACCGGCAAGACACTTGCCGACCTCGGCGTAAAGCAAGCGGACCAACTTTCTCCGCTTTTCGCCGAAGTTCGCTCGCGCTTTGACGTCGAAATCACACGGGCACATGACGAACCCAATTGGAACATAACCAAAGTGATGTGGCTGGGCCGCAAA
>DATFZY010000054.1:0-31377 GCA_035313865.1 Candidatus Acidiferrum sp.
CGAGTGATACTCTTTCTCGATCAGCAAGAGGTCGTCGCCCACTTCCTGGACTTTTCCAAAGGGCCCGAGGGGATCGATTCCGATGGAGTTCCGCGGTACTTCGTACTTTACTTGCCCTTTGGCATCCATGAGCTTTTGCACGGTATTTAGATTTGCGTAGAACAATCCCGCGCGCCGCGATGCGCTCAGGTTTTGCCAGAAGCCTTGCAATGTCCACTCTGCCTCTCCTCGCGCATTCTGCCCAGTCAGCGTATTCTCGGCGCTCACCACGATCGTGTTAGCTCCTCGCGGCACCACGTATTCAAATGTCGTAACACGCGCCGGATACTCTTCCGACCACTCCACCGCGCCTTTAGCATTGATCAACCGCAAATGTTTCGCATTCCCCACGCCCCGCGCATTATTCTCAAGCAAAGCAATCGAACCGTTCGCTAACTCTTCCGGATGACAGAGCCCTGCCTGCTGAAAACACTCATTCTTGACGCTCCATAGCCGCGTGCCGCTCTCAGCGTCCACTTTATGTAAATTTCCCCCATCGACCACATACAGGCGCTTGCCATCGTCGCTAAGCTTTATCGCGCCTCCGCCAATCCCTGGCAGCTTCATCCGCCACCGCAATTGACCGTCCTCGCCAATTGCGTAAATCCCATTCCCCTGGAGGTACAGAATCCCGTCCCGGAATTGCATCCCCATGTCATGCGTGGGAATGTCGAAACTCCAAATTTCTTTGCCGGTCTCATCAAACCTGGTCAGAATTCCGTTTTCATTGGCGGCATACAGCGACGCTCCCGCAACCAATCCGTTTGTTCCCTCTGGATACATCCAAACCGCCGCCCCGTTGCTCGACAATGCCAAAATCCCTTTGCGCACCAGCCCGATGTATTCTCGTGACCCATCCTCAGAAGCGCCCACCCAACTCAAATAGTCCTGATTCGAATTCCAGAACAGCTTGCTCGATCCCACTTCCGCCAGGCCTCCTTCATGCATGCTGGGAGTCGGTGGCTTGTATCGCGGGTCATCGGCCGGCAAATCTTTTTCCGTCACGGGCCGCGTCTGCGGCCGATCATCCTTGCAGGGCGTTCCCAGCGAAAACAGTTCACACCGGGACGCCCACCCATCCTGCTCTGTTGCCTCGCGATCCTCTGCCGTGGCGTGCACAATGAAATGATTGTCCACAAAATAGCTGCGCAGGCCGGTCACGCCGTATTCGAGAGGCCGCCCCGTTAAAACGAAATCCTCGCGGACGTCCTTCGAGACGCGCTGGTAGGTATAGCGGTACGCCGCGCCCTTCCATCTATCACCGTCACGCAGATCCCTCATGAAGCAGGCCGCTTTCTGGAACATGTCTGCGAAGGAGTCCGGATAGTGCATATCCTGCGCGTCATAGCCGACGTTCGGATCTCTGCCAAATTTGTTGCTTTTGTCCGCGCGGCTCGTGTAATTCGCGATGCAGCGCTCGATTTGTCCAAATTCCTCCGCGGGAGTCACGCCGCCATCCGTCGCCGAGGCTGTGTGAGCCACCGAAGACGTCCGCACGATTCCTGTTTCATCTGCAAAAAAGCTGACCGTCCCATCCGGCGAATGGACTCTCGGTAGAGCCGTCAGTGAAAACTGCGCGTAGGGCGCTGACCCCGTCACGCGATATTCCACCCGGTAGCCGCCGAGTTCCCGCCCATCCGCCATCCCTGCTTGCAAACAGCCGGGAATCGATTTATCAATCTCCGCAAGCGTTTCCGGGAAACCTCCTCTTTGCTTCGCTTTGTAGCGCAGCAAACAGCTCTCCGCGCGGTACATCAGATACGGGCCGCCCTTCGCCAATTCGTGCCCCAGGGTGTACTGCTTGGCGTCGTAATTTTTCCATCCGCCGACGGCAGGATTAATACCCAGCGTCCAAAGTCCTCCAACTGCCATCGCGACTATTGAAAAACTTCGTTGCTTGGCCTCGCTTAGCGCCACAATCGCCAGAACCACGCAACTTGTAAGAAATCCGGCTAGCACCCAGAACTCCGGTTCCTTCAGCGCTCCCCCTGCGATCACAAAAATGGTCCCTATCAACACGTTGACGTCAAAAAACGTTACTCCACCCAACGTCAAAAGGCCCACGAAACCCACGCCCACGGCTGCCGAGGTCGCAAATCGGCTCGTCCTCGGGATACTTGCCAGGATCAATACCGCAGTGAGAGACGCCAACATCAGCACTGCGCGCAAGCCTTCGTATCGCGCTCCGTTGCCGCTGATTCGGTGAAATACAAAAGGCAAGCGCGCCAGGTAAAACACCACGGCGAGCGTTCCCGCAAACAATGTTTTCTGCGGCGTTGTAGCGGAGCCTTCTTCCATTTTTTTCTCGATTTCAACGTGAGGCCCCAGAGCCCTGGCACGTTTATGCGTGTACCAGCAGGAGACCCCTGCAACCACCAGCCCAGCCACAAAAGTGAAAATGAATTCTTCCAGCCGAACTCGCACTACCAGCGAGGCGTCCACCAAATCCTTGGAAGATGGCCTAAAGCCTCGCTACGTCCGTGAGCAATACCAAATCCGGCAAGATATTGCCGAAATTCTCGCGCGGGCAGACGCCCTACCGATTCTCAGTACGGCCTCGGAAGACGAGAACTTAGGCTATGACGAAAACGGCATTCCCGAAACCTACGACAAGAAGCATCAGGATTCTTGATTCCTCAGCGCTGCTCGCGATTCTTCTCCGAGAGCCCAAATTTTCACGATTTCAAAGACTGATCGATGCTGTGTCTACTTCACCGCCACATCATCCTTAATCTTTTCGTACTGCGCCTCGGTCAAAATTCTCTTGCTGACCAATTGGTGCGCGTCCTTATAGGGCCGCCCCGCTATGATTCGCTTTGCCTCGCGCTTGCTGATCCCCGGCAAGCCGGTCAGGTCGTCCTCGCCAGCCTCATTCAGGTCCAGTGTTTTCTTGGTGCCTTTATCCCAGCCTTCTTTCGCGCCCTCAACCGCCGCCTTCACGGCGCGCCCAGCTTCTTCGACTACTGGCTTCGCATCCGCCGCGGCTTTCGCGGCTTCGTCGTGAATCTTCCTCTCACGCTCCGCGGAATCGTCACTGCAACCCGCTACCGCCCAAGCCGCCGCTAACGTCAGTCCAAGTCCCAATGCTCCCAAGGATCGCCGCATGTTCATCGAGTCTCTCCTGCTTCTACCTATCTTCTATGTTCCTCCCCTCTCTGTATATCCACAATTTCTGGTACTTCCATTTTTCTCTTTGCCTCGCACCATCCCGACTTCGTTACTTCTCCTTTTTCAAAAATGTGCCCTTCTCTAAATCCTTAAAGGCCTGCTGCAACTGTTCCTGCGTATTCATGACAATCGGTCCATACCAGGCCACTGGCTCTTCCAGTGGTTTCCCTGATACCAGCAGGAACCGTATCCCCTCGTCGCCCGCCTGCACCACCACCTCATCTCCTCGGTCAAACAAAACCAGCGAGCGGTTGTCCGCCGCCACGGGAGGCGCCGTATCGAGCCATCCGACCGCTTCTGTCGGCACCGAGAGCGGTTCCGACGCATTACAAAACTTCCCCGATCCGGCAAAAACATACGCAAACGCATGCCGCGTAGTCCCCACAGGCAAAGTCTTCCTTCGTCCTGGTGGCACCGACACATCCAAATAAGTAGGCTCCGCGGCAATCCCATCCACCGGGCCCGTCTTGCCCCAAAAATTCCCGCACACCACGCGCACATGCGTCCCGTCATCATCCTTGATCTCCGGGATCTCTCCCGACTTCACTTCCTGGTAGCGCGGCGAAGTCATTTTCAGCGACGCAGGCAAATTCGCCCACAACTGAAACCCATGCATCAGCCCGGCGTGGTCCCCCTTGGGCATCTCCTGATGAATAATCCCGCTTCCCGCAGTCATCCACTGCACATCGCCTGAAGCAATCTCTCCATGATTTCCCATGCTGTCGCCGTGCTCTACAGTCCCCGCCAGAACATAAGTAATAGTCTCGATCCCCCGGTGCGGATGCCAAGGAAATCCAGCCAAATAATCCTCCGGCACATCATTCCGAAAATCATCGAGCAAAAGAAACGGATCGAAGTCGTTAGTATTTCCAAACCCAAAAGCTCGCCGCAAATGAACCCCGGCCCCCTCGGTAGTTGGTTTCGCCTTCACCAGCCTCTTCACCGGACGTATCGACATGTAATCCTCCGTAGGGGCACGGCATGCCGTGCCCGTCTTCTCTTACCTAGTTTCCTAAGGGACTGAGCCCTTTTGCGCGGCCCAAACTCCAACCGCTCAACTATCCCCATAAACCGGCACACTCGCCCCAGTGATCAACGCAGCCCCATCCCCGCATAAAAACAAAATCACCCGAGCAATCTCCTCCGGCTTGGGCCACATCGCAAAATCCGCACCAGGCATGGCCTTCCGATTCGCCTCCGTATCAATAATGCTCGGCAAAACCGAATTCGCCCGCACCCCGGTCCCCTTCAAATCCGCCGCCAACGAATCGATCATAGCCACAGCCCCGGCTTTCGACGCCGCATAAGCCGCCGCTCCGGCTCCATGATCCACAGCCGCCTTGGCGGCCACATTCACAATCGCCCCGCTCTTTTGCTTCACCATCACCCGCGCCGCTGCCCGCGCCAGCAAAAAACCTGCCCGCAAATTCAAACTCACCATCCGCTCAAAAACGCCAATCTCCATCTCCCAGAATTTTATTCCCCCGGCGTAGCCACCAACGGTATTCACCAGGCTGTCCAGCCGGCCATGCCGCGCCACAATTCCATCCATCAGCGTTCCAATTGCCACCTCATCCGTAACATCCACGCTGCGCCCCTCAACCGCCCCGGCATTTCCCGCCGCAGCACTCTTCAATCCATCCATTTCGGCCTGCATCCGATACGTCACAATCACGCGCGCGCCCCCAGCCAAAAACGCCAAACTCACGGCCCGCCCCAAACCGCCAGTCCCGCCCGTCACCAACACCACTTGACCCGTCATCCCATTTTCTCCTCACGTCTTCGATGTCCCACACGCCGATTTGGGTCACAGCTTCTTCCTCGCGAAAACTCCTCCCAGTCGCAAATCTTGGCACACCCGCACCAATCGCTCAAGCGCTCGCGCCCTCATTCCAGCGTGTGTTGGGATGTCCACTCCAAAAGGAAAACGAAGCCGTTCAGCCAGCCTTCATAAACTCATAACCAGAGCAAGAGCACTAAATCCTCTTCTCTGTGCTCTCCGCGCTCTCTGTGTAAATCTTTTGCTTAGTCTTTGCTTTGGCTTAAGCGTTCGCGAAACGCGCCTGATGAAATTCCTTCAGCGCATTGTTAGCTGACACTATGTTTTCCAGTTCCGCCACGACCTGCCCCATCTTCGCAGCCGGTATCGCACAATAAAACTCATCGTCGCCCAATCCGGTATACACGCGATTGCCGATGCAACCGAGACTGTGCGAAGCATGCCCGCTCTTCAAAACCTGCGGCAGCACAGCGCAAGTGGGCCTCATCATCATCGGTTCGGAGGCAACTCCCGCTCTCGCCATCGCTTCCGTCAGCAGCATCAAATGTTTTGCATCGCCCCGGATCAAAACAATCTGCGGCTCGAAAGGTGCTTTCTTTAAAGGAGAATACGCGACGTACGCCAAAGACTGTTCGCGATGTGGAATCTGCGGGATCTCTGCTTCCTGCAAATAGTTCAAAGAAATCATCTGCCCGATCATCCCCTGCAGTTCCTTGGACTTCTCAGCTCCCAGCTTCACTCCATGCGTGTAAGCTCCAACCGGGCAATTCTGATGGTCTTCGCCCGTCGTATAAAACGTCTCACCATCCGTCGCCAATTTCCAATACGAACAACCCGCCGGCCCAGCCTTCTTCACGCGTGACATCCCCGCAGGTGCCTCCCCCAAAAAAGCGATAGCGATCGCCGCATGCTTAAGTCCCAAAAGCCTGTCCAGATTATTTCCCAAGTCCGAATGATCCAAGACATCCCCCTTTGGTTGAAAACAAGACGAATTATAAGTCACGTGCAGCGCAATCGAAGCGGTTCCTAAGGCGTCTTCGCTGGAGGAACAGCCTCCGACCAATGGACGTCCCGAAACTGCCACTGCCCATTCTGCAATTCTGTCACAGCCGTAAAGTAACCGCTCGACGTGCCCCGATGTCCATCCGCATATTCCTGGACCTCATCGTAGGAAGCGGCCATCACTGCCAGGTCTGGCGCCAGAACGTCCACCCGCAAGTCATTTCCCCAATACAATTCGATGTGGTTGTAAATATGCGCGACGTCAGGAAGGGCCTGCGCCGCTGCCTGCCCGCTCGGGAACGCCACCTTACCGTTCACGGCCATGAAAAAAGACGGGCTTCCAGAGAAATGTTTCCCCCAAGCCATTGGCCCATCTTGGGTTACGTCTTGCGCCACATTAGCAGCAAACCGCCGAACGCCTTCTTCGGCTGTAGCGCGCTGTGCAGGCGTGAAATGTTGGAATGTGTCAACGACTACTCCTCGGCATCCAAACAAGGCAACCGCCGGCACGAGCAATAGTAAGCTCCGAGGACGCATAAACTCACCTCCGTCTGACAATGGCTTCCACTATGTTCTTTAGAATGAACACTTACGCGAAACCCAGGCGGAGGGGTCAAATCTCCAGAATCACCGGCAAAATCAACGGCCGCTTCGACGTCTGCTTACTAATGTACCGCTTCAAATCCACGCGAATCTTTTCCTTGATGACGCCCCAATCCGATTTCTCTTCCGCGTTGGATTGCTCCACCGTCTTCATAATCACTTCGCGCGCCCCCGCGATCAGCTCCTGCCCGTTGTCGCTGAACATTCCGCGTGTAACGATCTCCGGATGTGATTCCATTTTGCCCGTGTGCTTATCAATGGCAATGATCGGCACCACGATGCCGTCCTCGGACAGATGCTTGCGGTCCCGAATCACCACATCTTCGATCTCTTCCAGCGACCCGGAATCCACGCAAACGCGACCGGCAGTCACTGGATCGCGCCGACGCACGCCGTCCGCCGTGAACTCAATGCATTTGCCGTTTTCCAGAAGGAGGATTTCGCCCGAAACACAGCCCAACTGATGCGCCAGCGCCGCGTGCCGGAAAAGATGCCGATACTCGCCATGAACCGGAATGAAATATTTCGGCTTCACCAGGTTCAGAATTAATTTTTGTTCTTCCTGGCTGGCGTGCCCGGAAACGTGAATCGTTCCCGCGGAATTATCATAATAAACAAGCGCGCGCCGCCGGAACATGTGGTCCAGCATCCGGAAAATGGCTTTCTCATTCCCCGGAATGATGCGCGCGGAAAGTATCACGCTGTCGTTTTCATCCACCGTGACGAAGCGGTGGTTGTCCACGGCGATGCGCGAAAGGGAAGACATCGGCTCGGCCTGGCTGCCGCTTGCCAGAATGACGATGCGCTTAGGATCGAAGTTGCGAATGTCCTGCGGACGCACGACCATGCCATCGGGAATGCGCAGATAACTCATGGAATGCGCGATCTCGACGTTGTCCACCATGCTGCGTCCCACAAAAGCGACTTTGCGCCCCACGCGTCCAGCGACATCGATGATTTGCTGGATGCGGTGTATGGAGGACGCAAAGCAAGAAACGATGACGCGCTTCGGCGCCGAACGGCACAACTCTTCGATGCGCGGCACGATGGCGCGCTCTGAGGGAGTGAAGCCAGGACGCTCGACGTTGGTCGAGTCGCTGAACAGCGCCAGCACGCCTTCGCTGCCGTAGCGCGCGAAAGTGTGCAGATCGAAAGGCGCGCCGTCGACTGGCGTCTGGTCGATCTTGAAGTCGCCGGTGTGAATAATGACGCCAACCGGAGTGCGCACTGCCAATGCGACGCAATCGATGGTGCTGTGCGTGACGGCGATAAATTCGATCTCGTACGGGCCGATTTCGACGAGCCGGCCCGGAAGCACTTCGCGCAGCGTCGTAGAGCCGAGCAGGCCAGCTTCTTCGAGACGCTTCTTGACGAGCGCCAGCGTGAAGCGCGTGCCGTAAACCGGAACGTTCAGGTCGCGCAAAATATAAGCGAGCGCGCCGATGTGATCTTCGTGGCCGTGCGTGAGAACGATCGCGCGAACGTGCTGGCGATTCTGTTTCAGGTAGGTGATGTCCGGAATTACGAGGTCAACGCCGAGCAATTCGGATTCCGGAAACATCATGCCCGCGTCGATGACGAGGATGTCGTCACCGAGACGCAGGACCATCATGTTCATTCCGAATTCGCCGAGGCCGCCGAGGGGGATTGCTGTGAGGGCTTCCGTTGACTTACTCAAAAAAGGTCATCTCCATTGTGTGCATGGGAATCGTATCATAGTGGCAAGTTGCACGCGTTGCAGCGGCCTCTTGCGGACGATGGGCGAGCGTGCCGGTGCTTATTGGCAACTGAAGTTAAGGACCGCTGTTAACGATCGCTGGGGCTGAAAAGATGCGCAACGAAAACGAGAAGTACGGCGCCCAACGTGGCGGCTGCGAGCATGTACCAGAAGCCCGTACCGGGAATATTGAGCTTCGTGAAAATCCAGCCACCAATGAACGAGCCGACGATTCCAAGAATGATATCGGCGATGCAGCCGAAACCGCGGCCGCGCGAGATTTTCCCGGCGAGCCAGCCGGCAATCAGGCCGATAATGATCCAGTACCAAAAGCCGGTGGGCAGCACGATCGCGAAGCCTTTTGTATCAAACAGCGCGCTCAACAACATGGCAGACATGCAGCCTCCAAAAAACGCTTGTGCAATTTAACTAGGCTAATAATTTCGACCAGTCTAACAGATGTAGCGAGGAGGCGCGCAGCGGACATTTGGCTCCGAAAGAAAGTTTGCGGTGCGACCAATTTATATCGGGTTCGTTGCGGGTAGATCGCACGCAGGTCGCGCGAGCGTCACCCTGCGGCGGGCTGCTGTTGGGTCATGCAGTGCAGTGTGCCGAGCCCGAGAACCAAGTCGCGGCAAGCGATGCCCACGACTTCCCGATCAGGGAAGAGATTGGCCAGCGTGTCGAGTGCGACGCGGTCGTTCGGATCGTTGAATGTGGGAACGATGACGATTTTGTTCGCGATGTAGAAATTGGCGTAGCTGGCCGGGAGGCGCTGGCCGTCGAAATAGACCGGCGCGGGCATGGGAAGCGTATCGACGCGCAGAGGACAGCCGTCCTGGTCTTTCATGTTTTTAAGCAGCGCGAGATTTTCCTGGAGAGGAGTGAAGTTGGCGTCGTCTGCGTCTTGCTCGACAACGGTGACAACCGTCGTGGGGTTCACGAATCTCGCGAGGTCGTCGACGTGGCCGTGAGTGTCGTCGCCGGCGATTCCGTTCTTGAGCCAGAGCACATTCGTTACGCCCAAATAGTCTTTGAAGACTGCGGCATAGTCTTCGCGCGCGAAGCCGGGATTGCGTTCCTGCGTTTTGCTTAAGAGGCATTCTTCGGTGGTTAGCAAGGTGCCGCGGCCATTGACGTCGATGCTGCCGCCTTCCAGTACGACGCGCTTTCCGTTGTGCGCAGGCTGCCAGAGGCGGTGCTTTAGCTTTTTGTTGGCCGCGGAAACTACCGCGGCGTCTTTTTTGTGGTTGGCGTATTTCGCCCAGCCGTTGAAGCGCCAATTTGTGTAGGCGACTTCGCCGGCGGAATTCTTGACGCAGATCGGGCCGGAGTCACGCATCCAGCCGCGATCGGTGGGAATGCGGAAGAAATCGACGGCGGCAAGATTCACGCCCGACTTTTTGAGGATGGTGCGGACCCGGGATTCGGCTTCGCGATTTTGTACCAGCAGATAGACGCGCTCCACTTGCGAGAGGTGGCGGACGATTTCAGCGAACGCCCAGGGAATTGGAGCGAATTTCCCGGGCCAGTCCGTTAGTTCGTGCGGCCAGCCTAGCCACGTGGCTTCGTGAGCGTCCCATTCGGCTGGCATGTAGAAGCCGAGCGTGCTTGGCGTGGATTCGTTTTTCGCTTTAGGCATGAGTTTGCGTAGGGCTGAATGTTTTTCTCAACACAGAGGTCACAGAGACCGCACCGAAGAGAAAATCATTCGCCTAGCCAGCGGTTCAGGATTGGCGAATAGGCGTCGATGCGGCGGTCACGGAGGAAGGGCCAGTTGCGGCGGGTTTCTTCGCTTTGCGCGGGGTCGCATTCGACGACAAGGATTTCTTCTTTATCGCTCGAAGCTTCGGAGAGGATGCGGCCGAACGGATCGGCCACGAAAGAGTTGCCCCAGAATTCCAGGCCTGCGTCGCCTTTTTCGGGCTTGCCTTCGTAGCCGACGCGATTGACTACCGCGACGTAAACGCCGTTGGCGATGGCATGAGCGCGCTGGATGGTGCGCCAGGCATCGAGTTGCGCCGCGCCGAACTGGGCTTTTTCGTGCGGATGCCAGCCGATGCTGGTGGGATAGAAAATCACCTGCGCGCCTTGCATCGCCGTGAGGCGCGAGCCTTCCGGATACCATTGATCCCAGCAAATCTGGACGCCGATGCGGCCGTAGGCGGTATCGAAATTTGGGAAGCCGAGGTCGCCGGGCGTGAAATAAAACTTTTCGTAGTAGAGAGGATCGTCGGGGATATGCATTTTGCGGTATTTGCCGAGGATGGAGCCGTCGGCGTCGAGGACGGCGACAGTGTTGTGATAGACGCCCGCGGCGCGGCGCTCGAAGAGAGAAGCAACGACGACGACTTTTTTCTCTTTGGCAACTTGCGCGAGCGCTTCGGTGGAAGGGCCGGGAATGGATTCGGCGAGATTAAAGAGATCGGGATCTTCGGTGCGGCAGAAATATTCGCCGCGGAAAAGTTCATCCATGCAGATTATTTGCGCGCCGCGGGCGGCGGCTTCGCGGATTTTCTCGATGGCGTGCGAAAGATTCTCTTCGGGATTCGGCGTGCTGCGCAGCTGCAAAAGACCGATTGTGAATTTCTTTGTCATAAAATTTAGTTTATCATGCTCGTAGAAAGTTTTTTTGCGGCGTTTTGTTCTTTCCTTCTGGGCGCATTTGTAATATCAATCTTTACGAAATTACTTTTTTACGGCAGGGTGTGAACGCCGGAGACAAGGAAGCGAAAGAAGTTGAGGAGATAAGATGGCAAAACGGCGGGAAAAGACGGTCACGGGACGCGTACTGCACGATCCGGTAAAGGATAAGCTGCGGCCGATGTTTCCGATCGATCTGTCGAAATGCCGCACCATCGATGAACTGGTCCGCGCAATGGGAAACACGGCCTTCACTGGCCGGCAGATTGGCGACGCCGCGGATGTTCTGGAGACGATGGCGCGCGACAAAGATTGCTTTGTCGTAATGACACTATCCGGCGCGCTCACCGTCGCGAAAATGGGTTTCGTTTTTTGCGATTTGATTGAAAGCGGCGTGGTGAAGGCGATTGTTTCTACTGGCGCGCTGATGGCGCATGGGCTTGTGGAAGCGACCGGGCACTCGCATTTCCGCTACGACCCGAAGATGGACGACACAGAATTGTTCGAAGCGGGCTACAACCGCGTTTACGATTCGCTGGAGCCGGAAACGAATCTCGATCATGTCGAACACATGATGCAGCACGTGCTGAACAATTGGGACGCGGAGGACGTGGTGTGCAGCTGGAAGCTGCATCGCACGATCGGAGAAACGCTGTCCAAGCAGGGCGCGGGGCGGGGAATTCTGAAATCGGCTTACGAACACAATGTGCCGGTTTTTGTGCCTGCGTTTAGCGACTCGGAATTGGGAATTGATTTTGCGCTGCACAAGATCGCTCGGCAGCGGGCAAAGCGGCCGCTGCTGCGGTTCGACCCGTTCGAAGATTTTGAGAAGTTCGCGGATACGATGCTGGCGACCAAACGGATGGGAATTTTAACGATTGGCGGCGGCGTCCCGCGGAACTGGTCGCAGCAATTTGGGGTTTATGCGGAATTGCTGGCGCGGCGCGGGTATCGAAAGATTCCGTTGAAGAGATACAACTATGGAGTCCGGATTTGCCCGGAGCCGGTTCATTGGGGCGGGCTGAGCGGGAGCACGTATACGGAAGCGGTGTCGTGGGGGAAATTCGTTCCCATCGAAGAAGGCGGGAAGTTCGCGGAAGTGTTTGATGACGCGACGGTGGCTTTGCCGCTGATCGCTGGCGCCGTGCTGAACCGCATCGGATACTTCAAGCACGAGAAATAAAGAGGGAAAAAGACTTTACACGGAGTTCACAGAGGACACGGAGTTCGCAGAGAAGAGGATTTGGACTCGCGGGTGACGCGTGATCTTTAAGCAGTTTTATTTGAATTGTTTGGCGCATGCTTCTTACTTGATTGGGGATGAGGGGACGGAGATTGCGGCTGTAGTTGATCCGCAGCGGGATATTGAGCGTTACCTCGAGTTTGCCGGCGAACACAAACTAAAAATCAAGCATGTGATTTTGACGCATCTGCACGCCGATTTTGTGGCGGGGCATCTCGAATTGCGCGACCGAGTTGGGGCGGCGATTTATCTTGGTGCGAAAGCGCAAGCGGAATATCGATTTACGCCGCTTGTGGACGGCAGCGCGATCGAATTTGGGCGCGCGCGATTGAAGGCGCTGGAGACGCCTGGCCACACGCCGGAATCGATTTCGATACTTGTTTACGACCTGGACGGGAGCGAGAGCGAGCCTTACGCGGTTTTGACGGGCGATACGCTTTTCGTTGGCGATGTCGGGCGGCCGGACCTTCGCGCGGCGCTTGGTTGGTCCGCCGCGGATCTTGGCGGCTTGCTTTTCGATTCCTTGCAAACCAAGTTGCTTCCGTTGCCGGACGCGAGTCTTGTTTATCCTGCGCACGGGGCGGGATCGCTTTGCGGAAAAGCAATCAGCAAAGAGACATTTTCAACCATTGGCGAGCAGAGGCGAGTGAACTATGCGCTGCAGCCGATGACGAAGAAGGCGTTCATAGAGATCGTGACCGCTGACCAGCCGGACGCGCCGCCTTATTTCACATACGATGCGGTTTTGAACAGCAAGGAGCGGCCTACGCTTTCGGAGGCGCTGGAGCGGGAGCTTAAGCCGCTGGATCTCGATGCGGTGCTGGCGTTGCAGGCGAAAGGTGCGCAGATACTCGACACGCGGGAGCCGGAAGAGTTTGGCGCGGCGCACCTGAGAGGCGGCATCAACGTCGGACTCGGCGGGCAGTACGCGACGTGGGCGGGAACCGTGCTCGACCGCACGCATCCGATTGTGATTATCGCGGCGCCTGACCGGGAGGGCGAATCGGCGGTGCGGCTTGGACGCATCGGGTTCGATCATGTCGCGGGGTTTTTGAAGAATGGGCTGCAGAGCCTGGAATCGCGGCCAGAGTTGATTGCGTTTACGGAGCGCGTGGCCGCGCAGTTCGCCGCGGAATTGCTGGCGTCGAGTGAGGCGCCGCTGATCGTGGACGTGCGCGCGGCGAGAGAACGCGAGGGGAAATACATCGCGGGGAGTTTGAGTATTCCGCTGAATCATCTTTCGGATCGGGCTGATGAATTGCCGCGAGGGCGGCATTTGCTGGTGCATTGCGCAGGTGGATACCGATCCTCGATTGCCGCGAGCATTTTGCAAAAGATCGGGTTTGAGCAGGTTGGCGAGATTGCCGGTGGGATAGCGGCTTGGGAAGCGGCTAAATTGCCGATGAGTGTGGGCAGGGAATAAGCGCACGGAAAAAACAAGAGAAGTAAAAAGAATTACGCAGAGGGCCGCAGAGGACACAGAGTTCGAAGAGAAGAGTGTTAAGATTCGCGGGCGGCAGGCTCCAGATGGGAGCGCTCGAGGATTGGGATTTGCAAACGCTCGACGGCAATGATGCGCCTTACGCAGTTCCTTAAGAGCGGCGGTTGCGGATTCGCGGCAGACGCGCAGGCCATGGCGATTTCTTTGCGAGATAACGCATTTTCCCGCGAGGCATACTCCCTCTCATGTATGGCGCAGCTGCTGCTTCTGCCTCTACTATGCGCATGAAACGGACCAGAAAGGGCTGTTGAGCAAGGAGGTCGCGAGTCATGCCGTTGATAAATATTGTGATCGTTTTAATTGTGGTGGGCGTATTGCTTTGGCTGATCAACCGGTACATACCGATGCAGGGAACGATCAAGTCCATTCTGAACGCGGTGGTGGCTATCGTGGTTGTCTTGTGGCTTTTGAATGTGTTTGGACTTTTCAGCTCGTTTTTGCACATTCGCGTTGGTTGACGTAAAAGGACGCGTGCTTTGACAGCGCCGCGCTAGCTGCGCGGATTAGGGCCAGCGAGCAAGCCGCCATCGAGAACCAGCGTTTGGCCGGTCATGAACGAGGCGCGGTCTGAGCACATCCAGAGGACGCCTTCGGCGACTTCCATGGGCTTTCCAAAGCGGCCGATGGGATGAAGGCCGATGGCGAAATCGTGCGTGGGTTGTCCCTCGCCGAAAATGCGGTCGCCCATGGGCGTCACAATGACCGCGGGACAAACGGCGTTGACGCGAATTCCTTTGGCCGCGGATTCCAATGCGGCGGCTTTGGTCAGGCCGATCACGCCATGCTTGCTTGCACCATAAGTGGCTGCTCCCGCGGAACCCATTAGGCCGGCGACGGAAGCCATGTTGACGATGGCGCCGCCACCACCGTGCTTCAGCATCTGCTTGATTTCGTACTTCAGGCAGAGCCAGACGCCTTTGAGATTGATGGCGATGGTGCGATCCCAGTCTTCCTCGGGCTGGTCGACGATAGGAGTCCAATTGCCTTCGATGCCGGCATTATTGAAGGCAATGTCCACGCGGCCAAATTTGGCGACGGTTTTTTCTACTAGCGATTGAACTTCAGCGGCTTGTGACACCTCCATTTTGACAAACAGGCCTTCACCGCCCTCGGCGCGGACCATTTCGAGGGTTTCCTGGCCTTCGGCCTCGCGGCGGCCAGAGAAGACGACCTTGGCTCCTTCGCGCGCGAAGAGGATACAGGTGTCGCGGCCGATGCCGGAGGTGCCGCCTGTCACGAGCGCAACTTTATTTTGCAAATCTCCAGTCATTCCGTCTCCTTGAGAGTGAAAGCACACAGTGAATGGGCGCGAACAGCCGCGGGGTGCGCGCAAGAGTAGCAGGCAAGCGTGGTTGCGTCAAAATTCGCACAGGCCACGGAGAATAGGGCGATGGGGGCGGCGATAGCAAATTTTGAGGAGTTCGGGATAGTATTTCCGGCACGGGACGGAGGAAACGTGGCTAAGACCGGGGCGACGAAGGCGGAGTCGGTATATGGCGTGAGTCCGGGCGTGGCGATGATGCAGAAGTGGATCGCCGGGTTAAAGGAGAAGACGGGGCGGACGCTTGGGGAGTGGATCACGTTTATTCAGAAAGAAGGGCCGAAGGGTGAGAAAGCGCGGAAAGAGTGGCTGAAGACGAAGCACAAGCTGGGGACAAATAGCGCATGGTTTTTGTGGGAGCGAGCCGAGGGGCACGGGGATGAAGAGGATTCGCTGGAGAGATATTTGGAAACGGCGGTACTGTATGTCGATGCGCAGTATTCGGGGGCGAAGGAAAAGTTGCGGCCGATTTATGATGAGTTGCTGAGGCTGGGGAAGTCTATGGGCGAGGATGTGATGGCGTGTCCTTGCAAGACGATGGTGCCGTTTTATCGGAAGCATGTTTTTGCGCAGATTAAGCCGACTACGAATACGCGGGTGGATTTAGGGTTCGCGTTGGCGAAGTACAAAAGGAAATTGCCGGAGAGGATGATTGACACCGGCGGGTTGGAGAAGAAGGATCGGATTACGCATCGGATCGAAATTAAGCTAGTAGACGAAATCGATGCTGAGGTTGCGAAGTGGTTGAAGACGGCTTATGAAGTAGATATGTAAGGATTCGTTTTTGGGGTTGGAAAGTCTCCGTACCATTCGCTAATGGCCACTCCACTGGAAGTCCTGCAAGGTTTTGAACGGAGAATCGCCGATAGCGCAGACCTAGAAAATCCACGGTTGGAACTGCTGCCTCCGTTGACCGCGGGCGAGGTCGAGCGGTTAAAAAGCCAAATTCCATGTCCGATTCCGGAAGAAGCGGCGGAGTTGTTTCGATACGCACGAGGCTTCAAGATTCGGAACCCTCTTCTGCACGGAGCGCACCGTGAGCTCTCGAAAGTGGACCTTTCCGGCTTGGACGCTGAGTTTGGTCTTAAACAGATTTTTCCTCACGCTCTATCTATGGCTGACGATGGCTGCGGAAACTATTGGGTGGTCGATCTCACCAATAATTCCACATCTTGGGGGCCAATCTTTTACGCTTGCCACGATGCTCCTGTTGTCGTCTATCAGACTGAAAGCTTGGCCCATTTCATTGAGCACGTGTTGAAGGGGGGCGTCGATTTGACACCGAATCATAACGAACTGGATGCTGTGCATGAGGAACTAGCAACTCGAATTTGGCGAGAAAACCCTGGAGCCTTAGATTTTGAAGAGTGCTCGAGGTCCGAGGACCCGGATCTAAAGGCGTTCGCCATGTCGCTTGACGCGAGCTATCAATTTACCGACCTGCGAACAGCGAAGTTGGGCGATGGATTCTCTTGGGGAAGATACGGGCCATGGACCGTGAACAAGAGATTCGGTGGAAAAAGAATTTTTGCCTATCAGAAGAAAACACGGCGGCAAAAGTTTAAACAACTGTGGAAACGATGATTTTAGTCGTCTTCGCCGATCAGGATGGCGGCGCCGAGGACTGTGGTCCAGAGGCCGCGTTTGTCGCCTACCGCGGATTGTGTGACGTTCATGGTGCGGACGATTTTGTTGGAGATGCGGTAGACCTCTTTTTTCTCGTCGAAGGACAAATCCGGATCAAATTCCACGTTTAGAGTTGTGGCCAGCATTTCTGCGGCGAGTTCTTCGGCGTATTCGCCGGCGACTTCTTCGGTTTCGCCGAAGGAGTGGTGCTCGGAGAGATAGCCGTACATCTGTTTATCGCTGGGAAGCGCGAGGCCGATGCTTGCGGCGATCAGACGATGCGCTTCTTTCGTGGAATTTTCGCTGATGACCGTGAAGGCCACTTGGCCGGGCTTGATGTGCTTCAAACCTTCGCTGCGGGAAATCAATTTACAGCCGGGCGGAAAGATCGAAGAGACGCGCACGATATTGCATGCGGCGATGCCTGCATTGCGCAGGGCGAGCTCGAAGCTCGAAAGTCTTTCGCGATGTTTACCGACGCCTTTGGTGAGGAAAATCTTCTTAGCGACGAACGCCATGGTGCCGGGTTATGGTGCCTCCGTGAGTGAAGTAACGCGAAAAAATTTCCGCTGTGGAAAAATAACAAGTATGTATTGCAGTGTCAAACGAATTCGGGACTTGTTGCGGCTGGCGCGTGGGAAAGGTGAACAAAATGCGACAAATCGCAGCGCGGGGCTTATTCACTCGCCAGCGACATACTGTAAAAGCTTGCCGAGTGGTTTGCAGAGCGCGAGGATCCGTCCCAAATCCTCGGCGTCAAAATCAGGGCCGGCGTTCATGGCATCAGGGCCCTTACGGCTGACCTGGATGACGCCCACGACCTTGTCACCGGAAAGAATTGGGGCGCTAACCATTTTTTGGATGAGCTCGGAGCTCTCACCGGCAATTTTGACGCCTTCAAACACCGTGGCGTGGCGGACGCTGGCGAAATTATTGATGATGTCGGGGCGGCTTTCACGGGCGGTGCGGGCGGCGACCGAGGAGGTGCTGGAAAGAGGGATGAAACCGACCTGCTTAAGCGATTCCGGGACCAGGAAATGGAGATGCCGCCAGCGGGTGGAGACGCCCATCAGGGCGACTTCATCCGGTTTTACGCCGATAGATTTGGCGATGCGGTGAGCGATGTCGGCCAAAGAAACCTGGGCCATGGCAGCAGCGTCGGTTGCGAGAGCGGCGGCGAGACGTTCCAGTTCAGAGACAAGGCTTATGCTTGCGGTCATGGGATACTTGTTGGGCACGGTCAGGCTGCTCGGCGGGAGGGCCGGGCGGATACCATCCGTTATCGATTCATTAGAGCGAGAAACGGCGCGAGCCGCAATGAATTTTCGAGTGCCGCGTGCCTGACGCGGAACCGCTGCAGAAAATCAGGCACTGGTACAGTTTCGGTACCAGCGCCAAAATTCGGCTGACTTGCATCGCTCTTTTCATGTGCCTATACTGAATGAGCCGCGGAACCTGGCCGCTCTTCATCAGTTTTCGCGGTGGAGAGGGAATGTCCGCTACGGCAACCCGGCCTGAAACCGATTATCTCCTTCGCAAACTGCATTCTTTAACCGGCATTATCCCCGTTGGTGCGTTTTTAGCCGAGCATTTCTGGTCCAACAGCTACGCGCTGGTAAGCCGGGCGCAATACGATGCGAAATCCCAGGAATTGCAGAGCATTCCGTTTCGGATTCTGGTGGAGTGGATGTGCATTTTTCTGCCGATGCTGTTTCACGGGGGGTATGGGATTTATATCGGGCTGCGTGGGAAGGCGAACGTGTCGGCTTACCCTTGGGTGGGGAACTGGCTCTACACGGCGCAGCGATACACGGGGCTGATCGCGTTTGTGTATATCATCTGGCATTTGTATACGGAGCGCTGGTTGACGCACGGGAAGTCGACCTATGCGGACGTTGAAGGCCTATTGCAGAATCCGTATGCGCTGGCGTTCATGTTTGTTGGTGTGGTGGCCTCGTCATTTCACCTGGGTGTAGGAATTTGGAATTTTCTCTGTAAGTGGGGCTTGGCGGCGACGGTTCGGGCGCAGAGGGCTGCGGGAGCGCTGGGAGCGGTCGTGGGATTCACTTTTAGCGCTGTGGGCGTGTTGATTGTCGTGAGTTTTTGGTTGAACTGGCATCCTTTCGACTTCTACTTAAAATGAGGCAGCCGAAAATCATCGTAGTAGGCGGTGGTCTGGCCGGACTGATGGCGACGATTCGCGTCGCGGAGGCAGGTGTGCCGGTGGATTTGTTTTCCATCGTGCCGGTGAAGCGATCGCATTCGGTGTGCGCGCAGGGCGGGATCAACGCAGCGAAGAATCAGAAGGGCGAAGGCGACACCACCTGGAAACATTTTGACGACACGATTTACGGCGGCGATTTTCTGGCGAATCAGTTGTTGGTGAAGAAAATGTGCGAGGCGGCGCCGGGGATTATCGATTTGCTGGACCGCATGGGGGTGATGTTCAACCGTACGCCCGAGGGATTGCTGGATTACCGGCGATTTGGCGGCACGCTCTATCACCGAACTGCATTTGCTGGAGCTACAACGGGGCAGCAGTTGCTCTATGCGCTGGATGAGCAGGTGCGGCGGCACGAATCCGAAGATCGCGTGAAAAAGTACGAAGGGCAGACGTTTTTGTCGGCGGTCATTGACGAAAGCGGCGTGTGCCGCGGCATTTGTGCCATGGACCTGCGGTCCATGGAGGTGAAAACGTATCCCGCGGATGCTGTAATCTTCTGCACGGGTGGCGTTGGCGCGATTTTTGGACGGTCGACAAACTCCGTGGTGTGCACGGGTTCGGCGCAGTCGGCGCTTTTTCAGCAGGGCGTGGACTACGCGAACGGCGAGTTCATCCAGGTACATCCGACAGCGATTCCTGGCGAAGACAAGCTGCGGTTGATGAGCGAATCGGCGCGCGGCGAAGGCGGGCGCGTTTGGGTGCCGAAGAATCCCGCGGACACGCGGGAGGCCCGCAGTATTCCCGAAGGAGAACGGTTTTATTTTCTGGAGGAGTGGTATCCGAAGTACGGAAACCTGGTGCCGCGCGATATCGCGACGCGCGCGATTCACCGGATTGTTTATCAGGAAAAACTTGGGATCCGCGGACAAGCGGCGGTCTATCTGGATGTCACGCATATTCCGAAGGAAACGCTGGATCGCAAGCTCGAAGGCATTCTGGAGATTTACGAAAAGTTTCTTGGCGTCGACCCGCGCGTGGAGCCCATGAAGGTTTTTCCGGCGATGCATTACACCATGGGCGGAATCTGGGTGAACGCAGAAGACCAGGCAACGAATGTGCCCGGGATCTATGCGGCGGGCGAATGCGAATACCAGTATCACGGCGCGAACCGGCTGGGAGCGAACTCGCTGGTGTCGTGCATTTTTGGAGGAGGGCTTGCAGGGCCTGCGGCCGTGAAATACGCGCGCAGTTTGGAAAAGGGTGCTGAGTCGGCGGCTTCGAGTGTTTACGAAAATGAGCGAAAGCGGCAAGAAGAAAAGAATCAGGCGCTGATTTCGCCCGACGGCACTGAAAATCCCGTGACCATTTGGCGCGAGCTCGGCGAGGTGATGACCGAGCATGTCACCGTGACACGGATTAATAAGGGTTTGGAGGCCGCCGACGTCGAGATTCGAGAGCTTCAGGAGCGCTACGGCCGGATTAATTTGAGCGACCGGACCCGGTGGTCCAACCAGACACTGAATTTCGCGCGCGAGTTGGGGAACATGCTTATTTTGGCGCGAGTGATTACTCTGGGCGCGCTGCAACGGAATGAATCGCGCGGGGCTCATTACAAGCCGGATTTTCCCGAACGCGATGACGCGAACTGGCTGAAAACCACGCGCGCCAAGTGGGTGCGTGGCGACATTGAGTTGAGCTATGAGCCGGTGGACATTTCGCAGATTCCGCCGCGCGCACGGCGGTACGACGCGGCGAAGTAAAGGAACAGCGGGAGGGGCAAGCCCCTCCCCTACGAACTTGCGGCCGTATCGTGCGGCGGGTTGCTGAGGAGTTATGGCTGAAACGAAACAGGTGATTGTTCGGATTAAACGGCAGGTGAGTCCTGCGGGGACGCAGTACTGGGAAGAGTTTGCGCTTCCGTGGCGTCCCGCGATGAACGTGATTATCTGCCTGCGCGATATTGCGGAAAATCCCCTGACACGCGAGGGCAAGAAGACCACGCCAATCAGCTACGATTCGAACTGCCTGGAGGAAGTTTGCGGCTCCTGCGCGATGTTGATCAACGGGCGCGCTCGTATGGCGTGTTCGGCGCTGGTGGACAAGCTGGAGCAGCCGATTCGACTCGAACCTTTTTCGAAGTTTCCAGTGGTTCGCGACCTTGCGGTGGACCGCCAGTTCATGTTCGAGAGCCTGAAGCGCGTCAAGGGCTGGATTCCCATCGACGGAACGTATAACCTCGGCGAAGGCCCGCGTATGGCTCCCGAGTTGCAGGAGAAAGCCTATCCGCTGTCGCGCTGCATTTCCTGCGGGAGTTGCCTCGAGGTTTGTCCTCAGGTGAATGACAACAACCAATTCATCGGCGCGGCGATTGTCAGCCAGGTCCGTCTTTTCAATATGCATCCCACGGGCGCAATGCACGCAAAAGAACGCCTTCAGGCGTTGATGGAGCCCGGCGGCATCCAGGATTGCGCGAATGCGCAAAATTGCGTAAAAGCTTGCCCGAAAGACATTCCGCTAACCGAGTCTCTCGCCGAAATGAACCGCCAGGCTTGGAAACAAGCACTAGTCGGCTGGCTAATAGGGTAGAATCTCGCGGCAACCTTTCCTTTGGAGGAATACATGCGTCTTGTCCGCGTCTCGCTGTTTGCCTGTTTGCTCGCTGCCGGTTTTCTGTTGACTCAAGTCGCGACGGGCGACGACATCGCCGACCGCGCTAAGAAACTGCATTTTTCTTCGATCGTGCTCGATACTCACGACGATACCACGCAGCGCTTTTTCTCGAAGACCTTCGACATCGGCAAGCGCAACCCCGACGGGCACATTGACATCCCGCGCATGCGTGAAGGCGGCATGAACGCCATTTTCTTCTCTATCTGGATCGACGGGCGCATTATGGGGCCTCCGGCAGTGCAGAAGGCGCTGGATCAAATCGACGCGGTCCACGAGAACGTCATCAAGTATTCAAAGGATTTCGCTTTTTGCCGGACTGCGGAAGAGGTTCGCCACGCGCACGCCCAAGGCAAAATCGCTGCACTGATTGGCGTCGAGGGCGGGCACATGATCGGGAACGACATTCGCGTGCTGCGCATGTTCGGCGATCTGGGCGTCCGTTACATGACGCTGTCCCATTTTTATAACGATGAGTGGGCTGACTCTTCGACGGATAAGCCTGTTCATAACGGGCTGACGGATTTCGGCAAGGATGTCGTGCGGGAGATGAACCGGCAGGGAATCATGGTGGACATCTCGCACGTCTCCGACAAGACGTTTTACGATGCGCTGGAAGTCAGCAAAGCGCCGCTGATCGCGTCGCACTCCTCCTGCCGCGCGCTTTGCAATCACGTGCGAGACATGTCTGACGACATGATCAAGGCGCTGGCAGCAAAAGGCGGCGTCATCCAGATCAATTACGAAAAGAGTTTCATCGATCAGGCCTACAAGGACGCTCAGGACAAATTCTCTGGCGGCGTAGTGGCCATGATGGACACACTCAAGAAAGAGTGCGGCGACAATGAAGAGTGCGTGAACAAAAAGATGACGGAGATGGCGGACAAAGCTACCGCTGAAGGAAAGTTGCCGCATGTGAGCTGGGAACGAATCATTGACCACATCGATCATGCCGTAAAACTGGTGGGACCGGACCATGTAGGCTTGGGTTCCGATTTTGATGGCGCGAACATGCCGGAAGGCATGGACGACTGCACGCATTTGCCGCAGATTACCGAGGCGCTGATGCGCAAGGGCTACAAGGACGAGGACATCCGCAAAATCCTGGGCGGAAACCTGCTGCGCGTGATGGAAGCAAACGAGCGCGTCAGCAAAGAGATGCAAGCCGCACAGTAGCGAAGTGGAGCCGATTAAAATGTGGCGGATGTTTCTTGCGGCGGTGATGTGTGTCGCCGCAGGAATGTTCCTGGTGGGAATGATGGCGGCGGACGGAATCTCGGAGCGGACAAAGAAACTTCACTTCTCGTCGCTGGTGATTGACACCCACGACGACACCACGCAGCGTTTTCTGGATGACGACTTCGACCTGGGCGCGCGGAACGCTCTGGGCAGTATTGATATTCCGCGCATGAAGGAAGGCGGCCTCGGCGCCATCTTTTTTTCGGTTTGGATCCCCAGCAAGATCAAAGGGCCAGAGGCGGTGGGTAAGGCTCTCCAGCAGATCAACGCTGTGCATGAACAAGTCGGCAAGCACTCAGGCGATATGATACTCGTGACGACATCGGATGGCATTCGAGAGGCTCACAAACAAGGCAGAATCGCCGCTCTTATCGGCATAGAGGGCGGGCACATGATCAATAGTGACCTCGGCGTGCTGCGCAAGTTCGCTGGGCTTGGCGCGCGATACATGACATTGACCCACACCGGAAACACGGAGTGGGCGGACGCTTCGACTGACAAACCGGCGCATAACGGGCTTTCTCCATTCGGCAAAGACGTTGTGCGTGAGATGAATCGCCTTGGAATGATTGTGGATATTTCGCACGTCAGTGATAAAACACTTGCCGATGTTCTGGAAACGAGCAAAGCACCGGTATTCGCTTCACACTCCTCGTGCAGGGCGATTTGCGATGCCGCTCGCAACATGACAGACGACATGATGCGCGCGCTGGCCGCGAAAGGCGGAGTCATTCAAATCAACTACCATATCGGATTCCTGAGCCAGGAATTTCGCAATGCGGAGAAAGCTCATCCAGAGCGGGATAAGGCCATTGCGCAGGAGGTCCAGAAGCGGTGCGGGGAAAAAGAGGGATGCCAGTTGATCCAGGGCGACATTATTACGCGGGAGTATGTCCTGCGCGGCGACCTGCCTCGCGTGGAATGGACCAAAATCATCGAGCACATTGACCACGCTGTCAAAGTAGCTGGAATCGACCACGTAGGGCTGGGCTCTGATTTCGATGGCGCGAACATGCCCTTTGGCATGGAAGACGCCACAAAGCTCCCCCAGATTACGAACGCATTGCTCGAAAAAGGTTACTCCGAAGGTGACGTAAAGAAGATTCTCGGCGAGAATACGTTAAGATTGATGGCGGATGTCGAGCGAGTGAGCCGCGAACTTACTGCGGCGAAATAGGTCTCTTTCGCGCAATTCACAATCAGCAAGCTGAATTTTACTCGGAGAGGGAAGTGCAATGCATAAATCTGGATGGATGAAGATTGTGGCGCTACTAATCCTCGGAGCAGGACTGTGCACCGAAGCACGCTCGCAAGCGACGGCGGCTCAAACGCCAGCCGCGCCTAAAACAGGAACAACAAGCGCGCCAGCGCACAAAACCGCGCCGACCAGCCCCTACGATCGCTCCCTGCTGAGGCCTGCGATGCTTGTTGCCAAAGCGCCGGCTTCGTATCAGGTGAAGTTCACGACCACGAAGGGCGACTTTGTGATCAGCGTGACGCGAGCTTGGGCTCCGCTAGGCGCGGACCGCTTCTACAATCTCGTGCGCCATCATTTTTATGACAACACGACTTTTTTCCGCGTCCTTCGCGGATTTGTCGTGCAGTGGGGCATCAGCGCCTATCCTCCCGTTACCGCAGCTTGGGAGCACGCACCCATAAAGGATGATCCAGTTGTGCAGAGCAATCAGCGCGGGTACTTGACCTACGCGATGGGCGGTGCCAATACACGAACTACGCAAGTCTTCGTCAATCTGGTCGATAACAAGCGACTGGATGGGATGGGATTCTCCGCTTTCGGGCAAGTCACCGAAGGCATGGAGGTGGTTGAAGCCCTTTACGCCGGCTATGGCGAGGGTGCGCCGGACGGCCAAGGTCCGGAACAGGACAAGATCGAAAAGCTGGGCAAGTCCTACCTGGATAAGAACTTCGCGCAGCTCGATTCCATCAAAACGACGACCCTGATTCTGCCGCCAGGAGCTGCCCCGACGGCAAAGCCGGCTACCAAGGCACCCACGGGCACGCCGCCTTCGCCGAAGACCACGCCGGCGTCGCAAAAACAGCCCTAAAAATATTTGTTTTGAACTGATTACTTTTTTGAATGCTGTGCATCCAATGTTTGTGCGAGTCTTCTTTTTGACTTAAGGAAGGCCGCGAGGTATTCTCAAGCTTGATGATGACTTCCTGCCAGATGATGTGTTGTCCCTGTGCGCGCAAGGCTGCGTGTCGCATGACGCCCATCTCTGGCCAGAGGAGTTTCCGGACTTAGCAGCAGCTTAAGTTTAAGTTCCGAAGCCCACGTCGCCAGAGTTACAGGCAACGTGGGTTTTTTGTTTTTGGGCACAGTCGATGGGAACAGGTGCTTCAAACATGGGCGAAGTTAAAGAAACGAAAACACAACGCGTCGAGCGACTCAAGCTCGAAAAAAATGCCTGGGAGCATTTCGACGAGATCCGCGAGTTCGCGCGCAAAGGTTTCGATTCCATTCCCCCGGAGTGGAAGAACATGTATTTCCGCACCTGGGGCGTGTACACGCAGGGCGATGGTGCCGGCGTTGTCGGCGGAACGGGCGGAGAGGGCAAGGCGACACCTTATTTCATGGTGCGTATTCGCATCCCCAATGGATTGCTGCGCAGCGAGCAGGTGCGGGCGGTTGCGGATATCGCGGAGAAACATGCACGCGGAGTCGCCGATATTACCGTGCGCCAGAATTTTCAGCTGCACTGGGTGACCATCGAATCGCTTCCCGAAGTGCTGGAGACGCTTTGGCGCGCGGGCTTAACCACCACGGGCGCATGCGGGGACGTCGCGCGCAACATCACAGGCTGCCCAGTTGCGGGCCTGGATGCTCACGAAATTGTGGATGCCTCGCCGCTGGCGTTGGCTATCGATCGCGAACTGGGAGGCGCCGCGGAGTTCTACAACTTGCCGCGCAAGTTTAAGATTTCCATCACTGGCTGCAGAAGCTGGTGCTCATATCCGGAAATCAATGATGTTGCGCTGACCGCGACGCGCAGGAAGAGACGTGGCGCTACCGAGATTGGCTTCACGCTGCGCGTGGGCGGCGGCCTTTCGACCGATCCGCACATCGCCGTGCCGCTGAACGTCTTCATTCAGTGGGATCAAGTCGTGCCCGTCGCCCGCGGCGTCGCAGAAATCTTCCGTGCCAGCGAAACGCTCCGCCAAAGCAGAGAAAAAGCCCGCCTCAAGTTCCTGTTCCTCCAGCAGGGCTGGACAGCAGAGAGCTTCCTCGACGCGTTGCAGCGCCAGATTGGATTTACTCTCGATCCCGCCGAGCCGGAAGACGTTCCCGCCGATATTCACCGTGACCACGTCGGTATCCACCCCCAAAAACAGCCCGGGCTAGCCTACGTAGGCGCCTCCGTGTTGCGTGGCCGCATCACGCCTCTGCAATTGCGCACAGCCGCCAACCTCGCCGATCGTTACGCTGATGGCCACGTTCGCACGACCACCATGCAGAACCTGCTGATCGTCAACGTGCCTCAACGGGACACGGCCGCAGTCGCCCATGAGCTTGAAGTTGCTGCCCTGCCGGTGCAGGTCTCGGTGTTCGCTCGCGGAACCGTGGCCTGCACGGGCTCTGAATTCTGCAAACTGGCGCTGACAGAAACCAAAGGCTTCGCCAAGTGGCTCACGCACGAACTCGAAGAGCGCCTCCCCGATTTCGAGGAGCAGCTCCGGCTTAACATCACCGGTTGCCCAAACAGCTGCGGACAGCACTGGATCGCCGACATCGGCATCGAAGGCAAAAAAATCAAAGTGGATGGCCGCATGGTGGACGCCTATTACTTCTGCATTGGCGGAGGCGTCGGCCAGTTTGCCTCCATTGCTCGGCCGGTTGGCTATCGTTGCGCAGCCACAGACGTTCCCGATGCGATTGAGCGCGTGCTCACGACGTTCAACGCGCGGCGCGAGCCCGCAGAGAATCTGCGACAGTTTTTCGCGCGCCACTCGAACGAAGAGATTCGATCGGTTCTCGCCGGGGATTACGTCGAACCGGTGGAGCGCGATCTCGCTCTCGGGCCGGTTCCTCAAGGAGTCGAGGGCTGAGCCATGAGTCTCTTTCCTATTTTCGTGAAGCTCGAAGGACGCTTGATCGTGGTGATTGGCGGCGGAGCCATTGCGGAAGGTAAGATTCCCAGTGTCCTCAGCGCGGGCGCGCGTATTCGCCTGGTCGCGCCATCCATCACGCCTCAAATCGCCGAATGGGTGCGCTTCGGCAAAATCGATTGGCTGCCGAAGGAGTTTGCCTCCGCGGATTTAGACGGAGCGTTTCTGGTGATCGCGGCGACCTCCGCCCCCGGCGTAAACGAAGCCGTCTTCCGCGAAGCGGAAAAGGGCGGAATTCTCTGCAACGCCGTGGATGACATCGAGCACTGCCATTTCTACTACGGAGCCGTTGTCCAGCGTGGCGATTTGCAGATTGCGATCTCCACGAACGGCAAGAGTCCGGCGCTGGCGCAACGCCTGCGTCAGGAGTTCGAAACGCAATTCGGTCCGGAGTACGAAGCATGGCTGCAATGGCTGGGCGCAGCGCGCGAAGCATTGCGCGCGACCGGGCCTGGCTCGGAATCGGCGAAAAAGCTGCTGCACGAACTAGCGAGCCGCCCGATGTTCGAGGAATTCGTTCGGCAGACATTCGAACGGCCCGGCCGCCGAGGAGCTGCGTGATGGGCAAAGTCTATCTAATTGGCGCGGGCCCCGGTGATCCAGAACTCCTGACGCTCAAAGCAGCGCGCCTGCTGGCGCAGGCAAACGTCGTTCTGCACGACGCTCTGGTCAGCAGGGAAGTGTTGGCAAAAGTCTCGTCCAGCGCGGAAGTAATCGACGTCGGCAAACGCTACGGCAAAAAACTCCTTACGCAGGATGAAATCAACGCGCTACTCCTCACCTACGCCGCTTCGCACGAAATCGTAGTGCGCTTGAAAGGCGGCGACCCCTCGATCTTCGGGCGAGCGGGGGAAGAACTCGAAGCCCTACGCAACGCCCATGTCGAATTTGAAGTCGTTCCCGGCGTGACCGCGGCCTTGGCGGCAGCAGCAGCCTCGGGCATCTCCCTGACGGATCGTAGAGTCGCCTCGCAGGTGTTGCTGACAACCTTCTCCCGCGGCCTGGATGCGAACGCGATGGATTGGGGCTGCCTGACGCCCGCGACCACGCTGGCTCTCTACATGCCTGGCCCAGATTACGAGGAAGTCTCGCGCCGCCTCGCCGACGCCGGCCTGCCAGCCGATTTGCCGTGTGTCATCGTTTCCGGCGCTTCCGGGTCGCAGCAGCAGGTTTGCTGGAGTACCGTCGGCGCTCTTGCCACGGAAGAAAAATTGCCCGCTCCGGCGTTAATGATCGTAGGACGCGTGGCCTCGCAACAAGTCCGTGAAATTGGCGACTCCTTCTGGCGCGGCGCACACACAGATTCACCGTCTCAAACAGTTTCCGTCAGTTAGTCAGGAGAAAAAAGATATGAGCGGACAAGAAAGTGCCGTGCAGGAAAAGAAACCGTGGCGTCTGTCGCTGGATACTTGGGCGGTAGTGGTGGCATTGCTAGCCGCGCTACTTGTTCGCGCCGGTGTCTTCAAGCATATCCCGTGGTGATCGCTGTGCAGCCAAAACGAGAAGGGGAGAACAAATCAAAATGGCAGATGTAGTCGTAGTTCCTCAAGTTCAACCGGTTCAACCGGCATTGCGCTTTCTGCGAATTATTCCCGGCGTCCTTTTGCTCGGTGCCATCGGCTACGCTGGAAAGCTGCTCGAGCAAAACGTCGGGACCTACGCGAAAGCGCATCATTGGGTCTTCCCGAATATTGAGTACGTGCTTTGGGCTATTCTGCTTGGCCTCTTAATCTCCAATACCATCGGCGTGCCAGAACTTTTCCGCAGCGGCGTCGCCACCTACGAATTCTGGCTGAAAACAGGCATCGTCCTGCTCGGCTCGCGCTTCCTGCTCGGCGACATTCTGAAGCTCGGCGGAGTCAGCCTTCTGCTCGTAGCCATTGAGATCGTAGGCGCCATCGCATTCATGACTCTCCTCGGCCGCCTCTTCAAGCTGAAGCCAAAATTGACTACGCTCCTAGCGGTCGGCTCCGCCGTCTGCGGCGTAAGCGCCATCATCGCCACGAAAGGCGCCATCGATGCTGACGACGAAGACTCCTCCTTCTCCATCGCCGCCATTCTCGCGCTAGGCGCTCTCGCACTCTTCACTTTCCCGTTGATCGGCCATTTCTTCCACCTGGGTGACCGCGCCTACGGCATATGGGCAGGCCTCGCGGTGGACAACACCGCCGAAGCCACCGCTGCAGGCGCTCTCTACTCCGACGCCGCCGGGAAACTCGCCGTCCTCGTAAAGTCCACGCGAAACGCCATGATCGGCTTCGTCGTGCTCGCCTACGCCTTCTACTGGGCCAGCCAGGGCCAAGCAAAAACGGTCGGCAACAAGGCAGCCTTTCTCTGGCAAAAGTTTCCCAAGTTCGTCCTCGGCTTCCTGCTCATCTCGGTGCTGGCCACCTACCAGTTTTTCAGCAAGGACCAGGTCGGCTCGCTCGCCAATCTTTCGCGCTGGGCATTTCTTCTGACGTTCGCAGGCGTCGGCCTGCGCACAAACTTCCGAGACATGCGCAAGCAAGGCCTCCGCCCGTTCGCGGTAGGCGCTATCGGCGAAATCGTGATCGCCGTATTCACGTTGGGTTTGGTGGTAGGAGCCGAGAAGCTTTTCGGCTTTTGACCAGCCAGCGCACAAAACAAAGGCCGAGGGAATCATCCGGCCCCCGAATGGCTCCCTTGCCCCTGTTTTTTTTGGTTCCTTACAGCCTGAGAGCATTCACAAACTCTGAACTAGTTAGCAAAAATACAGCCGTCTATTTTTCGTGGGTCAGTTCCCCGACTATCACTTCAATGGGCTTGTCACCTGCGTTCACGTCGGCGTGCATCGTATTGGGCGGATTGGCAGGCAGCCAATAGGCCTTTCCCGTTTCCCAAACGTGTGACTCGCTAGCCCCGCCCTGGTCCACAATCTTCATCGTGCCTCCGCTTAGAGCGATAATCACGAGCGGGTGGTCGTGCCGGTGCATAGTCAACGGCGCATTGGGCAGGACAACGGACTTCCACACCTTTACGTCATCATTTTCAAACTGCGGGAATCGTTGTGTCTGGGTCGCTGACTGCTGCGAACGCACCCCAAGGAGCGCTCCGAACAGCATCGCGCCCGACAATCCGGCAATGAGAAATAGTTTCAATTGAAATTTCATGCTTGCCTCCGGTGGGATGCTAGCACGCCGCGGATTTTATCGGCCAGAGCACAAGACAAAAGAACGCGGAAATCATTCGATCCCGAACGACTCCCGCGCCCCTGTTTTTCCTTCGCTGAACTCTACAACCCGAGAACGTTCACCAATTCCCGCACCGACGCCGACGATTTCTGCAAAGCCGCGTTCTCTTCGGCGGTCAGCTTGATCTGAATAATCTCTTCAACTCCGCTTGAACCGAGTTTCACCGGCACGCCGACAAACAGCCCCTTGATGCCGTACTCCCCATCCAGATACACGGCGCATGGCAGAATCTTCTTCTTGTCCTTCAAAATGGCTTCCACCATTTCGACGGCCGCAGCCGACGGAGCGTAGTAAGCCGAGCCGGTCTTCAAAAGGTTGACGATTTCAGCGCCGCCCTTGCGCGTACGTTCCACAATCGCGTCAATGCGTTCCTTCGGCAGTAAATCAGGGAGGGGAATACCCGCCACGGTCGAATACCGCGGCAAAGGCACCATATCGTCGCCATGCCCGCCCAGCACAAACGAATGCACGTTCTCCACGCTCACTTTGCATTCCGCCGCCACAAACGAGCTCATGCGCGCCGAATCCAGCACTCCCGCCATTCCCAGTACGCGATTTTTCGGGAAGCCACTCACCTTGAACGCCGCCTGCGCCATCGCATCCAAAGGATTCGTCACCACGATAATGATGCAGTTCGGCGAGTGCTTCACAATCTGCTCCACCACCGCCTTCACCACATCGTAGTTCGCCTTGAGCAAGTCGTCGCGCGACATCCCCGGCTTCCGGGGAAATCCCGCCGTGATGACGACGACGTCACTGCCCGCAGTGCCGCTGTAGTCGCCGGTCGCCGTCGAGAGGCCCGCCGCCCGCGAATCGGTCCGCGTAATCGGCCCGGACTCCAGCATGTCCAGAGCCTTGCCCGCCGGCGGCCCATCCAAAATATCCGTCAACACCACATCGGCCAGCTCCAAATCCACAATCCGCTGTGCCGTTGTCGATCCCACAAAACCGCCGCCCACCACCGTAACTTTCTTCCTGCTCATTCGCCCTCTCTCGCTCCCTGGAGTGCGGCAGCTATGCTGCCGCCTTTGTTACTCAACCGAAGTTCTTGGCTCAATGTCTCCAAAATTTTCATCCACAACCATTTCAGCGAATTGTTGGGTCGTTAGAATTACTCTATTTTGCCGAGCAATCTCGCAATTTCTTTCCCAGAGTTCGCTGAGCTTCTCAGGGAGGTGCGAGGGGAATTCCATTTCTGCTGCGATAATACTTTGCCAGTTTCCACCTCGCTTAAACGTCGCCTGCAGATTCGGGGTGATGTTTTCCAGAAAGGCCGCCTCCTTAGCGGATAGTTCTCCGATCTCCCAGAAGACATACAATTCAA
>DATFZY010000055.1:0-13844 GCA_035313865.1 Candidatus Acidiferrum sp.
AGCCGCTCCCGACAGCTCCGCTTCGAAAGGCCACGACCTCACCGCCGATGATCTTGGCGCGTTTTTCGATGGCCTCATCACCGAGCAGATTGGCCACGCCGATATCGCTGGTGCCGTCGTCGCCGTCGTCAAGGATGGCAAACTCCTCTACGCCAAAGGTTTCGGCTACGCCGATGTCGCCAAAAAAAATCCTGTCAACCCGGAAACCACCCTGTTCCGCCCCGGCTCGATCTCCAAAACTTTCACCTGGACTGCCGTCATGCAGCAAGTCGAACTCGGCAAGCTAGATCTCGATCGCGACGTCAACGATTACCTCGACTTTAAAGTTCCTCCCGCCTTCGGCAAGCCCATCACTCTCCGCAACATCATGACCCACAGCTCCGGCTATGAAGAGACCATCAAAGACCTCTTCCTCAGCTCCGACAAAGATCTCGTTCCCAACGCCGATTATTTGCGTGTGCACATGCCTGCTCGCATTTTTCCCCCTGGCGTCACGCCCGCGTACTCGAACTACGCCACCACCCTGGCCGCCTACATCGTCGAGCGCGTCTCCGGCCAGAACTTCAACGATTACGTCGACGAACATTTCTTCAAGCCGCTGAACATGAAATACGCCACATTCCGCCAGCCGCTTCCGGAGAATCTCAAGCCCTACATGTCCCAGGGCTACGTCCTCGGCTCCGGCGAAGCCAAGAACTTTGAAATCGTCCAGGTCGCTCCCGCAGGCTCGCTCTCTGCTTCCGCCGTGGATATGTCGCACTGGATGATCATGCACCTGCAAAACGGCAAGTATGGCGACGTCCAAATTCTAAAACCCGAGACCGCCATCCAGATGCACTCCCGCCAGGAAGGCTGGCCCGCCGTGATGCACGCCATGTGCCTCGGCTTTTACGAGCAGTCCGAAAACGGCCACCGCAGCGTCGGCCACGGCGGCGACACTGTTTCCTTCCATAGCGACATGCATCTTCTCCTGAATGACAACGTCGGACTTTTCACCTCTGTCAACAGCCCCGGGCGCGACCACGGCGACATGCGTGGCACCATCTTCAACCGCTTCATGGACCGCTATTTCCCAGAAGCGCCGTCAAACGAACCTAACCTCCCGACCGCCGCGGAGGACGCCCGTGCAGTCGCGGGGGTCTACATGGTAAGCCGCCGTTTTGAAACCAACTTCCTGGCCATCACCGGCGTCCTTGGCGAAACTAAGGTGAGCGTCAATCCCAAGGACAACACACTGCTTGTGGATGGCATGGACGGCTTGAACGGCCAGCCAAAGCATTTTCGCGAAATTTCTTCCATGGTCTTTCGCAACGTGGATGGCAAAGACAAACTCGCGTTCACAAAAGATGCCATCGGCCGCCCGGTTTTCTACATCGACTATCCGTTCATGGTTTTTTTGCGCGTGGACAGTCTTTTCGATAAGCAGAACTTCAACTATTTCGTCATCGGTTTCAGCTTGACCGTTATTGCTCTCAGCCTGCTGCTCTGGCCCATCGCCGCAATGTTCCGCAGCCACTATGCCAAGCCATTGACTCTGGACGGCGGCGCAAAACGTCTTCGCATGCTCGTCCGCCTCAATTGCATCGCAGCCGTCGTCTTCATCGTGGGAATGGTCACCCTCATCAACGAGATCGCTGGCCTCAAACTTTCCGGCGTCGCCGAGCGCACCGACATTTGGATTCACTTATTGCAGTTGATTGGTGTGCTCACGGGTTTCGGCGCATTGATTGCCATCGTCAACAGCCTCAAATCCTGGGCAGATAGCCAGCAGTGGCTCTGGTACAAAATCTGGAACACCCTCCTGGCCTTCGGCTGCGTCGGTTTCTTCTGGTTCATCTATCACTGGCACTTGCTGAATTTCCATCTGAACTACTGATGTAAGGTCTGAGGCAGGGTCATCCTTCCAAGGATGACCGCTTAGCTTCAGCCGCGATGTCTAATTTGTCCGGGAACGGCAATCTTGCTCTTGGGGATTTGTTGCTTACTGCCCGAATTGCGGGATTGTAACCAGCAGCGCTTTAGCGCCATTCCAGAGAATCTGCACGCCGATGCACACCAGCAGAAACGACGAGAGCCGCATGATCACGCTCATCCCCGCATCTCCCAGCACGCGCGCAAGCCGGTCAGAAAAACCGTAGCAGAGGTAAATGCTTAATGCGACGATCAGCGACCCGATCAAAATTTCCAACAACCCCAGCACATTCCACCCATGGTGGCGCGGAATGTTGGCACCCAATGTGATGGCCACCGAGATTGATCCAGGTCCCACGGTCAGCGGAAGAGTCAGCGGATAAAACGCAGTTTTAAACTCATCGCGAGGAGCCACTTTTTTGCGTACCTGCCCGTCGGGAGTGGCATCATCATCTTGCCGATTCAGCATTGCCCAGCCCGTCGAGATGACGATCAGCCCGCCGCCCACCTGAACCACCGGCAGCGATATCCCAAAAAAACTCAGAATGTGCGCTCCGATCAGGCAGGAACACACCAGAAGAAAAAAGCTGTTCACCGCCACGCGCCAGGAAAGCGCCCGGCGATCCGCAGCTGCGTAATCGCGCGTCAGCGTCAGAAAAATAGGACTGCCTCCCAGCGGGTTAACGATGGGGAACAGCGCGCTGAGGATCAATAGCGTGTTTTTCGCGGCTTCCAGCAAACGAACTCTCCAGCAGTTTGAGTATATCTGAGCGACTCGCAAAGCGTCACAACGCGGCTAGCGAATTGGATGTAAATGCCCGTCAAATGGACCCAATAAATCCTTCCCTAAGGAATCTGAGCGCGCACGAATTTCGCTGTGGTTATAGCCTGCCCCACGTGCCGTTGCGTGTGGTCTGCAATGTGCACCAGAAGCCCGCCCACAGTGGTCGGAAACTTCTTCTGCCCAACCATGCGAGGCTCTTCGAGAGAGGCATATGCCAATTTTCGGACGCGAAGGGCGCTCCCCTCCAACGCCGCAGCTAATTCCGCAAAAAGCTGCTCGCGTCTGCCGATGCAACTCAGCTCAGACCGAAGCGCCGCAAATTGCTGCTCATTCAAAGCGTTACCTTCAGCATACGTCAGCAGCCGATCCAGGCTCCTCGCGATGTGCCGCAGATGAAAGGCCACCGGCGCGATATCCGCGACGCTTCTATCCAACTGCTCATCGCTCAATGGTCCGCACCAATACATTAGGTTCTCCCCCGCAAGCTCCAGAGCATGCAGAACGCCACGATGCACCGCCGGAACATCCATCAGCGTCCCTCGGAGCCACGGCTCCGGCACCCGGTTCTCAGACATTCGCCTGCCCCTCCGCGCCGCAATTTCCAACGTCTATTATTGGCGATATTCGCTTCGAAATGAACGCATGGAATGATCGCTCCACGGAACTGAGCCGTGGACTCGGCAATGTGGACGATTTCCAGAATATTGCATACAACTCTTGCCCGCGCACGACTACGTGAGCTAGAGTCTCGGTTCCAGTTTGAGGAAAAACATGCCAAAGAAGAAGTCCTTGTCCCGTACAGGAAATCATCCCGGAGAAAAAGTTCGCATGATGATTCCCAAAGGCCGCATCCATAGCCGCGTTATGGAGATCGCAAAGCAGATTCGCCTCGATTTTCCGGAAGAGCCGCTGCATCTGGTCGGCGTATTGAAAGGCGCGGTGTTTTTTCTGTCGGACCTGGCGCGTGCCATCCATGGCGAAGTTTCTCTCGATTTTCTCGCCGTCTCCAGCTACGGAAAAGACACCAAAACTTCCGGCCAGGTAAAACTCACCAAGGATTTGGACGTAAGCATCGAAGGACGAACCGTGATTTTGGTCGAAGATATTTTGGACACCGGGATGACGCTGCAATACCTCCGGCGTATTTTTGAACAGCGCAAGCCCAAGCACCTCCGCATCGCCGTTCTTCTCGACAAACCGGAGCGCCGCATCGCTGACGTGCACGCGGACTACGTAGGCTTCACCATCCCCAACGAATTCGTCGTCGGCTTCGGTCTCGACTATGCCGAGCGCTATCGCAACCTGCCCGGAGTCGGAATTCTGGCGTTGAAGTCCCAGAAAAAAGCAGCGCCCTGAAAAGTAGGTAGCCATGGTCCGCTCGCGGGGGTCTTGGCGGAGCCGCCTTTGCCTCAAGAAAAATACAGTCTTAGCTTGACGATTCAAAACTCTCCGCGGTCGCCTGCTATAATGGGATGAGTTCATGAATCCTGGTAACGAACATACCGAAGTCACGGCAGCCGATCAGGCTGAAATTTCCGCCGAAGTTCTCAGCACGCTTGCGGAGATCGGCGAAGAGGTTAATTCTTCGCTCGACCTTGACGAAGTGCTGGCGCGCACCGCCGCGCTGATCAAAAGGCATATCGACTACGAAATCTTCGGAGTGCTGATGCTGGAAGGAGACGGCGCTTACCTCAAGCACCGTTTTTCCATCGGCTATCCGCGTGAGCTCGCCGAAAATCTGCGCATTCCTCTCGGCCAGGGAATTACTGGAACTGCGGCGGCGACTGGGCATCCCGTCCGCGTCAGCGATACATCCAAAGACTCCCGGTACATCAACGCGATTGACAGCGTGCGCTCGGAATTGGCCGTGCCTCTGATGCTTCAGGGAAAATGCGTGGGAGTGCTCGATATTCAGAGCAGGCATCTTGATTACTTTACTCGCGAACAGCAGAGCATCCTGACGCTTCTTGCCAGCCGGCTGGCGGTGGCCATTGATAACGCGCGCTTGTTCCAGCGCGTACGCGCGCAAGCGGACACCTTGCTCTTGTTAAATGAGGTCGGCCGCGAGACGAGCTCCATCCTCGACGTGGAAGAGTTGCTCCGTCGCGCCGCCGAACAGATCAAGCGCGTGATCGACTATCAAATCCTGAGCATCATGCTCTACGACGAAGACCAAAAAGTGTTTCGTCATCGCGTGGACGTAAAACACGGCCAGCGCGTCCAGGGAAAGATGCGCGTAGCCGCAACCGAAGGAATCGTAGGGGCCGCAGCGGAGTTGAAAGAACCCGTGCTCGTTCCCGATGTAACCGTCGACCCGCGCTACCTGATGGTGAATCCGGAAACGCGCTCCGAACTGGCCATTCCGATGATGCACAAAGGCAAAGTCATCGGGGTCCTCGACCTCGAGAGCCCGCAACTCAATTATTTTACCGAGGACCACGTTCAAACGCTCTCGATTCTCGCGTCGAATCTTGCGGTCTCGTTGGAAAACGCGAGGCTGTACGAGCAAGTCGCACGCGACGAAGCCCGCCTCGAGCGCGATTTGCAGGCGGCAAAGCGCATCCAAGGCGCGCTGCTCCGTTCCGTCCCCACTGAGGATTTTGGCTTGGACATGGCCGCGCGCTATCTTTCCGCGCGAGAAGTTTGCGGCGATCTCTACGAATTCTTGCGCTACGGTCCGCAACAACTCGGCATCGCCCTCGGCGACGTCAGCGGAAAGGGAACTGCAGCCGCACTTTACGGAGCGGTAGCCATCGGCATCATGCGAAGTCTCGCCCCACAAAAATTGCAGCCGGCGGAACTGTTGAAGCAGATGAATCAGATCGTCGGCGAGCGGCGTATCGAAGGGCGCTTTATGACCGCGTGTTTCGCGACGTGGCAGAAAGGCCGGCAAAAACTTCGCGTCGCGAATGCAGGGCAGTCGCAGCCGCTCCTTTATAAGGATGGGCGATGCGACAAGATTGAGCTGACCGGGTTTCCGATCGGCATTTTTGAAGAGGTCAGCTACGACGAGTGGGGCGTGACTCTGGTTGCCGGCGATATCGTGGTGTTTCATTCGGATGGAATCGCCGAGACTGCCAACAGCGAGGGGCAGTTTTTTGGAACTGAAAAGCTGCGCAGCCTCATAGAGCAGCACCATGAAGAGAGCGCGACGGAGATTGCCGACATGGTTTTGCGCGAAGTGGATTGGTTTGCGAACAGCGCGCCGCTGTCGGATGACCGCACGCTCGTAGTGTTGAAAGTGCGATGAGCGCGGCGCCGGCGAAGTCGCGGCAGAAACTTGCCTTTGTCGATCCGGCCGATTTCACGCCGCAGTTTGCGTGGAAAAAAGCGCCGCGGGAAGCTGGCGCCGAGCATGTGTTTTGCGAAGACGTTGATCTTGTTGGGGCGGCCGCGGCGTTTGGAACTCCTACTTATCTTTACAGCCGCGCAGCGGTGACCAACGCTTACGGTGAGTTTGCGAGCGGGCTCAGCAAAATCCCTCACACGATTTGTTTCGCGGTCAAGTCCAACGGCAATCTTTCGATTTTGAGCCATCTCGCGCAGATGGGCAGCGGATTCGACATCGTTTCCGGCGGCGAACTCGAACATCTCGGGCATCTCCGCGTGCCGGGCAACCGGATTGTGTTCTCCGGCGTTGGAAAAACGCGGCACGAAATTCGCGATGCTCTGCAGTATGTGCCGGGCGGCGGTGGTCGCCATCCCCAGCGCGCCAACAGCGGAATTCTTTTGTTCAACGTGGAGTCCGAAGCGGAGCTGGAAGTCTTGCTCGAAGAATCGGAAAAGCATGTGCGCCTCGGAGGAAAAGTCCCTGCGGTGGCGATTCGCGTGAATCCCGATATTTCGGCTGGCGGCCATCCGCATATTTCGACGGGGCGTCACAATCACAAATTCGGGCTCGACTGGCCGGAGGCGCGGCGGCTCTATCTTGCCCACAAAGATTCCATGCATATTCATTGGAAGGGAATCAGCGCGCACATCGGTTCGCAGATTGTCTCGCTCGATCCGTTTCGCCGCGCGTTTGGCCGCATTGCGGCCTACATCAAGGAACTGAAGCACGCAGGAATCGAGCTGAAGTATCTCGATTTGGGCGGCGGCCTGGGCGTTCGCTACACCACGGAGAAAAATTCTTCGCGTGTGGCGTACGCGCGGATGCTCGCCGAGTTAGTGCGTCCGCTTGGGTTGCACCTGCTGCTCGAGCCCGGACGATCGATCATTGCGGCTGCTGGGATTTTGTTGACGCGCGTGATTTACACGAAGCGCAATCGCGGAAAGACGTTTGTCGTCGCGGACGCCGCTATGAATGATCTGCTGCGCCCCGCGCTTTATGGAGCGGTGCATCCCATTACCCGCCTTTCGCGGCTCGCAGGCGCGACGAAGGCTCCCACGGAACGCGTGGATATTGTCGGGCCAGTTTGTGAGACCGGCGATTGCCTGGTTCATGACTGGCCGCTAGGCGAGGTCCGGCCCGGCGATGTGCTGGCGATCTGGACTGCTGGCGCTTACGGGATGACGCAGTCTTCCAATTACAATGCGCGAACGCGGCCCAGCGAAGTCTTGATCGACGGGGCGAAGACCAAGCTGATTCGGCGGCGCGAGACGCAGGATGATTTGCTGCGCACCGATGTCTTGGCTCCGGCTCGCCGACCCCGGTTTGTTTAGCACCCGGCTCCGAAACATTAAGTAGCTCTAATCTGTCTCAAATTGCACAGTTGGCGCGCGACTAAGAGTAGAAAATCTTTAGATTCAAGCCTGAATTACCCCCTTCCCAGGCGCCAGGAGAATTTATGCTTTCATCCGAGCGTCGAACCACGCGTCGCCTCAAACTCCATCTGCCTTTACGCTTTCACCGTGAAACTGCACTTAGCGCAGTTGAGAACGCTGCAATGACGCTTAACGTCTCGTCGGGTGGTGTGTACTTTATTACGGATCTTGCTCTCGCCGTGGGTGAGGCGGTCCAGGTCTCCATGAAAATGCCCCGGCAGATCACCGGCTCAAAGGCGTGCAATTGTCGTTTCACCGGGAGGGTGGCTCACATAGAGTCGCACGGTGCCCTACCTGGGTGCTTGCAAGTCGGAGTGCAACTGCTCTACTACGTAACTGATACCTGCCGAAACTATTCGCGCGGCGCTGCGTCGATGGTTCACTCGCCGCCAGTGTAGGGCAACATGAGCATAGGTGCCGGTCCCCAGGTTTGATAGGCCTCTCCAGAATTCCGAATTGTTCAAAATGCCACTTCATCCCCCTTCTTAATTTCTCTTCCGGCGTTTGGCTCCTCGAATTCGGCCGCTGTGGTTTTTGGTTTCCGGATCCACTCGGGCCTTAACCTCAGAGAGACGGGTGCGGGTGTGGATTTTGATACTTGCTGTGCGCGAGCAGCTTAGAGCCGGACGATGGAAAGTCCTGGAATCAATCTAAACTAACTGGACGATGGGCTTGCGGAGTGGGATTCGAAAGCGATGTTGGCTGGGATGCGGAGTTCTACTTCAGTGCCGGAGCCCGTCCGGCTTAGGGCTTTGAGTTTTGCGCCGATGCGCTCGGCGCGTTCGCGCATCGTCGAGAGGCCCCAATGTCCTTCGCGCCCGGATTGCAGGACGTGGTCGTCGATGCCGCAGCCATTGTCGCGCACGAAGACGCGCAATTGCGCGGGCGAATATTCCAGTTCGACTTCGATACGGCTGGCGCCGGAATGGCGGAAGGAATTCAGAAGAGCTTCGCGGCCGATGGAATAGACTTCGTTGCGGATGGCGGGATGCAGCGATTGCGGATGGCCTTCTACGATTACGTGAAAATCCACGCGTTGTTTCAGGTTTAGTTCCTGAGGGACTTGCGAGAAGGCCTGTTCCAACGCTTGCGTTTGTGCGTCGGCCGGGCGGAAACCGCGAACGGCGTTGCGTCCTTCTTCGATCACCTGGCCGGTGAGTTTTTGCGCGCGGGCAAAGGGGGCTTTTGCGGGTGAATCTGCGGGAAGTTGGTCCATGGCGACGTCGAGCTGCATGGAGACGCTTATAAAACCTTGCAGGAGGGTGTCGTGGATTTCGCGCGCGATTCGGCTGCGCTCGTTGACGCGCTCTTCCATGCGGAGTTCCACGATGCGGCGCGTGGTAGCCCAGCCAAAGAAGGCGGCGATGAGGAACGTGGCGAGGGCGGTGGCCGGGACGATGAACAGGATACGGTTCTGGACCGCGTTCATATTAGTGAGGGTCTCGGCGAGTTCGGCGCTGACTTCTGTATCGATTGTTTCTACGAGGGCGGAAATTTGGACTTCGAGGGGCTTCATTTCGTTAGCCAGGCGCAGCCGGACGGCGTCCCAGTCGCCTGAACTGGCGAGAGCGGAGATGGCCTCGAGCTGCGAGGGTAGAGCAATTTCGATGGCTTCCAGAGTGGGGACCAGGGCGGGGTCCACTGGAACTTCCGAGGACAACTGGACCAGAGCCGCCTTGGTGCGTTTGGTCTGGTCGAGTAGAGTTTCGCGCAACGGGCCAGATTCGGTTACCAGACGGTGAGCGTCACGAGTGAGGGTGAGTTCATCGAGCCGTTGATGAAAGGAACGAAGGCCTTCTTGCAAGCGCAGGATCTCAATGACTTGCAGGCTGACGCCGTTGAGACGGTCAGTTTGTACGCGGGCGATATGGAACTGCCAGATGAGGAGGCCGTTACCACCTAAAATCAGGGCAAGCAGGACCGCGAAAGCGAAAGTCAGGCGCGGACCGATATTGAACGGGCTGACGTCGGGTGAGTTCATCTGTGTCGTTTGGAGCTTCCTCCGTTCTCGCACCGGTCCGCTCCAAGCCTATGGATAAGTGTAGAGCTTGGATGCAGTTGCAAGTTGAGTTTGATACCGCTTAGTTTCCAGGCTTTGGCGGACCAGTACCGTAGCCAGTGATTTTGACGAGTTGGGCTTGCAGGTCGGCTGCAGCCTGAGGGGCCGGGATATGGCCGGTCAGGACAGAATGCACGGCGGCGATGTAGGCTTTGGTGACGTCTTCGTAGGTTTCGCCGCTGACACTGGAAGGGCGTGCCACTGTGCCGCTGGTTTGCTGGCCTGTGGGTTGGGTCCGAGCGAGTGGCTGAGCGATCGACGGACGGTCGTAAACTTCGGGCTGGCCCGGTTGTTTCGCGGCATTTTTTTCCTCGAAGCGGACTTGTGCGCGGATCAGGAAGCGAACTAGCTGGATCGCTTCTTGTTGATGAGTAGAGCGGCGCGAGATTGCGAGGCCTGACCCGCCCAATGTGCCAGCGCGGCCTCCGGGGCCACCGGGAATGCTTGCATACCCGGTTTTGCCTTCCGGGAGTGATCCGCGCCAGTGTAGCGGGCCGTAAGGTTCGTTGGGGCTGATTGTGGTTGCTCCCCAGATACGGTTGAACGCTGTGCTGCCAGCGTCGAAAGAGTTCATCGAGTCGACTTCGTGGAATTCAAGGACGCTCGGCGGCGAAATCCAGCCGATCCATTTTTGGGCGCGTTGCCAGGAACGGATGGCGGCGGGATTGTTGACGCTGATAGTGCGGTCGTTTTCGATGACGCGGCCGCCCCCTTCCGCGGCTTGCCATTCGAGCGCGTTGCAGGTGAGAGCTTCGGCGGCCGCGCCTTGCCAAACGTAACCCCAGAAATTTTTATTGCCTTTGGCGCGCTCGCCTGCCTGGATGCGCGCGGCCATGGTTTCCAGTTCATCCCAGGTCTTTGGCGGATGGTCGTAGCCATATTCGCGGAGGAGGTCGGAGCGGTATTCGAGGACGCCGACCTGGACCGTGTAGGGGAGAGCCACAACTTGGCCGTCCACGGTGTAGCTGGGCATTAGTTGCGGCTTGAGCAACGCGATTTCTGGGGCGAGAAACGAGCGGAGGCCGAGGAGATCTTTTGCGAGGACGCCGGTCCAGATCAGGTCCAAGCCCATGACGTCGGGGCCGGAGTTTGCGCGGCGCAGGAGTTTGCGCGTGAGGTCGAGTTGATCGAGCGTGTTCTCCGGTACCGGGAGAGGCTTTAGCTGGATGCGTGTTTCGCGGGTGAATTGTTGGTTGAGCGGTTCGGCGGTAGGCAGCTCATCGGGTTGGGACCAGCCAAGGCGTAGATAGGTTAGGGTGACTGTCTCTGGCGTGGAGCGGCGGCAGGCGGCTAAAGAGAGTGCGAGGAACAGGAGCGCAAAGGTTGTGAGTCGCCGCATCAACTAGACTTCGCCCCACTTTAGTTTGTTGCGGAGAATTTCGAAGTAGGATTTTTTGGGGGGCTGGATCAGATTCAGGCAAAGCGGGGAGCGCGTGATGCTGATGCGATCTTCGGATTGCAACGGGATACCTTTTTGGCCGTCGAGAGTCAGGAAGACGGATTCGGCGCTGCCGGTGAGCTTGACGTCGATGCAGCAGGAGTCGCGGACTACTACGGGGCGATCGGTGAGCGTGTGCGGGCAGATCGGCGTGATGATGAAAGCTTCGACGCCGGGATGAACGATGGGTCCGCCTGCGGAGAGGGAATAAGCGGTTGAACCTGTCGGCGTGGCTAGGACGAGACCGTCGGCGCGGTAGCGGCAGACGAAGTCGCCTTCGATGGATAGCTCGAGTTCGATCATGCGGGCCAGGGCGCTTTTGTTGACTACGGCGTCGTTGAGGACGTGTTGCTGGTCGATCATAGTGTCGCCGCGGAAGAGCTGGACCTGGAGCATGACGCGGGCGCTCATGGAAGAGCGGCCGGCGAGAGTTTCTTCAAGCGCGGGGTAGAGTTCTTCTACTGTGAAGCTGGTTAAGAAGCCGAGGCTGCCCATGTTGACCGGCAGGATGGGGATGCCGCGAGAAGCGGCTACGCGGGCTGCGGCAAGGAGCGTGCCGTCGCCGCCGAGGACGAGGAGGATTTCAGACTGGGCGGCGACTTCTTCGCGGGCGAGGCCTTTGTTTGGACTTGGCAGGGAAGAGGCGGTTTCTTCGTCGTAGAAAACTTTCAGGCCGCGCGATTCGAGCCACTGGAGAAGCGGAGGGACTACGGCGTGAAGGCTGGAGCGGCGGGGGCGAGAGATTACGCCGATGGACTTGAATTTTTGATTCGCGGGCATGACTGGGTGCGATTCTACTTCAGGACTCCTTTCGCGCGTGGAGAAAATACTCCTGGTTGCCTTCGGCGCCGGTGAGGCGGCTTGGTGCCACTTTTAGGATGAGCAGGCCCGCAGCTTCGGCCGCTTTTTTTACCGCGGCGATGGCTTTTTCGTGGAGGGCGTTGTCTTTGACGATGCCGCCTTCGGGGATTTCCTCACGACCGAGTTCAAATTGGGGTTTGACGAGGATCAGGAAATTGGCGTTTGTTTTTGCGCAGGCGGCGGCTGGGGCGAGAATCTTGCTGACTGAGATGAATGAGACGTCGGCGACCACCAGATCGACTTGCTCGGGTGCGGAGCTTTGAAGATCGGGCACGGCATGCCGTGCCCCTACACGTAGGCCATCGCGGTTTATACGTAGGTCTTCGGAGTTAACACGAAGGTCTTCGGGTTTTAGTTCGCGGGCGTTGCGTTCGATGGCGATTACGCGCGGATCGTTTTGGAGCTTCCAGGCTAGTTGGGCAATGGTCACGTCAACCGCGTAAACGCGGGTTGCGCCATGTTGGAGCAAACAGTCCGTGAAGCCACCTGTCGAGGAGCCGAGGTCTAGACAGGTTAGACCTGACGGATTGATGGAAAAATCTTCGAGGGCGCCTTCTAGTTTCAAGCCGCCGCGGCTCGCGTATTTTTGGTGGCGGCTGGTCAGTTCGATTTGTGCGTCGGATGCTACGGGCATTCCTGCTTTTCGCGCGTGAACCTGATCTACGCTTACTTCGCCGGCGAGAATCATCGCTTGCGCTTTTTGTTGGGAGTCGGCTAAGCCGCGTTCGACTAGGAGAACGTCGAGGCGTGTGCGAAGGGGCTTGGGTTTCATGCGGTGTGATGGGCGCGAAAAGGAGCGTGAGGATTTTAACACAGAGGTCACAGAGGGCACGGAGAGTGCGGCGGCGCGGCAAATACTTTTGTTGACCGTTGCGGTATGTAAGCACGACGACGAAGAAAAGCGGCGTCGAGCCGCCGCACTCCAAAGTTAGGCGCGGCGTTGGACCAGGTATTCCGCGATTTCGCGCAAACGACTGGCGCGGTCGCCGTATTGGGCTAGATCGCCTATGGCTTTTGCTGAGAGTTCGCTTGCGATTTGGTGAGCGCGGTCCAGGCCGTGGACTGCTGGATACGTCGCTTTTTGTTGGGCCGCGTCTTTGCCGGCGGTTTTGCCCAGGGCTGCGCTGGATTCTTCTACGTCGAGAATATCGTCCGTGACTTGGAAGAGTAAGCCTAGCGATTCGCCAAAATTGCGGAGGCGGGTTACGTCTTCTTGTGTCGCCCCGGCGCAGAGTGCGCCTGAACTGATCGAGGCGCGGATTAGGGCGGCGGTTTTGGAACGGTGAATGTATTCGAGGGCTTCCGGGGTGATGCGTTTGCCTTCGGCTTCGAGGTCGGCGACCTGGCCGCCGACCATGCCGTTGATGGTACCTGCGGCTGCGGAGATTTCTGTGAGCATGGCTACTCGGCGATTGGCGTCGACTGGAGCGGCAGCGATGGTTTCAAAGGCGAGCGTCAGGAGAGCGTCGCCCGCGAGGATTGCCGCGGCTTCGCCGAATTTTTTGTGGCTGGTGGGCTTGCCGCGGCGGAGGTCGTCGTTGTCGAGGGCTGGGAGGTCGTCGTGGATTAGAGAGTAGGTGTGGATGAATTCGATGGCGCAGGCTGGGTAGTGGGCTGCCGCGATATCTGGATTGAAGATGCGGGCGGTTTCGAGGCAAAGGATCGGGCGAATACGCTTGCCGCCTGCGAAGACGCTGTAGCGCATGGCCGTGTGGATAGAAGGCGGTTGCGCGGTTTCGGCAGGCATCAAGCGGTCGAGCGAGGCGTCGACCGCGATGCGGTCTTCTTCGAAAAAGGCGGGGAGATTCATTTTCCGGATTTGGGAGCGAGGCTTGCGCCGTGCGCGAGAGGCGCGACGCTCACGATTCGGACTCGCTTTCTGGGTCGAAAGGTTCGGCGGCTAGTTTGCCGTCGGCTTTTTTCAGCAGGATTTCTACGCGGCCTTCGGCTTCTTCCAGTTGCTTTTGGCATTCGCGGGAGAGGGAGACGCCTTCTTCGAAAAGTTTCATGGCGTCATCGAGAGAGAG
>DATFZY010000056.1:0-23376 GCA_035313865.1 Candidatus Acidiferrum sp.
GCTTGGGCGGTTTACGATTCGCCGAAGTGGAGAGGCAAAGGAGGAGACAGGCGAGCAGCAGTGCGCTTTTCTTCATGCAATTACCTCATGTTTGATGCCGAATATGATTTTAGCGTGTGAGGTTCTTCAAGGCGAGCGCGAGTCATTGATTAGGTCTCGGGTGCGGGGCTGTGAATTCGGAACAGCAGGGTTTTTGAACTGGCTTGAATTCCATGAATTCGATGCGGGTGAGGTCTGGATCGTAGACGTTAAGTTGCCATTTGCCGTCGCGGCCGATTTCGGGTTGTTCGGCAAGCTTGACGCCGTTGGCAATGAGTTTTTGTTGGGTGGCATGAATGTCGGTAACGCCGATGGCGATGTGATTCATGATGCCGCGGACTTGCTGGTCGGCGTCGGGGGAGACGTTGACCATCAGTTCGATCCAGTCGGTGCCGTCGGGGACTTGCAGGGAGACCCAGTCATCCTTGCCGTCGTCCTTCATGCCGCCGTGCCAGTAGGGGCGGAAGCCGAGAATGTCTTTGTAGAAGTGTTCGGTGGCGGCGCGGTCGTGGACGATGAAGCCGGCGTGGATGAGATGAAGATTCGAGTAGACTTGCGGTGCCGGCGGCTGCTCGTGCTCGTGTTGCACAAAACCAATGACACGACCTTCTGGATCACCCACCGTGATCTCCTGAAGTTCGGAGTGGCTCGAAAACGGAATGCCATTACGCTTCAAGAACTTTTTCATTCCAGCTAAGTCATTCGTGAGGAAGCTGACCTTACCCAAAAAACTGGTGCTTGCGGACGGGCGGATCATGGTCGCGATTTTTTGTTGATTGTTCACCGGGGCGATCATGAATTCGTGCGGGAATTCCTCACACCAATCGCAAGGGTTGGTGCCGTTGAGAAGCTTTGCAAGAAAGTCTCGTTCGGCCGCAACATTCGTTGAGTAAATATGGACTTCGGCGATGCCGAGAATACGCGGACGAGAGGGTGGGTTGGGAGCTGCGCTGAGATAGATCGTGCCAAGCACCACCACGAAGAAAAAACAGATCCCTCGCGCTGCTCGGGATGACAGAAGGGCGGGCCAAGAACGGTAACTCATTCGTTGTCCTCGAAGGGGGAAGTGGTGCGGGATTTTAGTTTGCGAATTTCGTCGAGGCGAGCGCGAAGGCGTTGCTCGAAACCCTGGTCGGTGGGCTTGTAGTAGGCGCGGTCGGCGAGATTGTCGGGGAGGCAGGTCATGTCGGTGAGCTTGTCTTCGTAGTCGTGGGCGTATTTGTAGCCTTGGCCGTAGCCGACGTTTTTCATGAGGCCGGTAGCGGCGTTGCGGAGATGGAGAGGCACGGGGTCGGCTTCGGTTTTGTGCACATCGTCGATGACTTCGCCGTAGGCAGTGTAAACGGCATTGGACTTAGGCGCGAGTGCCAGATAGACAGCGGCTTGCGCGAGAGCGAGATGGCCTTCGGGCGCGCCGAGAAAATCGAAGGCATCTTTGGCAGCCAGGGTGACGGCAAGGGCGCCGGGTTCGGCGAGGCCGATGTCTTCGCTAGCCATGCGGACCAGGCGGCGGGCGAGATACAGCGGGTCTTCGCCGGATTCGATCATGCGTGCGAGCCAGTAAAGCGTGGCGTCGGGGTCCGAGTTGCGGACGGATTTGTGGAGGGCGGAGATGAGGTTGAAATGCTCTTCGCCGGCTTTGTCGTAGCGGAGAAGTTTGCGTTGGAGGACGTCTTCGAGGAGTTCGCGGGTGATGGTGCGCGCGCCGGTGGTGCTGGGCTTGGCGCTGCGCGCGGCCAGGTCTAGCGTGTTGTAGGCGGAGCGGGCATCGCCGTTCGCAAACGAGGCGATACGGAAGAGGACGTCGTCAGTGGCCGTGACATTTTCATAGCCGAGGCCGTGCTCTTTGTCGGCGATGGCGCGGCGGAGCAGTTCGACGATTTGGGGCGTGGTGAGCGGGTCGAGAACGTAGACTTTTGTGCGCGAGAGCAGCGGGGAGATGACTTCGAAGGAAGGATTTTCCGTGGTCGCGCCGATGAACGCGATGTGGCCCGCCTCGACGTAGGGGAGGAAGGCGTCTTGTTGGGCTTTGTTGAAGCGGTGGACTTCGTCCACGAAGACGATCGTGCGTTGGCCGCCGTGGGATTTGCGTTCGGAAGCGGCCATGACTTCCTTGATTTCCTTGATGCCAGCGAGAACGGCGCTGAAGGCGACGAATTCTGAGCGCGTCAGGCGGGCGATCAGGCGCGCGAGCGTTGTTTTGCCGCAGCCGGGAGGCCCCCAGAGAAGCATCGAGGTGATGTTGTCGCTTTCGATCTGCTGGCGGAGCGGTTTGCCGGGGCCCAAGAGCTTTTCCTGGCCGATGAATTCGTCGAGCGTGCGCGGGCGCATGCGTTCAGCGAGCGGCTGGTGGGCGGAGTCTTCGACGGCGGGTTGCGGGAGCTTGGAGAACAGGCTCATAGTTTCAGCTTGCCTTTTTCGGTGGCCGACAAGGAATTGCGCTGTCGCGCCGCCTCGTAGAACAGAACAGCGGCGGCTGCAGCGGCGTTGAGCGATTCGATGCCGCTGGCCATTGGGATGCGGATGCGGGCGTCGGCGCTGCGTTCGACTTCTTCGGGGAGGCCTGCGCCTTCGTTGCCGACCAGGAGAGCGACCGGTTCGCACCAGTCGACTTCCCAGGGGAGGAGGGGAGCAGTGCTGTCCGAGTGAACTGCTGTGCGAAATGTATCCGCCGTGGCGGGGGACAGGCTAAAGCCTGTGGCCACATTTTCGTGCTCGCTGCGCTCGCTCGCGGAGGCGTCGTGGACGGAGGAAGCCAGGGTTTGGACGTTGGCGATTTTCAGTTGCGTTAAGAGAATGGCGAGCGACATTCCGGGCAGAATTGGCAGATGCAGAGCGGCGCCTGCGGAGGCGCGCAGGGCTTTCGGGGAAAAGGGGCTGGCTGTACCGGATTGGCCGGAGGCTGCGGTGACTGCGCCCGTGGCGCCGAAGGCCGCCGCGGTGCGCAGGATAGTGCCGACGTTGCCGGGGTCCTGTACACCGGCCAGGACCACGAGAAACGGGGCGCACGCGGAGGCGGGCGCGCGGAGCAGGTCATCGAGCGTGGCTGTGCGCGGTTGGACCAGGGCGGCTACCCCTTGCGGGTGCTCGGTGTCGGCGAGGCCCTCGAAAAGGCGGTCGGTGGTCCGCAGAACGGGAAAGGCGATTTCGGGGCGGTCGATGTACGGAGCGAGTCGCTCGTGGTGGCGTTCGCCGGACTCGCTGAAGAGAACTGCTTCGATGGGGCAGCCGGAGCGCAGTGCTTCTTCCACCAGGCGGACGCCTTCGACGCCGACGGCGCCGGATTCGGCGGGCAGGCCGCCGCGGAGAGCGGTGCGGAACTGTTTGAGCCAGCGATTGTCGCGGCTCGTGAGGACACCAGGCGCAGACGAGGCCGCTTCGGCAGCATTGCGAGCGGGTTTGCCTGGCGTGGCCATCACCGTGGAGCGTAGCAAATTTTGGCTGGGTGAAGCTAACCCAGGCTTAAGAAAACGGTCTGTGGTCTGCGAAGAACGGTCTGCTTCAGAAAGCGGACTCTACACGGAGCTTGCTGACGCAATCTCGGGACTTGCGACTGGATTCCCCGAACGTGAAAGATGAGCATGAACTTCTGTGAGGAGCTCGAAGGAGCGGAGGCGGGCGCTGTGATCGTAAATGTGCGCGGTGGCGATAATTTCGTCGGGGCCCGTGATGTCGAGGAAATTGGCCAGGCCTCGCTGGACGGTTTGCGGCGAGCCGACTACCGAGCAGAGAAGTGTCATGCTGGCGGAGGATTTTTCCTGCGGCGTCCAATAGGAATCGATGTCGTCGATAGGCGGCGGAATTTGGCCCGGCGTGCCGCGGCGAAGATTTGTGAATGCTTGCTGGACGGAGGTAAAGAGGCGGCGGGCTTCGGCGTCGGTGTCCGCGATGATGGCGTTCAGGCCGAGCATGACGTATGGACGGGCGAGTTGGCTGGAAGGCTTGAAGTGTCTGCGATAAAGATGCAGCGCGGCCATCATGTCCGCCGGAGCGAAATGCGATGCGAAGGCGAAGGGCAGGCCGAGTTCAGCGGCGAGCTCCGCGCTGAAGGTGCTTGAGCCCAGCAGCCAGATGGGCACGCGCAGGCCTGCGCCGGGGACGGCGCGAATTCTTTGGCCGGGAGTGGAGTCGGCGAAATACGATTGAAGCTCCTCGACGTCTTGCGGGAATGTATCGGAAGCTGCGGCTGCGTTGCGGCGCAGGGCGCGCATCGTGGGCTGGTCAGTGCCGGGTGCGCGGCCGAGGCCGAGGTCAATGCGGTCCGGATAGAGCGAGGCGAGCGTGCCGAACTGTTCGGCGATGACGAGCGGGGAATGATTCGGCAGCATGATGCCGCCGGAGCCGACGCGGATGGTTTTTGTGCCGCCGGCGACGTGGCCAATAACGACTGACGTGGCGGCACTGGCGATGCCGGGCATGTTGTGATGTTCGGCGAGCCAGAAGCGGTTGTAGCCTAAGGCCTCCGCGTGTTGGGCGAGGTCGAGAGAGTTGCGCAAGGCCACCGCGGCGGTGGCCCCTCGCGGAATCGGCGACAAATCCAGAATGGAAAAGGGAATCACAAGCATTGGATGCGCAGCACTATGCGTACGTTGCGGAGTGGAAGTCTGAGCCGCGGGAAGAAGCTTAGAACGAAACGGCAGGCTCTTCCGGCAGGCTCTTATTGCGTGGGCTGGACGGGTATGGTAGCGTCGGCGGATTGAGTGAAATCAGAGGCGAAGCACTTCAGTCAGGGTGGGTTTGCGTCTTCGCCAAAGGCCAAAAAATTGCCGGCTGAAGTGCTGCGCATTAATACGATCAATCCAGAAGGGGAAGTGCTGCGTTATGCGGCGAGTTTTCTGTCCCGGGGAAGTGTGATTGCAATCCCTACCGACACGTTTTATGGGTTGTCGGCCGACCCGTTTAATCTAGCCGCGGTGGATGAGATTTATCGCGTGAAAGGGCGCCCGGAGACGCGGGCGCTGCCGATTCTGGTGCGTTCGCTGGAGCAAGCGATGCAGTTGGCGCGTGACGTGCCGCAGAATTTTTTGAAGCTGGCGCAGGAGTTCTGGCCTGGGGCGTTGACGCTGGTGGTGGACGCGGCGACTCGGTTGCCGTTGAAAGTTACGGCGAACACAGGGAAAGTTGCGTTGCGCTGGCCGAAAAGCGAAGTGGCGCGGCAGTTGATCGCGGAATTCGACGGGCCGATTACGGGAACGAGCGCGAACATTTCGGGATTTCCTTCGTGCGCGAGCGCGGAGCAAGTGGTGAAACAGCTCGGCGGGCGGTTGCCGCTGGTACTGGATGGCGGCGAGACCGGCGCGATGCTGGGCTCGACGATCATTGATCTGCACGGCGGCCGATGGAGAGTTGTGCGGGAAGGCGCGATTCCCGTCGCCGATATCGAGAAAGCCTTGAAATAGGAAGCGGCCCGTGTTCAAACTGCGCAAACTTTTGGAAAACTTCATGCGTCCAGCGTCTATACGTCCGGCATTCATGCACCGATTGGTTGCCTTGCTTGTCCTTGCTGTGACACCTCTCCTTGTTCCGGCATTTCTTCTTGCTGCGATTCCTTTGGCGGCCCTCCAGGTTCCTGCCCGGATTCCGCCCCGACCTTTGGAATTGCAGGGCGACTCGTTGGGAGAGCCCCTGGCGCTTTTTATGTCGAATCATCCAAAAGCGCTTTGCCAGGACGTCTCAAAGACCAGGAGGGATTGCTACCAGTGGGATGATGTCTCGATCTACGGATTGTCGCCGCGTCCCGATTCTGACTGTACGCCCGCACGGCACGCACGACCGGGTTGTGAGCAAGGCCTTACAGCGCAATTCTATCAGGGTCGCCTCTTTCTGCTTACGTATGCTGTGCACGGCAAGGACAAGGGGCCGGCGGTCGACTTCCTGAAGAAAAAATTCTCCGCCCCGGTTTCGGACTCTGCCGACGGCACGATATGGTCCTACGGAAGTAGAGAACTGAGCGTAGTTGTGGAAAAATCCGGAGGCCGGGGCGACCCGGACAGCATCATCCGGTTCACGCTGAAAGGGACGGAAGTGGCCGCGCCACCTCGTCCTTAGGCGCCATGGCGCGCTGAATTATTTTTGCGCCGACTTGGGTCCGGCAGTTGCCAGAAATTCTGCCGGGTTCGGCGACTTGGCGTCCGCAGCCTGCTAAGACAAAAAGAGGGAGAAAAGATTTAACGCAGAGGGCACGCGGATACCGAGGCGTTATCGCGGCGGGGCATAGCAGATTTTACCGAGGATGGCTGGGCGTTTGGCGCCCGTTGCGGACGGGAGATTGGATGGGCGTCGATGGAAAGTTTCGTAGGCCAGCAGGGCGAATGCAAAAGCTTCTTTGCCTTCGGCGGGAATGCCGAAGTGAGTGGAAGGCAGGACTAAGATGCCCGCATGCGCCGGTAAAGACGGCTTAATCTGTGGAGCATGCTTCGACGGGTCTGGAACGTACATCTGCAACGAGAGCTTCCTGGGGGAAACCGTCGAATACAGATCCTGTGGGCCGGCACCCGACATGGCAAAGACAGAGAGTGTCTCGAAGATCAGAGGATTTTGAGCGCCGCCGCCGGAGACGATAAGCTCGTGGATCTTTTGTTTAGGATAAACAAACCGCTGGAGAGCGTCGCAGACGGAAGCGGCCGTGAAGATTGTGACCGTCCGGATGAGGTCATTGGGTTCGATGTCGTAACGGCGGCCGAGAGCGAGCAGCTTTTTGATGTAAGCGGAGCCGAAATATTCGCGTCCTGTGGATTTAGGCGGTCTTAGTTTGAGGTACGGATCTTCAAGCAGCAACTTGATCAGCCGCCGGTTGACCTGACCGAGTCGCGCGAGGCTGGCGTCTTTGTCGTAGCGTTGCTGGCCACGCGTGAAATGCGCGACGAGCCCATCAATCAGCATGTTTGCAGGGCCAGTGTCGAACGCGATGATGTCCGCAGGTCTGGCTCCCGCGGGGATCACGGTGATGTTCGCGATTCCACCAAGATTTAGCGAGACGCGGCCGCGTTTTTCGTGGCGATAGAGAAGATAGTCCGCGTAAGGGACGAGCGGAGCGCCTTGTCCACCCAAAGCAATATCCGCGGGGCGAAAATCGCCGACGGTAGTGATGCCGGTGAGAGCCGCGATGACCGATGGTTCGCCGATTTGCAGCGTGGAAGCCGTGGCGCGGCCCAAATACGGGACCGGATTTCCCTGATGAAAGATGGTTTGCCCATGGCTGCCAATCAAGGCGATGCGGCGCGGTGAAACTCGGAATTCGCGGCATGCGGCGAGCGCGGCTTTAGCGAAAACCTCTCCTAGGCGATAATTCAGCTGGCTCAAGTCGCCGGCGGTGATTGGATGTTGCTCTGCGACGCGAAGAATTTCTTTGCGCAATGCCTCCGGGAACTTGCTGGATGTGTGGCTGAGGAGGTTCGCATTGAGGTGGTGGGGGGCGCCGGAGATTTTGGCAAGAGCAACGTCGATTCCATCGGCGGAAGTGCCGGACATGAGGCCGAGGACAAGCATGGGTTTGGACGCCATGGTCTGTGAGTGAATTTAAACACAGAGAGCACAGAGAGCACAGAGCGGACCGAGTCCGATGGAGATAAAGAGTGAACGCATCTTCGTAGGGGCGGGGCTTGCCCCGTCCGGGCTTGCCCCGACCGGCCTGCCCACCCCGCGCACAATCCATAGACTAAGAAATCTGTTTTTTCAATTCCGCGAGAAGATTCAGGGCATCAATGGGCTTGAGTTGATCGAGGTCGGAGTCGCGGAGTTTATCGAGAACGGCGCGGTCGAGGGCGGTGAAGAGAACTTCCTGGTGGCCATTGCGGCGGTGTGGGGATGGCGAACCGACGGCGCCGTTCGCGCCGCCTACTGCATCTTCGAGCGCACCGGGGGAGAGCGTTTCGCTTAGAGCGTGCTCGCTCTGTTCGTGTTTCTTGAGGACTTCCCGGGCGCGTTCGATGACGCTGCGGGGAAGGCCTGCCAGGCGTGCGACTTCGATGCCGTAGCTTTTGTCGGCGCTGCCGGGTTCGACGCGGCGGAGGAAAATAATCTCGTTAGGCGTTTCTTTGACGGAGACGTGGACGTTCTGCACGCCGGTGAGCAGATCGGCCAGCTCGGTGAGCTCGTGGTAGTGCGTGGCGAAGAGCGTGCGCGCGCGAGTGTGTTTTTGCAGATGCTCGACGACGGCCCAGGCTATGGATAGACCGTCAAACGTCGCGGTGCCGCGGCCGACTTCATCGAGGAGGACGAGGCTCGATGGAGTGGCGTGATGCAGGATGGCGGCGACTTCGCTCATCTCAACGAGAAACGTCGAGCGGCCACGTGCGAGATTGTCGCTAGCTCCGATGCGTGTGAAGATGCGGTCGGTAATTGGAAGTTTTGCTTGCCGAGCGGGCACGAAACAACCCATCTGTGCCATCAACACAATCAGCGCGGCTTGGCGAAGGTAAGTGGACTTGCCGCCCATGTTCGGGCCGGTGATGAGCAAGAGTTGCTGGCGCGCAGGCTCGAAGCAGAGATCGTTGGGAACAAAGCGCTCGCCGCGCTGGCGAAGAAGCTCTTCGATCACAGGATGGCGTCCGCCAACGATTAACAATTCGCCGGTGGCGTTGAACTCCGGGCGCGCGTAGCCCCGGTCGGCGGCCAGTTTGGCGAAGCATGTGAGCACGTCAAGCTGTGCGACGGCGGCAGCGGTGCGGCGAAGGCGCGCGGCCTTGGCAGCAATACCGGAACGAATCTCGACGAAAAGCTGGCGCTCAATTTCAAGAATACGTTCGTCGGCGGCGAGAATCTTGCGTTCGTAGTCCTTCAGCTCGGGGGACGTAAAGCGTTCTGCGTTCACCAGCGTCTGCTTGCGTTCGTAGTCCGCGGGCGCGAGATGGAGATTGGGCTTCGAGATCTCCATGTAGTAGCCGAAAATCTGGTTGAAGCGAATCTTCAGCGAGTTGATGCCGGTGCGTTTGCGCTCGCGCTCTTCCATCGCGGCGATGATTTGTTTGCTGTGCTGGCTAAGGTTGCGAAGTTCGTCGAGTTCGCCATCGTACCCGGCGCGGATGATGCCGGGATCACTGGCGAGCGCCGGAGGCTCGTCCGCGATGGAGCGCTCGAGGCGCTCGCGGACGTCAGTAAGCTCGTCGATTTCGTCGTGAAGATAGCGCAGCAGCGCGCTGCCGCCAACCGGTGGAGGTGTTACGAAATTTCTCAAGACCGGCAGTTGCCCCAGCGACTTGCGCAGGGCTACGAGTTCGCGAGGCGAAGCCAACCCCAGAGTAATACGGCTTGTGAGGCGTTCGAGATCCTGGATGCCGCGCAGCTCTTTTCTAATTTCGCCGCGGACAACAGTTTGCTGAACAAGGTGCGCTACGGATTCGAGTCGCGCCTCGATTGCGTCGCGATCAAGCAAGGGCCGAAGAATCCAGGAGCGGACAAGACGCGCGCCCATTCCTGTGACGCTCGCGTCGAGCGCCGCCACGAGTGTAACGGGCCCGCTGCGCGAGGATTCCTCCGTGAAAATCGGCGTAATCAATTCGAGATTACGCACGGAAACAGGATCGAGGACCAGCGTGTCGTGTTGTTCGTAGTAGCGCACACGATCCAGGTGCTGAAGAGCTTCGACGCTCGGCGGCTGCGCGTTCGTGGAACCCGCGGCGCTATCCGGGCCACGCGCGGCGTTTTCTCGTAAATAGTGAACGATGGCGCCGGCGGCGGCGAGGGCTTGCGGGTGCTCGTCAAGGCCGAAACCTGTTAGTTCCGCGACGCCGAATTGCTCGCGCAAAATGCGCTCGGCGTAGTCGCGTTGAAAAATCCAGTCTTCGAGACGGCTTTCGACGCCGCCGGCCCCTTCCAGCAACGAAGTCTTCGATGTTTCGAAAAGCTGCTGCGGACGGGGAAGCAGCGTTTCTCGGGGATGAACAAGCTGCAACTCGTCGCGCAAGGCCTCATCGGCGTCCGCGCCGGAAAATTCCGTGGACTGGAATTCGCCGGTGGAGAGGTCCACAAACGCCAGGCCAACCGGTGATCCCGAAGAGTGCTTTGCGACGGCGGCTAAATAATTGTTTTCGCGGGCATCGAGAACCGAGACATCCGTGGCTGTGCCGGGAGTAATAACCCGCACGACTTCTCGCCGCACAAGTTTTTTGCCGGGGCCGGGCAATTCCATTTGGTCGCAAATGGCGACTTTGAATCCACCACGGATGAGCCTTGCGATGTAGCCATCTGCCGCGTGATACGGGACGCCGCACATAGGAATGGGCTGGCCCTTTTCGCGGTTGCGTGAAGTCAGAGTGATTTGCAGTTCGCGCGAAGCCAGAATCGCGTCTTCGTAAAACAGTTCATAGAAATCGCCGAGGCGGAAGAGCAGCAGCGCGTGCGGATAGCGCGTTTTGATCGCGTTGTACTGCTGCATCAGAGGTGAAGTGGGCTCAGTCATCACTTCCATCGCGAATTCCAAGCTCGGTCAGCAGAAACGCGTAATCAAGCGCGATTTCACGCAAATAATCGTAACGCCCCGAAGCGCCCCCGTGACCTGCACCCATATTGGTCTTGAATAGCAGCGTGCTTGCATCAGTCTTCAACGTGCGCAGCTTCGCCACATATTTTGCCGGCTCCCAATACATCACCTGACTGTCGTTCAGCCCGGTTTTCACCAGCATCGCGGGATAATTCTTAGCTTCGAGATTCGTGTATGGACAATAGCTCTTCATGTAGAAATAATCATCGGCGATGCGCGGGTCGCCCCACTCCTCGTACTCGCCGACGGTCAAGGGCAGCGAAGCGTCCAGCATGGTGTTGAGAACATCCACAAACGGGACATGGCTGATGACCATGCGGAACAGGTCGGGGCGCATGTTCGTGGTCGCGCCCATCAGCAGACCGCCGGCGCTCCCGCCTTCGATGACCAGCTTCTGCGAAGAAGTGTATCCCTCGGCGATCAAATATTCCGCAGCGCCGATGAAGTCGTTGAAAGTGTTGCGCTTTTTGCGCAGGCGTCCCGCGTCGTGCCACGGCTTGCCGAGATCGCCTCCGCCGCGGATGTGCGCGACGGCATAGATGACGCCGCGGTTCAGCAGACTCAGGCGGTTCGAGCTGAAGTTCACTGGCATCGAGATGCCGTAGCTGCCGTAACCGTAGAGCAGCAGCGGCGCAGAGCCGTCGCGCAGCGTGTCACGACGATAAACAACCGAGATCGGCACGCGCGTAACGCCTGAAGCAGCGACGCCTTGGCCGACTGGGGCATCTTTGCCGGCTTCTCCCGTCGGCACGCTCACATGCAATCGCTCAATCGCATATTGCGAAGCGTCGTATCCGCCAAGGACAGGCTGTTCCTTGCGCAGCACGCGCTCTCGCGTGCGCACCTCGTAATCGAAGACGGAACGAGGCGTAACAAAGGATTCATAGTTGAAACGAACGTGCGCCGAGTCAAACTCAGGATTGTTTCCGAGCGAAGCGTTGTAGGCAGCCTCCGGGAATTCGATGCGATGGGACGCAGAGAGCGCCTCGGGCGCCTCCATCGATAAATCAACGATCCGCAGGTAAGGCAGCCCGCCCTCCCGTTCAAAGAGCACCAGATGAGAACGAAACACATCCAGTCCAGCAGTCATAACTTCGGGACGGTTTGGAACGATTTCGCTCCACTTGGCCCGTTGAGGATCAGCAACCGGCGCAGAGACCAACCGAAATGTTCGCCCGCCCGAATTCGTGCGGATAAAGAAGTAGCCTCCTGCATCGTTTGGATTCACCCCGCGCGGCTCGCGCGTCAGCGGATTGGGGTGGTGATCGACATGATATTCATGCTCCGCTTCCCGCGGAGCGATAACGCGAAACTCGCCAAGGGGCTGGTTCGCCGGCAGAAACCGCACTTCAGTCGTTGTATGGCTCGCAATCGTCAATAGTAGAAACGCCCCGCTGCGCGTTCGCTCGATATCCAGCCGGAAGCGCTCGTCGGTCTCTTCATAAATCAGCGCATCAAGCTGTCCCGCCCCCGCAAAGTGCCGATAAAGCCGGTGCGAGCGCTTCGTCGTCTCGTCTTCCACGGTATAGAAGAGCGTGCGATTGTCCGCCGCCCACGCCGCGCTGGTGACGCGCTCCATCCTTTCCGGGAATAGCTCGCCGCTCCACAGGTTCTTAATCTGCAGCGTATATTGGCGGAACCCGCTGGTGTCCAAAGCGTAGGCCAAAAGTTGATTGTCAATACTGACGTCAGACGCGCCGAGGCCCAGGAAAGAATGTCCCTCTGCCAGCCGATTCAGGTCCAGCAGTGATTCATCCAGGGAACCCTCCGCATCCAGGCGCCTGCAATGAACCGGATACTGTTTACCCTCCTCGGTGGCTGTGAAATAAAGATACCCGCGAAGCCGGTAAGGAACTGATACGTCCGTCTGCAGGATTCTTCCAAGCATCTCCTGATACAGCGTCTCCTGAAACGCTGCGGTAGGCTCCAGTATCGCCTCGGTATAAGCGTTCTCCGCCTCGAGATACGCGATGACCTCAGGATTCTCCTTTTGCCGCAGCCAGGCGTAATGGTCCACACGTCGGTCGCCGTGGATGACGTGCTCGACCGGTTCGCGCCGCGCCAGCGGAGGCGCAATCGATGCTGTGCCTGGCGGTTCGTTCAAAAAGGTATGGGCTGCTGCTTTGGCGTCTGGGTTCATCACTCTCTTGATCTGGTGCCCGCGGCCGGATGGGAGCCGGGCTTGCGCCGGACTTCGCCGGGGTCACGCTTGCAAGGTGAAATGCGTTCGTCCGCTATACTAACGGAAGTCAGCGGCAGGAGGAAGCCGGGTCAACGCGGCCCCAGGACGAAATGGCGCAGGAAATCGAAATCAAGCTGAGAATCAGCGACGTAAAGGCTTTGCGGCTCAAGTTAAAGAAGCTCGGCGCGCATCTCGTCGGCAACGATTCGGGCCGCGTGCATGAGTGGAACGTTCTTTTCGACACGCCAGAAGGCGCCCTCGGCAAAAATGGGCAATTGCTCCGCATTCGAACCGAGACCCAGGAGCCAGGATCAAAGCAGCGCAAATCGAGCAATTCATCTTCAGCACAGCGCATCCTCCTGACGTTCAAACGGCCATTCGCACTACCACATGCGCCTGCTCACTCTGTACAACAACCGAGTCGTCACAAGATCCGCGAGGAGCTCGAGCTGGAAGTAACGAACGCGGCAGAACTCGCCAAAATCTTCGAAGGTCTGGGAATGAACGGCTGGTTCCGCTATGAAAAGTACCGCACCACCTTTCGTCTGCCCGCTTCCGCCCGCTGGGCTAAGGGATTACTAATCGAACTCGACGAAACCTGCATCGGTACTTTCGTTGAGCTGGAAGGCCCTCCCGGTGCCATCGACCGCGCGGCCGAGACGCTCGGCTACTCGAACCGCGACTACATCCTGCAAAATTATCTCTCTCTCTACATGGAGGACTGCCGCCGACGCGGTCAAAAACCGGGCGACATGGTGTTTCAGCGCACAAAGTAGCCATCCGAAAAGAAAATTCAAAAATATTTACAAAACTGGTCATTTTTTCTTGACATTGTTTCGCGCCCGGCTTATCACTGCTCGTGTAGCTGTTGATTGGCAGCGTAATTGCTCCCGTTAATCAGTTGCGGTAAACGCAGGCGAATTTTGCCCGCGCATAAAAGGTGGATTCTCTTCCGATGAGTACGTCCAACGAACTCGAACCTGGGCCTGGTCGCTTCGAGACAGAGCGATTTTTAGCCACAAGGTTCGGGAACAGCGATTGGGCAATGTCGCGCGAGGCACATCGCCTCCCGCTGGCGGTAGGGTGGGGAGGGTCCGCATCGGGCTAACGGTAAGTCCATTTTCTTCAGGCACTTGCCCGCGGCCGAGGTCATTTCGGTATCGCGGGTTTTTTGTTTTTGGACGACCCGAAGTGGCCAGCGATTAAACCGCCGCCCTCCTTCGGGCCGTTTGGAAAGGCATCATCATGGAACTCTACGCCACAGAACTGATCGGCGCGGAAGCCTACGACTCCCAGGGCAGCTTCGTGGGCCGCGTGCGCGAATTTTTCATCGAGCCGTCGCAGGCCACCAACCGCCTCTCTCATTTCCTGCTCTCGCGCGGAAAGTTCCAGCCCTTGATCGCCCGCCATGACCAGGTGGCCACTTTCGCTCCGGGAACGATTCGCCTGAACGTCAGTGAGCGCGCGCTGCAGCTCTATGAACCCAACGAAGCTTTGCTTGCGGTCCGCAAAGACCTTATGGACCAGCAAATTATCGACACTCGGGGCCGCAAGGTCGTTCGGGTGAACGACGTCGACCTGACCGAACAGCGCAACAACGGAAACACCGAGCTGCGCGTAACTCAGGTGGATGTAGGCCTGCCGGGAGCCGTACGCAGGCTGCTGCAAGGAGTCGTCTCCCCAGGCGTGATTCGCAAGCTGCAGCGCAAGCTGCCACAAAGCGTCATTCGCTGGGAGTTCGTCAACCTTATCGAGTCCGACCCGATGCGGCGCGTAAAACTGCGCATTTCGCATGAAAAGCTCGAAGACCTGCACCCGGCGGACCTCGCTGAAATCATGGAACATCTCTCGGCCTCCGAGCGCCAGGGCATCATCGCCTCGCTCGATGAAGAAACCGCTGCCGCTGTGCTGGCCGAGCTCGATGAACGGCTAACCACGCAGATCGTCGAAAAACTCGACCCCGAGAAGGCTGCCGACATCCTCGAAGAAATGGCGCCCGATGCCGCCGCCGACCTACTCGCCGAACTTCCTAAGGAAACTTCGGATGAACTGCTCGAAGAAATGCCCGGACAGGAAGCGGACGAAGTCCGCGAACTGCTCTCCTTCGATCCCTCGACGGCGGGCGGCATGATGAACACGGAATATGTCTTCGTCGGAGAAGGCACGAAACGCGAAGAAGTGCTGGCATGGATCCGCACTCTGGAGCTGAACTTGGAGCAGCTCGATACCATCGTGCTGCTCGATGGCAAGGCGGCGTACTCCGGCACCGTCTCCGTCGCCCGTCTTCTGCTCGCCGCTCCGGAACAGACCATGGCCGATCTGAAAAGCGAGCCTCTCTTGAGCATTCCTGTGGACGCGCAGGAACAGGAGGTATTTGAACTATTCGACAAATACAATTTGCGAATGCTGACGGTCGTGAATGAGGAGAATCACCCCGTCGGCACTGTAACCGTCGATGATGTAGTTTCGCGGCTGGTGAAATATTAAAGAGGGCATTGGAAGCGACGAATGAACTGGGGATCCATAACTTCGGCCTTCGAGGGCCTGCAATCGCGCGGCCAGAATCTGCAGCAGAAGATTCGCGGCCTGCGCCGCCGTTTGACCTTGCTGCTCGCGGTCGTCGGCCCGGGCCTCATTACCTCCAACGTGGACAACGACGCCGGCGGCATCGCGACGTATACGCAGTCCGGCGCGCAATATGGCTACGCGCTGCTGTGGTCGTTGATTCCCATGACCATCGCGCTGTACGTCACCGAAGAGATGTGCGCGCGCATGGGCGTCATCACCGGCAAAGGACTCTCCGACCTGATCCGCGAGGAGTTCGGTTTCCGGCCAACGTTTTTTGTGATGGTCACTGGCTTCTTCGTCGACTTGGCCAACGTGGTCGCAGAATTTGCCGGCGTGGCCGCGTCCATGGAGATGTTCCACGTCAGCCGGTACATTGCTGTTCCTATCGCCGCGATTCTGGTTTGGTTTTTGGTGCTTCGAGGCACCTACAAGCAGGTGGAAGTCATCTTCCTGATCGCCTGCGGTTTCTATGTCACCTACATTATTTCGGCGATCCTCGCCAAGCCGGATTGGTTGATGGCCGCGGAGCACACTGTCATTCCAAACTTTCATTTTGAATCGGGGTACTTTCTCACATTGACGGCTCTGGTCGGAACGACGATCGCCCCCTGGCAGTTTTTCTATTTGCAGGCCGGTTTCGTCGAGAAAAAAGTCGGGCCCAGACAGTACCCGCAGGCACGCGCCGACGTTTTAGTCGGCAGCATCAGTTGCATGGTGATCGTGTTCTTTATCATCGTGGCCACCGCGGCAACCCTTTACGCGCATGGCCAGCGCAACGTCTCGGACGCCGTACAAGCCGCCCAGGCTCTAATTCCGCTGGCAGGGAAGTGGGCCGGATATACGTTTGCGTTCGGGTTCCTGAACGCCTCGCTCTTCGCCGCGTCCATCCTTCCCCTTTCGACCGCGCATGTCATTTGCGAAGGACTCGGGTTCGAAGCCGGCATCGACCACAAATTCAAAGATGCCAGGATTTTTTACAGTCTTTATACGATTTTAATCGTGGTCGGGGCGGGCATTATTTTGATTCCGCACGTGCCGCTGTGGAAAATTTTCATTTTTTCGCAGGTTGGCAACGGCATCTGGCTGCCCATCGTGATTATCTTCATCCTGTTGCTCGTAAATCGCCGAGACCTTATGGGTGAGCACGTAAATACCCTCACGTTCAACATCGTCGCGTGGGTGACGGCCATTGCCATGATCATTTTGACGCTCGTTCTCGTCTATACCTCGATCTTCCAGATTGGCACTCCCACAGGCTGATCCCGCCAATGATGTTCGACACGGCACCCCGGGATTGCGCCGCGGCCAAATCGTATGTTAACTTTGCGGCGTAAAGGAAAAGCCCTCAGGAACCCGTGCCGCTGACAAAATCACACACGACTCTGCAAGTCCCGACTTTGAGTGCGCTGGGACCTTTGACGCCCGAGGAAGCCGACCTCTTCGAAAGGCTCGATTTGGCGCGCCTGCCGCGTCATGTGGCCGTCATCATGGACGGCAACGGGCGGTGGGCACAACAGAGGCATCTGCCCCGTGTAGCAGGCCACCGTTCCGGCACGAAATCCGCGCGTATAACCATCGAGACTTGCGCGCGCCTGAAAATCGAGGCGCTCACCCTCTATGCCTTCTCCGTCGAGAATTGGCGCCGCCCGAAAACCGAAATCGACTTCCTGATGCAGCTCCTGCGCGAATATTTGCGCCGGGAAATGCCGTTGATCCAAAAGAACGACATCCGCATGCGCTTCCTGGGACGCACCGACGAACTGCCGCGAGGCGTACAGGACGACGTCCGCGACGCCATGGAGCGCACCGCCGGAAATCAAGGCATGGTCCTCTGTGTCGCGCTGAACTACGGTGGCCGCGCGGAAATTGTGGACGCCATGAACGCCATTCTGGCCGAACAGAACGGCCACGCAAGCCGCGCCGCCATCACCGAAGAAAGTCTATCCCGTCATTTGTACACCAGCGGCCTGCCGGACCCGGACTTGCTCATCCGCACCAGCGGCGAGATGCGCGTCAGCAATTTCCTGCTCTGGCAGATTGCCTACGCCGAAATTTTCGTGACAGAAACGCTCTGGCCCGATTTCAGCCGCGCCCGCCTGCTCGATGCCCTGGTCGAATTCCAAAAGCGCGAGCGCCGTTACGGCGGCATCCGGGAAGGCCAAGCCGAAACAGAAGAATCCGCCCGCGTAGTCGGCGAGTAAGCGATTTTTCTTCGTAGCGCCGCCATCCTGGCGGCGTTTTTTCTCCGTTTTGCGCGAATCTCCCGAACTCTAACCGAGTCTCCCATTCCGCGCTTCTCCCAAATTTCTGCTTCTCCCCCGTGATTTATTTCTCTCGATATGGTGAGATGTATCGAATGATTCCTCGAGGTATTTCCGTTCTATGACCTGGAAGCGCGTGGCCACAGCCGCGGTCCTGATTCCATTTGCAGTCGCCCTCGTTTTGTGGGCTCCAACGTGGGCCCTGACTCTGGGCCTCGCGCTCGTCATGCTGCTGGCGCTCTTCGAGTTTTTCTCGCTGGGCGACTCAATCGGCCATCGCGCGTATCGTTTCTGGACGGCCACTTGTGCGTTGCTGCTCGTCTTTAATCAGTTTTGGGCCACCGGTCTGCCGTCTGTGGACTACATCGCCATTCCGCGTGAGGGAACTACTCTGCGCCTATGGATGGAGCGATACGCTGAATCCAGCTTTCGTTTTCCTGCGACAGTTGGCGACGTTTTTTTTATCTTCTTGCTCGGTGTTACCGTGCTAACGCTGTGGACAAAACGTCCCATGGTAGAAGGTTTGCCCGCCGCAGGAATCAGCTCAAGCGGTCTCCTCCTCGTTGCGTTTCCCCTGACCTTTGCGATTCGACTTCATGGCATCCCTTCCCTGGGACCATCCTTGCTCTTTTTTGTGCTGGTCATTACCTGGATCGGCGACTCGGCAGCGTATTTCGTTGGCAGAGCTATCGGAAAACACAAACTCGCCGCCATTCTGAGCCCTAACAAATCCTGGGAGGGCAGCATCGCGAGCATTCTGGGGGCTTTACTTGTTGCAGTCGTATTCGCTAGGTATGTGAACGTCCCGTTGCCCCATTTCCTGGCGATGGCCGTTGTCGGCAACATTGCCGGGCAGGCCGGTGATTTGCTCGAATCGGCCTACAAACGCAGCGCTGGCGTGAAAGATTCTGGCTCCCTGCTCCCGGGGCATGGCGGCGTCCTTGATCGGATCGACGCGCTGATTCTGGCAATTCCCGTTGTCTGGTACTATTGGATTTGGATCTACTTCCCCAACAGGTAGGTCTAAAGAGCGTGCAAGGTGGGACAGACATTCCTGTCTGTCTCTCGTATTTTGTTTCACCTTCAATCGGAGAAGAGAACAGTTCTTTGAAACAGCTAGCCATTTTGGGTTCAACGGGTTCGATTGGGCGGCAGTGTCTTTCCGTGGTGGAAGCGCTGCCCGAGCAGTTCGCCGTCTCAGCGCTGGCCGCTGGTAGCAACCTGGATGAACTGGTCGGCCAGATCGAGCGGCACAAGCCTGAATTGGTCTCTGTTGGCGACGCAAAGAAGGCTGATGAACTGGCTGCTCTGCTCCGCGCAAAAGGAATCTCTCCGCTACCTGCGATTCACCACGGCCGCGAAGGCATGCTTGCCGTCGGATCGCATTCCAAGGCCGATATCGTAGTCTCCGCAGCCGTAGGCGTCGTCGGCCTCGAAGCCACTTACGAAGCCGTCAAACTAGGAAAAACCGTCGCGCTCTCGAACAAAGAAGTCCTCGTCGCAGCCGGCGAATTAGTCATGGCCGCCGCAAAAAAAGCCGGCCGCGAACTCCTCCCCGTGGACAGCGAGCACAACGCCGTTCACCAATGCCTGCGCGGCGGAACGCATGCCGAAGTGAAGCGCATCGTGCTGACAGCCAGCGGAGGGCCCTTCCGCAAAACGCCCCTGGCCGCACTCCAGAGCGTGTCGCCAGAACAAGCCCTCGCGCATCCAAACTGGAAGATGGGCAACCGCATCACCATCGATTCCGCCACGATGATGAACAAGGGTTTCGAGGTCATCGAAGCGCGCTGGCTCTTCGGCGTACGCCCCAACCAGATCGACGTGGTGATTCACCCGCAGTCCACCATTCACTCCATGGTCGAATACGTGGACGGTTCAATTTTGGCGCAACTCGGCCCAACCGACATGCGCATGCCCATCCAATATGCGTTAACCTATCCCGAGCGAGTAGCGTCTAATCAGGTAGCCTTGGATTGGCGCAAGCTGCGGCGGTTGGATTTCGCAAAAGTCTCTACCCGGCGTTTTCCCTGCCTTCGTCTGGCCCGCGAAGCGATGAAGAAGGGCGGGGCATTGCCATGCGCCCTGAACGCAGCGGATGAGGTTGCCGTAGCCGCGTTTCTGGAGCGGCGTCTGCCGTTTCTGGGCATCGCGGAAGTCATCGAGCGCGTGCTGGGCCGCACGCCGCGCACAAAGTTTGAAAAGATGGACGACGTGCTGGCCGCCGACGCGGAAGCCCGGCGCATAGCAAAAGAAGAAGTCGAGCGGCTGGCAGTCACGGCGGCGGCGGCTTCCTAAAACTCGACGAGGAGCATCAAGCGTACATGAGTACTTTGATTGGCGTTTTCCTGGTTCTGGGCCTGATGGTGCTCCTCCACGAATGGGGACACTTCGTCGTTGCCCGTCTGTTCAAAGTCCGCGTTGACGTTTTCTCAATCGGCTTTGGACCCAGGCTCTTTGGATTCAAGCGCGGCGCCACCGATTACCGCATTAGCGCGATTCCTCTCGGCGGCTATGTGCGCATGGCTGGACAGGATTTGTCCGAAGTGGATTCCGGGGCGGCCGCCCCCACCGGCGCGCCGGATGAACTAATGAGCAAGCCGCGCTGGCAGCGCGCGCTGATTTCCGTCGCAGGCCCGGCGGTAAACCTTGTGCTTCCCGTTGTGCTCCTCGGCGGATTCTATGCCATCAAAGGATACCCTTACCCGGCGTACCTGGATAAACCCATGGTGGTCACCAACCTCCCGAAAACAAGCCCGCTCGCAAAGGCCGGCGTGATCGACGGGGACAAGATTGTTGCCATCAACGACGTCTCAACGCCATCCTGGGCAAAGGTGGATGATTTCCTCGCAAAAGTAACCCCCGACAGCCTGCTGCGTTTCAGCGTTGACCATCAGGGAACCCAGCAAATTGTCGAAGTCAAGGCAGCCGATCTGAAAGGCCCTGACCAGCCTCTCGGAACCGTTTTCGTGCCGCCCATGGTCGGACAGGTCTCCTGGTTCAAGCCCGCAAAGCGCGGTGGAATGAAAACTGGCGACCTCGTTCTGTCCGTTAACAACACTCCCGTGAAGACCTGGCAGGACTACGTCGAACTTATTCGGCACTGCAACGGACAAGAGTTGCACACACTGGTGCAACGCAATGGCAGCGAAGTCACTCTGGTCATCCATCCGATGCCCGAAAAAGACGAACAAGGCAAGCCCATCTGGGTCATCGGCGTGGTCCCCCAGGGCCAGTGGGAATTTCGCGACATGACGTTCACCGCTTCGGTTAAGGAAGCCAGCGTGGAAACCGTTGGCGCCACGGGCAAGCTGTTGGAAGTCATCGGAAGACTGATCACCGGGAAACTTTCTGTGCGCCAGCTTCAAAGTTTTGTTGGAATCGCTGTGCAGGCCGGTCAAGCAGTGCAAGAGGGCCCCGTTGACACTATCACTTTGATGGCTATGATCAGCCTTAACCTTGGCATTTTGAATCTTTTGCCGATTCCCATTCTCGACGGCGGAAATATTCTCCTCCTGACTCTCGAAGGAATTCGCCGCCGCGATTTCAGCCTGGCCTTCAAAGAGCGTTTTGTGCAGGTCGGATTGGTGTTCCTCTTGGTGCTCTTCGCCTTCGTTATGTACAATGACGTGGTGCGGCTGTTGCCGTTCCACCCTAATTGACCCGGGACCGCACAGCAGGAGCGCAGCAGATGGCGGCATCACCGACCCACCGGGTTTCCACGGGCGAGCGCATCAACACCTCGGAGACGACCGGGAAATTGCAGCAAGCGATCCGCGAGCGGCGGATTCGGCTGACGCGGCAGCGGCGGGTCATCCTGGAAGTAATGGACGCCGCCGAGCAGCACCTGGACGTGGACCAAATCCTCGAGCGGGCGCGAAAAATCGACCCCGGCGTTCACCTTGTCACCGTCTACCGCACCATCGATCTGCTTAAAAAACAAGGACTTATCGACGAGCTAGACCTGCTGCACCTGCGCGGCGACCGTCACTATTATGAGAGCCACGGCCCGCGCGACCACATCCATGTGGCGTGCCTGCGGTGCGGCAAGGTCCGCGAATTCGAGAGCCGCCTCTACGAGCAGCTGAAGCAGCAGATCGCGCGCGACTTCAAGATGAAGGTCACCGTGTCGCGCACAGAAGTTGGCGGTTACTGCGAAGAGTGCCTGGCCAAGATGCCCTCCTGATTCTGGCGTGGGTGCCCCGTCCTCGGTTTTTGAGGGCGGGTCCTGGGTTTACCTTTCGACCGAGAGGACCAATGGCAGAGACCTTCGAAGCCTACCGAAACCGCGTCCTGAGCTATCTTGGCGATCAGGATCCCATCGGCGTCCAACAAGCCACTCCATCCCAGCTCGACCGTCGACTGCGCGATGTCGCGCCCGAGGAGTTGATCCGGCGTCCCGCACCTGAAAAGTGGTCCATCGCCGAGATCGTAGCGCACTTGGCAGACGCGGAGCTGGCCATGGGGTGGCGATTGCGAAACATGCTGGCGAATCCGGGCGTGGCCCTGACGTGGTGGGATGAGGCCGCATGGGCAGAGCGCTTGGGTTACGCGCAGCAAGACGCGAGCCTTTCGGCGGGGGTCTTTCGGGCGCTGCGCGAGAGCAACCTGCGGCTGTTGGAGTCCGTCCCGCGCGCACGGTGGGTCGAGTGCTACGGGGTCCACGAGGTACGCGGACGCCAAACCGTCGAGGAGTTCGTCCGCTTGGAAGCGGCACACGACTTGAACCATCTTCGCCAGATCGACCGCATCTTGGCTGGGTATGTGACCACGCAGTCGTGATGGGACGGCTGGCCTAGACTCCTAGTTATGTGGAGGGTGCCCCGTCCTCGGGTTATGAGGGCGGGTCTTGGGTCTAGGCTTTGGCTATCTCCCGGCAATCCAGCGGCTTACGCCGATTTTATTTTTTGTGCGGGTTTTACTTGACAAAAGACCGCTGTTGTAGTACACTGTGCAGGTAGAAATTTACGCCCCGACTCTGTTCGGGGCGTTTTTGTTTTTGGGGGCGCTCCGGCTCGCTGCCTCTCCGCTCGTGTAGCTGCCGGGCTTCAGCCCGGCAGCTTGCTTTTCCGTTCCAGCCGCCGACCTAGGTTGGGCATCTCCCGGTTCCAGGCATGGGTCAGTCTACGAACGCTAGCACCAGTAGCGCAGGCACTCCTGCCTGCGTAGCAAAACAAAAACCGCAAGTAAATGCCGTTGTAGCGCCGGGCTTCAGCCCGGCATCTTGCTCTTCCCACACCCCTCTCTCTTAGGACCCAAACCATGCCAAACAAAAAACTCAACCCGAAACTCCTCTGGATCCAGTTTGAAGATATTCTCGTTCCGCGTCTCGGCCTAACCGTTTGGGACCGCGCCGTCTACCACTATCTCCTGCGCCATTCTCTTCTCATCGGCAAGCGTCGCCTGCACTTCGCGGTGATGTCCGTGGCCCACACTCTGCGTCTCTCCAATGGACCGGTGCGCCAAGCCGTACGCCGCCTCGATGAGCTGGGCGCCCTCCGCTTGCTCGAACGCAGCAAAACCGGCCATCTCGTCGAAATGCGCCTCCCCGAACACATTCGCGCGCTTCGCGAAGACGCCGGCCCGCCCGCCGCCCTCGTCGCCGCCGCGGAAGCCGCCAAAGGTCGCCCCTCCTCCACACTCGAGGCCACCGATTTCATGAGCACCTGGGCGCTCCGCAAAGCCATTCACGATCGCGATCGCGGCGCCTGCTTTCACTGCCTTCGCCGCACTCCTGCCCACGTCCGCTGCCTTGACCATGTCGTCCCGCGCGCCCGCTTCGGACGCAATTCCTACCGCAACCTCGTCTCCTGCTGCATCGAATGCAACACCCTCAAAGGCGACAA
>DATFZY010000057.1:0-3729 GCA_035313865.1 Candidatus Acidiferrum sp.
GCTTGTACTCGCCCAGAATCAACCGCGCCAAGGTGCTTTTGCCGCACCCGGATCCTCCAACAATACCTACCCGCGCCCCGGCCGGAACAGTGAACGAAATATTTTTGATAATCGGATTTCCCTGAGCCTGCGGATACGCAAAACCGACCGCGTCCACTTTAAGCTCCGGCGAATGACTGGACTCCATCAGCCCACGGAGCTCGGCGGGCGCATCATCGTTCGGCCGGTTCTCAAACAGCGCGCCAACCTTCAGTATGCTGTGCCGCGCAGCCAACAAAATCGCTGGAAACCCGATAACCTCCATAATCGGCGTCGTAATCTGTCCAAGAAACAGCTGAATCGCCGTAATTTCTCCCACATCCACGCTACGGCTAAAAGACAGCGCCACAATTATCACGATCGGAATCGAAAGCTGCCGAATCAGCTCATTCATGTTGTTCTGTATGCCCGTCAGCAAGGCAAACCGATCATTCCGCCTTCCGGCCTCCCGCCAGGTCCCAACAATCTTGCGCCCTACCTGCTCCTCAGACCCAAACGCGATCAGCTCTCGAAACAACATAAAAAATCGCGTAGTAGCTGCCACCGCCTCCATCCGAATCCCTTCCGAAGCCCCCGCCGCCTTGCTCACCGACGGCCTAAAAACCGCCGCAAACAACATCGCCGAAAACACGTTCAGCGCCAGCACAGTCCCCAATATCAACCACCCGCCGCCCCGCCCCTGCGGCACCGACGCCAGCTTAAACGAATAGAAAATCGCCAGCACCAACGACTCGAGCCCGCTCAGCACTCCAAAAATCAGCAACATCGCCACTCGATCGACGTCTTCCCTGAACAACTCCGCCGTTTCCCCTTCCGACCGCTTAATCCTCCGCTCCGCCGGCTCGCGCGCCAACGCCAGAATCACATCTTCCCGTATCCCGGTCTTCAGCCGTAAATTTACTTCCCGGCGTAGAGACTCTCGAAACAATTTCAGAATCACTCCCAACGTAAGAAAAAACAGAATCGCAATAATTAACGCTTTGGGAGCGCTGTCCGGCGAAGTGAACGTTTGAAAGAGTCCACGCCTCTCCAAATTACTACTCAAAGGTTGGAACAAGCTGTCGCGGGTAAACGCATGAGAGCCAATCTGATTGAGCACCGAAGAAATACAAGAAATCCCAGTAGCCGTACAAGCCGCCTGCAAATAAGCAAGCCCAATCACCACCGCCGCCATCGGCGCAAACTTCCAAAAATATCGCCGCAGCCCCCAAATCCCGCGCAAATCCAGAAAAAACGACTGCTTCCCGCCACCCCCAGCGACCGGCGGTCCAACAGGCACTGCATTCTTCGGAAGGTGTAATTGGCTAGCCACGGTAAACCTGCTTCGCAGTCAATCCAACGAGGAAAACGAATCGCACTGAACTAATTGCATCAAAAGCTAATCGCACCCCACCACAAAAGAAAATTTGCACGGGAGCGCCTGAACCTTAAAGGTGGCGCTCCCATGCAGCGGTTCCAGCTTCTTATTCAAAATAAGCCAACTCCGTTCCGTACGGATGATAGTGATACCCCGTGTAGTAAAACCCATTGATGGCCAGGGCCGTGCCGAACAGGATGTTGGAGTGCCACACCCAGCCAAGGTAAGGATTCCACGCCAAGTGCCGTCCTTCCACGTCGCCGCCCGAACCTTCCGAGCTGCTCGTTTCCGGCTTCTCTCGCTTCTTCCCAATCGTTGAATAAGGCTCGACCGGCAGGTGCCCCAACTCACGGAGCCTCTCGGGCGAAATCACGAACTTGGCCGCCGCATCCTTCGGGATCTCATACAGCAGATCGCCAGGGCCAGTCAGAAACACGCTTTCCAGCTTCACTGCAGGCTTTTTTTCTTTAACTTCAGTAGGCATTTGAATTCTCCTTTTTCTATTTGACTGAACCGTAGGTCAGACTTGCCTGTGGGTTCGTCATGTCTTAATGAGGTAGACGAGGTGTCAAAACTTACAGCCGCACTTATTTATCACAAATGCCCTCCCGCACCTATTAAAAATCTTTACACACAGCCTTAGAACGATCTCCTCCCCGTCCACCCATTTGGAGTGCGGGAGCCGCGCTCCCGCCTTTGCGAAGCAATCCGCGCCACATTCTCGCGCATATCGCCAGCAACCAACCGCAAGCCTCAATCCGTCTTGACAACCATCCATTTCGTCCACAAACTGGCAACGCAATGCTAACGAAAGCCTTCTTTAAAAGCACGCCAGCCGCTAGCCAAGGCCGCCGCATCCTCGCAGAGGTCTGCAAAAACTGCCGCGCCGAAGAAGCCACGCTCTGGTTAATCTCCCCCGACGGTACCGCCATGGACGGCACCCTCAACCAGGGCGAAACTCCCGACATTCTGGAAAACATCTCCGTCCCCGTAGCCCAAAGTCAGACAGGGCTAGTAGCCGCCACTGGCATCGGTTTATGCCTCGGCGAAGACGCCAAATTCAATCCCGCCGTTGACCAACGCACCGGCAAGCGCACTAGAGCCATGGTCGCCGCACCCTTCCGCTTCCAATCCGAAATCGCAGGCGTCCTCACCGCCATCAACCCCATCCACCGCGCCCAATTCGACGCCACCGACCTCGAAGAACTCTCCTGGCGCAGCCACATCCTCGAACTAATCGTCGAAGACCTAAGGAAACAACTTCCTCACCTCTGACATTCCCAATCCCCTGTTGTTCTCGTAATCCGTTGTAGGGGCACGATACATCGTGCCCTCTGTCTGTCCGCCTCCCACGCACACGTATTCAACCACCCGCGCAGAAGCAAAGCCCTCAGCTCAATTTTTGAATCGGAATTACGACATCTAAAAAATGGCGCGCCCGGAGAGACTCGAACTCTCGACCCTCGGATTAGAAGTCCGATGCTCTGATCCAGCTGAGCTACGGGCGCGGGCCTTCATTTTACCACGGCTACATCTTCGATCTTCGCACGCCGATGGGTTCCCCGACCCTTCCTCCACCAGTCACGTCCATCCCGCAATAGAGCGCTCAAGGCTCCAGTCCCACTCGCTTCATTGAATCTGCAAATCGAGGATCGCTCCGAAGGTTGTCCCAGCGCGGATCAACTTTGAGCCCGGTCAGGGTTCCCCCTTCGCTCCAACTTACCCTTTACAACTGCTGACACATGGGGCCCATATCAATCGGAGCCATCACGGAACTCGCGGAGGCCCGCTTTCCAGCCAGGCAGTCCGCCATTCTGGCAGACAGAGCCTGTTGCCCAACCATCATTACCTTTCGAGCGCCATCTGCCATGTCCGCCTTGTTCGCCCCAACCCGTTGAAAGAACATGGATAAGGGGCAGGATACCCTCTGCCCTCGGTCCCATTCATGAGCCCCCTACTGGAAATCCAGGACCTCCAAGTCGCTTACCGCTCGCCCGCTGGCGGAGAGTGTGCGGCGCTGGCTGGGGTGAGCTTCGAGGTGCGCGCCGGCGAAATTCTGGGCGTTCTCGGCGAATCGGGATCGGGCAAGAGCACCCTGGCCACCGCCCTTCTGAGGCTACTTCCGCCAAACGGAAGAATTCACAAGGGCTCCATTCGCTTCGAGGGGCAGGATCTTCTCCAGGCGCAACCGTGCGAATTGCAGAAAATCCGCGGCGGGCGCATCGGCCTGATCTTTCAAGAGCCGTCGATGGCACTCCACCCGACGATTCGTGCCGGGGAACAACTCAGCGATGTGATATCCGCGCATGAGCCTCTCAGCCGCCGCGCGCTTC
>DATFZY010000058.1:0-21981 GCA_035313865.1 Candidatus Acidiferrum sp.
CGTTTCCACTTTATATACAACGTGAGACATATCGCAATCCTAACACGCCCATGGTCAAGCGTCAGCTTGTTGCCTAATTTCTGTTCTTAGCGTGCCTCTTCGCGGGAAAAGCTTCGCGATAAAGCTCGGGGGAAGCCTTCCGAATAAACCGCTCATCTTCAGCAGACTCGCCCACCAGTTCACGAATCTTCGTGATTCGCTTTTGTCGACTCAGCGCGCGAAACCGTCGATCAATCACCGCCGCCAGTCGCTTTTGTGACATAACGAGATTCTAGCACCTGCCCGCGCAGCACCTTCCGAAACCTTGCTATCCTTCCGCTGAAACCCGCTGTACATTTTACTCGTCTTATAACCAGCCGGGAGGAACATCCTTCCTCCTGCACTCGATCCATTTTCAATCCTTGGGGGACCCGTGCTCGAAGTCTTCTTCCCTTCCTTGTTTGGCTCATCGTTGCATCAAATCTCAAAGTTCACAACGGCACTATCGCCTACTCCTCGGCGAAATCTCTTGCTTCCATCCGTTATTCTCTTAGCAACCATCCTTGCCGGCTGCAGCACGGGCAGCATGTCGGTTACTGTCCCACCGCTCAACGCAAAAACGAACGTCGTTGTCACTCTCACTAGCACCGCAAACGATCAGCTGGTTAGTTTCTACCTCGGCATCAACAGCATCTCCCTCGTCGACAAATCCGGCAATACCGTGCCCCTCTACATCAACCCCAACCCCCAGGGTTTCAGCACCGGAAACGCTGAATTCATCCATTTGAATGGCATCTCCGAACCCATCGCCACGGCAAGCGTCCCAGATGGTATCTACACCTCGGCCATCGTCGTGGTGGGCGGCTGCAGCTTCACGAACGTCACTCTAGCTTCTGGCGGCGGTGTCGGTATCTCCACGGATGCGGATGGCCTCTGCACCCAGGGCACCGGCATGACCACTGTAAATCTCCCGTCCCCCATCACTATTTCGGAGCCAACCATGGCCCTTTCCTTCAACTTGCTGGTTTCCCAGTCCTATACTCTTATGCCGGCCGGTTCCCCTCCGCCAGGCTATAGCTTCTCCCCAGTCTTCACCCTTACCCCGCTGGCCCTGTCTCCCCAACCCACTACGGAACTGAATGGCAAATTCATTGGCATCGACGCTCTAACCTCGTCCATCAACCCCGCCGCCAATTCGTTTGTTGCCCAAACTCCCGACGGCTTTTCATTCAACGTAAATTCCGGCAGCGGCACCACCTACCAGGGTGTCGCCGCGTTTTCTACCCTCGCCGTCGGCACGCTCGTAAACATGGATCTTTCCATCCAACCCGATGCCTCCCTCCTCGCCAGCCGAATCGAGGTGGATGATCTCTCCGCTCCCACAGTGTCCGACGGACCATTTCTCGAACTGGCCTCCCAGCCTGGTTCTTTCGTGACCCTCCCAAATCAAATGGAAGGCTGCTCCACAGTCGGCACTCCCTTTTGCGGCAGCGTCTTTCAATACGACACCAACACCGTCTTCGGCATCTCCTCTCAATTCACCAATCTTCAGAATCTTCCCTTTACTCCCAGCTTTACCGGCCCCGGCCTCCTGCTCGGCCAAAACATCGCCACTTTTTCCACCGGCACATTTAATTCCGTCAACCTGGAGACCGTTACGGCAACAGTCCTGGTTCCTCAAGTCGTTAACGGCACCGTCAGTTCCATCTTCACCGCTGGCAATTTCACCGTCTACACCGTCGCTCTCGCTCCCTACAACATCTTCCCCGTTCTTCAGCAGGTGGTAGGACCCAACAACCGCCTGAACAATCCCAACGTCATCCAGGTCTACGTGGACTCCAGCGCCCAGACTCTTAACTCCGCTCCCATTGCCGTGGGCAGTCTTCTCCGCTTCCGCGGCCTCATTTTCGACGACAATGGCGTCCTCCGCATGGATTGCAACATCATCCGCGACGGCGTCCCCGAATAAGCACATGTATCTTGGCGAAGCGCGCTTACGTCTTAACGGTAGTGAGTGACGCTCATGAAATACCCATACCGTCGAGCCTGCTTTTCAACTCTGACCGCCGTCTTGCTGCTTTCTCCTTCTTGCTTTCCGCTCGACACTCATCTCTCCGAGGAAGCCGTCCGCGAGGCCTACTTCCTCGGCCAGCATCACGACAAATCCGTCACCGATTTTCTCGCCAGATACATCAAGCTCCTTCCCGTCCCAGAAACCGGCCCGCAAATCGCTTCCGTCGCTTTCTATACTCCCTACGCTCTGCTCGTCCTGTCTTCCAACGAGCGCTCCTTCGGCTACAGTGCCCAGCAAGCTGAACTCGACCACCGCGGCAAAGACGAATCTGTCAAAATCGTCATCCAAATCCAGCTCACGCCCGACTACGGCCCCACCACGGCCGTCCCGACAAGTCCCCGCTCCGGTGCTCCAGTGGGTTTCAAGCTCCGTCCCTCCGATTTCTGGAAAGACTTTCAAGTCCAGGTTCTGAATAAGGACAAAACGGTCACCCCGCTCGACTTCACGGGTGAACCCACCTACGCCTGCGACGAGAACGGCGGTTGCTCTCTCACCGGCGCAATCCTTCGTCTCGAATTCCGCGCCGAAAAATTCACGTCCGACGATGTCACCGTTCAGGTCACGCCCCCCGACTATGACCCCATCGCCGTCGAATTCGACCTAAGCACCTTGCGCTAACCACGGCGCCACTGCGGATGCTGACGTGATTTTAAAATGGGGGCGTTCCGTGCTCTCTTGGCCCAAGGGTTCCTCGGAAACGCGTCCTCTTTCCACGCCCCGTTCGGCCTCTCACGCCTCCACAAATCTGCGGACGAAGATTCCTGCGTTTCCCCGACACCCTTTGGCGGCGGCTCGATCACGCAACCCATTCCATCTAAACGATTTATAAATCCATACTTGACAATACGGGAAAATATGCTATAATGGTATTGTTTTCAAGGGCGGAGGAGATAGGCGGTAGCACCTTGCTTTTCGTTCCCTCAGGTCCCGGCTCTCATCAACCTGTGCCACGCCTCCCCTGGCATTCCATTCACCTCGCCCCGATTTCTAGGCCCACGCAACCGCACTCACCACTAAGTCTTTTAGAATCAACACTTGTGAAAGTGTATCAAAACAAAGAACTTTAACTATCTTTAGAATGAACACTTATGCAAAAAGGGGGGAGGGGGGTACCGATTATTGTTAACCAATCTTTTCTGACTTCTCTACGACCGCCAGTGCAGCGCCACGGGCCCATCCATCGGATGCACCATCGCCCCACCTGTCCGCCTCGACTCCAGAAGGTTTGCCTTCAAACCGAAATACCACTTCGCTGGCCGGTCCGCGTCATCAATCAGCATCAATCGCGGATTATGCTTCAATCCCTCCGCCTGCAAAATCATCGTCTCCTGATCCTGCCGCAAGAACTTCTCCGCGAACATCCGAAAGATCCAGACAGGCAACAGCAAATTCCACGCCGCCACGAAATCTATACGGCAAAGGTCCCGCCTCACTGGCGTTACGGTCGCCCGGCTGGAGAACCACAGCTTCCCGCTCCGAATCTCCTCCGTGCGGATATTCGGCAGCACAAAGTCGATCGTCGTAGTCACCGGCTCCCCGGTATATTTCTGCAGCATCCGGTAAGGCGCGCTGTTCGAGCTGGGCGTATGGGGGCTCATCCGAAACCCGTAGGGTATCGGCTCAAACTTCTTCTCCTTCTCGTGAATGCTCCTCCGGCTTCTCCAATACCACGATTGGTGCACAAAGGGCCCGTGTGCCGGGTCCATCAATCCGATAATTCCGTGGTCCACATGCGAAGGCAGCTCGCAAGCCAGATGCGTAATCCGGTATTTCTCGCTGAAAACACTGAGCTTGGGCGTTTCAGGAATCGTTTCTGGCAATCGCGTGCCAGCGACATTCATATAAACCCAAATGTACCCATCACGCTCTCCGCAAGGATAATGCCCGGCAAAAATGCGCTCGACTTTGAGCTTGTCCTGGCTGGTCAAGGAAGGAATCTCGACACACTGCCCAGTGCAAGCCTCAAACCGCCAACCGTGATAGCTGCACTCCACCATCTTTCCGTCGAATCGCCCGTGCGAAAGCGGTATCCCGCGGTGCGGACAAGAATCCCGCATAGCAAACGCCTTGCCTTCAGAAGTCCGCCCCAACACAAGCGGCACTTCAAGCAGCATCGCTGTAGCGAGCCGCTTGCCGGTAACGGCGGTACTCCGCACCGCCGGATACCAGAAGTCCCAAAGAAATCCCAGATCGTTCTCAACAACGGAAACGTCACGCGACCCCGCGTCGCTCGCTTGCATCAAGGATCGAACCGGTTCGCTCATCGCTCGCATCGTAGTATATCGCCGCGCATCGCGGCAACCGGGCGGAGCATCCGATTGCGTGTTTTTGATTTCAGGGTTATTCTTTTAATTGAGTAATTTAATGTACGCCACTTTCTATTAGCTTTTCCCGCCTGCTCGCCCTCGTCGCGAGTTAGCTTCTTCTGTACTACCCACTATTCACTGCTCACTTTCTTGAGGTATCGCCATGGCCGTAATGACGTTGTCGGACAAATTGGATCAGCTTGGTGCTCGTTACGACGAACTGACGCAGCAGCTTTCGACGGCAGAAATCGCGTCGGACTCTGCGCGCTTTCAGAAAGTCGCCAAGCAGCACGCCGAGCTCGAGGAAATTGTCGGCAAGCACCGCGAGTTCAAGCAAGTCGAAAAGGACTTGGCTGGCGCGCACCAGATGGTCCTCGAAAACGAAGACGCCGAGCTGAAGCAGATGGCGCTAGACGAAGAAAAGCAGCTCTCCGCGCGCAAGGAAGTTGTCGAGCGTGAACTGAAGCTGCTCCTTCTTCCGAAAGATCCGAACGATGAGAAGAGCGTCATCGTGGAAATCCGCGCCGGAACCGGCGGCGACGAAGCCGCGCTTTTCGCCGGCGAACTTTTCCGCATGTATTCGCGCTATGCGGAAACGCAGGGCTGGAAGGTCGAAATCTTGGAAAGCTCGCCGTCGTCTCTCGGTGGGCTCAAGGAAGTCGTCGCCGCCATTAACGGACACAAAGTTTATTCTAAGCTGAAATATGAAAGCGGCGTGCATCGCGTACAGCGCGTTCCAGCAACGGAAACGCAAGGCCGCATTCACACTTCTGCCGCAACGGTCGCGGTGCTGCCGGAAGCCGACGAAATCGACATCAAAATTGAAGCGAAAGATTTGCGCATTGACACCTTCTGCTCTTCCGGTCCTGGCGGCCAATCCGTGAACACAACCTACTCTGCTGTGCGCATCACGCACATCCCCAGTGGCTTGGTCGTCTCTCAGCAGGACGAAAAGTCGCAAATCAAAAACCGCGCCAAAGCGATGCGCGTTCTGCGCACGCGCCTCTACGAAATGGAACTTGCGAAGCAGCAAGCCGCCATCGGCGCCGAACGCCGCGGCCAAATCGGCACCGGCGACCGCTCCGAGAAAATCCGCACCTACAACTTCCCGCAGAACCGCGTGACGGATCATCGTATCGGCCTGACGCTCCACCAATTGACCGAAGTCATGGACGGGAAGCTGGGCCAGTTGGTCGATGGCCTGGTAAGCCACTACGAAGCGGAGCGCCTCGAGGCAGAGCTGGGCGGCGCATAATTCACATCTGCGCCGAGGTTTCTCTGCGAACCTCCGCGCACTCTGCGTCTCTGCGCTATCTTATCTCTCGGTCTTTCTCCGTCTTGTTTGCCATAGCTGACCGGGTGAAATGAGGAATGATCGACGTTCGCACAGCGCTGAGACAAGGCATCTCGCAATTGCGCGAAGCCAGTGTCCCGTCGTTCACGCTGGCTGCCGAACTGTTGTTGCTGCACACGCTAGGCCGCGACCGCACGTGGCTCTACGCGCATTCAGAAGAATTGATCTCGGAAACCGACGCGCAACAATTCAACGCTCTCCTCGATCGCCGCGCAAACGGTGAGCCGACGCAGCATCTCACCGGCAAACAAGAATTCTGGGGCCTCGAATTTGAAGTTACTCCCGACGTCCTGATCCCGCGCCCCGAAACCGAACACGTCATAGAGGTAACGCTCGACCGTCTCGCCGTCAGAGAAATCCGCGCAGGCCGCAAGCAAACTCTAACCGGCCAGGGACTGCGCATCATTGACGTCGGCACCGGCTCCGGCTGCATCGCCATCGCCCTGGCCAAGGAGTTGCCCGGCGCGCAGATTACCGCGACCGACGTTTCCCCCGCAGCCCTAGCCGTTGCACGGCGAAATGCCGCGCGCCATGCCGCCAGAGATCGCATAGCTTTCCTGGAAATGAATCTGGTTGCTGGGCTGGCTGGAGTATACGATCTCATTGTCAGCAATCCGCCGTACGTCGGCCGCAAGGAAAAAGACACGCTCATGCGCGAAGTCCGCGACCACGAACCGGAACTCGCTCTCTACGGCGGCGAAGAAGGGTTCGAACTCTACGCAGACTTGATCGTCCAATCAGCTCGTTCCGTGCGGCGCGGCGGTCTCCTCATCCTCGAACTCGGCCACAACAGTCTCCCCGCCGTGCAACCGCTCCTCGATCCACCGCATTGGAAAAACGTCGGCGTGACCGACGACCTGGCCGGCATCCCCCGCGTCATAGCCGCCGAACGGGCCTGAGCAACGGCGAAGTTGTGGCGAAGATTGTATCGGGAGTAGGCTTAACGGCATGCCGGAGATGGCGCGGTTTCGGGCGAAGCATGGGCCACTGGAGGAGCAGGCGGCTGATGCCGTTGCGTCTATTTTGCATGTGGATATGGACGCGTTCTTCGTGTCGGTGGAATTGCTGGAGCGGCCGGAGCTGCGCGGTAAAGCTGTGGTCGTTGGAGGGCGGCCTGACCAACGCGGCGTTGTGACCGCGGCGAGTTATGAGGCGCGCAAATTTGGCGTGCATTCGGCTATGCCCTTGCGAACAGCGGGAAAACTTTGTCCGCATGCGGTTTTTCTTGATGGGCATCATGAGAAATATGGGCTGTGGAGCGACCGCGTCGCGACCATTCTTGCGAAGTTTTCGCCCATCGTGGAAATGGTTTCGATTGATGAGGCTTATCTCGACTTAGCGGGGACGGAGCGGTTGCACGGGCCGCCGTTGGCTGCCGCCGACAAACTTCTTCGCACGATTACGCGCACGACCGAGCTTCCCTGCTCCGCAGGACTGGCCACCACGCGGCTCGTCGCAAAAGTTGCTTCGGATCAGGCCAAGCCGCGCGGACTAGTTTGGGTTGCGCCCGGGCAGGAAGCGCGGTTTCTTGCGCCGCTGCCGGTGCGCAAGATTCCGGGCATTGGCGAAGTCACTGAGCGCGCACTAAAGGCGCTCGGCATCGAGACCGTGGAGCAGCTCGCTGCGGTTGCGCCGGAAAAACTCGAAAAGATTTTTGGCCGATGGGGCGACGCGCTTTACCGCAAGGCGCGCGGCGGCGATTCCTACGAATTTGTGATTGATGCCGAGCCAAAATCCATTTCGCACAATCATACGTTTGGAGAGGATACGAACGACGACGAAGCGTTGCACGCGCTTCTCAGCCATCTTTCGCAGAAAGCATGCAAACGGCTTCGCGAAGCTGGGCTTGCGACGCGCACGCTCACTTTGACTATTCGCTACGCAGGCTTTGATACGCATACGCGCGCGAAAACTCTTTCTGAGCCGACGCGGCTCGATGCGGACATCTTCCGCGTGTTTCAGGCGCTGTTTGCGGAGCATCGCGACATGAAACGCAAGATCCGGCTGCTCGGCGTGGCGTTAAGCGGGCTCACTCACGGCGCGGCGCAGCTCGATCTTCTTGATGCCGATCGCCGTGAGCGACTCGAGAAATTGACGCGCGCCACCGATAAGCTGCGCGACCGGTTTGGGTTTGGCAAAGTGCAATTTGGCGGGTCGCTGCGCGCCGATGGCTCCGGCAACGAGCACAAGGATCAGCGGAAGAGAGAACGATCGTTCGCAGAGGATCTCAAGTGATCAGGTTGTGACGACCTCGCCGAGGCACTCTACCGATTATGCTGTCGCAGGCGCTCTAAAGCGGTCATCCTCAGAAGGATGACCCTACCCAAGCTAATGACCTATACTGGCGGTGATGAGCACGCCTGCCCAGCCAGCCGCCGATGCGCCTCGGAAAGAACATGTGCGCGGCCGCATGCGCGGCTTCTGGCAGCGCGTCAGTGAAGGGCGCGAGATTGACGATCTGTGGTCCCAGTTCACGGCGGACGCGCGCGCGAGCTATGGATTTTATGGGCGGGACATCGACTGGGACGAAATTCAGAAGCTCCCGAAGTGGCGGCGGCCGCTTCCCATTCTCAAGCAATTCTTCTGGGCGCTGCTGCTCAAGATGTCTCCTGCACGGCGCGTCCTGCTGCTGATCGCGCTGATTCTGCTGGTGTTTTCCATACCTGACATCCAACGATTCGAGGTTTTGGCGGTCGTGTCGCTGCTGCTTCTGTTGTCGCTTGAATTGGCCGACAAGGTCATCATGAAGCGCGACCTGGAGATTGCGCGGGAAATTCAGATGTGGCTTGTTCCGTCGTCGCCGCCAGCCGTGGTTGGAGCGGAAATCGCGTTCGCGTCGCGACCGCAGAATTCCGTTGCGGGCGACTACTACGACGCGTTTTATCCGACGGCGAGCGCCCAGGAAAATGGAAAGCTGATGCTGGTAATCGCGGACGTGGCGGGAAAAAGCATTCCCGCCGCCCTGCTGATGGCCACGCTTCAGGCCAGCTTGCGCACGATTGCGGGCGAGGGCGCGTCACTGGGAGATCTTGTGGTGCGGCTGAACCGCTATGCTTCCGCGCACAGCCTGGATGGCCGCCGGTTCACAACCGCTGTGTTGGCGGAGTACGATCCTGCGACGCGCCACCTCGTTTATGTGAACGCGGGCCACAATCCGCCGATTCTGCGCCACACCAATGGCGACACGCAGCGGCTCGAAGCCGGAGGTTTGCCGCTGGGAATCGACATGGTGGCCACGTTCGAGACCGCGGCAATCGATATGAACCCCGGCGAAGCTTTGATTTTTTACACGGATGGCGTGGTTGAAGCCTTCAACGAAAAAGCCGAGGAGTTTGGCAACGAGCGCTGGCTCGGTGCGATTCGAGGGCTGCCTGATTGGAATGCGCAGGAATCCCTACAATTTCTAATGAAGCGCGTGGATGAATTTGTGGGCGTGACGCGCCAGTCCGATGACATCACCTGCCTCGTTTTCCGCTGCAAATAATTCCGCAAGCCGTTTCCTCAGAAATTAAACCGCATACATCTCTCACCTTTCGTGGGGCGAGTGTCGCATAATCGCAGCGTGACGCCTCGCGAACTCGCCAATTCGATTTGCGACACGCTGCTGCGCAACGGGCATCAGGCGCTGCTTGTGGGCGGCTGCGTGCGCGACTTGCTGCTCGGGCGCGAGCCCGCTGATTATGACGTCACGACCGATGCGCCTCCTGAACGCGTCATGCAGCTGTTTCCGGAGGGCGTTGGCGTCGGCGCGCAATTTGGAGTTGTGCTGATTCCGCGCGACGGGTTGAAAGTGGAAGTTGCGACGTTTCGTTCGGACATTGGCTACTCGGATGGGCGGCATCCCGATCGGGTCGTCTATTCGAAGAGTGCTGAAGAGGATGTGCAGCGGCGCGATTTCACGATCAACGGCTTGCTGATGCGGCATGACACGGACGATATTCTCGATTACGTGAATGGCCAGGCGGACCTGAAAGCCGAAGTGATTCGAGCGATCGGCGAACCGGGCCGGAGATTTGGCGAAGACAAGTTGCGGATGATGCGCGCGGTGCGGTTTGGGGCGCGATTCGGGTTTGAGATTGAGCATGCGACGTTTGCTTCGATTCGAAAGCATGCAGGCGTTATTGCCCACGTGTCCGCGGAGCGCATTCGCGAGGAACTGACGAAGCTGCTGACCGAAGGCGCGGCTAAGGCTGGGTTTGAGCTGCTGGAGAAGTCGTGGCTGCTTTCGATCGTGTTGCCGGAAATTGCGGCGATGAAGGGCGTACCGCAGCCGCCGCAATTTCATCCGGAAGGCGATGTGTGGATTCACACGCTTCTTATGATAGAGGGGCTTGCTGCGGGAACCTCGCCGACGCTGGCTTGGGGGGTGCTGCTGCATGATGTCGGGAAGCCGCCGACGTACAGGCCGGCTTCGCAGACCGGCGACCGAATACGGTTTGACAGCCACGCGGACGTGGGAGTACGTATGGCGGAAGCCATTTGCCGGCGGTACCGCTTCTCCAATGAGGAGACCGAGCAAATCCTGGCGCTGGTGGCCAACCACATGCGGTTCATGGCTGTAGAGCAGATGAAGAAATCGACGCTGAAGCGGTTTGTACGGCTGCCGCATTTCGAGGAACATCTGGCGTTGCACAGGCTGGATTGCCTTTCGAGCCACCGCCATCTGGATTCTTACGAGTTCGTGCAGCGTTTCCTCGCGGAGACTCCGGCGGAGCAGGTGCGTCCACAGCGTGTCCTAACCGGCAACGATTTGAGTCAAATGGGCTATATACCTGGGCCGCTTTTTAGCGAGATATTGAGGGCGGTGGAGGACGCACAACTCGAAGGGCAGATTGCATCCAAGGAAGAAGCAAAGGAGTTCGTTCGGCAGAGGTTTAGTTCGCGCAGAGTGAAGACCTCAACGGAATAGCTTTGGTGCCGATGGGTAAGCGAGGGCCTGGGGGGCTGGCGAAATGGAGATCATCGTTAAGCTATTGAAATACAATGATTTATGGGTGGATTTGCAATGCAACGAGGCTAGTGCTAAAGTCTTAGCTTGTTAGACTAAGATTTTGTGCTAGCTGCAATCGCACCTTTCCGCACCTTTTGGGGATTGTCCGCATCTAAATGGCTTAAGCGCAGTGGAATCTCTCCTGCGCCCGAATTTAGGGGACACTTACTATGGCTGAGAAAAAGTTTACAGTTCCAGAGTTTCTAGCAATCCTGCCGGTTCGCGATACGGTCCTGTTTCCAGGCGCCGTTCTGCCTTTGACGGTCGGCCGGGAAAGCTCCCTGGCGCTGGTTAACTCGCTGGAAGGCGAGGAGAAGCTGCTGGGAGTTGTGGCGCAGCTGGACCCTCGGATTGAGGATCCCGCCGCGGCCGACCTGCACAAGGTTGGCACGCTGGCTAAGGTCCATAAGACCGTGAAAATGCCTAACGGGAATGTGGTTGTGTTCCTGGAGGGCTTGCAACGCGTGAACGTTGTGGAATTGATGAGCTTGCGGCCGTTTCTGCAGGCACGGGTTGAGTCGCAACCCGATATTATGGGGGACGTTGATGCGGAACTTGAGGCGCTGCAGCGCAATGCCCAGGATTTGTTCCGTGATGTTGTGAGCCATTCGCCGCAACTTTCCGATGATCTGCAATCCGTAGCAATGAATATCGATGACCCGGGACGGCTGGCGGATTTTATCGCCGGGACTTTGCCTTCGCTTTCGACGCTGCTGCGGCAAGAGTTGATTGAGACGCCCAGCGTTCGCAAGCGGCTGGAAATGCTGATTCGCGAGCTCTCGAAAGAGCTGGAAGTGCTGGAGCTGCGCTCGAAGATTCACGAGCAAGTGCAGGAGCAGGTGGGCCAGAACCAGCGCGAGTATTTGCTGCGCGAACAGATGAAAGCGATTCAGAAGGAGCTCGGCGAATCGGATGATTCGACGCAAGAGATTGACGAGCTTCGCAAGAAGGTAGATGAGGCCGGAATGACGGCCGAAGGAAAGAAAGAGTGCGACCGTGAATTGAAGAGGTTGGCGAAGATGACGCCTGCTTCGGCGGAGTACATGGTTTCGCGGACGTACCTGGAATGGATGACGTCGCTGCCGTGGTCGAAGTCTTCGGGGGTGAGCGAGATTGATATCGCCAAGGGCAAACAGATTCTGGACGAGGACCATTACGATTTGCAGAAGGTCAAGGAACGGATTCTGGATTACCTGGCGGTGAAGAAGTTGCAACCTGGGATGAAAGGGCCGATCCTGTGCTTCGTTGGGCCTCCTGGCGTAGGAAAAACTTCGCTGGGAAAGTCCATTGCACGGTCGCTAGGGCGCAAGTTCGTGCGCATCGCCTTGGGCGGGATGCACGATGAAGCGGAGATTCGCGGGCACCGGCGCACTTATATTGGTGCGTTGCCAGGGCAGATTATTCAAGGATTGAAGCGTGCCGAATCGAACGATCCGGTGATGATGCTGGATGAAGTCGACAAACTGGGCCGCGATTTTCGTGGGGACCCGTCGTCGGCGCTGATGGAAGTGCTCGATCCGGAACAGAACAACGCGTTCCGCGACCACTACCTGGATGTGCCGTTCGATCTTTCGAAAGTGCTGTTCATTGCGACGGCGAACTGGATGGATCCGATACCGGAGCCGCTGCGCGACCGCATGGAGATCATCGAACTCGCCGGGTACACGGGCGAGGAGAAGGTCCACATCGCACACAAATACCTGATCCCCAAGCAGGCTCTGGAACACGGGATAAAAGTGGGCGAGCAGATTGAATTCTCGGACGAGGCGCTGCGGGAGATCATCCACAGCTTCACGCGAGAAGCCGGCGTGAGAAACCTGGAACGGGAGATCGCGACGATCACGCGGAAACAGGCGAGGAAGATTGCGGAAGGACGAACGGAAAAAATGGAGGTCACGCCGGAAATCGTTCGTGAGTATCTCGGCGTGCCGAAATTCCGGGCTGAGAAGGAAGTGGAAGAGCGCGTCAAGAAACCCGGCGTGGCTGTCGGGCTGGTGTGGACGCCGGTCGGCGGAGACATCGTTTTCATCGAAGCCAGCCGGATGCGCGGCGGGAAGCAATTCACAATGACTGGGCATCTGGGTGAGGTCATGCAAGAGTCGATGACCGCGGCGCTGACGTGGACACGGTCGAACGCGGAGCGGTACGGGATTGATCCGGACTTTTTCCGCAAGCAGGACATTCACATTCACGTGCCGTCAGGCGGCGTGCCGAAAGATGGCCCGTCAGCTGGGGCGGCGATGGTGACGTCGCTGATCAGCTTGCTTACCGGGAGGCCCGTGCGCGACCGGTTGGCGATGACTGGGGAGATGACTCTGTCAGGCGTGGTGCTTCCAATCGGCGGCGTTAAAGAGAAAGTCCTTGGCGCGAAACGAGCCGGGATCAAGGAAGTGTTGTTGCCTGCTGACAACGAGCCCAATGCCGTGGCGGATCTTCCGCCGGATATTCTCGGCGATATGAAGATCACCTACGTACGCAATCTGGACGAAGTGTTGGAGCACGCTCTCTCGAAGGAGAGCGTTGCTCCGCCCATTGTGCCGCAGCCGGAGCCCAAGCCGAAGCGGGTGGGGTCGGAGAGTCCGCGGGCGATTCATTGAAAAAAAGTGAGTAGTGGGTGGTGAGGTGCTCGCAGTTAAATGCGCGTGCCTGCCTATGGGAATAAAAAGACGGGCACGGCATGCCGTGCCCCTACAAAGCCCAGCGAAGATTGATTCGTTGGGCTTTTTGTTTTTGGACAAGCGGGTGGGCGGAGGGGGAACTTAGTCCTGCTAACATGGGTGCCAAGACCTGATGAAGATAGCTAGCGAAAAACAAAATTTGGCGGAGGCGCCTGCGGAACTGGTGCAACGCCTGACGGAAGGGTTGCAGGGTGAGCGGATTGTGCCGCGATTCGTGGATTCGTATGTCGTGGAGCATGGACGGCATGCGCTGCAGGTACATGCAGCGCTTTATCGCGATCTGCTGGAGTTGCTGAGGCGCGAGGCGCTGCTTGCGGTGACGGCACGGGCGCTGGAAATTGCTTATGACGAACCGCTGCCCGCGGGCGGAAGGGCGAAACCGCGGCCAATGATGCGGAAAGACGCGGTGGCGTTTCGGCGGAAGCTTTTGGCGGCGCTGACGCGGCAGCAGAAATGGAGCGCGGGAGACGCGCTGGATTTTCAGACGGATTTGCAGATGTACGAAGATTTGCTGGCGCGGAATAGTTCGACGCGGCGAAACCGGAAGCCGTTTGAGGCGGCGAATCATCCGTTTGTGGACCGGTGCGCGTTTCTGCTGGATTCGTCTTTTTTGGAAAAGGCGCGGATTGCGGCGAGCCGCGCGCTGAACGATCTAGAGAACCTAGCGGCGCACGTTACTGGCGCCGTTTTGCACGGACAAGAGCCCGCAGCGGGACGGCGGAAAAACTAGGATTCGAGCATTGTGGACGAGAAAAGCGGCTGGCCGGCTCGAGCGGTCTGAAATCCGTAAAACGCAAGAGCGGCAATGGCTATCAGGCCGACCAGAGCGGGAGCCGCGTACCACTGCGACAAGTGTGTGGTCGTCGGAAAAACGATCAATACATTCTGAACGACCAGGCCGATGACCAAAACCAGAAAACCGAAGCGCTTCAGAACAAACAGGAAAGAAATATAAATGATTGCCGAGGCGATAAAATCGAAGAGCTTCTGGTCGCCGCCGTTATTGACGAACGCGCCGAGGAGAACGAGAGCGATGAAGGCGATGGCGTCCTTGCGCAGCGCCAAACGGAGCAAAGAGAGCAAAAAGAAAAGAATCAGGGAGTAGCAAGTGTAATACAGGACAAAAAACAGGAGAAGTCCAATGGCCATGCGAATGCCGAGCATGGATTCCCCCGCGACGACACCGGGCATGGGCGGCAGCTTGCCCAGCAAGGGAAGAATGAAGTTGTCGGAAGTCTCGAAGAGCACAATCACGACACCATAGAAGACACCGAAGAGAAGGTCTCTGCCGACGAGCGGGTCCTTGAATTGTCCGGAGAGCAGGCGAGTCCATCCAATCAGGGTTTGCGGAGCGTTTCGGCGGACCAAAGGTTCGAGGGCGAGATAGAGAACGACAATCAGGAAGGTGTAGAGCAATCCCCAGCTGATGGCGATGATCATGAGATCAATTTCACCGAGGGAAGCAACGTGATGCGAGCGAAGCAGCCACATCGTGAAGTAGATCAGAAAGACGAAGCAGCCGAGGCGGAATGCGCCGCGGTTGTCACCCCGTTTGTGTTTTAAGTTGTAGCGGACGATGAAAAAGCTGATCAGCAAGATGACGACGAAGAGACTCACGACGATAAAGTTGGCCAGCTTTTGGCGGGAAGAGGGTGAGAAAGGAACGCTCCGGTCTGGAGTGATCCACGGATAAATCAAATCGAAATAGATCGGAGCACCGCGGTAGGACGCGGCTTCGATACGCAGGGGAATATCCGGATGCCCGGGAACAGTGCCGGTCCACGCAGCGCGGGAATCGCCCCAGGCCAGCGGAGCCCATTCGGGATCGGTGGAATGGAAGGCCGCGGGATCGAGTTCGGCGGCGAAAAACAGACGGCTCCAATTAGGGGCGGGGGTATCGTGAGGGGCGTCTTTTTGCGGGGGGATGGCTTCGAAATGTATCAGCCGGCCGCGCGTGTCGAGCGACAGCAAGATCATGCCGGTCACACCCATCTCGGGGTCAAAGGTCGTTACCTTTCCCGAGCCGGCGGAGGCGAAAAATCTTTGCGGGCGCATCTCGCGAGGGCTTTGGCGGTACCAGAAAGACATGGATGGAGGACGGTCATCGTTCAGCGAATTCCAGCGCGCGGGACTTTTGTCGTGCTCCCGAATGTAGCTCAGATAGCCGTAGTCGGTCTCGAAATCGTAGGCGGTGTCCGCCGCGGACGCGGTGTAGCCGAGGCCGCGGATAATTTCACCGGCTTTGTGAACCAGGACTTCCGTTGGAATTTCGAGAGAAACTTTGTTGGCCAGTTGGGTGCGATCCTGGATGAAGAGAAAGCACACCAATCCCACGAGGGCGGCGAGAAGAAGTCCCAAAGCGAGGACTGGACGGACGCCTTCGGATGCGCCTGAGGCTGCGACCATTTCCGGCGAAGGGGTTTCGCCCGCGGCTAGAGCGGCTGCGAGCGGATCGCCGCCTGGTAGTGCGGCGGCAACTTGCAGAGCTGAGACGGGGCGTTTCGCTGGATCGGTTTCGAGACAGCGAAGGATGACGCGCTCGATGAGTGGATCGAGGTCGCGGACGAGCGTCGAAGGATTTGTGATGGTGCCTTGCTCGCGCTGCTTGATGAGCTCGGGCAGGGTCGCAGCTTCGAAGACACGTTTGCCAGTGAGAATTTCGTAGAGGATAAGGCCGAGCGAATAGATGTCGCTCTTCGTGGTGACTTCTTTTCCGGCGAGCTGCTCGGGAGCCATATAGGCAGGCGTGCCGGCGCGGATTTCCGCGCCTTGAATGCTGGCGGCAAGACCCGCGAGGCCGAAATCGGTGATGCGGATTTTCCCGGCGCCATCGAGCATGACGTTGGCGGGTTTCAGGTCGCGGTGAATGACGCCGCGCTCGTGAGCCGCGGCGAGGCCAGCGCAAATCTGGCGCGCGATTTCCGTGGCTTTATCGGGAGAGAGTCTGCCGATGCGGCGGACGACGGAGGCGAGGTCTTCGCCATCCACATATTCCATAGAGAGGAACGGAATGCCGTCGGCGTCGCCAATATCGAAGACGCGGCAAACGTTTGGATGGGAGACCTGGCGCGCGATGCGAACTTCGGAATGGAAGCGCGAGAGAGTGGCCGCGTCTTGCGAGAGGCTTGCTGGAAGAAACTTGATGGCCACGACCTGGCCAAGTCTCAGATCTTCAGCGCGATAGACTTCGCCCATGCCGCCACGGCCGGCCATGGCCACAACGCGATAGCGCTCGGCAATGATCTGGCCCGGAGTGAAGCGTCCGCCGCCGATGGGGTCGGAGCTGGTCAGGCCAGGAGCGCTGCTCGAAGGGGTGCGGCCAGAGCGGCCGGGAGTGGGCGAGGAAGAAGGTTTGCGCGGCGTCGTTGGAGGGGCGATGGTGGCCTGGTCGGCGCTCAAATCATTCGAGTCGATGGTCGCCGCGGTGTTGAGATCCAAAGCTCCGCCGCAAACAGAGCAGAACCTGCCATTGGAAGAAGCTTGTGCGCCGCAGGAGGTGCAGAACATGGAAGGGGAGATTCTATCATTGCAGCGCGAGCCGCGGCGACTTGGGCGAGGGCTATTGGGACTTTCCGGAAGAAGCCAGCTACGGAATGCGTTCGACCTGGACGGCGGTGCCGTAGGCGAGGACTTCGGTGACGCCCTGCATGACTTCGGTAGCGTCGTAGCGCATGGAGATGACGGCGTTTGCGCCGTGCTCGGCGGCATGCTGAAGGAGCAACTCGTAGGCATCTTCGCGAGTTTTCTCGCAAAGGTTGGTCAGGATGGTGATGTTGCCGCCAACGATAGTTTGAAGCGCGGCGCCGAGATTTCCGATCACGCTACGCGAGCGCACGATGATGCCGCGGACTATCCCGAAATTGCGAACAATGCGATAGCCGGGGAGTTCGAAAGCCGACGTCACCATGCTCGGGTCCACACGATTGGGCATTTTTGCTCTCCTTGAAATGTGCCTAAAAGGTCGTTTACCTGTGCGATTCTACCTGCTCACGCGGTTGAGCGCGAGGGCTGGCGGTCTGCTAGTCTCGAAGGACGTGGACACCTTATCGTATATTTTCTATTTTCTTGCGATTTCGCAGAGCCTGCTGGGTCTCTATTTGATCGGGCAGGGGCTGCAATGGCTGGGGTATGCGCGGCGACGTCTGCACACGGATCCGGGATTCTATTCACCGAAGACGGCGGTGCTTTGCCCATGCAAGGGGATGGAGCCGGCACTGGAACGCAACCTGGTTGCGCTGACCGAATTTGATTATCAAAACTACGAAATTTTCTTCCTAATAGCTTCCCCGACCGACCCGGCTTACAACGTCGCAAAACGCGTGGTTTCATCATCGCGCGCGAAAGCGCATCTTGTGCTGACGGAAAAACCCGATGGGTGCAGCGAGAAAGTGAACAATCTCCGCGTGGGGATTGGACAACTGGGCGAAGGTTTTGACGTGCTGGTGTTTGTGGATTCGGACGGGCGGCCTGGGAAAAACTGGCTGCACCACATGGTGGCGCCGCTGAGCGATTCTCGCATCGGGGCTACGAGCACGATGCGATGGCTGATCCCGAACCGGGGAAATCTGGCGACAGCCCTGATGGCGGCGTGGAACGCGCCGATCGTTACCATGCTGACGGAAAAGGGAAAGAATTTCTGCTGGGGCGGAGGCACGGCGATCCGGCGCAGCGTGTTTGACCAATCGGGAGTCGTGGACGAATGGCGGAACTCGGTGAGCGATGATTATTCGATGACGCGCGCGCTGGAACGCGCGAACCGCTCGATTGTTTTTTTACCGGAATGCCTGGTGCCTTCTTTTGTGGAAACGGATTTTACGGGCTTGATGGAATTCACCAACCGGCAAGTTTTAATTACCAGGGTTTATGCGGAAAAAATATGGGGGATAGCCGCGGGGATGCATTTGCTTTACTGCCTGTCTTTCCTGCTGGGAATGCTCTTGACGCTGAGCGATTTTCTGGCGACGCGTCCAGCGTTTCACCTGGTGATACTCACATTTTTGCCGTTGCTGCTGGCGATGATTCGTGGGGCGTTGCGTGCGGCAGGCGTGTCGGAGGCTTTGCCCGCGTATCGTTCGCAGATTGCCAGCGCATCGTGGATCTATGTGCTGCTGCCGGTGTTCGTCCCGTTTCTTTACCTGGCGAATTTTGCGAGTTCGCTGATCACGCGGAAGACGCGTTGGCGCGGAGTGACGTACGAATTGATCTCGCCGGAACAGACCCGGATTCTCGCCTATTAAAGGGCGGAGCCAAGTAAACCGACTGATCGTAAAAAGATTTCCACAGATTTTTCCGCACGGTCCATCAAAACTGACGCCTTTTACATAAGTTTTGAAGAATTGTTAATAAGCCTTAACGCTGCGCGGTTCAAATACGCCCGCAAAACGAGAGTCTGTTTTTCCACAGGCAAGTGGCTCGTTATGGAAAAATTTCGCAAACCATGCAATTAGTACCTTCGAGCAGGCTCCATTTTAAGAGGAGGGTGGGCGTAAGTACTCCATTTTCAAAGGAGTTGTGAGTCGGGCGATTCGGATGAGAAAATGCATGAAAACTCCGGTTCGGTGAAATAACGCAGGCGAACTGGCAGGGAGCTCCTTCTCGCAGCCCGGTGCGGCCTCTCGGAGGCCCCAGGTACCGGGTTCCCCGTCCGATGTTTTGGCTTCTTTCCTGGCCGCTTGCCTACGATAAGCAACTCGCCTCATAACGGGGCTCAAATCTAAAAAAACTGCTTCGGTAGAACTACGAGGCAGCTTACTGAGGGGTGCGTGTGAAGCTTATCCGCAGAAGTGAACAGCATGATCAATTGAACAGTTCCCGGCCTGCAATTCCCCGCGATCGTTACTATTTCTACGAAAAAAATACCGGCGTGACGCACTTTCATGTGGAGGCAAGCCCTGGGGGGGGCTTTCCGGTGGACCAAGCCGCTGGATTGCTGGCCATGCACTGCATGGTGCGAGGGCAAGCGCCGAGCGATTACGTGGTGATGGTAAGGGCCGAAAACGAAATTCTGGAAGGCCTTGCCGAAAAAGCCGAGAAGCTGCTGCAGGCGGGGCACTCGGTGAGCAGCCCCGTGAAACTCACGCGGCGCGAGGAAGAAGTCCTCGGCGGAGTAATGAAAAGCCTGGCTAACAAGGAAATTGCCGCGACGCTGAATCTTTCGGAGCGCACGGTGAAATTCCATGTTTCGGCGTTGCTTGCGAAGTTTCGCGTGCGAGGGCGCATGGAGCTGGTGCGTGAAGCATCGCGGAGTTCCATCGGGCACATGAACATAGGGATGCCCACGCCGTTTGCGACACGGGAAACGCGCGCGTATGGGCCGGTGGGGCAGACCTACACGAACGTGCCGCGCACGGCAGCGGTTGTGCCGCTGGCAAAGCGGCCGATGATGGCTTAGTAGTTCAAGCTCAGAGACAGGACGTCAAACGCAGCAAAAAGGCCCGGTTTGCGGAGAGCGAACCGGGCCTTCGTGTTTTTCCGCGCGGAACTGTGCGCCAACTATTTCTTTGCGGCGTCGTAGAGCTGCGAGGCGGAATCCCAGTTGACGACATTCCACCACGCTTTGATGTAATCGGCCCGGACGTTCTGATACTTCAAGTAGTAGGCGTGCTCCCAGACGTCGAGTCCGAGGACGGCTTTGCCGCCGAGCATGAAGGGGGTGTCCTGGTTCGGAGTCGAATCAATCGCCAGTTTGCCGTCCTTTACGATGAGCCAGGCCCAGCCGGAACCGAAGCGGCCAAGACCGGCAGAGGCGAATTTTTCTTGAAAACCCGCAAACGAGCCGAAAGTTGAGGCGATGGCTGAAGAGAGATCGCCTTTGGGTTCTCCGCCGCCCTTTTTCATCTGCGTCCAGAAAAGCGAGTGGTTCCAGTGGCCGCCGGCGTTATTGCGGACAGCGCCGCGAATGTTGTCCGGGATGGCGTCGAGATTTTTGAGGAGATCTTCGAGCGATTTGGCCTGGAGGTCGGAGTGACCATCGAGGGCTTTGTTCAGGTTGGTGACATAGGCGCCATGGTGCTTGTCGTGATGAATCTCCATGGTCCTGGCGTCGATGAACGGTTCGAGTGCGTCAAATGAGTACGGTAGTGGGGGCACTGTAAATGCCACGGGTTTTTCCTCCAGTTTGAGATTTGATTCAAAATCCAACGCGGTGCCGGAGCGCAATGCTGCAGTGGCGCCGCTGCTTGCTCCGAGTAATCCCGCACCGACCATCCCGGTGTTAACCAGAAATTTGCGGCGATTCATGGGGATCTCCTGCGGCAAGGCAGGCTGACTTGCCGACTGTATCACACTGCGCATCCGTGACGCCGCTCAAAGGGCGCATCGGAGGGCAGAGGGTCCGAATGGAAAGCCCAGCACGGTTATTGGATGCGCGAGAGGGCCCAATGGGCAGACTCGGCGACGAAGGGCTCGGGTGAGGCTGAGAGGTGCGTCAGGAGTGCGCAAATCCTGTGATGATGGCTTGTGCCGCGGACTGGCTTGGAATTGCCAAGTGCGATGCAGGCGTTGCGGACGAGGCCGCGCCATTTGGTACGCTTGATCGGACTGCCGCCAAAAAGGGCGCGGAATTGGGATTCGGTCATGGCAGCGAGCCACTCGAGGCGGGGTAGAAAGAGAGATTCTCGCTCCGGACTCGGGGCTGGCCCTTCCGCCGGTGTCGAAGCTGAAATTGGCGTTTGGCTCTCAATGTCCTGTGGAAAAGTCCTCGGCTGGAATTCCTCTGCTTGGGCTACAGGAGCGCGACGATTCCACGGGCATACGTCCTGACAAATATCGCAGCCGAAGACGTGGCGGCTCATGGGTTCGCGAAGGTTTTCCGGAATGCTGCCGCGGAGCTCGATGGTTAAATAGGAGATGCAGAGGCGGGCATCCATGACGTAGGGCTCGACGAGAGCGCCTGTCGGGCAGGCATCGAGGCATTTTGTGCAGGAGCCACAGAGGTCCGGCGGAGGCGACTCGGCTGGGCCGAGCGTGGGCGGGATATCGAGAGTGGTGAGAATGACGCCTAGAAAGAACCAGGAACCTAGTTTGGGGTTCAGCAGAAGAGTGTTTTTGCCGAGCCAGCCGAGTCCGGCGTGCCTGGCGAAAACGCGTTCGTGCAACGGACCCGTGTCGGCGTAAACACGCGCTTCAAATGGTTCGGCGAATCGCTCTGAGAGGGCGCTGGCAAGCGTGCCGAGCTTCTGCTGGAGGACTTCGTGGTAGTCCTGTCCCCAGGCGTAGCGGGAAATCCAGCCGCGGGGCTCTGCGGTGTCCTGTTGCAGAGCGTCGGTCGAGCGCGGCGCTGCGATGTTGTAATTCAATGCGCAGACGATTACGCTGCGCAACCCCGGCATCACCCTTTGCGGATTGGTGCGCCGCTCGTCGGAAAGATATTTCATTTCACCGGCATAGCCGCGCGCGAGCCATTCTTCCGTGCGCGACAATTCCGGGAATTTTTCTGCACGCACGACTCCGCAAAGATCGAAGCCGAGGGCGGTAGCCTGCTCGGCAATCCACGCGGAATCAGAGCCGTTTTTCATGGCGTGGAAATGCCTGCGCATGCAAGGATTGTGCCGCAGGAAAGAATTTCGCGCGAGGGGCGCTAGAAGACTTAGCTTATGGCT
>DATFZY010000059.1:0-7002 GCA_035313865.1 Candidatus Acidiferrum sp.
GGCGCGATGTTCGCCAAAGTTTCCGCGTTCCCTCCGAGCGCCACACAAATCTGCTCGCCAAGATTCGGCCGCGACGGCAGGCGCGATTCAAGCAGCGCGCGCACGTACCTGCGCACCTGCTCAGCCTGCGCCGGCCGAATCACCCCGTGAATTTTCAAGGTAGACATCAGCCGCACCGTTCCCACCGGCAACTGCGAGGCCAGCTCAACTTTGTGATCGCGCAGAATACTAATCTCCAGGCTTCCCCCGCCGAGATCCGCGATGCAGCCCGGCGGCGATTCCGGCCCAAGCGCTGCCTGAACCGCAATGCGCCCAAGCCGCGACTCTTCCCCCGAGCTGATGACCTCCAGTTTGATTCCTGTCTTCTGCTTGATCTGCGCAATAAAAGCGTCGCGGTTGCGCGCCTCGCGCGAAGCGCTCGTGGCCACCGCGCGATAGCGCGTCACCCCAAACTCTTCCATGATTTCGTGGAAATGCCGGAACGCTTTGACGGCCCGCTTGAAAAGCTCTTCGCTGAAGCGGTGCCGCAAGAAAACGCCTTCGCCCAGCCGCAGCGAATATCTCTCACTGACGAGCGGCTCGATGTCCAGCGCGGAGTAAGCCCGCGCCACGGCAAGGCGCACCGCGTTCGAGCCGGCGTCGATTGCGGCAATGTGAACCGGATCTGACATTTTGGAATTTACCGCCAGAGATGCGCGAGCGCGGCCGAAGGCGTGTACTTCGAGGCGCGAATCCCCAGCTGCTCGCCGATGCGCTGGCGAAGCTGCTTGTTCACTGCGGAAACGCTGGCCTCGCCGTCCAGCTCGATGAACGCGTGCCGTTTGGCCATCAATTCAAATTCGCGCTTGATCATCGTCTGGTAGCGGATGAACGACCAGTACAAGTCATGCGAAAGCGACATATCGCGCCCTGCTTCCCAGTAACTGATGGCTTGCGCCTTTTTGAATTCGCGCGCGAACGCCGTTTCCGGCCGCACGTTCAGCCAGAACGTCAGGTGCGGCCGCAGGGCCATGGCGTACAAGCCGTTCAAATAGTCGCGGTTGATCCCGCGCACCACGCCGCGCGCCACCAGCGTAAAAATAAATCGGTCCGCGAGCACCACCGTGCCGGAACGCAGCGCGGGCAAAACTCGATGTTCCACCTGGTCAAAAAAGTCCGTCGCATACATCAGCGAAAGCGTCAGCCGCGTCACCGCGTTTTTCGCCAGCAGTTCGTCGATGTCGCGGCCCACGAGGTTCGATCGCCGCAAGCCGCTCGTTTGTACCGCGAATCCTTCGGATTCAAGCCATTCTTGCAGCAAAGCGATTTGCGTCGAACGCCCCGAGCCATCCATTCCTTCGATGACGATCAAATTTCCATTGATCTCGCTCGGATCGAATCCGACGAGCGCTTCGCCATAAAAATATTGCGCCGCGCCGTCCTCGCCAGGTCCCGCAGGCTTCGCCACGGGCAGGTGCGCTTCGGCCTCCGGAACTTCCGGCGGAACGATGGTGGCCGCCGGCGGTTTTTCTTTCTCTTTCTCTTTTTCCTGATCGGGCATGCTTACTCCGGAGCCTGCACGCCGGGTGCAAAGCGCTTCAAATCAATTTTGGATGCCACGATATCGCGCATCTGCTTCTGCAGCTTGTTCACCGGCAGCGTTCCATCGAGCACGACGAAATTATCCGAATCCACCATGTGGTCGTACTCTTCGAGGATGCGCGCCTGGAACAAACGGAAGCTCTCCGTGCGATCATACGAAAGCGCGAGGTCCATTCCCGCTTCGTAGTATTTGAGTTTCGGCCGCCCGCTTAGGATGCGATTCACCGCCACGTCCAGCGGCGCGCGGAAATAAAACGTGATGTCCGGCACCGGCGCGAAGCGATAAAGATTTCGCAACCAGCGCGATGGGCAGCCGCGCGCGGCGTCACGCGCAAATGCGGTATAGATATAGCGGTCCGCCAAAACCAGATAGTCGCCTTGCAACAGCGGCATGATCTGCCGTTCGCAGCGGTCCGCAAAATCCGCCGCGTGCAAAAGCGAAAACGTTGTGGGAGTCAGTAGCCGCCGCTGTTTCCCGCGCCGTGTCGCGGACTTCACCAGCGGAGACGAGTTCCACTCCGTGAAGTGCAGGCGATAGCCGCCAATTTCGAGCCAGCGCTTCAACAGATAAAGCTGGGTGCTCTTTCCCGAGCCGTCCGTGCCTTCCACGACGATGAGCGCACCTGGATACGCGCGGCTCGGCACCGGCTTCCCGGGCTGCGGAAGCGTGGATTTGCCGGGCTCGACCCGCGGCTGTTTTTGGGAGATGTCCGGATTTTCCATTAAGTTCTTTGCGAGCAGCGATTCGGCAACTCAGGGTAAACGTACTTTGTTACAAACTCATTACAACACACCGAGCGGCACGTAAGCAAAGCGCGCCGCAGGCAATTTCAGAAAAATCATCTCAAAAAATCGTGACTTTAATATGCAAAAACTTCTTCGGGTTCTGCCGGAACTCGCCAATGAGCAAACGCAAATCTCCGGTCAATCCGCTCAAGCTGTCGTAAAGTTTCGGATCGGAGAAAAGTTTGCCGACCGTCGTCGTATTGTCATTCAGTTTTGCAGTAGCATTTGCCACGTTCTCGCTGGTGGTCTTGAGATTGTTGTACAACGCATCGTCGGTGGCGAATTTTCCGAGCGAGCCTTTTCCGGCGCGCACATCGCCAATCAGCGCGTTGCCACTCGCAATGGCTTGCTTTGCCTGATCGTAAAGCGACGGATCGTAGAGCAATTTTCCGATCGTTCCCTTTTGCGCGCGCACATCCGTCAAAATCAGGTTGACGTTGTCCAAGCCTTTGTCCACTTTGCTGTACATCTCGTCCGACGCTACCAGCTTTCCGAGCGTGCCTTGCCCCGACTGGATGTTGGCCAGCATGGTGTCGCCCTTGGACAGAATGCTGTTCAGGTGGTTGTACGCCTGCTCGTCGGTCAGCAATTTCCCGAGGGTTCCTTTGCCTTCCTTTACCCCGTTAATCATCTCCTGCACGCTGTCCGAAAGAGTTTGCAAATTTTGCAGCGCGTCAGAGCCGCGGGCCATGACTTCTTTAAGCGCCAGTCCTCCCGAACCGTGCACTTCCTCGTCGTCCTTCAGAACTGTTCCGGTAAATCCGCGAGTGACCTCGACGTATTCATTGCCAAGCAAGCCTTGTGTCACCAGGCTCACGGTGGAATCTGTCAGAATGTATTCCTGATACTTCTTCGCAACACGCATGACCACTTCGATGTTTCTTGTTTTGTCTCGAGCGGCGTTTCCAGTGCGCGGCGCCAGCCGGATGGATTCGACGTTGCCCACTTCCACGCCGTCCAGGCTCACTGGAGCGCCGTTCGCCAATCCCGAAACTTCGGGCAAATAAGTTCTCAGCCGATACTTGGGGCCAATGGTTCCCGCTCCCGTGACCCAGAAAATACCGGCGGCAATGACCATAAGCCCCACGAGCACGAAGAGCCCCACGCGCAGTTCCGTCCACGTAAGTTGTTTGCGCTGCGCCATTTTTCATTCCCTCCCTTTTGTACTGCAAACCGAATCTTGCAGCCTCATACGAACGACTGGAGCCCGATACAAACTGCTTTCGCCTCACACGAGAAACCGCTTCAAGTAATCGTCTTTCGTTCCGGCAAGTTCCGCTTGTCCGCCTTCGAAATAGACTCCGCCATCGCGCAAAACCAGAAAGCGCGTCGCCGCCGTCTTCGCTCCCGCGGCTGCGTTGCCGTTGGACACGCTGCGCACCACGCGGTTCGTCGCCGGATCAAAACGAAAATTCGCCAGCGCGAATCCGTCCTGCAGGCGTTGCGTTGCTAGAAGCGCGGTCACGCCGTACACGTCACGCAAGCGCAGGATTAATGTGATGATCGTCTGCGACGTCACCGGATCGAGCCCGGCGGTAGGCGAATCATACAGCACGATAGGGGGCTGATTGATTAACGCGCGTGCAATCGAAACGCGCCGGCGCATGCCGCCAGAAAGCTCTGACGGAACGAGATCCATGGTGTGTTCCAGCTCGACGAAACGCAGCGCTTCCCGCACGCGCGGTTCAATCTCTTCATCGTCCACGTCATCTTCCAGCAGTCGGTACGCGACATTGTCGCCGACCGTCATGGAATCGAAGAGCGCTCCCTCTTGAAACACAAAACCGACGTGGCGCCGGAACTCGAGCAAGCGTTTCTCCGCCATGCTGGATACTTCTTTTCCCAAAACATGAACCGATCCGGCTGAGGGCCTCATCAGTCCTGCCGCTAATTTGAGCGAGAGAGTTTTGCCCACTCCGGTCTCGCCCAAAAGAACGAGCGTCTCGCGCTCCTCGAGGCGAAAGGACACGCCGCGCAGGACGTGGCCCTCTTCGAAACCAATGTGTACCTTCTCAAATTGGATTACGGGATTACTGGCTGGACTCGATGTGACGGCGCTGGTCATCGGGCGGCTGGTCATCGGGCGGCTGTTCGTCGGAGGGTGCGCTGGCCATTATAGCGGGAATTCCCGCGTGAAGCGGAGAGGAACATCGCAAAGGCGGATAAGACCTCCGAAGCCTGCCGGAGCGAGGCCTAAAAGAGTTTGTCGCCGAGGAACAACGCCACTTTGGTGAGAAAAGCGTCGGCGACAATGATCATGACGGAAGAGATGACCGCCGCTTGCGTCGTGGCGCGGCCGACGCCCTGCGTGCCGCCGCGTACCGTCAATCCTTTGTAGCAGCCTACGGTGGCGAGAATGATGGCGAAAAACATCGGCTTGGTGAAACCTTGCATGAGGTCGGCAAAATCTAGGGCGTCGATCGCACGGCGCCAGAATTCGATGGCCCCAAGACGCAACGAAAATATCGAAGCCACGCAGCCGCCAACCAGTCCGCTGAAATCGGTCATCGCGGTGAGCAACGGAAGCGTCAGCAGCGTGGCGATCATCCTGGGTGCGACCAGCTTGTGGATAGGATCTGTTCCCATGGCGCGCATGGCGTCTACTTGCTCGGTCACCAGCATGGAGCCAAGCTCGGAAGCAATTCCCGTCGCGCAGCGGCCCGTAACCAATAAACCGGTGAGCGAAGGTCCCAGTTCGCGCACCAGAGCTATGGCCACGACGTCGCCGGTCAGCGAACTTTGGCCGAAGCGGGTGAACTGAGAGCCGGTTTGCAAGACCATGACCGCGCCGATGAAAAACCCTGAAAGCAAAATGATGGGAAGCGAGCCTGCGCCAATGCTGTCCATCTGCTGAAGGATGTCCTGGATGTAGTAAGGCCCGGTGAACATGCTGGCCAAGGCGCGGCCGACCATGATGGAGTAATCCTGGACGTCCGACACCGCGCGTTTTGCCGCGCCCACGACCACGTTGGTGACGGTAATCTGCTCTTCCGTCTTTGGTTCGCGACCTGTGACCTGTAGAGGCGTGTCTGCCACGAGCACCTGTATCGTCAGATGTTGGTGAAGCTTAGCGGCACACTTGCTGGGTCGAAAGCCTAACTGCGTGGCTAAACCGCGTCAAGTAAACTGTCCGGAATCGTCGCGGCTAGACAAAAGTCTTTGGTAAGCAAGGAATAGCCTCTGGCTTCTGGAGGTGTTCCAAAGGAGAGCACAACATGATCGCTCGCATCGACCATATTCAACTCGCTGCACCGGTAGGTTGTGAGCCCGCGGCTCGCGAATTTTACGGCTCGGTTCTTGGACTGGCTGAAATCGAGAAGCCGGAGTCCTTGCGGGCGCGGGGCGGCTGCTGGTTCCAGTGCGGCGATCAACAATTGCATATCGGGGTTGAATCGGGTTTTCAGCCGGCGAAAAAAGCTCATCCGGCTTTTGCGGTCGCAGATCTCGACAAGTTGAGAGAATCTCTCCAATCGCACCAAATCAAAATCGCCGAAGACGAATCCCTGCCGGGTACGCGCCGATTCTACGCGGAAGATCCCTGGGGCAACCGGCTCGAATTCCTCGAGCAGTCCTCCTGACCCGCTGGACGCGGTGCGCAGCGGCGGCTACACTGCTTGTTTCCACGGTTCCAAGTTTTTGATTGATTGATTGAGGGAGTGAGGGCGTTCGCGCAGATGCTGAAGTTCTATACCGCGGGTGAATCGCACGGACAGGCGCTGTTGGCGTTTGTTTCCGGGCTGCCTGCTTGCCTTCCCGTGGACCTCAAGTTCATCAATCGCGAACTGCACCGGCGGCAGCTCGGCTACGGGCGGGGAGGGCGGCAAAAAATCGAGAAGGACCACGCCGACATCTTTGCCGGTGTGCGTCACGGCCAGACTATCGGGGCGCCGATTGCGCTGCGCATTGAGAATCGCGACTGGGGCAACTGGGAGAAAGCGCTGCCTGTGGAGGCCGCTGCGGATTCGGCGGCTCACGAGAAAAAACTTATTGCGCCGCGTCCTGGACACGCGGACCTTGCCGGTTCGCTGAAATTTAATTTCCATGACGCGCGGTACGTGCTGGAGCGGGCTTCCGCGCGCGAAACGGCTGCGCGGGTAGCGGCTGGAGCCTTCGCGAAGCTGCTGTTGCGGGAATTTGGGACAGAGATTGCAAGTCACACTATTCAAGTGGGGCACGTGCGGCTGGAACGTCCGGCGACGTGGCAGAAAATTCATGCCGTGAGCAGTGATCTGGATTCGGCTCTGCGGTGCTTCGATGCCGCGACCCAGGAAAAAATGAAAGAGGAAGTGGACATTGCGCTCAAGAATGGGGATACCGTCGGCGGGATTTTTGAGATTGTCGCTCACAATGTGCCGGTTGGACTGGGAAGCCATGCGCAGTGGGACGAAAAGCTGGATGGGCGGCTGGCGCAGGCTTTGATGAGCGTACAGGCGGTGAAAGCCGTGGAGATTGGGGCAGGCGTTACCGCGGCGGGTTCGTACGGGAGCGAAGTGCAGGACGAAATTTTTTACGAGAAGCCTGCGCGGCGTTTTCGGCGGACTACAAACCGGGCCGGCGGGCTGGAGGGCGGGATCACGAATGGAGAAGATGTCGTCGTACGCGGCTACCTGAAACCCATTTCGACGCTGCGGCAGG
>DATFZY010000060.1:0-62939 GCA_035313865.1 Candidatus Acidiferrum sp.
AAATTGGCGGCGATCTTTTTCGGACTTGCAGGTGCCCTCTATCTTGCGGCTCCCAAAGGGCTGCTTGCCCAGGCACCGCAGGAAAAACCCGCGCCCTCCTATCCACGAACGCCTGATGGATTCAACGCGCAATTTAGCGCCATCGCGGAAGCCTACCAACGGGGTGATTCGGCTGCAGGACGGCATCTCCTCGAGCAGTTGCATTTGGCAAAATCCTCGGACTGGCTGGCAGACAATGTTGCGCCTGAACTGATCAACGAACTAACCAAACGTTACGACCAAATGTTCGCAGATCTCCTTCCCTCGATGGACAAGACCTTCCAGGATTTTGCGCACACCAAAGGCGCAAAGCTGACCACAAGATTAAAAGAATGCACTCACGATCCTCCGCATGAACTTCCGCCTCCAGCTCCGTGGCACACAAAACTAAGTGGTTTGGTTCCCATGCAGGAGTCGGTCTGCTATATGGGTAGTTTGCTAGTCAGGACGTATGGAAAAGGACAGACTTTCCTGACGGGAGAAGTGGCCTATGCCGGGTGGGCGGACACCTATACGTATCAGGACGGCGCGTTTCGCTTCATCGGATATGGCGGCTGGCCGTTCTGGGTGTGGGCAGATGGTTCTGAAGGCAAGGCGCCACCTGACGGATACCTGGTGCGCGCACTCGACAAGATCGATGAAATCATCCCTTTTGAAATCGACAAAGTCATTGCTGCTCTTAAGCCCGCAATGGAAAGCAACCAGTGCCAGGTGGGGGAAGCAACTCCCAATCACATCGAGTGCAAGCGCCCACGTGCGAAAGGAGAGGGCGGGGAAAGCGTCACTGCCCTTCTCGACGCGCAAGGGAATCAGACACGCGTTCAGCTCTCCACCGGCAGAGGCTTTAGCGGTCGATTCGCCAAAAGAAGCTGGTCAGGAGATATCTTCGCGGAAATGATGAGGATTCTGCGAAAACCCCAACCCTAGATCCAGTTTTACCCTTCCCGCGATCCCAAAAAGGTACCCGTGAAACAAGGCGCGTCACCGAGGAATCAGCTGTGAGACTCCTGATCCTGGACGGTTCACCGGATCCACGCGCAGTCTGTCCCGAGTCGGGCGTCCGATAATATTTCCCCTAACTCCCTTTAGAATGAACATTTCCAAAAGTGTATCAAAACAAAGAACTTTAATTGTCTTTAGAATGAACACTTCTGCAAAACCCAGGGGGAGGGCCCAATTATCGTTAACTTGTACTCCGGATTCCTCTAACAGACATTCCTGTCTGCCTGGCTGTACTTCACGCTCCTGAAGTGGCGCAGACATCCCTGTATGTCTCCGGACCGTCGTAGTATGGAGCCATGCCATTCTCCAAGTTTGTGCCAATCCTCCAGCGCCTATCGGGCCTCGCGGTACTCGCAGCGATCGGTTTTCATCCTCCCGTTCAGGCGCAGGATCCAGGGCAAGGCATCATTCGCGTCGGCGTCAATCTGGTCCTCGTGGACGCAACAGTGAAAACCAAGTCCGGACAAATCATGGACGATCTGAAAAAGGAAAATTTCGAAGTCCGCGAAGACGGTGTCGTCCAAAAACTGGATGTGTTCAGCCGCGACGAGCTTCCCCTGAACGTTGCTCTCACACTGGATCTCAGCGATTCGATTGGACCGTTCCTCGGCCCGTTGCGTGATGCGGCGAACACCGCTCTATCAGCGCTCAAAGCCGATGACGAAGTCGCGCTTTTTACGTTTGCCACCGATGCCCAAATGCGTGTGCCCTTCACAAATGACAAACGATCGATTGCAACGCAGATCAACACGTTCCAGGCAGGCGGAGCCACAAATATCAACGACGGCATTTTTCTCGCCGCGCAATATCTCCTCAAGCTGCCGCCCAACGGCCGCCGCGTCATCATCCTGATCAGCGACGACGTTGGCACCGACGCGGGCGGTCAAGGCACGCACGACATCGTTACCGAACTAATTGCCTCCGACGCGGTCCTCTATAACCTGAAAATTCCCGGATACAATCCGCCACAAACGCTCATCGCGGCCAGCTTGATTCCGGGGCTGGTGAACATTCGCAAAGTGATGGACCAGACCGGCGGCGAAATCTTCGACGTCAAGGACGTGGCACATCTCGATGAAGTCTTCCGCGCGCTGATTCAGCGCATCAAAACGCGCTATACACTGGGCTACTACACCAACGCCAGCGCCGCGGAAGGCAAACCGCACAAACTGGACGTTCGCCTCGCGTCCTCCTTCGGAAAAAAAGGTAAGGATTACGTAGTTCTCTCCAAGAACGGCTACTACATCCACTAATGAAGTGACGAATGGAGTGGCCGACCTTCATGTCGGCCTTCGTCCAGGTTGGTTCTTCGTCAGTGTAGGGGCACGATACATCGTGCCCGAATTGATCACCGTGAAACGGTGCTTAGAAAAGGATAATGACTCGCCGCGCCCATGAAAAACAACATGGGGAATGAAAGCCAGAAGGAAACGCGCGCCGTCAGAAAATTCCAGCGCATCAAGCGCTCGGTTTCGGGCGGCATCGGCGCTCCTTGCTCGGCGGCGGCGCGGCCCCACCTGATCAGCTTTTTCTGGACGCGCCAGACCACGCCCCAGCTGTTGAGCAGCATGATGAGGCCAAGTCCGCCGCCCACGCTGATCGCGAGATGCGCGTTGGAAACATTCGCGCCGCCGTTCAAAGATAGAACCAGCCAGGAGGCGGCGACCACCACTGCGCCAATTCCAATGGCGCGCACCCAAACGCTGTTGAGAATTCCTTTTGCGGGAAGCTGGAACGCGTAAATGAAAAGATACGCGACGACCCAAACCAGGAGCCACCACCCGAGCCATTTTCCGGCGAGGGATGGGTCGCCGGCGTTGTGCGCGTCGGCAAAAAGATGCAATTGAAAATAGCGGATGCCGGCCAGGACAGTCACCAACGAGGAAGCGCGAAACCAGCCCATCGTTTTGGACATCAGCGTGGGATAAAACTTCATGCGCACCGATGGATCGAGCTGCTTCATCGTGGGCGTCAACACCAGGTTAAAGAAGTAGAGCAAACCGATCCAGATGATGCCAAAGATGAGATGCAGCCAGCGCAACGCCAGCATTTCGTTGGCGCCGGGCGTGCTAAGAAAAGTGAAACGCGGCGCCCAGGCGGGAAAAGTCAGCGCCAGAAAAAAGAAAAGCATGCGGAGCCTCCAGTTTCAAGCGGGGCACGATTACACCAAAACCGGTTCGTTGGCCTGACGGCCCTTTAGTGTAATGGATTTTAGTTGGTCGTGGCGCTCGCGGAGGTGTTGCCGATGGCGTCGCCGTTGACTACGAGTTCGACGCGGCGGTTGCGCTGGCGGCCTTCGGCGGTGTCGTTCGAAGCGACGGGCTGCGATTTGCCAAAGCCTTTGGCGGTGATGGAAGAAGCCGCGACGCCCTGCTCGGCGAGAAAATCGCGCACTGTGTCGGCGCGGCGCTCGGAGAGCTGCTGATTGAAATCGTCGCCCCCAACGCTGTCCGTGTGGCCTTCAATCTGCAAATTCAGGCCAGGATGCGCGAGGACAATTCCGGATATTTTTGCGAGCTTTTCGCGCGCGCCGGGCTTTAGGGTGTAGCTGCCGGTGTCGAAAAGAACGTCCGACATGTTCACGATCAGGCCGCGAGCGGAATCGCGAGTCTGCAAAATCGAGTTCAGCTGATTCAGGAGTTGAGCGCGAAGTTCGGCCTTTTCGGCTTCGGCTTTTGCGGCGGCCTGGCGCGCTTTTTCCGTTTCGGCTTCCGCTGCGTGCTTCTGGTCGATGGCGGCGGCTTTATCGCGGGCGGCTTGTTCTGCGGCGGCTTGCGCGGCCTGTTGCTGTACTACGGCGGCGGCAGTGGCTTGCTCGGCTTCCTGTTTTTGACGCGCGGCGTCGGCGGCGGCTTTTTCCGCTTCCTGCTTCATTTTAATGGCTTCCGCTTTGGCGGCTTCCGCTTGCTGTTGAGCGAGCTCGGCATCCTGGCGGCGCTTCAGTTCGGCGGCAGCTTGCGCTTCGGCTGCTTTTTTGTCCGCGATGGACTTGGCTTGCGCGTCTTGGTCGGCTTTTTGCTTTACGGCCATTACGCGAGCTTCTTCGGCGGTTTCGACCACTTCGCGGGCGGCGGCTTCGACGGATTTTTTATCGCTCTTGCGGCTGTAGACTTCTTCCGTGCTTTTTAGTTGCTCTTCGGCTTTCGCAAGGGATGAGGCGGCGTACTTATCCGCTTGTGCGATGCGAGCGATGCGAACGGCGTTGCGGGCTTCGAAGAGTTCGAGAGGCGTTTTGCGGTCAATGCCGAAGATGGCGCCTTCAATCCTGGTGTTGGAGGAAGAATAGGCGCCGCGCCCGACCAATTCGTATTGCGCGTCAATGTTTTCCACTTTTCCCTGCGTGGCGGGGCCGAGAACATTTTCGAGGACGACCAGATTGCCGGGCTGCGTGACGGCAAAGTAAGGCTCGGCGGTGACAATCATGCCAAAGGTTTGCATGTCGGTCATGGCTCGGAACTCGCCGTTGCCGTTCTTCAGGACGACTTCGCCAAGATTGACGGCGCGGCCCTGCGAAGAAACGGCCCAAAGGACGTAAGTCAGGTATTCCAGGCCAAATTTGGTGGCCTCGTCGAAGCCCTGGAATTTGGCTTCAATGGCCATGCTGTTGTTTTTGCCCTTGCTTTCGACTCTGGCCTCGCCGCTGGCGCCTTGCATGAGTTCCGTGCCCTGAAAATCGATCTTGACGGTGCCGCCGGCGCGGCGATAGTTGACGGCTTTGGTGGTGCGGGAAACGGTAGCCGGAGCGGCTGCAGGAGCTGCGGCCTGCGCAGCGGGAGCCGAAGTTTGTGGCTTGGCCACTGCGGGCGCTTGGCCAAATGCGGGCGCGGCAAGAATGCCAAGCATGCCAGTTAGTGCGAGATAAGAAGATGACCTTTTCACGTCAGACTCCTCGGTCGCCGTAATTGGCGACGGTATTAGAAAAACCGCGCTCGCATTTCGAAAGCGAGCCATTCCAACTCCAAAAGGGAGCTATTTCCTAGGGTCTTTTAATCGTAGCAAGAAAGGGGCTACCGGAAAGCGCGGTTAAGTCCCTTTTGTACAAGTGATTACGGGCCGGACCGGCGCGAAGTGCCGATTCGCCAGGCACCAGGGATCGATTCAGGCTGAGGTGTTCGCCGAGCCCTTCCCTGGGGTTGACATCTTACCCGAACACGAATATGCTCAGGTTACATGTCTACCCAAGAAAACAAAGATCACCTGGAACTGCTGCAAGGCACTCTCGACCTGCTCATCCTGCGCACCTTAATTTTTGGTTCACAGCACGGCCAAGGTATCGCGCGCGCTATCCAGCAAACGTCTGATGAAGAATTGCTTGTCGAGCATGGCGCACTTTACCCGGCACTCCAGCGGCTCGAAGAACGGGGCTGGATCTCCGCGAAGTGGGGGACCTCTTCTAACAACCGAAAGGCCCGCTTTTATTCCCTGACCGCGGCCGGCCGCAAACAACTGGTGAAGGAAACGACCAAGTGGAAGCGGCTGGCGCTGGCCATCGGACGGATTCTGGGTTCCGAGGCCGAGGAGAAATAAGATCATGTTCAGGCGCAAACGGAAGACGGATGACTTTAACGCTGAAATCGAAGCGCACATTCTGCTCGAGACCGAACGCCTGCGGGAACAAGGTCTAAGCGAAGATGAGGCACGAGCGTCTGCGCGCCGCACTTTCGGAAACGTGATGCACGCGCAGGAAAGATTCCATGAGTGGGGGCGATGGCTCTGGTGGGATCACCTCCGGCAGGATGTTCGTTACGCTTTTCGACTGTTGCGCAAGACACCGGGCTTCACGGCGGTGGTGGTACTGACACTGGCGCTGGGAATCGGCGCGAACACGGCGATCTTCAGCCTGATTAATGCCGTGGCGCTGCGCCTATTGCCGGTGCCCAATCCTCAGCAGTTGGTTTTGCTGCAATGGACGGCGAAGCATCAGCCCAAGACAAGCTATTTTGCACGCACGGCTGGATGCCCGAGTGGTTCAGGACGATCGTCGCCCTCGCCGACGGCCTGTTCCTTTTCGTATCCCATGTTTGAACAGATTCGCTCGAAAGCGGATATTTTCTCCAGCGTTTCCGGGTTCATCCCTTCGGGATTGCCCTTGCGTGTTGGGCAACACGCCGAGCGGTCACAGGGCATGTATGTCTCCGGCGAATTTTTTTCCACGTTGGGCACCAGTGCTGCCATAGGGCGGTTGCTGAATTCGAATGACGATATGAGCGGCGCGGAAGCCGTCATCGTCTTGAGTTATCACTATTGGCAAAGCGAACTTGGAGGCGATGCCGGATTACTGGGAAAGTTGGCAACGATAAACTTGAAGCCGTTCCGGATTGTCGGCATCACCAGCCGGGACTTTCCAGACCTTGATCCGGGGCGGCCAGTTGATTTCTGGATTCCTCTGGCTGCGGAGTCGATTGTCGCTCTACATGCACCGAGCCGGACGGCGGAAGATTCCTTTTGGCTTTACATGCTGGCGAGGCGCAGGGCCGGAGTGACAATCAACCGAGCGGAAGCGGGGCTAAACGCGACGTTCGTGCCGAGCATAACGAGCGGTCCGAGCGCGCCCTTCAAGGCAGAGGATGAACCGAGAATCACGCTGTACCGCGCCGCCGAAGGGCTTGCCACACTGCGAACGGAATATGCGAGGCCGCTGTACGTGTTGATGACAGCGGTCGGTTTGATCCTATTGCTGGCCTGCGCCAACGTGGCCGGACTGATGCTGGCGCGCTCGTCAGCGAGGCAAAGAGAAATGGCGGTGCGCGCCGCGCTTGGAGCGCCACGTCTGCGTATTGTCCGTCAACTTCTAACCGAAAGCGTGATGTTGTCTCTTGCAGGCGGTGCGCTCGGCATTGTGTTCGCCGAGCTTGGCGCGAGGTCTATGGTCGCGTTTCTTTCCGCCAATTCCTATTTTCCGATTCAGCTCGACGCAGGGATGGATTGGCACGTTCTCGGATTTACCGCGGCCGTGTCGGTTGTAATCGGCATTCTTTTCGGATTCGCTCCCGCGCTACGCAATTCTCGCCTCGATGTTGCTCCTGTCCTGAAACGGAGCGGGAGCCAATCGGGTGCAACTCCTCGAGAATCGGCACGTCTCAGCAATCTCCTGGTCGTTGTGCAGGTGACGATCTCCATTCTGGTGCTCGTGGGAGCGGGATTATTGGGCCGCACAGTTTGGAACCTGGAGAGAGCGGACGCCGGGTTCAGAACAGAGAATTTATTGCTGTTCGGAATCGATATGACGGCGAGCGGCCTCAGGATTGACGATCCGAGATGCGACAAACTGAACGAGGAGTTGCAGAACCGGTTCGCGGCCCTGCCTGGCGTGAGTTCTGCAAGCTACTCGATAGAACCGCTGTTGACCGGCGCGATTGGCGGAGGAGGCTTCAAACTGCCGGGCGAACCGGCGTCTTCTGCCCAAATGGAAAACATGCTGGATGTAGGGCCCGGATTTTTCGAGACCATGGGAATACCACTCGAGGCAGGAAGAACGTTTACGAGGGCCGATTTCGAGTTGTCCGGAGGTTTAGAACCGATGGTTGTCAGCCGGTCGTTTGCTCGAGCGCTGTTCGGGAAGAGCGACCCGATCGGGCGCACGCTAAGCAAGCCGAAATCGCAAACCGCTGATTGGCAAGTCATCGGCGTCGTCGGCGACACAAAATACGAAAACATCCGGACTGAAGCGGGAGCGACGGCTTACACGCCGGATAAGTATAGATTGACCACGTTTGCATTGCGGACGCAGGGCGATCCGATGGCACTCGCTTCCTTGGTGCGCGAAGCGGTCGAAAAAGTCAATCCAGACTTTTTGATTATGCGAATGACAACGCAATCGAAGGAAATCGATCGAACGATCTATCAGGAACGTTTGGTGGCAACAATGTCCACCCTCTTCGGCCTCCTCGCGCTGACCCTTGCTTGCATCGGCCTATACGGACTCGTGGCCCATCGAGTCGTTCGAAGAACGCATGAGATCGGCGTGCGAATGGCGCTCGGCGCGGAACGCCGTGAAATCCTCTGGCTGATGGCGAGGCTGGGCCTTGTCCTCGCGCTCGCAGGCGTGGTCGTCGGTATAGGAATAGCAGCGGGCGTCACGCGTTACTTGCAGAGCCTGCTCTATGGCGTGCGGCCTACGGACCCGTTGACGTTCGTATGCATCGCGGTTTTGTTAGGTTGTGTCGCCGCCTTTGGGTGCTATTTCCCGGCGCGACGAGCGATGCGGGTCGATCCAGTCGTGGCGTTGCGGCACGAATAGTTCCATTCCGAAACACGGCGGCTTCCGGCTACAAGACCGTAAAGAGCATTGGACGCGATTTCCTGGCGCACCCACAAAGATGCTTGACGCGGACAGGGCAAAGTAGGAGGATTTGCCCTGTATTAAACCCATTTAATACGCTGCTTGTCCCCGCCGCCTGGAGGAAAATATGCTGCCTTCCTGCTCTCGAATTGCGATCGCTTTCCGGTTTGTTCTGGCCTCCGTTGTCTTTGCCTGGATGCTTGCCGCGGCGCCGCAGTTACGGGCGGCGGACTCCGCCTATGTGCGCGTCAATCAAGCGGGATACGAGGAGGGCGGTTCCGCTCGCGCGTATTTGATGTCCACGGCGACGGAGACTGGTGCGACGTTCAAAGTGATCAATGCGAAGGGCGCGACCGCGTTTTCCGGGAAAATCGGCCCGCTGCTGGGGACCTGGGGCCACAGCAAAACGGTGACGTATGACGTGTATGCGCTGGACTTTACCGTGGCCGGCGGAGACACCTACAAAATCACGGTGTCCGGGCCTGTGGCGGCGACTTCGCCGAATTTCGCGGTGGATTGCCCAGAGGTTTTGTATTCCGGCCTGCTGCTCAACACGCTTTTCTTTTACGAGACCGAGCGTGACGGCAAAGACTTCGTGTTGAATGCGTTGCGAACGGAGCCAGGGCATTTGAAAGATGCGAACGCGCGCGTATATGAAACGCCTCTGCTGGATGCGAATGACTTCGTTGACAACGTTCCGCCAGCGGCGCCGCTGGTGCCTGCGGGGCTGCCGAACATTGATGCGTCGGGCGGCTGGTGGGACGCGGGCGACTATATGAAGTACGTCGAAACGGTGAGCTACACGGAAGCGTTGATGCAGATTGGGATTCGCGACTTTCCGAATCAGATGGGGCCGTATGCTTCGGTGAATCCTCCGATTCCTCCAGCCTCGATTTCCTACGCCGGGAAAAGCGGACCGGGATCGCCGGCCTCGTCGGATTTCACAGGCGAAGCGCAGTTTGGGCTGGATTGGCTGATGAAGATGTGGGACGACAAAACGAAGACGCTTTACTACCAGGCGGACAACTCGCAGGACTGGAATTTCTACGGAGAGGGCAGCCCGAGTTCGACGGCGGGGAACTGCGGCGGGACGTTTGCGAGTCCTTACTGCCTAATCACGGAGTACGACATCTGGACGCTGCCGCAAGCGGCGGATAACTTTCTGCAGGCAGGCGACCCGGAAGCTTGCGATCCGCTGACGACGTATTACATCTGCAATCGGCCCGTGTTTGTTGCGGGTCCCGCGGGATCGAAAATCAGCCCGAACCTGGCGGGCCGGCTGGCGGCGGACTTTGCGCTTTGCTACCAGCTGAATCGAACGATGCATGCTTCGCTGGCGAATCAGTGCTTGAAGAATGCGGAAGACATTTTTGCGCTGGCGGACACTTCGTTTCCGGATCCTGCGCCTACGGTGGATTCCGGCTCTTGCAGCAATTGTCTGCTGACCATCGTGCCGTTTGACGGGTATCCGGAAAATGTGTGGGACGACGACATGGAGCTGGGCGCGACGGAGCTATATTTCGCGCTGGAGTCGGCGGGAGGAAGCGGGAATCTGCCGGCCGGCCTGTTGCACACAAATCCGAACGATTATTTGAAGGCGGCGGCGCAGTTTGCGAACAACTACATCACGAACATTTACCAGCAGGGCTTTGCGGATACGCTGAATCTTTATGACGTAAGCGGGCTGGCGCACTTTGAATTGTACCGGGCGCTGGAGTTGGCGGGAGGTCCAGAGGGGCTGGCGGTTTCGGAAGCGCAGATGAAGCAGCAGCTCTTGCAGCAAGTCGCAGATGCCATCAGCCAGGCGGAAACGGATCCGTGGGGATTTGGAGATGGATGGAGCTCGGGTGATACGACTTCGCATGGAGCCGGCCTCGCGGTGATGGCCAGCGAAGCGCAGTACCTGACGCAGAGCAAGAGCTACGACACCTATTCGCAGAGATGGCTGGGCAACATTCTGGGCGCGAATGCGTGGGGCTCGTCGTTCATCGTGGGAGATGGAAGCACCTTTCCGAACTGCATCCAACACCAGGTAGCGAATCTGGCGGGGGCGCTGGACGGAACTTCGGGAGGCATCCCTGTGCTTTGGGGTGCGGCTTCCGAAGGACCGGCGAGTTACACGACTTCCGGAGTGGTGGGCGGAATGATTTTGTGCCCGGCGAACGGGAGCGACACGTTTAAGAAATTTAATGGAAACGCGGGAGCGTTTGACCCGACACAAACAGCGCTCTACCAGGATAACGTGCAGTCCTACAGCACCACCGAACCAGCCATCGACCTGACGTCAACATCCTTTTTGATGTGGTCGTGGCGGATGGCGCGCCACCCGAGCTTCTGAAGCGTAAGACCCAAAAATCCATACCGGCGGAGCATCGAGCTGGTTCGATGCTCCGCCCCTTCATTTTTCCACGGAACTTTTTGCTTGCTAAGACGTCTATGTATTACGAGGTCTGAGTATGGCGAAGGCTGATTCCCTGCAGGGATCGATGGATTTGCTCGTCTTGAAAATACTCTCGCGGCGGCCGCGTTTGCACGGCTACGCGATTATGTCGGCGATTCAGGACATTTCCGGCGAAGTGCTGCGTGTCGAGGAAGGGTCGCTCTACCCAGCTTTGCACCGGATGGAAGAGGCCAAATGGATTCGCGCCGAATGGATTACGAAAGAGACCGGGCGGCGGGCGCGTTTGTATGAGTTAACGGCTTTGGGAAAAAAGCAACTTGGAACGGAAGAGTCGCGTTGGCACGCGGTGAGTTTGGCCGTGAATCGCGTTTTGCGGGAGGCTTGAAATGTCGGTGTGGTCACGGATTGTGAACGTGTTTCGCGTCGAACGATTGAATCGCGAGATTGATGAAGAAATGCAGTCGCATGTCGAAGAAGCGATTGCCGAGGGGCGTGATCCGGTTGAAGCCCGACGAGCTTTTGGTTCGGCGATGCGGCATCGCGAGAACAGCCGGGATGTGCGGCTGTTTGCGTGGCTGGAATCGCTGCGGGCGGATGCGGTTTTCGGCTGGCGGCAACTTGTGAAGGCAAAAGTGACATCTGCCGCTGCGATTCTTTCGCTGGCGCTGGCAATTGGAGCTTGCACATCGGCGTTTCGTCTGATTGATGCGCTGCTACTGCGGTCTTTGCCGGTGGCGAACCCGGAGCGGCTCTATGATTTGTCGCGCCAGGGAATTGGACCGGACGGCAAACCGCAGGATTTTGATGGTTGGGCGTATCCGGATTTTCAGTTGATGCGCGCGACGGTGAAGGGTCAAGCGGAGTTGATCGCCGTTTCGTATGCCGAGCCGGGAGATTTGACTTACAAATCGGATGCGGAAATCGAAAAAGCGTCTATGCAATATGTTTCCGGATGGATGTTCAGTTCGCTGGGAATACGGCCTGCCCTGGGACGAGTGCTGACCGAAAACGATGATTTGAAGCCTGCAGCGCATCCCTACGCAGTGATTTCGCACGACTATTGGTTGCATCGCTTTGGGCAAGACCCTGCGGTGATTGGACGCACGTTTCATATGGACAACGATCTTTACGAGATTGTGGGCGTAGCGGAGGCCCCGTTCAGCGGGACGGAGCCGGGGACGATCGTGGACATCTTTTTGCCGACGATGATGCACCCTGGCGTGACACACAAAGACTGGACGTGGCACCGGACGCTGGCGCAGGTGAAACCAGACGCGGCGATGGAACCGATGCGGCAGAAACTGGAGGCAACTTCCCGGGCGTTCGAAGAAGAGCGCGCCAAGGGCTTCCTCGGAATGACTCAGGAAACTATTGATACCTACCTGAATCAGAAATTGCTGCTTGAGCACGCGGGCACCGGCGTTTCTGATTTGCAGTCTGGCACGCGGCAGCCGCTCATGGTTTTGGGAGTGCTGGTGGGTTTGGTGCTGCTGATTGCGTGCGCGAACGTGGCGAACCTGATGACCGCGCAGGCCGCGGCGCGGACGCGCGAGATGGCGGTGCGCGTCTCGATTGGCGGCGGGCGGTGGCGGCTGGTGCAACTAGTCCTTGTGCAGAGTGCGTGGTTGGCCGTGCTGGCTGCGGCCATCGGCGCGGTGTTTGCGTGGTGGTCGGGACCGTTTGTGGTGAGCATGATCAATCCGCCGGACAATCCGGCGCGATTGCTGCTTCCCGCGGATTGGAGAGTTTTGGGATTTGGAGTAGCGCTTGCGCTTGCCGTGACATTGTTATTTGGATTGGCGCCGGCGCTGCGAGCCTCGGCTGTTAACCCAGTGAGCGCCTTGAAAGGCGGAGAGGATCCGCACTCGCGGCGACGGTTGATGCATGCGCTGATTGCGGTGCAGGTGGCGTTTTGTTTTCTCGTGCTGTTCGTGGCGGGACTTTTTGTGGCCACGTTCCAGCGATTGTCGCATCAACCCACCGGTTTTTCCGCGGACCGGCTTCTTGTACTGGACACGGTTGCGAAACTTCCGCAGCCGCCGGAGTTCTGGGAGCAGACGGCGGAACATTTGCGAGCGGTTCCCGGAGTTGAGATGGTGGCAGTGGCGGATCAGCCGCTGCTTGGGGGATTCAGCTGGAACAATTCCGTTTCGATTCACGGAGAGGTGCCGAACGGTGTTTTGAGCTACATGCGCGCTGCTTCTCCGGGCTGGCTGGAAACGATGAAGATTCCGCTGCTCGATGGAAGAGATTTCCGTCTGAACGATGTGCATCCAGGCTCCGCGATTGTTAACCAGACCTTTGCCAATATTTATTTCGCAGGGGGAAGATCTGTCGGGCAGTCCTTTGAGCTGGTGATGGACGAAGGTGTGCGCCTGAAATACCAGATTGTGGGCTTGGCGGGGGACGTCCGCTACAAGAATGTGCGCGAGCCGATTTTGCCGCAGTTGTACGTGCCATTCCGCGCAGCTGAGGGGATGAAGGGGAAAAGCCAGGGCGCGTTTCTCGTGCGTACTTCGATTGCAAATCCGAGAGCGCTTGCGGCGGTGCTGCGAGAGGAAGTGCCGCGAGCACGGCCGGAATTTCGCGTGAGCCGGATTCGGACGCAGATGGAAATTAATCAGTCGCAAACAGTTCGCGAGCGATTGCTGGCGACACTGGCGCTTTTCTTTGCGGTTGTGGCGCTGATACTTGCGGGAATTGGATTGTATGGCGTGATGCATTATTCCGTGGTGCAGCGGAGACGCGAGATTGGGATTCGCATTGCGGTTGGGGCACGGGCCGGGGGAATTGCGCGGCTGGTGACGACGGATGTGTTTGCGATGGTGCTTGTTGGCGCGGCGGCCGGGCTGGGACTCGGGATGGCGTCGGTGAAGTATGTCGAGACGCTGTTTTATCAAGTGAGGGCCACCGATTTGCAGATGCTAGCTTTGCCGGCGGTGGCGATTCTCGCTGGAGCGTTGCTGGCCGCGCTGCGGCCGGTGATTCAAGCGGTGCGTATTGACCCGGCTTCGATGCTTCGGGTGGAATAGCCTTGCACGCTACTTCGTGCGCACCCAAGACTGCGTGAGCGCATGGTGTCGAGAGAAAGTTCAAGAAGCAGCAAACATCGCGCAAAGTACGCGTAGGCATACGAGACACGGAGGCAGGTTACCCAAAGGAACTGCGAACTTCCGCACGCTTGACACGGCGTGCCATTGCGCAACAATAGAGGTCCCTTCCTGAAATTCCCGTTTCGGCTCTAAGCGGCAGGTACCGACTTCGCCGCCAGCCTTGCATACAGATGGAAGCGCTCTCTCCATCACGCGGAAACCGCTCCCGAAGCCAGTGGTAGCTGCACGGTGCATGTCCGCAGTAGAGGGACCATGGAATTCTTCAAGCAGTTGTTGGGTTCCGGCGGATTCCAGCCGCACGGTTTCTGTTACCAGTGGAATACCGGATTGGTGTGGTTGAACGTACTGTCGGACCTCCTCATCACGCTGGCTTACTTCGCCATTCCTCTCATCCTGCTGCGGTTTATCCTCAGGCGCAAGGACTTGCCGTTCAGCTGGATGTTTGGCCTTTTCGGGTTGTTCATCATAGCGTGCGGCACGACGCATTTGATGGAAATCTGGAATTTGTGGCACGCGCAATATTGGCTTGCGGGAGGGATAAAAGCCATCACCGCAGCCGCCTCAGTCGGCACGGCTGCCCTGCTGGTCAGAGTCGTGCCGCAAGCGCTGGATATCCCGAGTAGCAGGCAGTGGATCGAATCCAATGCCAGGCTCGAAAAAGAAGTGCGTGAGCGGCGGGAACTGGAACTCGACCTTCGCACCAGTGAAGCGAACTACCGCGAAAACGCGGAACTTTTGGACTTGACGCATGACGCGATGTACGTCCGAAATCTGGAGGGAAAGATTCTCTTCTGGAATAGAGCAGCGGAGAGATTGTACGGCTGGCAAAGAGAAGAGGTCCGCGGCAAAAAGGCCCACGAACTTCTGCTAACGATCTTCCCGAAGCCTTTTGCAGACATCGAGGCCGAGATCTTCGAAAAAAGTTTTTGGGAAGGCGAGCTGACCCACACCAGGCGCGATGGCGCCAAACTACTTATTTCCAGCCGCTGGGCATTGCGGACGGACGCTAGAGACAAACCCATCGCCTTCCTGGTGAGCAACCGCGACATCACGCAGGTAAAACGGGACGAAAAGAAGTTTCGCGACCTGCTGGAAGCGGCTCCGGATGCCATGATCATCGTAAACAAGCTGGGTTGCATCGAGCTGACGAACGCAAAGATGGAAACCGTGTTCGGCTACTCCAAGTCGGAGGTGTTGGGGAAGTCCGTCGATTTGCTGCTGCCGGAGAGATTTCGCGGAAACCACGACGGTCACCGGAAGAGCTTTTTCCAAGCGCCTAAGAACCGGGAGATGGGAGCGGGGCTGGAGCTGTTCGGGCTTCGCAAAGATGGCAGTGAGTTTCCTGTGGAGATCAGCTTGAGCCCTATCCAGGCAGACGAAGGCGTGGTCGCATTGGCCGCCATTCGTGATGTGACGGAACGAAGGAAAGCCGAGAACAAGTTCCGCGGGCTCCTGGAAGCCGCGCCGGACGCCATGGTGATTGTCAACCGCGAAGGGTGCATCGAGCTTGTGAACGCACAGATGGAGAAATTCTTCGGGTACCCGCGAGAGGAAGTGGTGGGGAAGTCCGTCGATATCCTGGTGCCCGAGCGATTTCGAGGGAAACACGGAGGACATCGGCGAAGCTTTTTCGAATCAGCGAGAAAGCGCGAAATGGGCGCTGGCCTGGAATTGTATGGCCTGCGTAAAGATGGCACCGAGTTTCCAGTGGAAATCAGTTTCAGCCCCCTGGAAACCAGCGAGGGGACGCTGGTTTCCAGCGCTATTCGCGACGTCACACTGCGCAAGCAATACGAGGAAAAGCTTCGCGCGAGCGAGGACCGCTTCCGTCTGCTTGTTTCAGAAACCAAGGATTACTCCATCCTCATGCTCGATCCGGAAGGGCACGTAGCCAGCTGGAACCAGGGGGCCGAGCGCATTAAGGGATATTCGGCAGAAGAAATCTTAGGCCAGCATTTCTCCCGCTTCTACCCGCAAGAAGATATAAAGGCGGGCAAACCCGCATTGGAACTCAAGATGGCCAGAGAGCAAGGACGCTATGAAGAAGAAGGCTTGAGGGTGCGCAAGGACGGCACGCGCTTCTGGGCCAGCGTGGTGATTACGGCATTGCACGATGAAAAGAGACAGTTTTACGGCTTTGGAAAGATCACCCGCGACATCACCGAACGGAAGCGTGCGGAAGCTGCGCTAGTGCGCCAACAGCAGGATCTAGCGCACTCGAACGCGGAGCTGAACGCGGCAAACAAGGAACTGGAAGCCTTCAGCTATTCCGTTTCTCACGACTTGCGCGCCCCCCTGCGCACCATCGACGGTTTCAGCCTGGCGCTGCTGGAAGATTACTCCGAGAAGCTCGATGCCGAGGGAAAGAAGAACCTCGATCGCGTTCGCGCGGCGACACAGCGCATGGGCATGCTGATTGACGACCTTCTCAATCTTTCTAAGGTAACGCGTGCCAGCATGCGTCTCGAGAAAGTCGACGTGAGTTCGGCGGCCGAGGAAGTCATCGAGGAACTTCAGAAAACGCAACCGGAACGCCACGTCGAATGTTCAATCGAGAAAGGTCTGGAAGCGAAGGCGGATTCGCATCTTCTGCGCGTTGTTCTCGTAAATCTTCTGGGTAACGCCTGGAAATTCACTTCGAAGCGCGATGCCGCGCGCATCGAGTTTGGAAAAACCCAGAGCAACGGAAGCTCGGCGTTTTTTGTCCGCGACAACGGCGCCGGGTTTGACCCGGCCTACACAGAGCGCCTCTTCGGCGCTTTCCAGCGGCTCCACGCCATGAGCGAATTCCCCGGAACCGGTATCGGGCTGGCCACGGTCCAGCGAATCATCAATCGCCACGGCGGGCGCGTTTGGGCGGAAGCCTGGGCCGGGCAGGGCGCGACTTTTTACTTCACATTGGAAAAAGAGAATTCGTAAAGGAGAGGCGTGATGAAAGAAAAAATCATTCTTCTTGTGGAAGACAATCCAGATGATGAAGCACTCATGGTGCGGGCGCTAAAGAAGAACAACATATTGAATGAGATTGCCGTTGCTCGAGACGGCGTCGAAGCCCTCGAGTATCTTTTTGCCGAAGGCGCTTACGTCGATCGAGACACGAGCGTCGAGCCGCAGGTAATTCTGCTCGATTTGAAACTCCCCAAGCTGGACGGCCTGGGAGTTCTGCGCCGACTACGCGCCGATCCGCGGACCAAGCTCCTTCCCGTGGTCCTTCTAACGTCGTCCAACGAGGAGGAAGACCGACTGAACGGCTATGGGCTGGGCGCCAACAGTTATGTCCGCAAGCCCGTGGACTTCGACCAATTCCGCGAAGCCATCCGCCAGCTCAGCCTCTATTGGCTGGTTCTAAATGAGCCTGCGCCAGTCCGGAGAACCTAGATGGGCGTTCCGCTCCACGTGCTTCTCGCAGAGGACTCCGCGGATGACGGCGACCTGATCATTCGCGAGCTCCGCCGCGGTGGCTATGCAGTGGACTTCGAACGGGTGGAAACCGCCGAAGAACTGCAGAGGGCATTTGAGAGGAAGGAGTGGGACATCATTATTTCTGATTTTTCCATGCCGCACTTTTCGGGCGTGGATGCGCTCGCGCTCGTCCGGAAGAAACGTCCCGATGTGCCGTTCATTTTTGTCTCTGGAACCATCGGGGAAGAAACGGCCGTGAACGCCATGCGAAATGGCGCGCAAGACTACCTCATGAAAAACAGCCTGAAGCGGCTGGTGCCCGCTGTGCAACGCGAAATGCGCGACGCGGAGGAACGTACTTCTCGCAAACGCCTGGAACTACACGTGCAACAGCTTCAGAAGTTTGAGGCCATCGGCAGGCTGGCCGGCGGCGTGGCTCATGATTTCAACAATATGATTGGCGCGATTATGGGCTGGGCCGAAATGGGCTTTGACGAGGCCCCGCCCGGAAGCCGCTTGCAGCAACGTTTCCAGAAGATCCGCGAGCAATCTCAGCGCGCCGCGAAACTCACCGGCCAACTGCTGGCCTTTGGCCGCCGCCAGATTCTGCAGGCGCGCAAGGTCAACCTGAATATTCTGGTGCAAGAGGAGATGAGCTTTCTTTCGAAAGTCATTGGGGCCGACATCGAAATACGAGTTCTGAGTGCCGAGGATCTGCGCGTGACCGAGGCGGACTCCACGCAAATCGGGCAGGTGCTGATGAATCTTTGCCTGAACGCGCGCGACGCCATGCCGAAAGGCGGCCGCCTGATCATTGAAACGCAAAACGTGGAAATCGGCACCGAATACTGCGGCACGCACCCGCACAGCCGCCCGGGAAGTTATGTGTTGCTCTCCGTTTCCGACAACGGTTCTGGTATGGACGCCGACACCCTCGAACGCATTTTTGAGCCTTTCTTCACCACGAAAGAACTGGGACGCGGAACCGGACTCGGCCTGGCCACGGTGTACGGCGTCGTGAAGCAGCACGAGGGATTTGTTCACGTCTACAGCGAACCGGGAAAGGGCACGTCCTTCCGCGTCTACCTAAAAGCTGACGCCGGCGTTCACGAGCCGCGCGAGGCTTCCCGAGAAGAGAAGCACGCTGGAGGCCATGAAACTATTCTGGTGGTCGACGATCATGACGGCCTTCGCGATTCCGCCCAGGAAATGCTTCAGGCGCTTGGCTATCGCACAATTTTGGCCGGCGACGGCTCGGAAGCCCTCGAGGTGTTTGAGGCAAAGGGTGGTCAGATCGATTTGGTGCTTATGGATGTCGTAATGCCCAAGCTGAGCGGTCCGGATGCTTACGCGCAAATGGCGGCATTGCGCCCCGACGTCAAGGTCATCTTCACCACCGGGTACACTGCCGAAGCGGCTTCCCTCATTTCCCTGCTGGAAAAGGGAGCCCAAGTCCTTCAGAAGCCCTATAACCTCACAAGCCTCAGCAAGACAATTCGCAAGACGCTCGACCTCAAGCCGCAAAGTGTAAGCAATTGAATTCTGGTGGCCGAAGGAATATTCGACAAACGGTTCCGAAGCAAGGGGATAAGAGTTGGTGCGGCCAAGTGGAGTCGAACCACCACGGTATTTCTACCACAGGCTTCTGAGACCTGCGCGTCTGCCAGTTCCGCCATGACCGCACTGCCAGGCGATTCTACCACGTGCAGACAGCCGCGCGGAAGGCTGGCGAAGGAGCGGGCATGCCGGTTCGGCGCTCAATCCTGCGAACCGCTGGGCCACGGCACACGAGAGAGAGCCGAGAATCTAGCGATGGCGGAGGCTAAGCGATTCCCAACTCCCATCGGCTGTCCAGCCGCCATCGACGGCGAGGGCGTGTCCGTTCACGAAGCCGCTTTGGCTGGAGTCGGCCAAAAACGCGATGGCGTTGGCAATATCCTCGGGCGAAGCGAATCGTCCCATTGGGACGCGCCCGGTAATGTCCGCATCCGTGTAGCCGCCGCCCGCTTGATCGGCCACATCCATCTCCGTCTTGACCCATCCAGGACAAACTGCGTTCACGCGAACTCCGCGTCCGCCCCATTCGGCGGCCAGCGTTCGCGTCAGTCCAATTAATCCGTGCTTGGACGAGTTGTAGGCCACGCGATCGGCGATACCCACCAACCCCGCGACGGACGCTACGTTGACAATGCTCCCGGAACGCTGCGCGAGCATCATAGTGCCAAACGCTTTGGCCAGCAGAAACGGCGCGAGGAGATTTATCTCCAGCACTCGCCGGAACTCCGCTGCGGACACATTTTCCGCAGCGGCGATGAAGCTGATCCCCGCGTTGTTGACTAGCACGTCGGCGCGCTGCCAGCGCTCCTTAACTGCCGCAGCAAATCGCGTGACGACTCCTTCGTCGGAGATATCGCCGGCAAATTCCAGAACCTCGGCGCCGCGCTCTTGCACCGACCGCCGCGTGTCGTGCGGTTGGCGAAGGTCGCTGAGCGCCAAGGCAAAGCCCCGTTCCGCCAGGACCTCGGCGGTACGCCGCCCAATGCCCTGCGCCGCGCCCGTCACAATGGCAACTTTAGAAGAATCAGTCATTTAGCCTCCGTTATCCCAAGGAAAATCCCTCACCTTGAGAAGCCCTTCGCCATCAGTTTCTTTTATAGTTACGACTGGAATTTCAAATCTATGGTGCTATACTCCGCTTTAGAACGCGGTTTTACCCCTTCCCAACCCGCGCAAAGTGGGCGCCGCGTATCGGTTCCAGCGGGAGGTAGCCATGGAAATCAGCAGACTAACAGGTCCCATCTTGTATGTACTCGTAGCCTGGGGAGTTGTCACCGCCATCTTCATGCTGCTTTTGATCCGGCGGGCCCTTCTCGCCAGCCATGAGGACGATCAGATCTTTATCGGCTCCGCAGAAGGGCAGATGGCCCGTGAACAGCGGGAAATCGTCACGAAGATCCAGATGCTCTCGCGGCCACTGATGACCAGCGGTATCGCTTCCGGAATACTGCTGCTGTTGCTCGCCGGCATTTGGCTTTACAACGGGCTGAAGAATTTCTAGTCCGCGGAGGGAAGCCGGCACGAACGGCCCGTCTTCTATTGCCCCGCGGGAGTGTGTGGTTGGGGCTGCGTGATTTGCGGCGTGTTGGCGGGCGGAGTCGGCGGATTCGTTGGCACTGCGGAAGTGTGGTTGTGAACGATCAGCCACTGATTATTCCTTTTTTCAAAAATGAGCGTGGTTTGCCCGCGCGCCACCGAAGGCTGCCCGTCCACGACCGCTGAAAAATCCCACTGGTAGCAGGCCCAGGCAACGTTTCCTTCCAGCTTGATGTACGTGTTGGACCTGTCCATGCGCACCTGCTGCATGCGCGCGCGCTGCTGCTGATAGGCCGCAAGATAGCTCGCCCAGGTGAAGACCGGCGGCGCCCAGATACCGTTGACCACCGCAACGTCGTCGGCGTAATCCTTGTGCATTCTTTCCGTGTCGCCGAGCTGCCACGCGCCCAGCATTTCGGAAATGTTGTAGTCAATCTGCTGCTCATCGCTCATGGGCAGCTTATTGTCTGAGGGCGGCGTGTCGTTTTTCTTTTTTTTCTGCGCCGCGGCCGGCGAACCGCAGGCAAGCAAAAGGGCTGCTCCGATCAGGAGCGCGGCTGCGGCGCGGCTCAAGCTGCCGGCAAAATGCGTGGGAAAATAATTTTTCATGCGTTTTCGACCCCCGGTGGATGAGGATAGCACGCCGCTTTGCGCGCGGCAGCGCTGTGTCCAGTTGATTTACTCGCACGGTTCCTGATTGTCGGAAAGGTCCAGGCAGGCTGCGGCCCTTCCCGCAGGTGCGGCTTCGATTCTGTTTAGCGGCCTGCGCTGATCAGGTTTACAAAGAGCCGGTACGCCCCGGAAACGCCGTCGGGAATTTGCCGGAAGAACGCAATTCCCGTGTAGATGTACATTCCCTTGCCATACGGCGTGTAAACCAGCGCGCCATTTAGGTCGGGCTCGCCAGGATCGTTCATGGCCAGCGGCGCCGTGTATTTCGGATCGAACTGCGTCCAGTAGTAGAGGCCGCGCTCCTGTACCCAGCCCTTGAAATCCTCTTGCGTGATTTTGTTCGGGTGGTTCAGGAGCTGGTCGTCCGGCTTGAGAAATTTAACCGGCGAATTTTCATCCGTGATGCGCGGCAGCCCGCCAGCCGGGCCGTTCAGAATTTTTGCCGGGTAGGGAGCATATTGGGCCTTGTTCCACGCGAAGTCCCGGTTGTATTGCACCACCAGCGTGCCCCCGTTCGAGACGTACTCGAGTAGCCTCTGATTGGCGCCGGGAAGCTCGGGACGCAACTCATACGCGCGGACCCCGACCACGATGGCACTGAATTTGGACAGATCGCCAAAGGCCAGTGCCTGTGCGTCGAGTGCGTCCACCTGAATTCCCAGCGTACGGAGCGCTTCTGGAATAGGTTCGCCTTCCGCGGTGATGTAGCCGACGCGCAGATTTGGCGGCACATTCAGATCAAACGCGTGCACCACGCACTGCGCGGGCTCGCTCCAGAACTGCGTCGGCAGCGAAGGCAGCGGCTCCAGAGACGTGGAGAATTTTTCTTCGCCCCGTTTGGCATAAGCGGTGATCGCGTATTTCCCTGCCGCCAGTTTGTTGGGCGAAGTCACCGTCAGTTTCGCGTACTTGTCGCCCGCGCCATCGAACGCAAGTTCCATTGGCGCACTCGCCTTGAATCCGTCGGGCACGTCCAGCCCGACGGAAACTTTGCTCGCTTGGGTTGCGTAGGAGTGCACTCTCAGCAAAACATCAAATGATTTCCCGGGTTTCCCCAACACTTCGAGAGCCTGTCTCGGTTCCACTTTCAACGTATAAGCGGGCACTATGCGGACGGCGACGCGGTCCACGCTCGTGGAATTCGCGGCGATATGCGTTACGGGAACCGCGACCGTAAATTTGTAACCGCTGACGCTGACTTCCTGCTGCACGGCCAGCAACGGCGGCGGCTCTGGTAGCAATCTCTCCCACGCGTTCAAGGCAGGCGAGGGATGCACTGTGGCCACAGTGAATTGAAAACCCTTTGCGGCGTCGCCTTCGCGCTTGGTTTCCTGGAAAGATTGACCGAGGTTCAGTTTCATCTCGCCTAGTTCGCAAGTGGCTTCCTTGCGGCAGATGGCCCCCGCCGTTACGGCAAAGGATTCACCCACAACAAGGGCGTCGCGGTCTGCGTCGGCCCGCACCTCGACGGCTGCCACCAGAGCCAGCGCGTGCTCGATGTGTTCGCGCGCTCTCTGCAGGTAGAAGTTCAAGGGCGGTGCCGAAGGGCCACTTTCTTTGGCAGCGGAGATGCCATCGATTTGCATGGCAGCGGTCGCCAAATTCGCTGCTGCCACGCTCCAATGGAGCGCGAGGGCTGCGCTATGCGCCGCTGCAATAGCCGTCTCCGCTTCGGTCATGGCGTGACGCAACGGTGCCTCGGCTGCCGCACCGGGATCGAGCTCATGGAGCTGCCGGGCCAGGCTCGCGGGATCGAACTTGCCACCGTCCTCGCGCACCAGCACCAGGGGCCTCCGCAGAAACGGTGAATTGACAAACCCGGTGATTCCCTGCGAGCGGTGGTTGGAGAAAGCGTCGAGCCCGATCTCGCGCCAGGTTTTGCCCCAGAGCGAAGAGATTTCGTCGACGGGAAGAGAATATCCGTTCGACGTTGCGCTGTTTGCGCCGCCGCGCTCCGTGTCCAGAATTTGTACTGGATAGGCTGAGCTCCCCCAAGCCGTCAGTCCATCCTGTGATATTTGTTCCGGAAATGCCTTGGGGTCGGCGGCCATCGCGACGGCGCGCGGCGTCCACAATCCCGAGGTTTGATGGTGGCCATGCCCGCCGTGCACTCCGCCCCATCCATTGATCACGATGTTCGGACGGTACGTGCGGATCACGCGCACCATTTCTCCCAGGACCGCGTCTCCCCAGATTTTTTCCGTTTCTTCGGGAGTCTTCGAAAACCCAAAATCCGGTGCGCTTCCAAAATAGAGGCTGATTCCATATCCACGCGTCGCGGCAAGAAGCTCCTGCGTGCGGATCAATCCGAGCTGAGGAGCCTGCTCCGGTCCGAGATCATTTTGCCCGCCCTCGCCGCGCGTGAGCGTTAACAGGGCCACGTCGGCGTGCAAGCCACGCGCAAGGTAGGTGAGCAGTGTCGCGGATTCATCGTCGGGATGCGCGGTGATGTAAAGAATGCGCGTGGTGACGCGGGAACTCTCGATGGCCTCGACGGTTTCCGGCAGGCCTGGACCCGTTCCGGGAGCCGGCGGGAATTGCGAAGCCGCGGGTTGCGCGGAGAAGGATGCGAGCAAAACGCCAAGCCCAATCGATTTCCATGTACTCATCGCCAGACGATTCACGCGCCCTCCGGTTTTTTCGATTCTGCAAACGGCCATTGTCGCATCTTCCGCGTCCAGATTAAAAATGCCACGCACCCCAGCGCAATCTCCGCTAATCCCCATTTTCTCGCCCCGCCCGTCTGCCAGAAGAGCCACGCCCAGCCGAGTATTGTCAGGACCGCCGGCAAGGGATAGAGCCACATCTTGAAGGGCAAGCGCGCCGTTCCCCAGCGACGCCTCAACAGCATCACGCCGACCGCTTGTCCGATGAATTGCACCAGCAGCCGCATCGCAAGAATTCCGGCAATGGCCGTTTCGAGCTTCAGCGTCACGCTGAAAAGGAAAGCAAGTCCGCCGAGAGCAAGCAGCGAAACGTGCGGAAAATGTTTGGTGGGATGCAACCGCCCGAACACCGGAAAGAAGTTGCCGTCCAGCGCCGCTGAATAAGGCACGCGTGAATATCCCAGAAGCACAGAAAACACCGAAGCCAACGCAATCCATAGAACCATCCAGGTAGCCGCTTGCGCCGCGTGCTGCCCGTACAGCCTCTCCACAAATGTGCTCACGATAAATTTCGAGTCCTGCGCCTCGCGCCACGGCACCACACCCAGGATGCTCGTCTGCATCGCGAGGTACAGCACAGTGATACCCAGGATCGAAAGAAAAATTCCCCGCGGGATATTGCGTTCCGGATTGCGAATCTCCCCGCCCAGATGGCAGATGTTGTAGTAGCCCCAGTAGCTGTAAACGGTTTTCACCATCGCCGCGCCAAGTCCAGCGAACCACAGCGCGTTAATCGAAAACGCCCCGGGAGGAAAATCGAACGCCATCCTGGCATTAAAGTGCGTCGCACCGCCCCATATCAGCCAGAGCAGCGTGCCGACCACGCCGATCCATAGCAGAACCGAAATCTTCCCAATCGTCGTTATGCGCCGGTAGAGCAGAACGATCAGCACGAGCACCAATCCACCTGAGATGGCTTTGGATTCCAGCGTCGTGAGCGGATGGAGATACCCCGCATAGCGCGCAAATCCAATGGAGGCCGACGCCACCGAGAGCGGACCCTGCACAAACGTTTGCCAGACAAATAGGAACGACATCAAGCGGCCCCAGCCCCCGGGACCGTACGCCTCGCTCAGAAAAACATAAGTTCCGCCCGCCCGCGGCATGGCCGCGCCCAACTCCGACCATACGAACGCATCGAGCGTCGCCAGCACTGCTCCCGCAATCCAGGCGATCAGCGCCTGCGGGCCGCCCATCGCTTTGATCACCAGCGAAGTGACCACGAACGGGCCGATGCCCACAATCTCAATCATATTGAGCGCGACGGCCTCTTTGAGGCCGAGGCCGCGCTCCAGGCCCGAAGCTTTTTCCACTGATGGGTTGGCTTCCTTAACCGGATCAACCTCTTCGTGCGTTCGATTCACGCCGCCGAGAATAGCAAATGCGCCTCGCAGGGGCTAACGCGCATTTGTTTGCCCTGTTCCAGATGCGCGGCAAGCCATTTCGGTTTGCAACGGCCCTCGAACGTCTTACACTCTTCGGCGCCGTGTCTTCCAGCGCGCGAAACGCTTTGCCAGAAATTCATCGCCAGGTGACTGCATGAACAAGAGCCGTGCCACATGCGGCGGAGCGATACTTCTCTGCGCCATTGGTTTGTCATCGGCTTTCTTTGCAGAGCCGGCCAGCGCGCAGAAACTCGCGTTGCCCACCGGAACCTCCGCAGCGGCCGACAAAGTCTACGCATTCGACTTGGACGCGGCCATCCTCGACGCGCAACGCCTACAGGCAAACCAGCCGAACCATCCCATCGGCTATCTGGTGGAGGCCGAGGCTTTGTGGTGGAAGATCTGGTGCACCTCTGCGGAATTCAAGTACGGCATGATCGACGCCCGACACCGCGCAAAGCTCACCGCCGACCAGCGCTACTTCGATCTCGCGGCAAAAGCCTCAACGCTGGCCCTCGCGCAACTTAAAGACCACGAAACCGCCGAAATGCAATTTTACGCGGGCATGGGCGACGCCATGGCCGCCCGCCTTTACGGTCTTCGCGGCGAGAATCGCGCCACCGCCCGCGCGGGAATCCACGCTCGCGAGCATTTTCTCCGCGCCATTCAGCTCGACCCAAATCTTACCGACGCCGACTTTGGACTCGGCCTCTACAATTATTATGCCGATACCCTCAGCGCCATCGCCAAAGTCCTGAGCTTCTTCATGGGCATTCCCAGTGGCAACAAGCAGGAAGGCATCCGCCAACTGGAACAGGACATGGCCGAAGGAGTCCTCACGCCCCCCGCGGCGCGCTTCTATCTGACCCTCAACCTCCACCGTTACGATCAGCAATATGAACGCGCCCTCGCCGTCATCGCCCCTCTCGTCGAGAAATATCCCACCAACCCGCTCTTTCAGTTCGCGCAGGGTGATTTATATGCAAAACTCGCCCGCAAAGAGCAGGCCCTGGCCTGCTATCGCGCCGCCTCCGCTCTCTCCTTCCAGGACTCCGAGTGCCGTGCGCATCTCCAGGAACTTCTGAAGGCGGCGATAGCCGCTCAGGCAATTCCCAGCAGTCCCGGGACCCATTGAAAAGGTGAGAGTTGCCAGCCGACCGGTTCCAAAGCCCGCCGACAATTGCGCATTGACGTTTCTTCGCGGACAATGGTAATCATGTAGGGTTGACCGGACCCGTTTATACAGGGCATGCGGCTGTGGAATGCGCCGCGCGGGCCGGACAAGGTTTGCGTTATCCCGGCGCAGTCGGGGTCAACGCGCCGCGCGAATTGCGCATCTCACCGAAAAACATGCTGGCGCCGGGGGTTCCCCGCCGTTTGTCCAGATTAGGTTGATCCCGCCCTGCGGGGTAACCAGTGATTATGAAGGAGTCTCGATGATGCGGTCTTGGACAGCCATAGCTGTCGTTTTTGCGGCCATTTTCGCCGCCACAAGTTGCAATGATTACGGCAACACCTTTCAAGGTGACACCGGCGCCTTTCTATCTTTTATCTCCCCTGCCAATATAAGCGCTGGCGGGCCAGATTTGACGATCACCCTGACGGGAAACGGGTTCGTGGTGCAGACCTACGTCACGTGGGACCAGGCGAAGCTTAAAACATGCGTTGTTACAACCACTGCGGTTGGTGTGTGCGCCCCGGCAAATGACACGGGAAGTGTCGTCTCCGTCACAGCCGTAGTCCCGGCCGCCGACACCGCCAAGTCCGGCAAGCACTTCATACAGACCCAGAATCCCTACTCCGGCACGGGTCAAAATGGCCTCTCCAATCCCGTCGCTTTCTTCGTGAATCCTCCTGCAAATCCGCTTCCCACAGTCTCCACCATCAGCCCCAACTCCGCGCCTGCAGGCAGCACGGACACGCCGCTCACCGTCACCGGCACGAATTTTCTCCTGACTTCCGACCCTAGCGGCGGCTCTCTGGTCCGCTGGAACACCTCCAGTCAAACGAACCTGACTATCACCAACATCACCTCCACGCAAATTACTGCCACCATTCCCGCGGCACTGCTCGCCGCCTCCGTTACGGCGACTGTTACCGTCTACAATGCACCCGCTCCCCCCATCTCAGGTTGCATTAACTGCACTGCCGCCGGAGGCGGCACCAGCAATGGAGCCACCTTTACAGTTGGCACAGGCTCCGCTGCGGTCAAGTCAGCCGCAGCCGTCGAAGAAGAAACGCCTGCCATTAGCCTCGATGGCCGCTACGTCGCCTACGCCGCCGAACAGAATGGCAATTCTCAAATTTTTGCCCGCGACACCTGCCAGGGCGCGGACTCTTCCTGCCAGCCTCGTACCATGCTCATCTCCGCGGCTCTCGACGGCACCCCCGCCACTGACGATAGCCATGCTCCCTCGATGAGCTCCGACGGCCGCTACGTCGCCTTCAGCTCCGCAGCCTCCAATCTGACTGCGGACATCACGTCGGGCCGACAGGTCTACCTGCGCGACACCTGCTTTGGCGCGGCCGCCTCCTGCACACCTTCCACGCAGCTTGTTTCGACCGATCCCAGCGGAAATCTCGGCGGCACCGAAAGCATCCTGCCTTCCGTCAGCACTTCTGGCCGCTATGTTGCCTTTCTCGCCGTCGCGCCCAGTCACTCTGCCAGCTCGTCTGCGGCAGCCGGCAAATCCACCGCAAGCTCGCCCAACAGCGGCTATCGCCAGGTTTTTGTTCGCGACACCTGCCTCGGCGCATCGAACTGCGCTCCGAAAACCACGCGCATTTCGCTCCAGCCGGGTGACGCCTCCGGCACGGCAACCAAGCCCGCCGGTCCCGCCATCAGCGGAACCGCCAATCACGTTGCGCTCGCAAACGCCAGTACAGCGACCCTGTTCACGCATTCGATCCCCGTGGACGACGGCGTTTTCCTCGCCCTCACAAAGAACCAGTAAGCAGCGCCTGCTTTCCTGCGCACAAAAAAGCGAAGAGGCGCAGTCTCCTGCGCCTCTTCGTGTGCCCTGCGCTCTAAAAATACTTCTGACCTAACCCAGAAATCCCAAGTTGGATGTTTGGAAGTTAGCCAGATTCGGGAAAATGGACGGCAGGTCCGTGTTTGCCACTCCAAACCACGTCGCCAACGTCGCCGCATACTGGTCCACCGATGTCGACGGTATCCACCGCCCGTTGCTCCCGGTATCGTCCGGTCCCGCAAGCGCCAAGGTCGGGAACTGCCCGTAAAACGCATTCCCTTTCACCGCGTCGCCCATCATGATCTGATGGCTGCCCCACGCGTGATCCGTTCCTCCGTTCGATCCCGGCTGGAACGTCCGGTTGAATTCCGAAAGCGTGAACGTTGTCACCTCATTGGACACTCCCAACTCCTGCGTCGCCTGATAGAAAGCCAGCATCGCCGGACTCAGTTGGGAATACAGCCCGACCTGCGTCGGCAACTGGTCGGAATGAGTGTCGAATCCGCCCAGCGAACAGAAGAAGATCTGCCTCTGCACGCTCAGCGCGCTTCGCGCCGCGATCACCTGCGCCACCTGCTTCAACTGCGACGCCAGTCCGTTGTTCGCAGGAAAAACGGTTTGGATCGCCGGAATATTTTTCAGCGCGTTCGCCAGAACAATCCCTTCCTGAATGGCCTGCCCCGTCACCGCACTCGTGGCCTGTACCAGCGATATGCCCGTATCAAACGTCAGCAATTGCTGCACCGACAGGAGTCGTGCCTGCCCCGCCGCCGAGGTGCTGAATCCGCTGAGCCCAGGCGTGCTCCCAGGATTCATTGTGAATGGCCGGCTTACATCGCCCGTGCAGAAAATAGGATTCCCGGCCACCGACAGAATGGGAGGAAAGGCCGCGCCCGTATTCAGCGACTGAATTTTGTCAGCAACTTTCCCGGCCCATCCTGCGTTCGGTAAACCGCTAAGCTGTGTCGTCTGCCACTGCTCCTGCTGATCCGAGTGCGAGAAAAGATTCTCGGGCAGACTGGCCTGGCTCATGTAATTCGCGCGCGTCGTCGGCAGCACCAGCGTGCCTACGTTGGCCAGAATGGCCAGCGATTTATTGGTGTTGAAGAGCCCCTGCAACTCCGGCAGGTTCGGATGCAAGCCATAATTGGCCGCGCTTCCCACTTGCAATGGCAGCAGCGATGCCTGCGGCAACGCCAGGTTCGCTCGAATCGTCTGATAGTTCGCGTACCCTGTCGCATCGATTGGCACGACCAGATTGTTCGCGTCGTTGCCCCCAAACAGAAAAATGCAGACCAGCGCCTTGTAGCTTGTCGTGGCCTCCGCGAGCGCGCTCACCAGACCGAATTTGCTTAGCCCGCTAACCATCGCCGCCGTCGCCGCCGAGCAGCACGTTAGCCTCATGAAGTCGCGTCGTGAATGATGGCTCATGTTCGTCTCTCCCTCTCGCGCCTTAGCGCTGCACCTGGTATTGCGATGACGAAGTCACCAGATAAATCGCCGTCTTCGCCTGATTGGTTGTATCCGTTGCGCTCACGGCGCCAAGCGCCGTCGCGATGGAAGTGTTCATCTGGCCGGACATCGTCCCGTGCAGGAATAAATTGTTCAGCCAGGTCACCATTTGCGCGGGACTACCCGCGTTAATTACCGGCGTGAAGTTCACGGTTGTCGTTCCGCTGATTTGTCCGTACACGAAAGTGTTGACGAAATTCACGCGGTTCAGGCTCGAAGCCGTATTGAAAATCGCAAACTCCGGCCCGTTGAGTGTCGTTCCCGGAATCAGGCTCTGTGGCGGAAAGAAATTGAACACGCTCCCGGAATTAAAAAGCGGCTGCGACATGTTGCCGCTGTAGCCGGTGAAGCCGGTTCCATCCGTGGTCGCGTGAAACGCGCGCGCAAGTCCCACCATCATGACGATCGGCTCGCGTAATTTTCCGTCGGTCGCCACCGTAGTCGTAGGCGAATCGCCGCGCCTCGCTTCCGCGTCCATCAAAATTGCCGCCGCCACCGCTTGCATGTCTCCCCGTTTGCCCGATCCGTAGCTCTGATACTTCCCGCTCGTAAACGCCGCCGCCACGCGGCTCACGTACGCCGGACTCGGGTTGCTGGTCACCAGTTTTTCGATGAGTTGCTGGCAAACGAACGGCGGCATGTTGGGGTGAGTGAAAATGATGGTCAGTACCGTGTCCAATTCCTGCTCCGCGGACTCCCCAGCCGCCACGGACTGCCCCAGAAACGTTTTTGCGCCCGCATCATGATTTGTCTCGAACGGCACCATCGGCCCGCCGTAATACGACGGATTGTGCTTCAGCAGAGTCGCCCCAGGCATCGTCGGGTAAGTCCAGCCCGTGAAGGATCTTCCCAGCGCCATCACGTCATTCTGCGTGTACGTCGGAATCGGATTCCCCGAGCCATCCAGGATCTGCGTGCCGTCCGAATTGAGATTGCTCAAACCCAGCGTAAACAGTTGCATCAGTTCACGCGCGTAATTTTCGTTCGCATGCTGCCCTGCCGCGGGCACGTCGTTATTTACCATATCCAGCCAGTGCCCCATTGCCGGCGTCAGCGTGATGTCTTTCATCACATCGTAGTAATTGCCTAGCGCGTCGTTCGTCAGGGCCTGCATGTAATTCGTGTAGCCCGTGGGGTCGTCCACCTTGTTTTCGCCCACGACCCAAATTTCGTTCAACGCAAACGCGATGCGTTGCCGCAGTTGATCCGAATCATTCACGCCATTCAGGAAAAACTGGTTCTGCACTTTCCCTAACCCCGTGTCCGTTGCCAAAGGCGCGGGATACGTGGACACCGGCGCCGTGATCTGCGCCTGCAGGAACGGATCGAATCCCGTGAATTGCACCTGCGTCACGAGTTCTGGCGTCGGCCCGTACGTGGACTGCTCCAGGAAACGCACCGCCGCCGCTTGCGTCACGATCGGAGTGTTGCTGATGATCGTTGCCATCAATTGCCCGGAGGTCGTGGGGCCGGGAGCCGGATTTTGTACGGCGATGGAAATTCCGCCAATTTCGCCGGCCGTCGCGGTTCCAGAAGCCGTAAGCTGCGTCGACGAAACCCGCGTTGTCGTAAGTGTTGTCGTTCCAAACTGGATCGTGGCGTTCTGCGCGAAATGCGCCCCATTCACCGTCAACAGGAACGCTCCCACCGTGATTTGCGCCGGTGCGATGGATGTAACCTGAGGAACGGGATTATCGAGAGTAACGGGAGAAGTCTTTGCGACCGATTTTTTTGGCGTTTCGTAGACTCCCACGGTCACCTCGTTGGGCGAAGGTGGAAATTCGGGCGCGGTATAAAGGCCCGTTGCACTGATCGTTCCGATCGCTGCGCTACCTCCCGCAACTCCGTTCACGTTCCACGTCAGCGGCGGTGTAGAGCCGTCGGAAAATTGTGCCGTGAACTGCTGCGGAGCCGTGCCCTGAAGCGTTGCACTTGGCGGGCTCAGGGTAAGCTCCGCTAAAGTGGGATTATTCGGACCACTACCTAACCCCGCACACCCCGCCAAAAAAAACGACCCAAGCCCGCTCGCTCCGAGATTCATCCATTTCACGGCTCTTCTCCCCCGCTGCAAACCAGCGATACACCCAGGCAAGACGCAGAAGACTTTCTGTGGTCGGCTCTAACCCTGAGTATTTTTTTAAGTTGCGGTGGGACTGGGTGCAGAGAGGGTAGGCAGATTCAAGGAAGGCCACTACTGGTCGGAAGTACAGATTCCGTACAACAGCCCGGCTAGCCCAGGACTGTCCGTTGTGTTCCGATTCGGGAAAATTCTAAGTTGTTTCTGAGGAAGGTCGTCTCGATTGCGGACCTATTGCGATGAAGAACCCGCCGCGGGCTCCGAAGCCGCCGAGGATTTTGCGAAACGAATCAGCGAAATTCTTGTGCCCCCCGAATCCTGCGTTAGCGCCACAATGCGAACCAACTGTTCGCGCTCCGCCATGAACGCGATGTCGTCCCCGGAAACGCTCGCATCCCCGAAAATCGCCGGGACCGGCTTTTCCCCAGCGTCGTGCCGCGTGAACTCCGGACTCAAATGCTTGCTGTACCAGCTGTCCACCGCATCCCGCGAATCCACCGTGTGGTAAGTCGAAGTATTAAATCCGCGCTGCGCTTGCTTGATCGCCGCCATCGCCGTGTCATCATCCGGCACCACCAGCGACGACCGTGGGTAGACCGGCATGCCGGGACCCACTTCCGTTTCTTTCTCCAGCCGGAAGCTTCCCGCGGGAGTTCGCAACGTTTCCTTCGCGTTGGCCGCCGACAAGCCTATCGAACGCATCGCCCGGCTAGCCACGAAAAGCGCGCCGCCTAAAAGGATGCCAAGGCCGGCAAACAAGGCGATCATCATCCACATGAGGGATTTTGAAGCCGACGAATTGCCCGATGTAGATCCTTCTGCCATGTCCAATCTCTCCCAAGCGGGCACAATTCGCCCAACTCTTAGTCTGGCAGATTTGCATCAAACACCAGCGCCAAAGCCATTTAGCTGTGCTCTAAATGTTCCTGTTCTTAGGTCCAGCCCAAATTTATGCCGTACAGGTAGCCATCAATGCGGCCCTCGTAGGGGCGGGGCTTGCCCCGCCCTCGCTTCGCCGCCAAGGCCACCAGAAGCAGGGTCTTTTGACCTGAGGTAGGAAGGAACCCTCGAAGGACTTGGCCCTCGTCACTGTATCAACACTCGCTCCGCAGGCTAATTAAATCGCACCTTGACGTCAGGCCGCTTATCCAGGTGTACGGAATCGACGAAACGAACTTGCCTATCGTCGAGTGTCAAAATCATGGAAGACGTCCGCACGCCTTCCCCAAAAAACCGCACACCCTTCAAAAGATTCCCATCCGTAACGCCAGTGCACGCAAAAATCATCTTCTTTCCCGGCGCCAAATCCTCGGTGTCGTAAACTCGCTTGGGATCCTTCACGCCCATCTTTTCCAGCCGAATTTGGTCTTCTGGCTTCCCAATCACCAGCCGCGCTAAAATCTGTCCATTCAAGCACCGCAACGCCGCCGCCGTCAGCACCCCTTCCGGCGCTCCTCCGGTTCCCATCACCGCATGAACCCCCGTTCCAACAACCGCCGCCGAAATGCCAGCCGACAAATCGCCGTCGCCAATCAACCGAATGCGCGCCCCAGCCCTGCGAATCTCTTCAATCAGCTTTTCGTGCCGCGGCCTGTCCAGCACGATAATCACCAGATCTTCCACGTCCCGGTCCAGCCGCTTTGCAATGGACTTCAAATTGTCCGTAACCGGCGCATCCAGATCGACCGCCCCCTTGCACGACGGCCCCACCACAATTTTTTCCATGTACAAATCCGGCGCATGCAAAAGCCCGCCGCGCTCGCTCGCGGCCAGCACCACGATCGCATTGCCCGCTCCGGTAGCGCAAAGGTTCGTTCCCTCCAGCGGGTCAACCGCAATATCCACTTCCGGAAAAAGCGCCTTCGGCGCGTGCGTGGCCAATCCCACTTTTTCGCCGATATACAGCATCGGCGCCTCATCGCGCTCGCCCTCTCCAATGACAATCGTCCCGTCCATCTGCACCGCGTCCATTGTTTTGCGCATGGCCTCCACAGCCACTTCATCTGCCCTATGGCGGTCGCCAAATCCCATGGTCCGCGCCGCCGCAACGGCCCCATTCTCCACAACGCGCAAAAATTCCAGGCTAAGTTGTTCTTCCATAATTGAATTATTCTCCGGCGGGTCCCACCCACTCTAAGCAACGTGCATCCTAGTCTAATCAAGGCCCGCCAGTCGACTCACCCAGCCTTTCTCCACTGTCGCGAATCAGATAGTCTCTTCTTTGCGCTCTCCGTGCCCTCAGAGAACTCTGTGTAGTGTTTCGCTTTGGAGATCGGTGACGCGTCCGCAGCCTATCTGGCAGGAATCTCAATCACCGTGCAGCTTCCAGGTCTTGCGCCATCTACTGCCTTAACGATTTGCTCCAGCCTCGAACGCACCGGGCTCCACTTGTTTCTGCTGAGGATGACGATCGCCACCTTGTGACCTTCGAGGTTTTGCTGGTACGGAATGCTCGTGTCCGTTGTGAGTAGGATATCGAACCCTGCTCCTTCTGCAGCTTGCAGGAGTGCTCCGTTCGATAGAGTGCTCCACCCTTATTGTCTCGCCGTTTTAACCGTGTGGCTCCGCAGAGCTCGCCGGATAGGAACTGGCGTTCCTTGGTCGAATAGAACGCGCATTATTGGCTGCGCGGAGGAGCTGCCAAACTCTGTGCCGCGAAATCTAGCACCGCTTGCACTTGTTCCCGGGTGAGACCGTCATACAATTCCACAATTTCGTCGATCGTAAGCCCATCTTCCAGGTTTTCCAAAACGGCCGCCACCTGCATTCGCGTTCCACGAAACACCCAAGCTCCGCTCACTTTTCCTGGAACGCTCTCCACCGCCTCACAATTTAACCAATCAAGCGCCATGGTCACATCCTCGTTATTCATTCTATTCCAAGCTCCTCCCTTTAGAATGAACACTTATACAAAACCAGGGGGAGGGGGGGCCACCTGGAAGGGGTACGGACCGGGCACTTCCCTGACACTATTCGAGAATGGACAGCTGCTCTTGGCTGTCCTTCGGTCGTCTCAATGGGAGCGTACGGACTCGGCTCGCAATCATTCCGGAAGCCCCTCAACGATGCGAACCAAAACAAAAAGGGCCAGCAAGTTCGCTGGCCCCACACGTTCCAATCGTTGCCTCATTGCCTCTTTACATCATTAGTTCGGGCCGCTTAGCAGTAGCTGCATTCCGCGTCGCCCATGCTGCCGCCCGTCATGTCGTCCTTGATTCGCCGCAGACGCTGCCCGAGCCGCTCGGCAAGCTGGTGCCGCGCGCGCCACAGACGAGCCTTTAACGTATTCTCGGTGACTCCGAGTTTCTTGGCCGCTTCGCCGGTCGTATAACCTTCCACTTCGCGCAGAACAAACGCGGTGCGCAGCAGTGGCGAGAGTTCATCCAGGTTTTCGCTGATCATTTCCCGCAGTTCCGTTCCGGCAAAAACCTGCTCCGGATTCGGCCCCTCGGCTGCGAAGCGTTCGGCAATCGGCAGCTCGTCCTCGCGCGGCGGCTCATCCAGCGAAACCGCGGGGCGCGCCTTCGCGCTGCGGCGCCGCATCAGCGCTGCATTGATGACGATGCGCGTCAGCCACGTTGAAAATTGCGACCGCCCTTCAAAACGCTTCATGTTGCGGTAGGCCGAAAGCAGCCCATCCTGCAACGCATCTTCCGCGTCCTCGGTATTTCCCAGGACGCGCAGCGCCGTCTGAAACAGCGGCCGCTGGTATCGGCGGAACAGCGTTTCCACCGCTTGCGCATCGCCTTTCTGTCCGGCGCGGATCAGCTTCTCCTCACTGAACTGTGATGCGTGTGGTGCGATTGCCACTTGTGTTGCTGCTGTCGCTTGCGTTGCCATCGTCCCCCCTAGTTACTGCAAAAACTTTCGTTCCGTTTCATCCGAACGCAGATACACCTGCGCGCATTAGTGCACCGGAACTCCTCCGGCAGGCACTTTCGGTTTCCTCATCAGCAATAAAACCGGGATAACTGCTAGAAAAACCACGCCCAGCATCTTGAAGTTGTCGACGAACGCGAGCATCGCCGACTGGGTCTGCACCAGGTTGTAGACCATGCCTTTCGCCTGCAACGCGGCATGCGAAGCGTTCGACCCATAAGAGATTAGACGCGTCGTGTTGCCGTTGGTCATCGTGGCCAGCGCGGGATTCAGATTGTTCACCGTCTCGATGAGACGTACTTGGTGCACTTGCGTGCGCCGCTCGAGCATCGTCGTCACCGTCGCGATGCCCACGCTCGCTCCCACGTTTCGCGCGAGATTGATGATTCCCGTCCCCATGTTGGTCTTTTCTTTTGGCACGTACGCAAACGCCGCCACGTTAATCGGGATGAACAAAAACGCCAGCCCGAAACTCTGCAGCATGCGCGCTCGCACGGCGTGGCTGTAATCGAGCTGCAAATCCCAGCCGGCCATCCAGAGCAGCGCGACGGAGGACACGATGCAGCCAAACGCGATGAGAATCCGCGTATCCAGTTTCGACACCAGGATTCCCACTATCGGCATCATCAGCATGATCACCGCGCCGCCCGGCGATAGCGCCATTCCAGCGAGCTCCGCGGTGTATCCCAATAACTCCTGCAGAAACTGCGGAATCAAAACCGTGCTCGAATACATCACGAATCCCAGGAAAAACATCGCCACCGTCGAAATCGCGAAGTTCCTGTCTTTCAGCATCTTCAAATCGACGACCGGCTCTTTCTGCCGCAGTTCCCAGATAATTCCCGCGATAATTCCGATCAGCATCAGCACGAAGAAGACGCGGATAAATCCGGATGCCAGCCAGTCATCGCGCTGCCCTTTGTCCAGAATGATCTGCATGCTGCCCAGCCCCAGGCTGATCAATCCAATCCCGATGTAGTCGATCCGGAATCCGCTCTTGATGCTCGTCCGCTTCATATACGGCGGGTCGGAAATCAGTATCGACGTCAGAATCAGGGAGATAATTCCCACCGGCACGTTGATATAAAAAATCCAGCGCCACGAAAAATTGTCGGTGATCCATCCGCCGAGCCACGGCCCGATGGTTGGCGCCACCACGACCGCGATTCCGTAAACCGCGAACGCCATGCCGCGCTTCGCCAGCGGAAACGTGTCGTTCAAAATGGCCTGCTCGCTCGGCTGCAATCCTCCGCCGCCCGCGCCTTGCAGAATCCTGAAGAGCACCAGCACGCCGAGGCTCGGCGCCAGCCCGCATAAAAACGAACTGACCGTAAATACAGCCACGCACGCCATGTAAAACCGCTTCCGGCCGATCAACCCGGAAAGCCACCCGGAAAGCGGCAGCACAATCGCATTTGAAACTAAATACGATGTCAGTACCCAAGTGGATTCGTCCGCGCCCGCCGAAAGATTCCCGGAAATATGCGGCAGCGCAACGTTGGCAATGGATGTGTCCAGCACTTCCATGAACGTCGCCAGCGTCACCACCACGGCGATCACCCAGGGGTTGATCGACCCGTCCGGCATCCTCAGTTTGGCTAGTAGTCTGCTACGCATCGCCCGTTCAGCTCTTACTCGTCCGCCCTCTACTGGCTACTACGTACGACTGCTTCACTACTTTTCTTTATTTCGCCATCTCCCGAATCTTTTCCGCGAGCATCTCGGCGGCTTATTTCGTAATCACCGTCGCGTCCACGTTCATCCCGGGCCTCAACACGAACGTGCCAACGGAATCCTTATCCAGGAGAATCTTCACCGGAATGCGCTGCACGACCTTCACGTAGTTCCCGGTGGCATTTTCCGGCGGCAGCAAGCTCAGCACAGCCCCCGTCGCCCCAGCGATCGAATCCACATGCCCTGTAAAGGTCCGCCCGTAGGTGTCCACTTTTACTTCCGCTCCCTGTCCTGCTTTCATATTTTTCAGTTGCGTCTCTTTGAAATTTGCAGTGACCCACACATCCTGCAGCGGGACTACTACCAGCAATCCCTGCCCTGCCTGCACAATCTGTCCCGGCTCGACTTGCTTGTGCGTAGCCACTCCGTCAATCGGCGCAACCACATTCGTGTAGCTGACATTTAGCTCCGCCGCGTCCAGCGCCGCCCGCGCTTGCGCCACTTTCGCCACTTTCGCTTGCGCGTCCGCGGTGCGCATGCCCACCTGCTTCGTATCCGCCTTCGCGCTTTCCACCATCGCCCGCATTTGCAGGACTCGTGCCTTGGCCGCATCCAATTGCGCTTTCACGACTTCCACGTTGCGTTGCGCCTGCGCCAATTTTTCCTGGTCCGCTTTCAAGGCGCTTGCCGTCGCGTCCGCATTGGCCTTCGCCGCGTCCCACTGTTGCTGCGAAATTTCGCCTTTTTGCACGAGTGGCGTGTACCGCGCCAAGTCCGCCTGCGCCAGCGCGGCGTTCGCAATGCTCTTGTCCACGTTCGCTTTCGCGTACGCCAAATCCGCCGTTTGCGCTTGCTCATACGTCGCCTGTGCCCGCGCCAGATCCGCCAATGCGCCCAGCAACTGAGCGTCGGCGCTCGAAGTCCCGCTTGCCGTGTTCTCTTCCGTTCGCGGTACATCCACTCCCGCCGACTTCGCTTCGCTTTCCGCCAACGCCACCGCAGCCTTCGCCTGATCCAGCGCCGCCTGGTAATCGCCCGAATCAATCTTCACCAGCACCTGCCCCGCTTTCACGGCCTGGTTGTCGTCCACCAGAACTTGCGCCACCCGCCCGTAAATTTTCGAAGCAATCGGCGTGATGTGCCCGTCAATCTGCGCGTCATCCGTGCTTTCGCGGTTGTGGTAGTAAAGAAAAAGTCCCGTCACCGCGGCAATCAGCACGACGCCGCCAAGAAGCGCCAGGCGTTGTATCTTGGGATTCGCCAGCCCCTTCGGCGCTTCCTTTTCAACCGGCACATCATCGATGAGCGGCCGAACTTTGGCCGCGTTTTCCAGCCCTACTTCGATCTCAATGCTCATGTCCCCTCACTTCGAGTAAATCTTTTCCATCTGTCCGATCGAACGCGCATAGTCCGCGCGCGCCTGATTGAACCGGTACAGCGCCGCGATCTGGTTATCGTTCGCGCGTGCCAGCGAATCCTGCGCCTGGATCACTTCGATGTTATTGGCCACCCCAGCCTTAAAGCGGTCCCGTGCCTGATCCACTTCTTCCTCCGAAAGCTGCACTCCCAGATTGGCCACCTGCACCTGGTTGCGCGCCGAATCCAGATTGATCAGCGCGGTTTTCACGTCCAGCGCGATCTGATTTCGCAAATCATCGCGCTGCTGCTCGAGCTTTCGAATCTCCAGGTCGGCGCGCACGATTTCCGCGTGGATGCGCCCGCCGGTAAAAATCGGCACGGTCACATTTGCCGCATAGTTGTAAGTCGGAATGCCCGACGTGGACGACGCGCCCTCGTAAGCCCAGTTCCCGTTGAAATCCAGCTTGGGCAGCCGAGATTCCTGCGACGCCTTCTTTTCCAGCCCAGCCGACTTGATCTGTTCTTGAAGGGACTTCCATTCCTGCCGTTCGCCCAGCGCGGAATCGATGCTCGCGAAAACATCCGGTTGCGGTGTGTCGAAAAAGCTCAACGAGTCGCCTAATTCGACGCTCTGGCGTGGATCGAGATTCAGCAACCGGCTCAGCCCGTAGAGCGAAGTCTCGCGGTCATCTTGCGCCTGGAGCAGCGTCTGTTTTTCATTTTGTAGTTCCACGTTCGCGCGCAGCGTGTCAATTCCGGTGCCAACTCCTTCCTTCTGAAGGTCCGCCGCCTGGTCATACAACGCCTGCGCGAGATCGACTCGCGACTGCGACGCTTGCACGCTGGCCACGGCACGCAACGTCCCGATGTATTGCGACACTACCAGCAGAATCACTTGCTCGCGCGTCGAAAGGCTGTCCGCCTTGCTCGCATTCATCGTTTCCCGCGCGGCCTGATAACGCCGGAACAGCGTCAAATCAAAAATCGCCGCGTTGAAGCCAGGCCCTGCCGAGAAAATCTGGAATGGCCCCGCGTGATTGGCAAACCCCGGGAACTTCTGTCCAATAAACGCTTGCAGGTTGAGGCGCTCGACAGTGTCCGTAACATTCAAGCTCGCCTGCGGCAGCAACGCCGCCCGAGCAGTGTTCTTGTCCTGAACGCTCTGCGCCGCCGTCAAAACTGCGATCTGTGCAGTCGTATTCTGTTTCAGCGCCAGGCTCACGGCTTGATCCAGCGTCAACCGAAGAACCCCTGTCGGAGCATCGGCCGGCAACTCACTTCGCTTCGTGGCTCCTTGGGCACGCACTAGAGCCGGTGCCACGAGCAGGCTAAAGAACGCCACATAGAAAATGATGTGCGAACCCTTTTTCCGCCCGCCGCAGCCCGTCTTGTGCGCCCCCTCAGGCCCAGCAATTTCTTCCACAATCGCCTGGTTGAGGCATCCTTCCGCAATCAGCTTCCCGCCCTGCTCATGAATATCCTTGAGCAGCGCTTTGCCTGCGGCATCGATGAAGCTGACGCCGCACAAATCCACACTGAACTTTTCCCCTGCCGCTCGTTCGCGCCAGCACTGTTCCAGCGCCGCTACCCAGGCCCCGGCCAACTTGCCCTCAACGCTTAGGGTGGTTTTTCCCCGTTTTTTCTCTGTTGTGATTCTTAGCATCGATTCCATCCTAACGGAACTCAAAGTATGCATGGCGGACTCCATCCAATGTTTAATCTCGCTCATAATTAACCTATCTCTTTTCAACACTTTAGAATGTATTTGCAATTAGATAGGAGGGACAAGTAGCCCACATATGGGCAAGTGACAATAAATAGGCGCTAATAGTTGTGCCCACATATGGGCTTTGCGAAGGGGTCCCGTTATGGAGGTTTAGATACGCTAGTCTCCCGTTTTGCTTCGTGCCACCGCGACATACGAATCCACTCGCAGACCAAGTGGCAGCCGTTCCCCCGCATCCAGCTGGACAAGTGTCTCCAGAATCTTGGCATCAACATGCTCCGAAGGCTCGTCCGTCCGCACGTTTTTCTTCCCCAGAATCCTGCCCACGCGAATCACCGTCCCGCCAAACCTATGCGTCCCATACGCTTCCGCCGTCACATAAGCGCGCTGGCCAACTTGCAGCTTGGAAACGTCCGCCTCATCCACGTCCAACCGTACCCGCAGCGTCGAATCGTCTGCCATGGTTATCACCGGAGCATCGAATTGCGTTGAAACGCTCTCACCCGCATGCCGAAGTTTCCGCAGGATTACTCCGATGAGCGGCGCGCGGGTGTAGCTCTTCGTCCGAAGGACTGCATGTACTTCTCGGCCGCGGCCACACCCGGCGTCGAAAGCACCTGGTAAAACTTTCGCTCGGAAAAATTCCGCCCCGCATCGAAATACCCCACGCCGTGAAACACGATCCACAGGTCGGCGCCCGAATGGTCGATGTTGCTGGAAGTTGTTGTCGTAAATCAGAGGAAGAGCCCGAGTTGGATGATGATGAGGACCAGCGCGAAAACAATACCGGTCAGCGTCACGCTGAACCGAATCTTGTCGTGGAACAGATTGCGTCTCGCCAAGAGGCCCATAACCACTTCTCCTGTCTAGCTTACGTACCACCCTCACAAAGAGTTACAACGATTATTTACTGAACATCGTTAATCTTAGGTCAAAAAAATATAACCTCTAGGCCTCCAGCCCCGCTACTAGCGTATCTACCGTGGAATGAATCACTTTCTCGCGCCCCACCCAGGGAAAGTCATGGTGGGTAATCAACAGGGAGGTGATTCCGTGTACCCCCGCCCAAAGCGTTTGGGCCGCCAGTTCCACGTTCATGGCCGGCATTTTCCCAGCTTTCAGGCAGTCCCCCAGCCCCCGCGTGAGGAATGCGAACGCTTGCATCCCGGGCGAGTCGTCCTGGTGCATTTTTTTACCGCCGAAGCCTTCAGGCAGCACCATCATGAAGGTCGCCCTGTAGTGATGCGGGTTTTCGAGCCCAAACTGGACATAGGCAAGCAGCCCACGCTTCAGGCGCTCCACGGGATCCCCAGGCTGTTCCATGATTTTGCTGAGCCGTTGCACCAGCCGCCCAAACGTTTCCTTGCAAACCTGCTCCAGCAGTTCGCTCTTGTCTTTGAAGTAGAGATAAATCGTCGTCGGCGAGTACTCGATCTTGTCGGCAATCCGCCGCATGGAGACGTTTTCGTACCCGTCGCGCACAAACAGCTCGCTGGCGGCGTCCAGGATCTCCTGCCGCAAGAACTTCTTCTGCCGTGCTTTGCGCTCTTTAACGCCCATACTCGCGGTCATCTCACTAACTTAACGGTGTTAAGTTTACTCTGCGAAATCCCGCCTTGTCAAGCCCCGAATTGCCTGTCTGCCCTACCGCTTGACCGCAATCGCTTGCAATTCAAAATGCCCACCCCGCAAAAGCGACGCCGCACCAATAAACTCCCGCGCCGGATAGTCCTTCGTCGTGAAGTAGCTCTTATAAATGGGGTTGAATTTGTCGAAAAGCGATAAGTCGGTGCACGCTATCTGCACATACACCAGGTCATCCATCGACATTCCAGCCTGCGTAAGTGTGCCCTTCAAACTATCCAGCATCAGCTTGATTTCATCTTCGATCGCCGCCGGTGCCTGCCCGGTTTTCGGGTCCAACCCGATTCTGCCGGCCAAATAAAGGGTATTGCCCGCAAGAATCCCGTCGCTGAAAGGCGCCACCACCGTTTTGTCAGGAGCATTGAACACCTTCCTCGTGTTTTGCGGCGTAGGCTGCGAAAATGCCCCTGTCACGCTGAGCACTCCCCCCACCGCAAGTGCGACCAACAAAAAACCAAAGCGACGATTCATGCTCTGCCTCCGTTTGAAATCTCTCTCGAAAATGAACTCCACGCAATCTCGGCGCGAGTGTATCTCCCAAACCATCCCCGTCGCAAGCCGTCAGTAGCACAGCGGAATTTCTCCCGACCCGGAGCCTGTGCTAACCTCGCCAAAGGCGAACGAAATGTGCGAGCAAGGCCGTCAACAGGTACTATTATTCCGCTTCTTTTTGGAGGCTCCATGAAGGGTCCGGTGGCGCAGCGCGTCTTGCAATCCGCGGCAGCAGTTTTGTTCTTCTCCGTGCCGCTCTTTGCCCAGAACGACCTCGATCAGCGCATCAACAAGGAAGCTCCCGCTCTCCTGGCCACTTACAAGCATCTCCACGAAAATCCCGAGCTCTCCTCGCAGGAAAAGGAGACTTCCGCCCTCGTCGCCGCCGAACTAAGAAAGCTGGGCTACGAAGTGACCGACCATTTCGGCAAGTACGCGGAACCTGATCTGGTTGCTTACGGCGTCGTCGCGGTCCTGAAAAATGGCCCCGGCGCCACAGTTTATGTCCGTACCGACATGGACGCCCTGCCCATCATCGAAAACACGGGCCTGCCCTACGCCAGCCACGTGAAAGTGAAACGCGCCAACGGCGCCGAAGTCGGCGTGATGCACGCTTGCGGCCACGACCTGCACATGACCGTTTTTCTCGGCACCGCGAGCATGCTCGTACAACTCAAAGATCGCTGGAGCGGCACGGTCGTTTTAATCGGCCAGCCGGCGGAAGAAACAGTAGGCGGTGCGGAAGCCATGCTCCACGCCGGCCTCTACAAAACATTTCCCAAGCCTGACTATGTCCTCGCGCTCCACGATTCCTCGGCTATCCCCGCCGGAAAAGTCTCCTGGCACGCCGGGCCGCTGCTCGCAGGCGCGGATTCGGTGGATATCACGGTGCGCGGGTATGGCGGTCACGGAGCCGCCCCGCAAGCCACTAAAGATCCCATCGTCATCGCCGCGGAAATCGTCGTCGCGCTGCAAACCATCGTTAGCCGCGAAATGGATCCCCAGCTTCCGACCGTAGTTACAGTTGGTTCCTTCCACGCCGGCACGAAGCACAACATTATTCCCGATGACGCTCACTTGCAGCTCACCGTTCGAACGATGAATCCCCAGCAGCGTGAAAAAGTCCTCGCCGCCATCGTGCGAATCACCAACGGCATCGCCGCCGCCGCGGGCGTTCCCGCGGAGCGCGCTCCCATTGTCGAAGTAGCGCAGGACCACGTGCCAGCCACGATCAACGATGTGGCCCTCACGAACCGCGTTGGCGCCTCGCTCGAACGCGCCCTTGGAAAAGAAAATGTCCTGCCCGGTGAACCCATCATGGCTAGCGAAGATTTCAGCCTGTTCGCTCTGGAAGATCCAAAACCGCCAATCTGCATGTTCTGGCTGGGCGCTTCCGATCCAGCCAAATTGAAGGACGCTCAGGAAAAAGGCACGCGTCTTCCCGGCCCGCACTCCAGCGAATTTGCTCCGGTCCCCGATCCCGCCATTCGAACCGGCGTAAAAGCCATGACCTCCGCCGTCCTGGATCTGCTGAAAAAATAAATCTCTCTCCATAATTATTTTTGAAACGCGATCCAGCCGATTCGAATGAAGTAAAGCGAAGCAATCCCGACCGCAGCCCAAAGCAGAATGCCCTGCAATAATGGCCGCCAACCAACTTCTTTCAGCGTGGACCGGGAAATCCCCGTCCCGATCAAAAAGAGTGTGGCGATAAGTCCAAACCGCCCGCCAGCGAAAATGACCTGCGAGCCGCGTTGAATCACGGGAACGTACGTATTCAAAACAGCCGCGAGACAAAAAAACAAGATGAACCACGGAAACTGAATGTTCGACATCCCCCCGGTTGTGGTCTTGTTCTTTTTGATTGCCGCCGTAGCCAACGCCAGCGGAACAATCCACAGCGCGCGAGCAAGCTTGACGGTGGTTCCTATAACGAGCGCCTGCTGCCCATATTTTGCTGCGGCGCCAACGACCGAACTCGTATCGTGAATCGCAAGCGCCGCCCACAAACCGAATTGCGATTGGGAAAGATGCAGCGCGCCGCCAATAGGCGGAAACAAAAGCAGCGCCACGGAATTCAGAACAAAAACCGTGCCCAGCGCCACGGCCATCTCTTCGTCATCGGCCTGAAGGATCGGACCAATCGCAGCGATAGCGCTCCCTCCGCAAATAGCAGTCCCCGCCGTAATCAAAAACGAAGAATTACCTTGAACTCTCAAAATTTTGCCGAGCGCAAAGCCCGCCAACAGCGCAAACGAAATCCCCAGCGCTGTGTAAATGAACCCACTGCGGCCGGCTTTCAGCACTTCGTGCAGGTTCATCCCGAATCCCAGCGCAACGACGCACACTTGCAGAAGAATTCTTGCGGAGTTCCTTGTGGCCGCAGCGTAGGGATGCGTGAAGCTTAAGCCGAAGAGGATTCCGATCGCGAGAGCTACTGGCGGAGAAAGCAGCCCACTAAAGGAAAGAAGAAATGCTAGGAAGAAGATAGTTTTCGAGAGTAAGCGCATTACCGGCGAAAAGAGTATGAAGGCCGCAATGAGCCTGGGCAACCGCGAAATCGGGAAAGGCGGTGGGATTCACCCGCATTTTTATAGAGTATTGCGCACCGAGATTATTGCTGTGCTCCTGGCTGCGAAGACGCAGGACTTTTCGGCGGTTTGGAAGCCGGCTGTGGCTTCGGGGAAGTCTCCGCTGGGGCAGGGGCAGCTGGAGGGGGCGAAACTTCTTCAATTATTTTATCCGCGGCGGCTTTGCTGACCGCGCAGGCGGAATCCCAAATGCGGCATTGAGCAAGCGTAAACTTGCAGCCGCAAGTGCAACCCTCGGCGTTGAAGTGGTGGAGCACCGTCATTTTCTGCTCGGGCGCTAGTTTCGAAAGATCCACGCCAGGAAGCTCGGTCGCACGATCCGCATGCTGCAGAAAAACTTCGCCCTTGTCCTCGAAGGTTTCCACTCGAGCCATAATTGGCATCCCAAGCAGCGCGCGAATCTCCGTTTCATAAATCGCGGGATTCCAAAGCCCGACATGTTTCTGCACCACGTGCCCTTCCAAATCCAAAATAAACATGGTGGGCAGCGCCGGGATGCCCCCATATTGAATGCGCACCTCGTTCGAAGTCATTGCCACGGGATAGTTGATGCCGGTCTCCTGAACATACTTCTGGATTTCGTCGGCGTCCTCGTCGTCCACATTGAGCCCGATGATTTGTAACCGGTCCTTGTATCGTTCTTGCAGCACAACGAGGTCGCTGACTTCCGCCCGGCAAGGCCCACACCACGTAGCCCAGAAATTCAGCAGTACAACTTTGCCGCGAAGCGGCTCCAAGGCCAGAGGATTGCCATCAAGCGATGTGAGCTTGAAGTCCGGCGCGAAATCAGGATTACGCACAAAACGGATGACCGGCTGGTTGTCCAGTTGCGCGCTGCTGAGCGCCGGCGCCAGCCAAAGAATTCCCAAGGTAAAGAAATAGCGAAGAACGAGACCCCGGTGTTGAAATGCAAATCGCATAGCGTCCCCAATAGAAGAACACACCGCGCAAACTTCGCCAAGTAGCCTGTGAGCTCTCTCCCTCGATCCCAGCAAGTCTATTTCAATACAGGGTGATTTTTCACTCACCAGTGAGGCGCAAGGAGAAGTTGCGGGGTAGTATTATCCGGTCGCGAGAACCAACGTTTTAGATTTCAGAAAAACATCGTTCAGGAGATGCCACCGATGCCCGGACTACCTCAGCTTTTGCCCACCACGGCTGCCGCGGAAACATTCGGCGGCGTGACCTATCACATTGATGGCGAGCTTGTCCCAGTCCTCACCGTCGACGTCTCCGCAAGGCCGATCTACTTCGAGCATCACATTCTTCTTTGGAAACACCCCACCGTGCAAATCAGTCTCAAGCCCATGAAAGGCGCCCTCAAGCGCATGATGGCGGGTATGCAGGTCTTTGTCACCGAAGCGCGCGGCGCCGGCATGATCGCCTTCAGCCGCGACGGCGCGGGCCACATCGTCCCGATCCATCTCCCGCAAGGAATGGAACTGCACGTTCGCGAGCACCAGTTCCTCGCAGCCACGGACAGCATCGACTACACCTTCGAACGCGTCCGCGGCGCGGCCAACATGCTTTTCGGCGGCACCGGTTTTTTCATCGACAAGTTCCACAGCCACGCCGGCGACGGCATCCTCTGGCTCCACGGCTACGGCAACGTTTTCGAAAAAGTATTGGGACCCGGTGAGGTCATCGACATCGAGCCCGGCGGCTGGCTTTACAAAGCTCCCAGTGTCCGCATGGAAACGGTAATGGACCGCATCACCAGCGGCATCTTCGGCGGATTCAATCTCATCGTGAACCGCTTCACCGGCCCTGGCCGCGTCGGGATCCAGTCCATGTACATGCACTTCGAGACCGCTGAGTAACCGCAGATTCAATTCTCCGAGGTTTTGTAGGGGCACGATACATTCGTGCCCTCTTTGGCGCGCACCCCATCATGCCCCCACGAACCTAGAATCGCGCGCCTAAGGCATGCATACGAATGCCGACTTGGTGAATCTAATATTCCATGCGTATAAGAACAGGCTTGATCGGGTTTGTTGCAGTAATCCAGACAGTGCTTTTCTTGACGCACTATCTCATTTATGAGACTTGGACCTTTTCGGGAGCGGAAAACGCTGTCGCCTCCCCGTTATGGCTCAAGCTCGCGGCGGGCGTGCTTTCTGTCAGTTTCTTAATCGCCTCACTTTTGGCGTTTCGATACAGGGGTGCCTTGCTGCGTGTGTTTTACCACATCGCTGCAATCTGGCTCGGTTTGCTGAGCTTTCTGTTTCTCGCCGCCGCCACTTCGTGGATTGTTTTCGGAATCGCATCCCTCGCGAGACTGAACATAGATTTTCACCGCCTCGTGGAAATTTTGTTCTCGACAGGTTTGGCGGCCGGCCTCTATGGCGTTTTCAACGCCAGCTTTACGCGCATCACCCGCATCACCGTCCGGCTCGCAAATCTGCCCGAGGCCTGGCGCGGCCGAAAAGCGGCCTTGATCAGCGATTTGCACCTCGGCCACGTGCGCAATCGCAATTTCCTGCGCCGCATGGTTGCCAAAATCCTCAGGGAAGAGCCCGACGCGATTTTCATCGCCGGCGATTTGTATGACGGCACAGCCATTGACGCCGGGCGAGCAGCCGAGCCGCTGAGCAAACTGACCGCCCCGCACGGCGTCTATTTTGTCGCGGGAAATCACGAGCAGTTCGGCGACGACTCGAAATATCTGCACGCAGTCTCAGCCGCCGGCGTGCGCGTCCTGACCAACGAGAAAGTGGACGCGGACGGCCTCCAGATTATCGGCGTGCCCTACCGCCACGCCACACAAGGCACACACTTCGCGTCCGTGCTCGAGGGAATCGGCGTGGACCGCGAACGCGCCAGCATTTTGCTGGTCCACGCCCCGGATCATCCACAAGTGGCTGAAGCCGCCGGCGTTTCGCTCCAACTCTCCGGCCACACTCATGTCGGCCAATTTATTCCCTGGAGCTGGATGGCGCGCCGCATTTACCGGCAGTTTGTCTACGGCCTCAGCCGCATCGGCAAGATGCAGGTCTTCACTTCGAGCGGCGCGGGAACCTGGGGCCCGCCGCTGCGCCTCGGCTCCAACCCGGAAATTGTCATGCTTCAGTTTGAAGGAACTTAAATAACTCGCTCGAACCTGCCGCCTAAATCGGCCGCCGGATGTTCAGTTTGCGCATACGTGCCTGAAGAGTTGTGCGCTTCATGCCCAATACACCGGCTGCGCCTTTGGGGCCGGCAATTCTCCACTCCGTTTGTCGCAGCGCGCGTAGTATATGCTGGCGCTCAGCTTCCTCCAGCGTCGAGATCGAGCCGTTAGACGAACTCGCAGAATTCGCGGAGCCAAAGGACGACGAAGACGAAGAGTCTCCTCCAAGCGAAATTCCTGCAAGACTTGCACCGTCGTTTGCTTTCAGCTCGCTGACCGGCACACGCAGTTCCTTGCCGGGAGAAAGCAGAACCGCGCGCTCCAGGAAATTTTCCAGCTCGCGAATATTCCCCGGCCACGAATAGCTCGCCAGCGCTTCCATGGCTTCCGCCGGAACATAAGCCACGGCCTTGTTGAGCCTCCGGCTGAATTTCTGAACGAAATAGCGCACCAGCAGCGGCACGTCTTCGGGCCGCTCGCGCAGCGCCGGAATGTGAATCGGAAAAACGTTGAGCCGGTAATAGAGATCGCTCCGGAAAGTGCGCTCGGCCACAAGTTTTGCGAGGTCGCCGTTCGTCGCCGCAACGATGCGCACGTCCACCTTCTGCGTGCGGTTGCTTCCCAGCCGCTCAAATTCCTGCTCCTGAAGCACTCTCAGCAGTTTGGGCTGCAGCTCGAGCGGCAGATCGGCGACCTCATCCAGGAAGAGCGTGCCTTTGTCAGCGAGCTCGAAACGTCCGATTTTTTGCGCGATAGCCCCGGTAAATGCCCCGCGTTCATGTCCAAACAGTTCCGATTCAAGCAGCCCGCCGGGAATCGCCGCACAATTGACTTTTACAAACGTCCGCTGGCGCCGCGAGCTGAGGTTGTGAATCGCCCGTGCGATGAGTTCCTTGCCCGTTCCCGTTTCGCCGGTAATGAGTACCGCGGTTCCGGCCGGAGCGACAAGTTCCACCTGCGCCAGCGCCCGTTTTAGGGCGGGGCTATCCCCGACAATCTCTTCGAAATTGAACTCACTGCGGATTTCCTCTTCCAGGTAGAGTTTTTCTTCCGCCAGCTTGTCCTTCAACGCGTCGATTTGCTTGAAAGCCAGCGCGTTTTCCACAGCAATTGCAATTTGCGCCGAGACCTGTTGCAGCAGCTCCACATCCTGAGCGGCAAACGCATCTTCGCGGCGGCTCGCAAGATTCAGCGTCCCAAACGTGCGTCCCTGGTTTTTCAGCGGGATGCAGCAGATGGATTGGAGCCCTTCCGCGCGAAGAGTCCGCACCACCTCCGTTTTGTATTCATCAAGAGCGGCCCCGCTCACAACAAGTGGTTGGCCGTTCGCGATGGCTCGTCCTGCGGGAGATTCGTTCCCAGGGACCGTCAATTCCGATTTGAATATTTCCGGATTGCTCGGAAAATCGAGTGCATAAATTTTCAGCAGCCCGGTGGCAGGTTCCAGAAGCGCCAGGCTGGTGTAATCGTGATGAATCACCCGTTCAAGCGACGTCACGATCCCGCTGAAAACTGCCGAAAGCTCGCGAGTGGACACCAGGACGTTGTTTACGTCCAGCAGCACCCGAAGGCGGTCCCGCTCCAGCGCCAGCTGCGTCTGATAGGCCTGCGAGGTTTCAAAATTCAGCGCGTTATCCACTGCCACCGCCACCTGGCTGCCCACGCGCTGCATGAATTGAAGCTCCGTGTCGGTTATTCCTTGAGGAACGAGCCTGCCGAATCCCATCGCGCCGAGACGGTGCTGTGCCGTGGTCAGCGGCACCATCGCCAGCGACCTCACTCCCACTTCGCGAAGCCGTTGCAGAAAATCCGGAAAGCGTTCGTCTTCTTCCGTGTCGCTGACAACAAAAGCCTGCTGCGATTGCCAGACCCAGCCGGAAGGATGGCCTTCCATGGGGGTTTCACTTCCAGTCTTGCCCGGCGTAAGCAGCCGCGTTTCCAAAATGTGCAAGCGCATGACGTTGCGCTCGGGGTCATGAAGCACCAGCGTCAGGAAGTCAAAATCCACCACGGCGTGAAGACGCTCTGCGAGGTCATGAAAAAGCGCAGCCAGGTCGCGGTGCTGCGCAATAGACTCGGCCACTTCAAGCAAAGCTTCCAGCTGCCGCCGCGAATGTTCCAGAGGCGTTGCTGTCGGCTCGGGCGGTGAAATAGCGGGATCCGCCATAGAATTCAGAATAGCACCCGCCTTGCCAAGCTCTCAACCGTGAGCGGCTCTGCGGCATGCGCTGGAGGAAATTGCCCGTATACTTGAAAAATCGCATTTCCCAGAGCGAATATCCTTAATGGGTGAGGCCAGGGACCAGTGGAAATGAAACCACGATTGCAGGTGATGAAATTTGGCGGAACTTCCGTTGGGGATGCGTCCTGCATCGCGCGGACAGCACAGATCATCGCCCAGGCCGCGCGCGAAAATAGCTGCGTCGCTGTCGTTTCGGCGATGAGCGGCGTCACCAATCGGCTGATCGAAGCCGCCAAACGTGCCGGTGCTAGCGATGGCAACCAGGGCGCCGCAGTTCTCGATGCCCTCCGCAAGCAGCATGAAGATGCGCTGAAGACTCTCGTCCAGGATCAGAACGCCCGCAAATCCATTCTCGAAGAACTTGACGAAGTTTTCGCCGAAGGCCGCCGACTGCTCGAAGGGACTGCTCTATTACGCGAGCTGACGCCGCGAACCCTCGATGCGATTTCCAGTTTGGGCGAAAGGCTTTCTGCGCCGCTGGTTTCGGGCGCGGTGAGGGAGCTCGGCTTGCAAAGCGAAGCCGTGGAAGCAACAGAGGTGATTGTCACCGATGCATTCCACGGAGGCGCCGCGCCGCTGATGGATGCAACGCGAGAAGGATGCACGGTCCGTCTGCGGCCTCTCCTCGACAAAGGAATTGTCCCGGTCGTGACGGGCTTCATCGGCGCAACCGAAGAAGGAATTCTCACCACCCTCGGCCGGGGCGGCTCCGATTATTCCGCGACGATCTTGGGCGCGGCGATGAACGCCGACGAAGTAATTATCTGGACCGACGTCGACGGCGTGCTGACGGCCGACCCGCGGCTCGTATCGGAAGCGCGCACGATTCCCGTAATTTCCTATCGCGAAGCGGCAGAGCTCGCGTACTTCGGCGCGAAAGTTCTGCATCCAAAAACGCTCAATCCCGTGATGCAAGCGGCAATTCCCGTGTGGATCCGCAACAGCTTCGCGCCCGAACGGCCCGGCACGATGATCACACCAAAAGGCCAGAGCATCGGAGGCGGCGTAAAAGCATTGACGGCGATTCAGGACGTCGCGCTCATCAGCGTCGGCGGTCCGGGAATTGTGGGATTGCCGGACGTTGTGGGCCGTACTTTTTCCACCACATCGGAAGTGCGCGCGAACGTTTTGCTTATCTCGCAGTCGTCTTCGCAGAACGACATCTGCTTCATCGTCTCCGCAGACGACGCGCAGCGCACGGTCGACGCGTTGCGAAAAGAATTCGCTCAAGATCTTGCGCACGAAAAGGTCGAACACATCACCGTTGACACCAACATCGCCATCGTCGCGGTGGTGGGAGAAAACATGCGCGGCACGCCGGGAATCGCAGGCCGCACGTTCAATGCGCTGGGCCGCGAAAACGTGAACCTGATCGCCATCGCTCAGGGCTCTTCGGAATCGAACATTTCGTTCGTCGTCGAAGAAAAAGCGGTGAAGACCGCCCTGATCGCCGCGCATCGCGAATTCAACCTCGATGCGCCTGAGCCACGAGCCGCCGCTGACAGTCCCACCAAAACGAAGTAGGCGGCCGAAGCGCGTCCCGCCTCCAGGGGCCCCCACCGAAACGAACCAGGCTGCCGCGACCCGCCGCCCAACAACCAAACCAAAACGATGTAGCCAGCTATAGGCGAAGCAGTTGCGCTATCGCTAATCCGAACGCTCGTGTTCGCCGCGCGGAGAATCGGAGGACAGTTCCGTTATAACGCGCTGCGCGTTGGCTGGATCCTTCGTGAGGCCGTCGAGCGTGATCTTGGCGTGTTCATCGACCGCGCCGACGGCGGCTACCAGGCTGGAGTACAGAAACGCTTTGATGCCGGAGCGGAATTGCTCCGTGGACTGCTCCGTGGCGCGGGCGACGTCGTCCACGAGAGCGCGGCGGCGCGATTCGCACACGGAGCGATTTTCCGCATCGAGCGCGGAAAGCGCGGAGCGGACGCGCTCAGTCGTTTCCGAAATCGCCAGATCAACCTGCACCTCCGCCTGACGGCGAAATTCTTCCAGCGTGTTGGAAGCCGCGCCGTGCATGAGCGCGCGGGATTCCGCGACGCGTGCATCAAGCTGTGCGGCGGCTTCGCGCGTGACCATGCGCGTGGATTCCATCACGCGAACCAGTTGTCTGTCGGAAATACGGTCGGCGGCAGCCTCGAATTGCTCGGTAGCCTGGCTCATCGTTTCGTCCAGGCGGCCGCGCGTTTGCGGCTCGATTTCGCGCGTAGCCTTTTCGATGAACTTCTGGGTTTCCGCCAGGTTGCGTTGCGTGTCGCCGGCCAGCTTTTCGAGGCGCTGCGCGATCTCTTCTGCCTGCGTGCGATACGCGTCGTTCTGATCTTCCCAGCGGCTCTGGACTTCGCCGAGGCGCAACTCCAAGTGCCCAAGGATCTCTTCGCGGGAAGCCCGCAGAAGCGACTCAAAGCGCTGCTCGGAAAATTCGTGCAATTGCTGAACGTTCCGTTCGCGGACGCCCTCGATGCGCGCAAGAGCATCGCTGATGGCTTCGTCGAGATGATTCGCGAGCGCATTTTGCACGACTTTTTCCGCGGCGGCCTGCAATTTACCCTGCATCGCGGCGACTAGTTGGTCGATGGTGATGGCCACGCGCTCGGGTTTCGACGGAGTGGATTCTTTCGCCGATTCCGTTCCGCTCACGGCGGGGGACGGCGAGGGAAATGTGGCCACTTCACTGACGCGGGATTCGCTCGCGCCAGGTGAGAAAGGTGCGGCTGGCGGTGCAGGAGAAAACGTCGGAGGCGGCATCGTCGCGGGAGGAGCGGGAGGCTCCAGCGCAGGAGCTACGGCGGTCGCCATGCGGGCTGTCGAAGTGCTGATGCCCAGCAGACGATTCCAATCCGGCGGCGGCGACGGAACATTCCAGATATTCGCCGGCGATTCGAGTTCGACGCCGACCTGGAAAAGTTCGCGAGGACTTGCGGGCGCATGAACAGACTTCACGAACGCGCGAATGACGGGCGAAATGGTTTCGCCATCGGGCTGAAGAACGCGCAGTCCCACCGACGCGCCGATAGGATATTCATGCCGCGACGGATAGCGGCAACCATGCAGATTGAAGCTGATAGTCGACGTTTTTTCCTGAAAGGAAAGCCCGGTCTTGGTTTGCGCCAGCACGACGAGCGGAACGTTGCGATCCATGCGCGTACTGCGGCGTCCTTCCAAGCCGGTAAGAGAATGAAGATGCTCTGGGGGAGCAGCTAAGCTCACTTCAACCCTCCGAATTTCCAATTCTGAAGCCTACCACCGTCGCCGCGCCCCGCAAAAGAAATGTTGGTGGGGCCATCAGTTTTCCCGTACGGGCACTCGTCTACGAGCTTTGCTGCCCCTCGGGCAGACTCCCTTTTGACCGGGTTTGCGGACCGCGTTAGGCATTCGGAATTTCGTTGATGCCTGAAACTCCTTAGCATAGTGTTACCGCAATGCGAGGCATAGGACGATGTCTTTTCCTGTCTACTTGCACATCGGCTCCCTCCGCTTGCACCCGCACTGGGTGCTGGAAACTCTTGCCTATGCCGTAGCGTTTCGCGTGTACCTGTGGCTCCGCCGCCGGAAGGGGGATGCTGTCGACGATTCCTCGCGATGGTGGGTGATCGCTGCGGCGGCGGTGGGCGCCGCCATGGGTTCCAAGATTCTCTACTGGTTCGAAGACCCGCGCTACACGCTGGCGCATCTGGGCGATCCCGCGGGGCTCCTGGGCGGCAAGACGATTGTGGGGGCGCTCATCGGCGGGCTCATTGCGGTGGAGCTGATCAAGCTGCGGCTGGGTATCGCGCGGCGCACCGGCGACCTTTTTGCATTACCTTTGTGCATTGGGATCGCCATCGGCCGCATCGGCTGTTTTCTGACGGGTCTCGAAGATCACACGAGTGGAACTCCGACTGCTCTGCCGTGGGGAGTGAATTTTGGAGATGGCATCCCTCGGCATCCCACGCAACTCTACGAAATTTTCTTTGCGCTGGCGTTCGCGGCGTTTCTGTGGCGGCTCGCGGGCCGCCCTCATCTTGAGGGAGACCTCTTTAAGGTCTTCATGGTGGGATACTTCGGATTTCGGTTGTTTGTGGATTTTTTCAAGCCGGATGTGCGCGTGTTTGCGGGACTGTCTTCGATTCAGTGTGCCTGCGCGCTGATGCTTGTGTATTACTCGCCGGACATCGTGCGTTGGTTCGCTGGGCGTGAACGAATCGCGGCAGAAGTAGCCGGCACTCGCGCACAGCCGAATCTATCCGCCAAAGAGCTGGAGCTTGCTCAGTGAACGACGCACCGCCGCGCAAAACTTACTGGGTCCAGATCGCCATCGCTATAGCGGCCGGTGTGGTTCTCGCGGCAGGCTCTTGTTTTGGTTTTTTCGTCAGTTTTTCGCACCAGGGTGCGCTGGCGAAGGTTTTCGTCGTCGGATTTTTTGGCGGTGTCATCACCGTTGTGCTCGCTTCCGTCTGGTTATTGGTGGAGGTCATTAAGGCCATGCTGCGCAAATGAAGGAGGTCCCATGGCGGACCGGGTGAGGCCATACCTTTTCTATGACGTGGCGGTGACTATCTGCTCGAAGTGTTTCCGCAAACTCGAGGGCAAGATCGTTTTCCAGGATGAGAAAGTCTTCCTACTCAAGCGATGTCCTGAACACGGCGCCGAGCGCGTGCTCGTTGCGGACGACGTGGATTATTACCGGCGCTGCCGCGAAGTTTTTATAAAGACGCCCGAGATGCCGCAGGTCTATAACACCCCGGTGAAGTGGGGATGCCCCTACGATTGCGGCCTCTGCACGGACCACGAGCAGCATTCGTGCCTCACGCTTGTCGAACTCACGGATTCGTGCAATCTGCGGTGCCCGGTGTGCTACGCCGCAAGCGGGCCCGAGCGCACGGAACACCGCTCCCTCGCGCTCATCGAGAAGATGCTGGATGCCGTCGTTCGCAATGAAGGTAAGCCGGATGTGGTGCAACTTTCCGGCGGTGAGCCCACGCTGCATCCGGATTTCTTCGCGATTTTGAAGATGGCCAAGGATCGGCCGATCCGGCACCTGATGGTGAATACCAACGGCTTGCGCATCGCGCAGGACGAAGAATTCGTAAAGCGTCTGGCCGGCATTGAAGGGTTTGAGGTCTATCTGCAATTCGATTCGTTCGAGCGCGAAGCCCTGCTGGACTTGCGCGGCGCCGATTTGCGCGGGATCCGCGAGCGGGCCCTCGAGCACCTGAACAAGTACGAAATTTCAACCACTTTGGTCGTGACGCTCAAGAAGGGATTGAACGACGGCGAAATCGGCAAGGTGATTGATTTTGCTCTCACCGTGCCTTGCGTTCGTGGCGTCACGCTTCAGCCCATCCAGGACGCGGGGCGGCTGGAAAATTTCGATCCTGCGACGGACCGGCTGACACTGACGGAAGTGCGGCGGAAGATTCTGGAGCAAACCAAAGTGTTTCGTGCCGAGGACGTGATTCCCGTGCCTTGCCATCCGGACTCGCTGGCCATGGCCTACGCGCTGAAGGTCGACGGCAAAGTCGTTCCGCTGACTGGGATGGTCGAGCCGCAAGTCCTCATCGAAGGCGCTCGCAATACCATCGTCTATGAAGAAGAAGAGGGAATTCGCGATTGCCTCTTCAAACTTTTCGCGACGAACCATTCGCCGGAATCCGGCGCGGCGTCGCTTCGCGATTTGCTGTCCTGCCTGCCGCGCGTAGCCGCTCCGGTGGAACTCAGTTACAAGAATGTTTTTCGCGTTCTGATTGTGCAGTTTCTCGATGCGCACGCCTTCGATGTGCGCTCTGTGAAGAAGACCTGCATCCACATCGTTCACCCTGACGGGCGGCTGATTCCCTTCGATACCTACAATCTCTTTTACCGGGACGATCTCGAACGCACGCGGCTCGCGCCGCTTCGCTCTGCTGCAAGTGCGGCGGCTTCGGCCAGCGTCGTTCCGGCACAAAACCTGCACATTGTTTCCTAGAAAATCGAAATCGATGTATGGCGGTCCCAGGCCCCGGCATTTCTGAAAAAGGAGAATGGGACATGAAGTTCGCTCAACGGCTCCTCGAAAGATTCCGGCATTATCCGTTCTGGTCTCAGGTCGTTATCACCTTGGCCTCGCTCGTGATCCTCGTCGCTGTTTGGAGCGCCTGCGGCATCGGAGAGAGGCGCGCTCCCATCCCCCCATTGCCAAAACCTCAAATGGAATTGCGCGCCTTCAATGGAGCGGTATTGGCGCTGGCCTTCCATCCATCAGGGACATGGCTCGCCGCTGGAACGCTCGATCATGTGGCCCGCATTTGGGACCTCTCGAAAGGCGAAGTCATCCAGGAGATGAGAGGGCACCAGGGAAGCGTGACGTGCCTTGCGGTAAGTCCCGACGGGAGCCTGCTCGCGACAGGGAGTTCAGACAAAACCGTAAAGCTCTGGGAGGTTTCGAGCGGCAAAGAAGTTCGTACCTTGACCGCGCACACGGAGAGTGTCCGGGGTGTCGCTTTCAGTCCAGATGGCCGCTGGCTTGCCTCCGCCGGTGGAGACAAAACAATTCGGTTTTGGAACGTATCTACGGGGGAGGCGCTCCGAACTCTTGAGGGACACACAGGCAAGGTGAATGCCATCGCGTTTAGCCCTGACGGCCACTGGCTCGCTTCCGCGAGCGACGACAAGAGCGTTCGCCTTTGGGACGCAAAGACGGGAAAACTTGCGTTCACACTTTTGGGGCATAAATCCAGAGTGCTTTCGGTAGCTTTCAGCCCGGATGGAAAGATCCTCGCGTCCGGCGGCGCGGAGCAGACGGAAACCAGCCGGAGGACATCTCAGTTGAGACTCTGGAATCCCTTGACAGGAAACGCGGAATACTCGTTCCAGACTGTCACGCAAAGTGTTCGAAGTTTGGCGTTTAGGCCTGACAACAAGCTGCTTTCCATCCCTCAGCAAGGTCTTGGCCAGTCAAGAATCGCTTCCTGGTACGTGCAATCGCGAACGGTCTGGAGCATGCGGTACACGCAAAGGGGAAACATAAATGCCCTCGTTTACAGCCCGGACGGCCACTTGCTGGCGTCGGCTGGCGACGACGCCCAAATTCGTTTGTGGGAATAGCCGAGGAACTGCTTACCTCGTTTCCAAGATCGTCCTGCCTGTGAATCCGGCTAAATTCTATGTGACCGATATAGATGCATATGCATCTATATTGCTATGAGCGAATCACTTTTGCCGGTGTTGCCTTGCATGTGTGGGAGCTTTCGCAGGGCGGCGCGTGCGCTGACGCAGCTTTACGAGGCGGCGCTGCGTCCGCTTGCGCTGCGGGCGACGCAGTTCACCATCCTGCAAGCGCTATCGCAGGCTGGGGAGGTGTCACAGGGGCGGCTCGGGGAAATGCTGGCGATGGACAGCACCAGCCTGACGCGGACGCTAGCGATCATGGTCCGCAGAGGTTGGATCTCGGAGCGGCGTGGCAGCGACCGGCGAGAACGCCGGCTGCGTCTTTCCCGCGCGGGGCAGGCGAAGCTGGGGCGTGCTTTGCCGGTGTGGGAAGAAGTGCAATCGCGCGTGCAGCGGGAGGTCGGGGAGAAAGATTGGAATGACCTTCTGCGGCTCGCGCGCCAGGTAACGGGCTCGGTCACTAAACTTGATCATGAAACTCGATTGCGAAACTCGATCACGAATAAGGGAGGCTCTTTATGAAGAATTACGGAAAGTTTGTCATGGGGCTCATTTTCGTTTGGTTCGTTTTTGCTTTGTCGGCGTCGGCGCTGCATCTGTTCAAGAATGATGGCAATCGCATTGGGGTTGCGGTTGCGATCGCTGCGTCTGCGCCGATTGTGGTGTTCACGGCGTGGATTGCGGCGTCGGAGAGCTTCCGGCGTTTCGTATTGTCTTTGAATCCCAGCGTATTGACGTCTCTTCAGGCGTGGAGATTTATCGGATTCACGTTCGTGCTATTGGAGGCCCGCTCCCTGCTGCCAGCAGTCTTTGCGTGGCCTGCGGGATATGGCGACATGGCCATCGGAGTCACCGCTTCGTTCGTGGCGTGGAAGCTTGCGAATCCCGCTCATCGAAACTTGTTCATCTTGTGGCAGTTGCTCGGTATTGCGGATCTGGTCTCTGCCGTGAGCCTGGGCACGACTGCCAGTTTCATTAATCCGCAGGGGCCTACGATGGTGCCGATGACGGTGTTGCCGTTGAGCCTGATTCCCACGTTTCTTGTGCCGCTATTTCTCATTTTTCATGTCATTTGCATCGCCCAGGCAAGTGCGTGGAGGAGTACTTCGGAGCGCACTCAGCGAGCGATGACGCCGGCACAGCGTCCCGCCATCTAGCTAATACATTCCGCTAGACTTTTGCCGGGATAGTTCGTTTTCGTCATCGAACTTCCCGGCTTATTTTTTGCCGATGAAGCGGACGCGGAGTGTGACGGCGCGGCCCTGGCCACCGGAGAAGGCGCCGAAATTGGGGGCGTCGATGTTGCTTACAACCGTATCGGGATTCTGGCGGTTGAGGGCGTTTACGGCTTCGACGCGGACGCCCCAGAGGTAACCGCGGAAGCCGAACTTTTTTTCGATGCCGATATTGAGGCTCGCGTAATCCGTGAAGCGGGAGGAGTTCGGCGCGCCGACGATGAGTTGCTGGAGATTGTAGACGCTGTAGGGGAAGCCCGTGCGGTACTCGAAAAAATAGCTCAGCTGGATTTTCCAGATGTGGGTGGGAGCCCATCCCCAGGTGACGATGCGATTCGGGGCGTCCCAGGTGACAGGACCGGGTTGCTGAGCGGCGTAGAAGACGGAGCCGAGCGAGGGGTTGAGGACTTCGTTGGAGTGCGCTACGGAGCGCGTGTAGGCGCCGTAGATTTCCATGTCCTCGGAGAAGACGTGGCGTGCGGAGAGCGTGGCGGCGCGGTAGCGGTCTTTGCGAGTGGATTGCAAGAGAAAAATGCCGCCGGGTTGCGCGGGTTGCTGATCTATGAAGGCGAAACCGCGCAAGCCGTTGCGGGCGAGGAGTTCGAGACCGACGAGCGTGTTGTGCGCCAATTTCTGCTGCCAGCCTGCGCTGGAAATGGTGAAGCGCGGTTGCTCGAGGCCGCTTGCGGGCAGGACGAAACGGCTTGTCACCGGTCCTGGAGCGAGTACGTTTCCGGCGATGTTGTAAAACGTGTCGATTTGCTGCTGGTCAAGCGTTTCGCCAATCACGGAAAGATTCAGCGGCGCGTTGTAAATTCCCCAGCCGATGGAAATTTTCGAGCGGTCATCGCCGAGAGGAAGGACGTTTGCGGAGAGGCGCGGGCCGGCCGTGGCGCTTTGCGTGAAGCGGTCCCAGTCTGTCCGCAAACCAGCTTGCAGGACAAGATACTTTGAAAGCGACCAAGTGTCTTGCGCGTAGGCGCCTGCTTGTGTGTTGGAGAGATACGGATTTGCGGCGCCTGTGAAAATGGTTTGGCGTTCGAGGCAGCCGGGTTGGAGCGCCGAAGTGCACGTCGTTAGATCGGTTGCCAGAGAGTTGAGCGCCTGAATCTCGCTGCGCTGCGAGGAAAGCGAGTAGGTCAGGCCGGCGGCGTTTGCGCCGATGGCGATTTGGTGCGTGCCGTGCCAGTGGCGCGAGGCGGCGATAACGTTGCCTACGGCCTGAAGGCGTCGGCCGCGCTGGCGCGAACGGTCGAAATAGTTGCCGGACGAGCCGTTGACGAGGAGCGTGTACGTTTGCGTGCCTTGTGGGATGAAGTCGAGTGTGCTGTCGTCGGCGGCGATGCCCAACTCGAAGAGCGTGTCGTGCAGCCAGAGTTGATCTTTGAGCGAGGCGAAGTAACGCTCCTGCTCGCCGGTGACCGTGGTGGAGATCGGATCGAGGGAGTCGAGGCCATCGTTGGTGTCGTAGGCGCGGTTGTAAAGAAAGCTGGCGTGGATTATGTGTTTCGGCGTGATGTTGTATTGCAGGCGGAGGAGATTGTCGCCGGCCCAGTCTTCAAACGTGTTGGCGCCGGAAGGGAGACCTCTGACGACGCCGAACGTGTGCTGGAGGCTGATGGAATCGGAGAACCAGAAGCGGCCGCGCTCGATGGGACCGGAGAAAGTGAAGCGCGGATACCAGTCGCCGAGGTGGACGCCTTCCTGAATGTTGATGCCGGGCGCGGGATTGGTGGTGCCGAAACGCCAGCGGTCGTCACCGTCGGGAGTTTCGAGGCTCAGAATGTTTGCGCCGGAGTGCGCGTAGCTGGCGCCGAAACGGCCGGTCTGGACTTCGGCGGCTCGCGTGGCGTCGACGTTGAAGCGCGAGGTGAGCTGGCCGTTCGTGGGGTCGCCGATTTCGAAGCCGTCGAGGAGGTACTGCGTTTCGCCGGAGCGGGCGCCGGCGACGTGAATGTTGCTGAGATTGTCCTGCGTGATCTCGGGCAGGGCGGCGAGGCTTTGCGCAAGGATATGCGGGCTGGGGACTGGGATGTCGCGAATGTCGCTGGCGGAGAGAGTGGAGCGCTGCGAGGTGTCCTGTGGATCGATTTGATTGGGGCGGGCGGTGACTTGTACATGCTCGTGGACTTCTTCGGCGTGATTCAGGGTTAAGTTGAGTTCGTTGGGGCCCACTAGAAGGGTCAGCGCGCGATTCTCGATGACGAAAAAACCTTCTTTGCGAACTTCGAGTTTGTAATTTCCTGCGGGCAGATTTTTCAGGGTGAAGCGGCCGGCTTCGTCGGTGTCGGTTTGGTAGACTTTGCTTGCGGAGTCTTCAAGCTTGATTTGAGCGGCGGCGACCGGGACGCCATTTTCGTCCAACACAAGACCGCTGCAATCGGCAACGTCCCCGGCGTGAGCCGACGCGAAGGCGAGTAAGACGAGAGAGACTAACGCTGAAGTGATTCGGCGAACGAACCCCATGAAACACCCGTTGGGCTTGGGCCAATACTCATTAAACTACGGATTCATTAGTCCGGACTTTCTTTCGCAATCACGGTTGTTGCATCCATAAGGAAACAGATACAAGAAGCCGGGTTGTTCACTTGCGCGATTCGGATGGAAGACAAGCGGTCATCCTCCCGCTAACGCGGGCAAGCAGAAGTATGACCATACGAAGATGAGGAGAATGGTAGGCTCGTGGGGACTCGAACCCCAGACCTCCACCGTGTCAAGGTGGCGCTCTAACCAACTGAGCTACGAGCCTGCAATCGAGATAGTTTAGCATGAGAGGCGGAGCCTTGCCGATGGTGACGATTGACGCCGAGCTGAGAGAAAAGTGTTCGCGCGTGGCGTTGGCGTGCGTCACGGCGGAGGTGCAGACTGGAGCGACTCCGGAAGCGTTGGAGCATGAGCTGCGTGTTTGCGAAGAGAAGATTTTGAAATTGCCGGAGCCGAAGGCGGTGCTGGAGTCTGGCGCGATAGTGGCCACCCGGGCTGGGTATAAGGCGCTGGGTAAGGATCCGGCGCGGTATCGCGGGTCGGCGGAGGCGCTGTTGCGGCGGGTGATTGCGGGGAAGGGGTTGCCGCGGATTAACAATGTCGTGGACGTCATAAACCTTGTGAGTGTCGAGAGCCGGTTGCCGATCGGTTTGTATGACCTGGAGCATGTTCAGGGCGGTATCGTGTTTCGAGTTGGGCGCGAAGCCGAAACTTATAAGGGAATCGGGAAATATGATTTGAATCTAGAGGCGTTGGCGGTGTTTAGCGATGCGCTGGGGCCGCATGGGAGTCCGACCAGTGATTCGGAGCGAACAATGGTGACGGAGGCGACGTCACAGGTGATCGCGATCATTATTTCGTTTGGCGGAGCGCAGGGACTGGCGGCTTCGGCTGCGAGGATGGCTGCGCTTCTGACGGAGCTTGCCTCCGGGAAAAACATCGCAATTACGACGGTCGAGGGAAGTTAACAATAATCGGGTACCCCTCCCCTACTTTTCTCACAAGTGTTCTTTCTAAAGGGAGTTAAAGTCCTTTGTTTTGATACACTTTTGGAAGTGTTCATTCTAGAGGACTTACTTGTCCCTCGATTTTCGAGGACGGCGCAGAAACATGCAGGAGCGATGTACTGTAGAAGTAAATATTTGTCAAGAACAAGAGTGGTGTGAATTTGGTGGCGTTCATGGGAGCATCGGGCAGCGGGAGATTGATTCTTGTGTGCGGCTTGCCGGGTTCGGGTAAAACCACACTTGCCAAGGCGTTTGAGGTGCGGCTCGCGGCTATTCGTTTTTCTCCGGACGAATGGATGGAAGCTCTTTCGCTGGATGTATACGACGAGGAGCGGCGCGCGAAAATTGAATCGCTGCAATGGAAATTAGGTCAGGCGCTGCTGGGGCACGGGCTTACCATCTTCATCGAATGGGGAACCTGGGGAAGGTCAGAGCGGGATGCGTTGCGGGTGGGAGCCCGGGCACTTGGTGCTGCTGTGGAGTTGCATTATCTGCATGCGCCTGTGGATGTGCTGTTTGAGAGGATTCAGCGCCGAGGGATGGAGAAACCAGCCATCGAACGAGAGGCGCTGTCGCGATGGATCGAGATATTCCAGACGCCGACAGCGGAGGAAATGGCCCTCTTCGACGAGCCTCTGGTGGCAGGTCTTACTTCCAGCGCAAACTGATGTCATAACGACGCCGGCCTCGCAGGAGCCCGAGTAGACTGTTTCGGTGTTCACCCTAACAGCGCTCGGGCCGAAGGAG
>DATFZY010000061.1:0-39409 GCA_035313865.1 Candidatus Acidiferrum sp.
TTACCGGAGATGTGGATTTCGCTGATCGGCACCTGTGGCAAAACACTCCGATACAAGATTTGCCGGGGGCTGGTTTGCGTGGAAATGGGTCACAGAAAAGTCCCGGTCGAAGAATGCCGAGCCCTCTGAAAACATGAAGCAAAATAGCTTTCAGTGCAACCGGCGCGAGGATATTCTTATCCTTTGGAATATCTGCAGCTGCCTGCCGAAGGGGCTCAAATCGCGTCTGCTTGGCAGCATATTTGGAGTAGGAAAACAGGAAATCGTCTCCTGTTTTCCGGACGGCGATTCTTCATTTTGATCACCAAAAATGGGCTTCGCAGCCCTGCTCTTCATGGCCATTTCTGACCGGAATCCGCATCTTTTTCGTTGCTGGAATTGCGTGTTGCTGGAGGCTTTTTGTTGGCTTTCATGATCTCGGCTATGTCCACAACTGATTCCACGCTAAGGACTTATCGGACAGATCGCCCTTTCTGAAGAAGCAACGAATATTCTTATTTTCAAGTACCCTAAAAGTTGCTCCGGCGGGGACAAACCACTATGCTGCTAGTGCCGCAAAGGGCTCCGCCGAGGGGGGCATTGCGGGGTGCTTACCTCATGCAAAAATTGAAGAAGTTTTGTGCTTGTCTGCTCTGTTTTTTACTGCTTAGTGCTGTTCCCTCCTCTGCGCAAAAAGACTCCAAATCCGATGGCCACGCCCTCGACCAGATTCGCAGTTACATTTCAACGGGCTGGGATTCGCTGACTCGATCGCTTACAGATTGCGGCACCGTGGTGGATACCAAACTTTCTACCGCTTCCGTTCTTTATCTTCCCGCCGATTTTGCTGTTCCTGCTTCCGTACAGCAACTACAAAAGCAGTGCAACGTGGAAGTGCGGCATTTGCCCGCGGTGATTCACCACGTCGGAGAGATGGACCCCGGAAAAATCGATCCGGCCGGGTTGCTCTATCTCGAAAATCGCTACGTGGTGCCTGGCGGACGATTTAATGAAATGTACGGCTGGGACAGCTACTTCATTATTCGGGGCTTGGTGCGCGACGGCAGGATCGATCTTGCAAGAGGCATGGTTGAGAATTTCTTCTTTGAGATCGAGCACTACGGCGGAATTCTGAATGCCAACCGGACTTATTATTTGACGCGCTCGCAGCCGCCGTTTCTTACCTCCATGATTCTTTCTGTCTACGACGCGCAAAAAGCAAGTGGGCACACAAATAACGAGTGGCTGGCACGCGCCTACGATTACGCGGTGAGGGACTACGCTTTGTGGACTAGCGAACCGCACCTTGCGGGCACAACGGGGCTGTCACGGTATTTTGATTTCGGCACTGGCCCGGCCGCCGAAAGCGTAAAGGATGAGACCGGGCATTACCGGCAGGTGGCGGGGTACTTTCTGGGGCAAGCTGATCTTGGACGGAATTACCTGTTCTCATCGAGCGCGGCGAAGCCGAATCCGCTTGTTGCCGGCCCCCTGTTTACGCTGCAAATCTGTGATGTCGCGAAGACGATGGCGCAACCGGGATGCGATGCAGCAGGAACTGTTGCGTTGAGCGCCGACTACTACAAGGGCGATCGAGCGATGCGCGAGTCGGGATTCGACATTTCGTTTCGCTTCGGACCTTACGGGGCGGGGACGCACCACTTTGCTCCGGTGTGCCTCAACAGCCTGCTCTTCAAGACCGAAAAAGACCTCGCGCAAATGAGCGCGATTTTGGGGAAGAAAGAAGAAGCGCTGGAGTGGCAGCGGCGCGCCGAGAAACGCAAGGAAGCCGTTCAAAAATATCTCTGGGACGGCGAGCGAGGCATGTTCTTCGATTACGATTTCGAAAAGCAAGCGCGGTCCACGTACGAGTATGTGACCACGTTTTATCCGCTCTGGGCAGGCATCGCGACGCCGGAACAGGCGAAAAGCGTAGTGCAACATATCGGCAGGTTTGAACAGCCCGGTGGGTTGGTTATGAGTCCCTACGAAACCGGGGCGCAGTGGGATTTCCCTTATGCCTGGGCGCCGAATCAGTTAATGGCCGCGGAAGGCCTGCGGCGGGCGGGATTTAATGAAGATGCAGACCGCGTTTCCTACAAATTTGTTTCGATGGTTATGGAAAATTTCCGGCGCGATGGGACCATTCGCGAAAAGTATGACGCAGTGAAGAGGTCTTCCGAAACGCAGGTGACGGCCGGGTATCATATGAATATTGTGGGATTTGGGTGGACTAACGGGGTGTTTTTGTCGCTGCTGCACGATTTGCCGGCGGAAACCGTCACGCGATTGGGCAGGGAACAGGACCAGGTTCCTACTGTGGTTCATTAATGCTAGCGAAAAGGGCACGATGTATCGTGCTCCTACAATGCCGTCTGCAACTGGGCCCCCTGTGAACTTAATCCCTTTAAATGCAACACTTACCAAGCTATCTCGCAAGTGTTGCATCTAAAGGACTTACAGTAACGCTAAGTCCTTTATCAGCAACACTTACAAAAAACGCAGGGCCTCAATTTGACACTTGCATGGCGCAAAAGAGGCAGCAAGGCTCCCGCACTCCAGGGGGCTTATAAAGGAAACAGGCTCATTTATCCTGCCCCTACAAATTAGGCCAGTGAGGTTATCCGGCGGCAGAGCGGATTAGTTCGAGCTGGGCTTCGTCGCGGGCAGGAGTGGCGCCTACCTGGCTGGCGACCCAGGAACCCATGCGGTTGGCGGCTTCGTTCATTGTGGCGAGAGAGTCGCGGCGCAGATAATGATAGACGAGTGCGGCTGTGAAGGCGTCGCCGGAACCTACCGTGTCCGCCACCGTGACGCAAATGCCGGGATGCTCGTGCTTGGCATACTCGCTGACCAGCAAACTTCCCCGCGCGCCGCGCGTGACGCAAACCAACTTTATGTTGAACGTGTGGCGAAGCCACTGCGCCGCGGACTCTTCGTCGTGAAACGGAAAGCCCAGTAGCTTGACAACCGTCGGCAACTCATCGTTATTCAGCTTGATGAGGTCCGCTAACTTCGCGGAATCGGCCAGAATTTGTGCGGAATAAAAGGATTGCCGAAGATTGACGTCGAAGACGCGCGTAGTCTCCGGCCGGATTGTTTTCAAAAAGGAATGGATGGTCTGGCGAGACTGAAGAGAGCGCTGGGCAAGCGAACCGAAACACACTGCGTCGGCCTGCTGCGCGAGGGATTGCCACGCCGGGGTCCACTCGAAACAGTCCCACGCGACCGGAGCTGCAATTTGAAAAGTAGGCTGGCCGTTTGCGTCGACTGCGACTTGCACAATCCCCGTACGGCATGCGGAATCCTGCTGGATGTACGAAGTGTTCAGGCCGAGGCTCTCGATCCGACTCCTGGCTTCTTCGCCGAGAGCATCGCCTCCCACGCGGCTGGCGACGACGCCTTCATCGCCCAGCAAATTCGTCATGTACGCAAAATTGGCCGGCGCTCCCCCGAGCTGGCGGCCTTCCGGGAAAATATCCCAGAGCAATTCGCCTAGCCCGACTGTCGTGAATTTTCTCATGGACGACCTGCGCTTCCCCGGCAGACAACGCTCCAGACAAAGCCGAAGATCCCAAGTGTTATTTCCAGATCGAACCCAGTTTCCAGATGGTGAGCGAAAGCACTCTGCCCTTCCCGGCGTCGGAAAACAACTCAATTCCGTCGCTGCCGGTGGAGGGATAAATGCGCTCGGTCATGACCAGCTCCCCATCGTTGACGAAAACTTCCAGGCTCGAGCGGTCGAGAAAGATATGAAGCTTAACGCGCCCGCTATCCCGCAGACTGGCCGCATGCCTGCCCGGAAATTCGGGCGCGAAGGAGACCTCGCCTGAGTGGGTGCGATCCACAAACAGTTCCTTTTTTTCAGACGAAATGCCCAGGATGGTTTCTTCGCTGCCGCCTTTTCTCAGGCGGAATCCTATCTCTTTCGCGTCTTTGGATGCGAGCTCCACCTCGATTTCGAGCGTGTCGCCATGGACGTTTGCCAAGTGCATCACCTGCATGGCCATGGGAACGGAGACGTTGGTTAGTTTGAGAAATTCCCGTTCGCGCAGCGTTTTCGTTTCTGCGATGGGCTTTTGCACCAGGCGGATTCCATCCGGAAATTGCGAGAGGCTCAGCTCGCGCGGCAACGACTGTGCTCCACGCCACGCCGCGGTTGGCTCGCGGTTAGCGTACTGCCAATTGCTGATCCATCCGATCCAAATTCTTCGGTAGTCCGATGCGGGAAGGTCAGAATAAGAATTCGTCGCGTAGAAATCCTTGCCGTAATCGGCCCAGAGTTCCTGTGTGCTGGGCGTTTCATTCACAAAATGCTCGCCGTCGAACGTACCCACAAAATAGCGCGTTCCCGTGCCGCCTGCGGGCGCGCCGGGATTGCGATTCACAATCAGCACCCACTTTTTGTTTTTGGGATTGCCGTCAACCGGCAGTTCGAAAAGGTCGGGGCACTCCCATTGGCCTTTATCGTTTCCTGCTATTTCAAAGGACCCGCGCTGGGTCCAATTTTTCAAATCCCGCGTGTCAAAGAACACGGCTTTTCTTTCATCGGCGAGCACCGCAACCATCACCCATTTTTTCTGCGCGTCGTACCAGAATACCTTGGGGTCGCGAAAATCGGGCTGCTCCAAATCCGCGATGGGATTGCCTGGATAATTCGTCCAGGTGCGGCCGCGGTCGTTGCTGAAGGCGAGATTTTGCCGCTGCCAGTTTGCGCCGGCCGCGGTATAGACCGCGATCAGACACGAAGGATCCCCGGGATCGGCGCTCTGGCAGAGTCCACTGGCATTGTGCCAGTCAACAACCGCGCTCCCGGAATAAATCATGTACTGCCCTTCCGCTTCAGGAATCGCGACGGGCAGATTCTTCCAGTGCAGCATGTCCGCGCTGACGGCGTGGCCCCAGTTCATGTGGCCCCATTCCGTGCCCTGCGGGTTGTACTGGTAGAACAGGTGGTATTCGCCTTTGTAATAGACCAAGCCATTGGGATCGTTCATGAAATTTTTCGGAGGCGTGAAATGAAATTGCGGACGCCACGGCTCGTTGTAACCCCGCTGCCCAGACACAAATATTGCGCATATTAAAAGAAAGCCTCCCGCGAACACGGCGCGTAGCAATCTATCGGCAGTCTTCATGAGGTGGGGCATGCACTTCAAGGCTTGGCATTCTGGCTTTGCTCCAGCTGGCCGGCGGTCTTTAGCTCTCGCTCGGCGTCCTCGTTCTTGCCCAGATCGCGATAAGCCTGTCCCAAAAGGTGATGTGGAATGGGATTGTTAGGATCCATCGCTAGTGCGCGTTGCAGTGCCCGTACGGCGAGCGCCGTTTCGCCTTTCCTCTCCAGGACCTTTCCCAACAAGATGTACGGCCCCGTCGAAGTTGCGTCCAACCAAATCGATCGCTGCAAAAGGCGTTCCGCCTCATCAAATTTCTGAACCCGGGAATAGCTATCCGCAAGTTTATAGTACGCGGCGGCGTAGCCGGGGTTGAGCTCCAGCTCCTTGCGAAACTCCGCGATGGCCTCGTCTATCTGGGAGTGGTAGAGGTACAACTCCCCAAGAAGCTGGTGCGCGAGGGGCAGTTTCGGATCAAGCTCGACGGCTTTATGCGCGTACTCTTCTGCTATGGGGCCGAAATCTTGCCGTAGCAGCATACGCGCCGTGAACAGATAACTGGCTGCGGACTCCGCGGGCACGTCGAACATCTTCGCAAAGGCCTTGCGCGCGTTGGGATAGTCTTTCGTCTGGATGTAGCAAGTTCCGAGAATGTACGACGCATCCACGTTCGCGCTGGGATACCACGTCTGCACCTTCTCGAGGGCCGGAATCGCCGCTGCAGGACGTCCCGACAAGTAATACGACAGGCCCAAAAGTTGCGTCGCCTCGCTGTCCTCTGGGTCCTCATCCGACGCTCTCTTTAAGAAGGAAATGGCGGTGACAAAGTCACCCTGCTTGTAATACGCGAGTCCCATTTCGTGGGCGAGCCCTTTCATCGCCGGATGTGTCTCCCCCAATTGATGGAGAGCCGCGATGGCCTCCTCGTACTTGCCTTGAAGCAAGAGTTGGCGCGCAGCGTCAAACTCCGAGCCAGGGGGCTGTGATTGGGGCTGGGTGGCGCCAGGGGAGACTTTGCCTGCGGAATTTGCCGGGGACTGCGCCAATAGAGAGGGCGCGAGTGTCTCGCTAAAAATCAAACTCGCAAAAAGAATGAGAGGAATCCAGTGGACTTTCTGCATGGAGTTTTTCCCGGCAAATCCCGCAAGCGATTAGAGCATAAAAAACGGGGAGCCCGTGAGGGCTCCCCGTCGGTTTGGGGTGTTTTTTTGTCGTTGTTAGAAAGTGACCCGGAATCCGAACTGGAGTTGACGCATGCCAGTAGGAGAACCGGGGGAATTATCGCCTTGGATGTCGGTGATCTGGCCAGCGTTGGCGCCGCAGCTGGTGTCGATGCAGGTGTTGCCCTGGTTGGCGTTGAAGCCCAGGACTGGATGGTTGAACACGTTGTAGGCGTCGAAGCGGAACTGCGCATTCACACGCTCGGTGATCCTAAAGTTCTTGGACAGCGACATATCATCGTAGAAGACATGCGGGCCACGATAGGAATCGAATCCGACGTTACCAATCTGGCCGCAAGCGGGGAGCACGAACGGACCGGATGTCGGCCTGGCCAGGGCACAGGTGTTTGTCCCCACAGCGGTGGTTGTTGGGTACTGGAGCGGAGCAACCGGCACGAACCAGAAAGTGCCGGCGGCAGTCCTGGTAACACCTGTCTTAAGCTTTTCGCCGGGAACGATGTTGGGACGGCATATGTCTACGTCGGTGACCTCGGTGCATTCCTGCACGCTGGGCGTCCAAGGCAGACCACCTCCCCAAGTCAAAGTGTTGCTTACCTGCCAACCGCCAACCACGTAGTCCAGCGCGCGACCGGCGTTGCTCAGGAACTGCTTACCCTTGCCGACGGGGAGTGCATAGATAGTGCTAGCAACAAATTGATTGGTTCGATTGTCCGGGTTGGGACCATAAGCAAACGCCTTGTCTACGCTGAAATAATTGGAATCATACGCATAAGCCTGCGAGTAGGTGTAATGCGCAAGGAACTGCAACCCCGCGCTAACGCGTTTTTCCACCTTGATTTGCAAGGCGTCGTAATGATTGTTGGCATCGTTGCCGAAATAGTTGTTTACGTCTCCTGGGCAGCACGGTGTGTAACCAGTTCCTGTGTATTGGAACGAAGGAACGCCGTTCAGGAAAAACTTGCGACGGTCGTTTGCCGGAATGCTCGGCGCGAAGGGTGCGTTGCCGTTGACGGTCCAAGGAGCGGTACCACCGCCCACAGCAACTTCGTTTACGTTGTAGGAGGGGCTGGTGCCGGCAAAGACGTGAGTTCCTTTGTTGCCGATGTAGCTGACGGTCACGTTGATGGTAGAGGTTACCTGTCGCTGAAGAGTAGCGTTCCACTGGTCAATCGTTGGAAGCCGCTGAACTCTTGGCCGGATATAGGTGGAAGCTGTCCCATTGGGACCAAGCAACGGCAGATAGCCATTTGTGTTGAGATCGCTGATGAGGTTGGAGAATAGATATGAGGGCGGACCGATCGCGGGCACATCCGGGACGAAAGTTCCCGTTGCCGGGCTCAGGTTGAAAACGGCGCTGCGATTGTTGGTGAACCCTGAATCCGAGTCCTGAAGGTTTTGGGCCGCTAGAATCGGCAGGTTTTGCGTAACCGCGTGACCGAAGTTGGAGCCAAACACACCGATATCGAAGCCGCGGCCGTAACCGATTCTGAAAACGGTCTTGGAATCGAATTGATAGGCAAAACTGAGGCGCGGCGCAAATGCTTTGAAGGTGTTTGCCACGTTGCCATTGTCTGAGGCTCCGCCGTAGCCAGCCACAAGAAGAGTCCCATTATTCAAGTCCGCGAAACCAGCGTTGCCTTTTGCGCTAACGGCCTCTGGATTGTAAATTTCCCAGCGGACGCCATAAGTCATGGTGAATCTTGGAGTGACGCGCCAGGTGTCCTGGGCGTAGGAGAATTCACGCCACTGGTGGCCGATAGCCTGGACTCCGATGGGGCTGACGAAACGCTGAAAGGAAGTGACGTCGCCGAGAAGGAGAGAGGCCAGAGCCGTACCACCGGTTCCCTGGAGGGAAGTGTCACCGGAATCGAAGTTCAAAATGCCCGTGCGGCTGGAATCGCTGGGGATGCGAAGGTTGGTCGCGTAGCGGATGTCCACACCGAACTTAAAGCTATGATTGCCTCTGGTGTATGTCCAGTTATTCACAAACTGGATTTGCCGTTCTCTTTCCGTCAGCGGGCAGTTGCAGCGGCCAATATTCAGGCCGTCTCCAAAAGCAGAAAGAGTCTGATTGCCCGAAAACTGAAAACCCGACAGGCCGCCAGTTACAGGCGCCCCACCAACTCCCGAGGCGCAATTTGTTCCCGCGATTGTGCTGGTAGTATTCAAGCAAGGAAATCCAAGCGCATCCATCGGTGTAGCGCTGGCGTCGGAGTAATGCGTGACGGGATTGTACTGAAACCACCCTATCCGGAAGTCGGTGAGCCATCTGCTGCCTATGGGCTTGGTGAAACCCCCAGCGACGCTGTAATCGTGGTTGATGGAAGAACCGTTCAAGCCGCCAGGTCCAAAACCCGCGCCACCCAGCGCACCCAAGCCGCCGAGGCCGGACAAGTTGAAGTAATCCAGGCTGAAGCGTCCGAAAACCTGGTAGTTATGAGGAGCGCTGTAGTCAATGCGCGTATCAAAAGAATACTGGTTGTAGGGGCCGTTGCCGGTAGAAACAAAATTGTTGTTGAGGCCGGTTACGGTGGTGCCATTAAGCGAATACGGAACCGTTGGCGTCGGGAACTCGGAAAGCAGCTGGCCGATGCCTGGCGAAATTCTATCGATGGGGATCATGTTATTCGCGAAGGCCGTGCGGCCTGAGCCATCCGACGAGTTTCCAGTAGCAGGGTCGTAGATCTGGAAGGGATATTGGCTCAAGTCGCAAAAACCAGGCGTTGAGCTGGCGGCGTTGGTTTTTGGATTGCAGGAACTGAGCACCTGCGCGGTCGGAATGGTGTACAGGTTAGTGATACCTTGAATCTGCTTGGTCCCCTGGTAGTCTCCAAAAAAGAACAGCTTGTCCTTGAAGATGGGACCGCCGACGGAACCTCCGTATTGTTTCCAGGTGGCTGGAGCAAGAGGTACGCCCGGCGTATTCGTGAAAGGATCGCGTGCTTGCTGATCACTGTTGCGGTAGTAATAGAAGCCGCTTCCGTGGAAGTCATTTGACCCGGACTTAATTTGGACTCCAACCGTGCCAGCTACAGCCTTGCCGGATTCCGCGTCGTAGTCCTGAAGAGCAATCTTGGTTTCGCCGATGGCGTCGAGGTTGGGGTTCACAACGATGATGCCCAGAATCGCGTCCTGGTTGTCAGTGCCGTCGAGCTCAAAATTGGTGCCTGAGAAGTGCTGGCCGTTGACAAAGATTTGGCCGCCGCCCTGAGGATTTTCCGTTGCAGCGTGGCTCCAACCGACAAGTTTCTGGGCGCCTGGAGAGAGCAGCTCAAAGTTAGTGAAATTTCGATTGAGGACGGGCAAATCTTCGACGTACTTCTGGCTAAATTGGATATCCACGTCGGCGCGGTCGGTTTGAAGCTGGGGAACATCGCCGGTGACTTCGACGGTTTGCGTGACGGCACCAACCTGCATGGGAGCATCAACGGTTTGAGAGGTGTCCGCCGAGACTGTCACACTCGCCACATCGTAGGCTTTGAACCCGGTGGCCTCGATGTGGATTTTGTACAAATCCGGAATCAAGTGCGTAACGGAGTAGTTGCCGCTTTCATTGGTGGCCGTATCATAGGTGAAGCTCTTGGTTATGGAAGTTACGGTGACCTTGGCACCCACGACGGCATTGCCCTGCGGGTCCGTCACGGTCCCGATGATGCTTCCGAAGACAGCCTGCCCAGACGCTGCCGGCGCGTGCAGCATAAATAGACAAAACAAAACCGCGAGTCCAACCCCTACGAGTCGCTTTGCCATTCCACCCCTCCTTGCGGATCTACTGCTCCGAGCTCCCGTGTCCAAATCAATCTTTTGCCTGCATGGCCCTCGACCAAGCCCAACGGTGGCCCTGCCATGCCGGATTTGCTCTCGTTGTGTTAAGTGAAACTAAGGAAAGTTGCGCCAAAACTCCCGAACGCTGAGCCAGGCTCAACCGGTAAAGGCACCCCCAAAAACACTCGTGCGCCCTCGACCTGCGCCTTGCACGAAAGCACCAAGCCTACTTCGGCCACCATAAGCCCGCCCCGAACAGTTTCCTGCAAGCCTGCACCGGCTTCAGAGGCGAGCTATTACGTCAATAATGTTTTCATACTATTCGTTTTTTGAATTCTGCATGGAAGTCTCATTGCGTCTGATACGGTTACATCCAATAACTCTCTACCTTGCTTGAGGATGCGCGACTTGTTACACTCCCGTTACTTCTACGTTTCAAGGACCACTGTGATCGACAGAGAGCTGTATCTCGGGGAGATCGACCGGCTAGTGGCGAGCCATGCCCTGCATGGTTCGGAGTCCCTGTGTAAGTTGCTCCGTTATTTGGCCAAACACGCCATCGAGCATCCCGGCTCACCCATCAAGGAATTTCAGATAGCAACCGAAGTGTTCGGGCGATCAACCGATTTCGATCCTCAACTAGACTCCATGGTCCGCGTACAGGCCGGCCGGCTTAGGTCCAAATTAACCGAGTTCTATAACTCCGATGGGCTCGAAGACACCATACTGGTGGAACTCCCGAAGGGGACTTACGTTCTCTCTTTCCATCAGCGAAATCACACTACGGCAAAAGCGGCCGCAAGCGACGTGATTGGTGCCGCCCGGAAAGAATCCATCGAGAAGAGCACCGAGCGCCGGTGGGGCACAGAGGTCATATCGCTTTCTATATTTCTGGCAGCTGCCATTACGGTGATCGTCTGGCTGCTCGCTACGCGCAACTCGACTCCGGTCGGTGCGACCAGCGCAGCGGAAACCGCGCCCGCCGTCTTCCGGGTCTTTTGGAAGGGCTTTACTTCCGGGCAGGAGGAGCCCTGGGTAGTCTTCAGCAATGCCGCTTTTGTTGGCCGGCCTGAGACGGGTATGCGCTATCGTGACGCCCAGCGCGATGTCGGAGCTCCCATCCTTGACCACTACACCGGCGTCGGCGAAGTCCTTGCAATCCACGAACTTGATCGCGTATTTGGGCTTCTCCAGCGCCGCATCCGCGTCAAACGCGGAAGCCTCTTCTCGCTCGACGACGCAAAAAACAACAATCTGATTTTCATCGGTTCGCCGGTGGAAAATCTTTCGCTGCTGGAAATTCCCGGTACCCAGGAATTCGTTTTCGAGCAGATTTACTCCGGTCCTCGTAAAGGCGACCATGCCATCATCAACAAGCACCCGCAACCAGATGAGGGCAAGGAATTCTTCGCCACTCCTTCTGGTATACCTCTCACTGAGGATTACGCTCTCCTCGGCCTCGTAAAAGGAATCAATCCGGGTCAGTCCGTGCTGATTCTCGCGGGAAACACCACCATCGGCACGCAAGCCGCCGTGGAGTACGTTTGCAGGCAAAGCTCTCTGGAAGAACTGCTTTTGCGTCTTTCCGTTTCGCAAAATGGCGAGCTCAAACCTTTCGAAGCCGTTATTCGCGCGAAAGTCGCTCGCGGTGTGCCGGTGGAAACCGAACTGGTGGCTATTCGCAAGACCACGTTTTAGAGGCGCGAGCGCGCTCGCTTTCTTTCTGCCTATTGGCCCGGCGGTTTCAGATGGGGATCAATCTCCGCCGCTTTCTGAAATTCCTTCGAAGCTTCCTCGTTATTCCCTTTCCTCTGCAGCGCCAGCCCCAGCTGGTAATGCGCCTGCGGATACTCCGGCACCGCTTGGATGGCCGCGCGAAACTGCGAAATAGCGCCGTCAAGATCCCCCGCGTTCAGAAGCCTTCGCCCGGAGTTTGTGGCGAACGCCGCCGTCTGCTCGTTTGACTTTTGCTTCAATAGCTCCAGCCCGATGCGGCTCTCGGCAGCGGCCCCGTCCGCGTCACCGAGTTGGCGAAGAATGGCTCCCAGATTCGTATGCGCTCCGGCGAAATCCGGCTGCAAACGAATCGCTTTCCGCAGCGCGTCCGCCGCTAGCTGCAAGTCGCCTTTCTGCTTCAGCACGGATCCCAGAATGTAGTAAGCCTCCGCGTATTCGGGCTTGGCCTGGATTGCGGCGCGCAGCTCGTCTGCCGCGGCCGGCAATTCCCCCTGCTGCCACAGAGTGACGCCAAGCGTGTAGTGAGCATCCGCCAGCTGGGGGTCCAACTCCGCGGCCTTCTTGAATTCCGCGATTGCCTCTTGCAATCGGTCTTGCATCTTCAGTGCCAGCCCCAGATCGTAGTGAAACGTGGCATCCTTTGGCGCAATTTTTATCGCGGACTGAAACTGAGCCACGGCGGCGTCAAAATCCGTCTTCTGCAAATAAGCCGTGCCCAGATTGCCTACATAGCCTGGGTCGTTCGGTTTCCATTTTAGCGCCGCCTGAAATTCCAGGATGCTGTTCCCCGCATCGCCAATCTGCAAGAGAGCGAGCCCCAAATCATTATGCGCATCCGGACTCTGCGGGCGAATCTGCACGACTTGCCGGAACGCAGCTACGGCCTCATCTCCGTTGCCGGCACGCTGCAAAAGAATCCCCAATTGTTTTTGAGCGTCGGCATTGAGTGGATCCAACTTTGCCGCAGTCTGAAATTCCTGCAACGCCGCGTCAGTCGCTCTGTCCGTTTGCAAAGCTTGCCCCAAATAGTAGTGCGCCAGCGAATTGGCGGGATCGAGGTTAATAGCTGCCCGCAACTCCGCCTCCGCTCCCTCAATTTCTTTCTGCTGTAATCGCAGAACCCCCAGATGCAGATATGCCAGAACGAATTGCGGCTCTAACCTCAGCGCTTCAGAAAACTCCGCCGCCGCTTCATCTACCTTCGATTGTTGAACCAAAATCGAGCCTAGATCGTCGTGCAGTTCCGGCCGATCCGGTTCGATCTCAATCGCGGCCTTCAATTCCTGGGCAGCCGCGGCTTGATCAGCAGTAAAAGAAAGCGCCCGCCCCAGAATGTGGTGCGTCTCGGAATCCCCAGGAGCCAGCCGTACCGCTTCGCGCGCTTCCCGTACCGCTCCTTGTACGTCTCCCTTTTGCAGCAGCGCTCTGGAAAAATTCATGTACGCTTGCGCAAAATCCGGTTTCAACCTGACTGCGGTCTTGAACTCACCGATCGCGGCATCCGTTTCTCCCTGTGCCAGCAAAACCCAGCCAAGCGAATTGTGCGGTTCCGGGCTCCGGGGAACTAATTTGACCGTCTTTTCAAACGCCGCCCGTGCCCCCGCCAAATCGCGTTGCTGAAGCGCCGCCATCCCTTGGCCATAAATCGAATTTGCATCGGCCGCGTCGGCATTCGCTTTAGTGCTGTCCGTTTGCGCCAGACCGCTGATGCAAATCAGGCAGATCGACAAAGCGACCACGCCAACTCTCAAGGACGCTCTCAACCCGCGATGAAAGTACACCAGACACACGTGAAATCTCGTAGAAAGCTCCAAAAAAACACCCACCCAAGCCATCTCATCATGCCAGACGACGCGCGCCCCCACGCTTTGTGTTGACCCTGCCTAGCCTGCACCTTAGTATGCCAAGAGTTCATGATTTCCGGTCCGACCTATCGTTCGCGGTTCCGTTTCAAACCCTCCTGGACTTTTCTTGCACTGCTGCTTCCTGTTTCCTTTCTCTTTAGCCCCGCGCAGCGCCCGAAGAGCACTCCCAAACCGCTCGCTCATTTCACCGACATCGCCGCCAAAGCCGGACTCGCCGACAAGGTCGTTTTCGGCGGCACGGACACCAAGAAATACATCATTGAAACCACCGGAACGGGCGTCGCCATCTTCGATTACGACAACGACGGCTGGCCGGATATTTTCATCGTCAATGGCACCACTCTCGATGCGCCGGCCGGAAAAGCTCCGACCAGCCATCTCTACCACAACAACCACGATGGCACGTTCACTGACGTCACGCAAAAAGCCGGCCTAACCCACACTGGATGGGGCCAGGGAGTTTGCGTCGGCGACTACGACAATGATGGCTGGGAAGATCTTTACGTCACCTACTACGGGAAAAATGTTCTTTATCACAACAATGGCGATGGCACGTTCACTGATGTCAGCGAAAAAGCAGGCGTCGCGGGATCCGGAAAAGCCTGGGGCAACGGTTGCGCCTTCGTTGATTACGATCGCGACGGCCATCTCGACCTCATGGTCGCCAACTACGTCGACTTCGATGTGTCCACAGCGCCCGCGCCCGGCGATCGAGCGTCCTGCGTTTGGAAAGGTGTTCCCGTTATGTGCGGCCCGCAAGGTCTGCCGGCTGCAAAGAATATTCTCTATCACAATCGTGGCGACGGAACATTCGAAGACGTCAGCGCAAAATCGCAGATCGATAAAGTCGACGGCCATTACTCGCTAAGCGTGTCCACGCTCGATTACGACGAAGACGGCTGGCCAGACATTTTCGTCGCCTGCGACAGCACCGCAAGCATTCTTTATCACAACAATCGCGACGGCACATTCACAGACGTCGCCATCACCGCCGGCGCTGCTTTCAACGAAGATGGCCGCGCGCAAGCCGGAATGGGCTCAACCATCGCCGACTACAACGGCGACGGTCACCTCGACATCTTCAAAACAAATTTCTCCGATGACACCGCAACTCTCTATCGCAACAATGGCAACGGCACCTTTGATGACGTCACGTATCCGGCGGGGCTCGGCCTCAACACAAAGTATCTCGGATGGGGCGCCATGTTTCTCGATTTCGACAATGACGGCTGGCCGGACCTCCTTCTCGTCAACGGCCACGTCTACCCTGAGGTGGACAGCCAGCATCTAGGCAGCACGTTTCAAGAACCCCGCATCCTCTATCACAACAACGGCAACGGCACTGTCACCGACATTTCCGCCGACTCCGGCCCCGGCATCACCACACCCAGCTCTTCCCGCGGTCTGGCCATAGGCGATTTGTGGAACAACGGCCAACTTTCCGCAGTTATCAGCAACATGAACGCACCGCCCAGCCTGCTGGTCAACGACGTTCGCAATGGCAATCACTGGATCGCTTTCCATCTCATCGGCGCTTCGTACGCTTCTAAAGGTTCGACCGCGCAAAAATATCGCACGAGCAGAGATGCGATCGGCGCACGCATCACCATGAAAGCAGGCACGCGCATTTTCGCCGACGAAGTCCGCAGCGGCTCCAGCTACGACTCCAACAACGACATGCGTGTCCACTTCGGTCTCGGCGCCACAACCAAGCTCGATTCCATCCAAGTTCGCTGGCCCAGCGGCCTCCTCGAAAATTTCGACAACCTCGCCGTAGACAAAATACATCTGCTGAAGGAAGGCTCCGGCTTCGCCGTCAAGCCTCAAACGTAAAAGCAGCTCGCTGCATTCTCCGCGATGTAATAAAATCCTGTATTCTCGCGGCGCGCCATGAAAACAAAACCCAAGCCGAAGGCAAAACTCAAGCTCGTAAAAAAATCGTTCAAGGCCCTGCTGGAACGTTTACGGTCAAATCTCGGCTGGATAGTTGTGTGGATACCCTTCAACGTTTTCAAAGTTTGGGGCAGCCGCGGCCGCCTGAAAATCCGAGGCGAGATCAACGGCTTCGCGTTCCGCACCTCGCTTTTCCCAACGCGCAAGGGCGAGCACTTTTTGCTGGTCAATAAAAAAATGCAGGAAGGGGCAGCCGCAAGGGAGGGCTCCACCGCCGAGTTCTGGCTCGAGCCGGACCTGGAAGAGCGGGTCGTCGCCATCCCGGCCGAAATGAAACGCATCCTCGCGGAGGACCGTTCCTTCCGCATCTGGTTCGACAAGCTGAACTATTCAATCCGCAAGTGGCTCGCTGATTGGATCACACAACCAAAAGGCGCCGCGTCCCGCGTACGCCGCGCCGAACAAGTTGCCGAGCAACTCTTCTCCGCAATGGAAGCCGAGCGCGAACTTCCCCCCGCCCTGAAGCTCGCGTTCACACGCGATCCACGCGCGTTCGAAGGCTGGAACCTCATGTCCCGATCGCATCGCCGCGGCCTGTTGATCGCCATCTTCTACTACCGCTCGCCCGATTCCCGCGCCCGCCGCATCGAGAAGGTCGTCGAAGAAGCCATCGCTCTCGCCGAGAAAAAATCCAATCGGTGAATTCCCCCAGCTCGATCGCGCTACTTCAAAACATCCACGCCCGCTTTCGCGCACTGCGCGTCTTGCGCGCTTGCTCCGCCAGACACGCCAATGGCCCCCACAATCTTTCCATCCATCACCAGGGGAATTCCCCCTTCCACCGCCACCACTCCCTTCAAGCTCAGGACACGCAATCCGTCTCCGCCACCCGCCAGGGTGTCCTGAAACGCTTTCGTCGGTCGCTTAAAAGCTGCCGCGCAACGCGCCTTGTCAATGGCCACCTGCGCGCTGCCCAATTGCGTGTTGTCCATCTTCTCGTAGTAGACAAGGTTTCCGCCCGTGTCCACGATCGCCACCGCCATGGTCCAGTGATTCTTCTCCGCCTCCGCCAACGCAGGCACGGCGGCCTTCCTGGCATTCTCCAGACTGACGGCCGCTCCATATGGAAGGGGAGCTTGCGCCGGCTGTTGCGCCGGCGTCTGCGCCTTCGCGATCGCCAACCCACAAAGCATTATCATCGCCGCAACAACCGGTCCCACCACAGCTTTCTTCGACATGCGCTTTCCTCCTGAAGTTCCGGCGCGCTAGCTCGCTCATCCCAAAACAGCCGTCACACTATATCGAAACTCGCTCGTTCTTTGCTTAGCCTTAATAAATACCGCTCCGTCAGCCGCCAGGAAACAATCTCGCCACTTGCTTTTCCACGCATCGCGCCACAATCACCGTGATGTCGTCGTGCTGGTCGTGCGGACTGTACTTCTTGACCTCCTCCACAATCGCTTCGAGCAGCCCCCGCGGAGACTTTTCGCGGTGCCGCAGCAGTGCCTGAACCAATCGTTCTTCTCCGAATTCCACCCTGGCCTCATCAAACGATTCCGTGACTCCGTCGGTATAGATGACCAGCGTGTCGCCCGGGGAAAGCTGTCGCGCGCAAACATCGCAATCCCACTTCTTAAACAATCCGAGCGGAGTCCCGGTCGCTCCAAGCCGTTCCATCTCTCCGTCGCCGCGCAGCAAAAGCGCCGGCAGGTGTCCACAACTCGCATACCGCAGCCTTCCCAAACCGCTGTCGTATTCCGCAAAGAACAGCGTGGCGAACGCCCCATCCGACGTATTTTCATAGAACAGTTGATTAACGGCCCGCAAGAATTGCTGCGGCTGATCCAAAGCAATCGCGCACTGGCTGCGCAGATTGGCCTGCAAGTTGGCCATCAGCAGCGCCGCGGCAATTCCTTTTCCCGCGATGTCCCCGATCACCAACCCCAGGCGTTCTTCGCCTAAATCAAGAAAATCATAATAATCGCCACCAACCTGCCGCGCCTGCAAGCAAGTCCCGCAGTATTCAAGCGTTGCTACCGACGGAAGCTTTTGCGGGAACAGCCGGGCTTGCACTTCCTTCGCAATTTCCAATTCCTGGGCTGCACGGCGTTCCGCATCCAGCTTCGCGGTTAGCGCGCGCCTCTGCGCTTCGACCGCTTGAGTCACTTCATCGAAACTCACCAACGAAAAAATATTCCCGTCGACATCCCGGAAGCGCGCAATGACCTCGCCCCAAATCGGCGCTTGCTGCCCCAACAACATCGGCGTACCCGCCGAAGTCTGCACCGCCGTCTGCCGGTCATATTTAATGCGCTTCAACTTCGGCGTACTGTGAAACCGCACCCCGCGTTTGCTCCACTCCCGAAACTTCGCCGCTACATCCTCCGCCACAAAAACAACCTGCGTGGCCCTACCAATGAGCTTGTACTCCTGCGATTTCGGCTTCGGCACAACCAGCGACAGAATCGCGGTTCCATCCGGCGGCGAAACGGCTACCCACCGCTCTCCCGATTGCAGCCGCGCATCAAACGCCAAATTGAATCCAAGCTGGTCCAGGTAAAACCGAAGGCTCCGCTCCTGGTCGCGGACATAAATATTCACGCAGTGCAGCCGCAGGTACTGCTCTTGCTTGCTCAGCGGAATAGCGGCACGAATGGCCTCAATGTGGGAAGGAGCATCGCTCATGGCCGTCATTATATATGTCTGGAAAGGCGTCCGAAGCCGCTCTCTCAAGCCCCGACTTCGTCCGCCGAACGCGAGTGGCTCACTCGTACCGCAGAGCCACCAGCGGATCCACTCGCATCGCTCGCCGCGCCGGAATGTAAGACGCAAGCATCGCCACGCCAATCAATCCCAGCGCGACCGCGGCATAAGTCAGAGGATCGTAAGACTTCACTCCATACAAGAACGTCGCGATAAATCGCGTGAGCCCATACGACAACGCCAATCCAATCAAAACGCCCAGTACGGACAGTTTGAGCCCCAGCTTGGCGACCAGTCCAAGCACATCGCCGCGCCCCGCTCCCAGCGCCACGCGAATTCCAATTTCCCTGGTCCGCTCGCTCACGAAATAGGACATCACTCCGTAAATCCCGATCGCCGCCAGCATCATTGCGATGCCCGCGAAGAGCCCCAGCAATTGCATATAGAACCGGTAATCGCCAATCGACTCTTTCAAAACTTCGTCCATGGTCATGACGCTGGTAACCGGCAGATCGGGATCAATTCCGGCGATGGCTTTTTTTGCCGTGCCCGCCAACTGGCTCCCCATACCGCCAGCGACGGAATCTCTCCTGATCACCAGGTAATGATGCAGGTGCGACAACGCCGTTCCGCCGGGAAAAACTGCCTGCTGCTGGAGATACGACGCATATACAAAAGGCGGCGCCTCTTCTCCAAGCCCAAATTGCTTCACGTCTCCGACGATGCCGACAATCTGCCGCGGCCGCTCCTCGTCCACGGGATACGGATCGTAACGCAAAAGCACCTGCTGCCCGATCGGATCTTCGTTAGGAAAATACCGCTTGGCCAGGGCTTCGTTGATTACCACGGCCCATGGCGCGCTCGCCGTATCGTGCTCATCCAGAAAACGCCCTTTTTTCAGCGTCATGCCCAGGGTCTTGAACGCGCTGTAACTTACGTCGTCGTATCCCGCGCGAGGCCGGCTGTCCGGTGCGGGCGCGGGATGCCCCAGAATCGCAAAACTAAACATCTGCGCTCCGCGCGCTGGCAAAGCGCTGACGATCGCTGCCCACTCCACTCCCGGAAGCCCCGCAATTTTTTCCACAAGTTGCTGATTGAACGCCGCAACGGTTGGGAGCGTTTTTTCCATGTCACCGCCCGGCATTCTTTGCAGATACTTCCCTCCCTCAGGCAATTGCACGAGCATGGTCAGCAGATTGCGAGAGTCAAATCCCGGGTTGACCTTCTGCAGCCTCATGATGCTGTTGATCATCAACCCCGCGCCCACCAGGAGCACCATCGCGAGCGCTACTTCCGACACCGCAAGCACATGCCGCGTAATACCGCGCGACCCCGCGACAGTCCTGCCTTCGCCTTCTCGCAATGCCACGTTCAGATCGGGATTCGAGGCTTTGAGAGCTGGCGCCAACCCAAAAATCAACGCTGTCAGAAGCGAAACGCCCAGCGTGAAGAGCAGCACGCGTCCATCGATGCCGATGCTGTCCACATTCGGAAAATCTCCGACGAACTTCTTGAAAATCCCGATGCCCCAATACCCGAATAAAATCCCCAGCGCTCCTCCACTAAATGCTAGCAGCCCACTCTCCGCAAACAACTGCTGCATCAATCTCCACCGTCCGGCTCCGAGCGCCGCACGGACAGAGTATTCTTTCCGCCGCGTCTCCGTCCGCGACCGCATCAGGTTCGCCACATTCACGCACGCAATCAGCAACACACATCCCACCGCTCCCAGCAACGGATAAAGAGCCTTTCCGGCCCACCGGTAAAGATCCTGGTGCAGGGGACGCACCAGTTTGCCGACGCCCTTGTTTGTTTTCGGATAAGCCAGCTCAAGCCGCTGCGCGATGACATTCATCTCCGTTTGCGCTTGCAGCACGGTGGCGCCCGGCTTCAGCCTCCCAATCGGCATCAACCAATGATCAATCCTCTCGGAGTACCTCGAGCTCTCCGCGTTTACAGGCACCCACAAATCAAGCTTCCCGCCATAAAACGGTGCGAACCCCGCGGGCATCACTCCCACAACGGTAGATAACACGCTGTCCACATAAAACGTCTTCCCCAGCACCAGCGGATCGTTGTTGAAATGGCTCTTCCAGAATCCGCTGCTGATAACCACCGCATACGCATGGTCCTGCATCTCTTCCGCGGTAAAAATCCGCCCCATAATCGGCTGCACGCCCAGCAAACCAAAAAAGTTCGGCGTAACGTACTGCACATGAACCGGCTCCGGCTCTCCCAGCCGCGACAAAATTACTTCTTCCGTAGAGCTGGTCAGCGCAATATCCGAAAAAACCGTGCTCTGCTTCTGCCAGTCCACCAACTCTGCGATCGGCGGCGCTGTCCAATCCCCCGGATGCTCCTTCTCCGTCTCCCAGATCACCGTCAACTGCTCCGGGTGAGCATACGGCAGCGGCCGGTACAGCAAAGTATTGATTACGCTGAAGATGGTGCTGTTCGCCCCAATCCCCAGGGCCAGCGACAACACCACCACCGCCACAAATCCCGGACTCTTCCGAAGGCCGCGCCCCGCGTGTCGAATGTCCTGCCAAAAAGTCTCAAACCAGGCATAGAGTCCCATCGCTCGCGTACCTCCTTTACTTCAAGACGCTTCTCCAGCGCTTTTGTTCAACATCCTCCCCAGATTTCCTCGTCTTTTTCTCAAAATCCTGGCAATCCGGTGCCTCACCCTCGGCACACCGTTTCACTTCCTTCTAGGTCTCGCTCTCCCGCTGAATCGAAACATAAATCGGCCCCGCCCCCAACATGCTCACCAGAAACCAGGTTAGGCGCCCCGCCCGGCTCACTGTTTTGAACTTCATGTGTTCCCCGGCGGCAATATCCAGCTCCAGAGTCTTCCAATTCCAGGTATTGTCCACCCGCAAACGATGGCGCCCAGCTTTCACCGGCACCGTGATCGTGTCTCCGTAATACAGCTCCCCCGCGCTCTCCCCATCCACTTTCACGATAATCTGCCGCTGCTGCACGTCCTCCGGAGACACCCGTCGAATCGTAATGCTCGCATCCGTTTGTGGAGTATGAGAGGCCATTCGGACCCACCTAAAATAAAGACTGCGCTTGCTTTAGGTGACTTAGATGCTACGCCTCCCCGCATCACGCAACAAAAATTCTTCTCGCAACTAGCCAGCCCCACAGGCCTGCCACTCCATCCGCACATCTCGCCAATCCTCTGCTACAATCCCGTCCATGAAACGACGCACATTGCTCCAATCTCTCCCCGCAGCGGCCTTGCTCCCCAACGTAGTCTGGGCAGCGTCCAGCGCTGCCAACCCATCGTCCGGAGCGACCGGTAAAAACCCCGCCGAACCCTCCACCACCGTCTATGAACTCCGCGTCTACCACGCCGCCGAAGGCAAGCTCGACGACCTCCTCCGCCGCTTCCGCGAACACACCACGGCACTCTTCGAAAAGCACGGAATGAAGAACATCGCGTATTGGACTCCGACCGAGGATCCGCTAAAAGGCAAAACACTCTTCTACATCATCGAGCACCCCAGCCGCGAAGCCGCCACCGCCAATTGGAAAGCCTTCGGCGACGACCCCGAATGGAAGCGCGTCAAAGAGGCCTCCGAAGTCAACGGCAAGCTCACAGACAAGATAGACTCCACCTTCCTAGCCCTGACGGACTTCTCCCCGCCTCTCCGTTAGACTCTGCACGTCGAGTTTAATTGTCATCCTGAGCGAAGCGAAGGATCTGCTTTTTGATGTGCCGCAAAATGTAGGTGCAGGCTTTAGCCCTGCATCCGGTCCGCTTTCAATGCAGCGCCTAACTCACGTTCCCCAACCGGGCCACCCGCTCCTGCAACCACCGTCGCACAGCCTCATCCCGCTCCAACCCAATCGCCATCTCGTAAGCGCGCTGCGCCTCGTCCAGCGCCCCAGATCTCGCCAAAAGCTCCGCCCGCGCCGCCCAATACGGCTGATACTCCGCCAAACGCCCATCGCCAGCCACCCGTTCCATGGCCTCAAGACCAGCCCAAGCCCCCTCGGACTCCGCAATCGCCAAGGCCCGATTGATCGCGACAACGGGCGAGCCAGAAATCGCCAGCAGCGCATCATAGAGCTGCACGACCTCCACCCAATTCGCTCGCCCCGTCCTCCGCCGGCACACATGCGCCGACTGTATGGCCCCTTCCAACTGATACCGCCCAATACTTCCCAGCCCGCTCGCCCGCAATAAAAGCCCTTCAGCCTCCTCAATCATCCGCGCATCCCAAACTCCGGTATCCTGCTCATCCAAAGGCACATATTCCCCGAGCACGTCGCGCCGCGCCCTTCTTCGCGCCTCCGCATGCAGCATCAACGCCAGCAAACCCATCGCTTCCGGCTCGTCCGGCAACAACTCCACAACCACCCGCCCCAAAAATATGGCCTCCTCCGCCAAATCCCGCCGCGCCACGTCCGTCCCCGCCGCGTCGCTCCACCCCTCGGCAAACGCCGCATAAATCGCGTCCAGCACCGTCTCCAAACGCTCGGGTAATTCTTCCTGCTCTGGAATCCGAAACGGTATCCCCGCCTGCCGAATCTTGCTTTTCGCCCTCACCAGCCTCTGCCCCATCGTCGCCGGTGAAATCAGGAACGCCGAAGCAATCATTGCCGCGTCCAGCCCCATCACCGTCTGGAGCATCAACGGCGCCCTGATCCCCTCGTCAATCGCCGGATGCGCGCAAGCAAACATTAACGCCAACCGCTGATCCGGAATCCCCGCATCGTTCGCAGCCGCCGCTTCAAAACCTTCCGCCATAGCGCGAATCTCCTCCGCCACAATTTCCCCGCGCTTCCGTCCCCGCGCCACATCAATAAACTTCCGCCGCGCCACCGTCAAAAGCCATCCTTCCGGATTCGCGGGACACCCATTCCTCGGCCAATCCGCCAAAGCCGCCGCAAACGCCTCCGAAAGCGCATCCTCCGCCGCCGCCACATCTCGGGTCCGCGCCGCCAAAAAAGCGACGAGCTTGCCGTAGCTCCGGCGCGCCACCGCATCTGCCGTGCTCCCAACAAGCCCGTCGCCACCCAGCGTACTCATCCGATCACCCTTCTTTGCCGCTCAAGCCTTTGCCACAGCCGCAGCCCAGGTCGGCCGCACCTCGACAATCCCATGCCCAGCCCCGGGGCATCGCGCCGCCCAAGCCAGCGCCGCGTCCAGATCAGCCACGTCAATCAGGTAGTAACCGCCCAGTTGCTCCTTCGACTCCAAAAACGGCCCATTCAGAACCTGCGACTTCCCATTCGTAACCCGCACGGTCGTCGCAGCAGCGACTGGCGCCAGTCGGTTGCTCCCCCTCAGCACCCCAGCTTTCTTCAGTGCCTCCGTATACGCCATATATGCCGCCATCCCCTGCTGCTGTTGCTCCTTCGTCATATTCATCCAGCCAGCCTCTTCTGCATACAGCACCAATAGATATTCCATCGCGATCCTCCCTTAAGAGATTGAAAGCAGAAATGTAATTAAACGTAGGCGCCCATCAAGTCCGCCATTACAATGACGCCCAAGCCCCTTTCATTTCGACGCTCCATCAAACTCCCGTTCGCGATTGTAGCAACGAAACTCCGGTCAAGTGGGAATTTGCGGCCAAACATGGTCGGAAGACAGCATTGTCTGACTAACTGGTGTTATTACAAACACCGGTTATTGAAGAAATAACCGGTTCATCGGAAAGCGAAGCGGGCGTGAACGCGCCCGCGTATCTTTAGTCCTGATGTGCAAAACGCTGGTCGGCCATGGCCTTTCCCACCTCAGATAAATCGCCCGCTACATTGAGGCCATTAAGAGCAGCGCGAATAGTACCGCCAAGCCCGATCCCATGACCCCGTGAGAACGCTCTCGAAAGACATCCATCGCGGGCTCGTGCACCCTCTTCAAAGGGCCGGTTTTCTTAGCTGTGGCCGTGCTTACCCTGACTTTTGGGATTGTCATTTTCGGGCGCAAGGGTAGTATCATTTCCTCGTGGCGCAGCTTATTCATGACGACACCTTCCGCCGGCTCTGCCGCGCACGCGATCTTCTCGCCGCCGATTACCAGTCCGGTGTTCTGCTAACGCAGGCGGCTCGCGAAGCCTGCCTTTCCGAATTTCATTTCCATCGTCTATTCCGCGGCACTTTTGGCGAAACGCCGCACGATTTTCTGACGCGCCTGCGTATGAATCGCGCCAAGCTGATGCTCGCTTCCGAGCGCACCGTAACGGAAGTATGCTTCGAGATCGGCTACGAGAGCTTGGGGTCGTTTTCCAGTAAATTCCGGGCCCAATTCGGCCGCAGTCCCGTCGAATTTCAACGCGAGGTTCGCCGCATTTTCGGGTATAGCGCTCCGTGGCGCGTACTGATGATCCCGACGTGCTATCTACAGGTGTTAACTGCGGAGCAGAAAACCCGGATCGAATAGCAAGAATCGAGAAGCATCGCCCAGGCGAGTTCGCTAGTCTTTACGCGAGGGAGAAACATCACACCTCGAATCACACCTTGAAGGAGAACCGCCATGATTCAAAAGATGTCTCACGCGACCATTTACGTGCTTGATCAGGACCAGGCCAAGGATTTCTACGTTAACAAGTTGGGTTTTGAAGCCAAGGCGGATTACACCGCGCCGAACGGCTTCCGGTGGCTGACGGTAGTTCCTAAAGGTCAGTCTGAGTTGGAGATTGCCCTGTTGAAGGTCGGCAGCGCGACACCGCCGGAAACAAACGGCGCAGGAACGACCCAGAAAGATGTTGAGGCAATGGCGGCGCTCTTGAAGAAAGGCTGGCTCAGTGCCGGCGCCTTCCAGACCGCCGATTGCCGCAAGACGTCCGCAGAATTGAAGGCCAAAGGCGTCGAGTTTGTCTCCGAACCCAAAGATGAGTTTTGGGGGGTTACCGCGGTCATCAAAGACCCTTTCGGCAACTATTTCAGCATGACCCAGCCGAAGAACAGCTGATCGCGGTGAGTAAGGGAATGTGACCTCAATGGCGGGTGGCGGAGCCTTGGCAGCTTGATTCTTTCGCGTGCCGGGTACGCTACCCGCTAATAGGCAGCCCTGATCTCCCTGATTCCATACCCCAAATGACGCCGCAATAATGTTCGCAGCGTCACGCCGTCGGCGTACCCGACTCGCGCGGCGATTTGCTCAACGCTTTCGCTCCCGGTCTTCAGCAGATGGACTGCGCGCTCCACGCGCACGCTCTGAAAATAAGACAACGGTGATTTTCCCAGCACCGTCTGCATCCGCCGCGCCAGCGTTCTCTTGCTGGCTCCAACCGCCTTCGCCGCTTCCTCAAGCGAAAATCCCTGCGCGAGCCTGCCGCGCGCCCAGCGCTCGAACCGTTCCACGAGTGGATCGGAATGAATCAGATGATCCGTAAGCACGTAAGCCGTTTGTGTCGGCCTCGAGTCGACAATCAGATACTTCGCCGTCAGCGAGGCAAGCTTCGGACTCTTCTGTCGAATCAGCCAGAGCGCCAGATCCAGGTGGCTCAATGCCGCTCCCGCGGTAACGAACTTCCCGGATTTCACGATCATCTCCGATTCGTCGAGAACAACCTTGGGATACCTCGATCGAAATAATGGCGCCAGCCACCACGTCGTCGTGGCGCTCTGATGATCGAGCAACCCGGACTCGGCCATAACAAATGTTCCAACGCAGGCTGCGGTCATCGTCGCTCCCTGCCTCGCCCAGCACCGCAGCACATCGGTGGCGTCCTTAATCTCGGGCTTCGCCAGCGCCCGCTGCAAAGGCTCCGGCATCTTGAATCCAATGGCCGGCACCACCACCAACTCGGGCGCGGTCTTGCCCACCGAATGGACCGGCACGCTCAATCCTTGCGCGGTCTTCACGGACCTCCGCAAACCCTCAATCCGAACCTCGAATCGCGTCGTGGACAGCCCCGACATTTCGCCCAATTCATTGGCCGTTTGAAAAGCGTCGAGCACGGTTGCTAATCCCGTATCGAAGACGCCGTCCAGAGCAAGCACGGAAACTCTCATGGCAAATATGATATCATCTTTGGCGTTCTTGCCAATGGAAAAAAACAGCCTGCGGGAGTAGCCTCTCCCTGTGGTAAAGAACTTATTCGAAGGAGATCGCAAATGCTAAAACTCGCTTTGTTCGTCCGTCTGGAAGCAAAAAAAGGCAAAGAAAACGACGTCGCTCAGTTTTTGGAAAAAGGCCTCCAGCTTGCCAATCAGGAGGCCACGACACCACTCTGGTTCGCGCTGAAATTGGGCCCTTCCACGTTCGGGGTTTTCGATGCGTTCGCAGACGAGGCGGGACGCCAAAATCATTTGAATGGCCCTATCGCCAAAGCTCTCATGGCCAACGCCCCGGACCTGCTCTCGGCTCCCCCATCCATTGAACAGGTCGAAATCCTGGGCGCCAAGCTCCCGGCATAAGACAAGTCATCCTAAGCCACGTTCGGTGAGGTCCGGCCAAGCTCTACAGAATCCTCGGGCCTCACTGTGACTCACTTCCCGGGCTTGGCGGGCTTCGGCCGATCGAATTTCGCCGACCGCACAATGCCCTCGCTCTCTTTCACCACAATCATCTGGTTCGGCTTCACGTCCTTCAATGTATCCACCGCGCCGCTAGGCCAACGGATTTCCAGCAGCTCGACCTTCTCCGCTTTGCCAATCCCAAAATGCACGCGCAAATCATTCTGCGAAATGTAGCTTCCGCCGCTGCGCACTTCGTCAATCTGCTGCTGCGGCTTTGTTTCGCCAGGAGGATGCGTCACACACCGCAAGCGCGCCCCAATCCCGCTGCGGTTCGATTTCGTTCCGATCGTTTTTATCTTCAGCCAGTTATTTTCAAGCCGCGAATCGCACCGCAGCAGTTGAGGAAAGCCATTGACCGTGTTCACCACCACGTCGATGTCGCCATCGTTGTCGAAATCGCCAAACGCCGCCCCGCGCGAAGCGACCGGAACCATAATGCCGGAGCCCCCCTGCGACGAAACATCTTCAAAGTGGCCATTGCGCAAATTGCGGTACAAAATTTTCTGCTGCGCATATCCGGCTTCGGTGCGCAGTTGCTCAACCTCAGGATAAACATGGCCGTTGCAAATCAATATGTCCGGCCAGCCGTCGTTGTCCATGTCGAAAAAACCGCAGCCCCAGCCGAGAAACTGCGTATGTTTGCCGAGCCCCGCCGGAAAAGTGGCGTCCTCGAAATTTCCGCTACCGAGGTTGTGATAGAGCGACGGCGTATCGCCGGCAAAATTGGTCTTTACGATGTCGAGGTTCCCGTCGAGATCGTAATCCGCGGCGGAAACGCCCATCCCGGCCTGGGGTTTGCCGTCCGCGCTCAGTGCGCACCCCGCTTCCATGGCAACGTCGGAAAACGTGCCGTTTTTTCGATTTTGATAAAGTGCGCTAGCTGTCGAGTCGTTCGCGACATAAATGTCGGGCCAGCCGTCGTTGTTGAAATCGGCGGTGAGCACGCCCAGCCCATACGTTCCGTTGGCTTGGAAAATTCCGGCGCGTTCGGAAACATCGCTGAACGTGCCATCGCCGTTGTTGTGAAACAGAATATTTTTTCCGCCGTTCAGTCCCGGCGGGCCGCACGCGACGAGTACGCCTTTGTAATTGCACGGGCCGGACTCCGGCACGGGCGCTGTCGCCAGGTCCATGTCGATGTAGTTCGCGACAAACAGATCGAGATGGCCGTCGCGATCGTAATCGACAAAAGCGCACCCGGTGTTCCAGCGCTTTCCGTTTGTAGCGACGCCGGCCTTTTCAGTGACGTCGGTGAACGTGCCGTTGCCTTTGTTGTGGTACAAAACATTTTTTCCGAAGTACGTGACGAACAAATCGTCGAAGCCGTCGTTATCGTAATCGCCGACGCAAACTCCTTGTCCCCAGCCGGAATGGACGAGGCCTGCTTTTTCGGTGACATCGGTAAATGTGCCGTCGCGATTATTTTTGAAAAGATGCGAAGTCGGCTCCTGCCCCTTGGGAAAGCCTTCGAGGCGCCACCCATTCACCAGGAAAATGTCGAGCCAGTCGTCGTTGTCGTAATCGTAGAAAGCGACGCCGCAGCCCGTCGTCTCGAGCAAATATTTGTTCTTGTGCTCGCCGCCAAAAATCGTTTTGGCGTTGAGTCCGGATTCGCGCGCCACGTTCAGGAAACTGACGCCGATATCTTTCGGCGGAGGCGGATATTGATTTGAATCGCCCGACGCCGCGGCCGATTGACTCGAACGAAGAGGATGCGCGAGCGTGAGAACACTTTCGAGTGGGAGGACGAGCGCGGAGCGGCTTAGAGATTTAAGAAAGGCGCGGCGTGAAGAAGACAAATGGAATGATACCTTCCGTGGTTTGGCTCGTGCTAGGATTTGGTGCTGTTTCATATTGTACGGCCAAAACGGCGATTCAAACTGAGGCGCTTGAGAGAATCAGGGGTTTCTTGAGCGACGGACCTTCCTACCATGATTCGGAGAACTACTAAAATTCGGCGCGCTCGGCCATTTTGTGGGTCCGTTTTCGGAGCGGTCGTACTGCTTTTCCTTGGGCCCATGACAACGCGCGTTGAAGCGCAGGTTCCCGCTCCGGCGAAGGCGCAGGTTGCAGCTCCGTCTCAGGCGCAGAAGTCCGCTGCATCGCAAAACACTCCGGGAACGCTCAATGCGGCGCGATCCATCGAATTAACACGAGCGGTGCGACCGTGGGAATTTTTGCCGGTCACGGGGACGCGGGCGGGCTTGCTTGGAAACGAATCCGGGCGGATGGAAGCGTGGGTTTATCCGCTGAAATGTTTCCGCGACTTTCATTTGAAATTTCACGTGGACGGAAAGACTCTGGCGGCGGAATCGCTGGCCCGGACGCTGATCGCAAGGCCGGAATCGAGCACGATTGTTTACGCCGGCGATACATTTTCGGTGCGCGAAACATTTTTTGTTCCAGTACACGAACCCGGAGCGGTGATTCTACTTGAGGTGGAAACGGAGACTCCGCTCGAGATCGAAGCCTTGTTTCATCGCGATTTTCAGCTGGAATGGCCCGCGGCTCTCGGCGCGACTTACGAGAGCTGGGAGCCAAGTCTGCGCGCTTTTGCTCTCGGCGAGGAAACCCGGAAATTCTCCGCCATTGTGGGGTCGCCGAGCGCGGAACTCATACAAGAGGAGTTTCAGACGAACTATTTCGAGTCGCTGGACAACTCCTTTCGACTTGGTGTGACTGCCAAAGGCAAGGAGAGCAAGCTCATTGTAATTGCGGGCTCGATGCAGGGTCGAGCAGAAGCCGAGAACACGTATCGCCGGCTCACTTCGGAATATGGCGAACTAGTGCGCGAATCGACTGAGTACTACCGGAACTATCTCGATCAGACGGTGAGTTTGGAACTTCCCGACAAGCAGATTCAGCAGGCGTATGACTGGTCGAGAATCAGCATGGTGCAAGGAATGGTGACGAATCCATTTCTCGGAACGGGGCTGGTGGCGGGATACCGGACTTCGGGCGATAGCCAGCGGCCGGGATTTGCATGGTATTTCGGGCGGGATTCATTCTGGACTTCTTTTGCTTTGAACGCCGAGGGAGATTTTGCGAATGCCAAGACGGCGCTGGAGTTTGTGAGCAAATTTCAGCGCGAAGACGGAAAACTTCCACACGAGATTTCGCAAGGCGCGAGTTTTGTGAACTGGTTCAAGGATTATCCGTACCCCTACGCATCGGCGGATGCGACGCCGCTCTACATCATCGCGGCGAAGGATTATGTGACATCGAGCGGCGACGTGGCCTTCGCGAAAGAAAAGTGGGCCAGCCTTTGGAAAGCGTATCAGTTCCTAAAATCGACTTATGACGCACGGGGACTGCCGCAAAATCTGGGCGTGGGGCACGGCTGGGTGGAAGGCGGGCCGCTGCTGCCTGTTAAGGCGGAGTTTTATCAGAGCGCGCTGGGCGCGGAGGCGCTGCATGCACTCTCGAGTCTCGCGAAAGCGGCCGGCCAGAACGATCTCGGGAAGCAACTGGAAACGGAGTTTGAAAAGCAGCAGTTGCTTGTGAACGAAAGTTTTTGGATCGCCGGTAAGAAGCGGTTTGCGTTTGCGCTGGACAAGGACGACAAACAGGTGGACGAGCTGAGCGTCCTGGCTGCGGCGCCGATGTGGTTCGGCTCAACGACTGACACCACGGGAGCCTGGAGGACGGAGCATCTGCACCAACTGACGGACGCAGATATTCAGACAGACTGGGGGATGAGAATTATTTCGAACCGGTCGGCGCACTTCAGCGGAGGCGGGTACCACTATGGGTCGGTATGGCCGTTGTTCACGGGTTGGGCGTCGGTCGCGGAGTATCGACATGACCAGGACTTCGCCGCTTACCAGAATTTGCGGGCCAACGCGCTGCTGGCGCTGGATGGATCTCTGGGGCACGTAACCGAAGTGCTTTCCGGCGATTACTACCAGCCGCTTTCGACAAGTTCACCGCACCAGATCTGGTCGGCGGCGATGGTGGTGAGTCCGGTATTGAAGGGAATGTTTGGGCTGGAAAAGGATGCAATTAAGAAGACGCTGACGTTTGTTCCTCATGTCCCGGCGGACTGGACGGATTTCAAGATCAAGAATGTGCGAGTCGGCGACAGCGTGCTAGACCTGAGTTATCACAAGTCGCTCGCCGAAATTACCCTGGAAGTTACGCGGACGGGCGGCGAATGCTCGCTGGATTTTGAGCCCGCGCTGGCGAACACAGCCTGGAACGCTCGCGTGGAAGTGAATGGCCGGCCGCAGACCTTCGACCAACAGATTTCCGCGGAACATCATCATCTGAGAATTCAGCTCGCGCTGAAGGAAGGAACGAACACGATTCGCATTCGTGTGCCAAACGATTTTGGAGTGTCATACGCGTTCCGGCTGCCGGAACTGGGCGGAGAAAGTTCTGACTTGCGCATTCTCTCGGAAGAGATGGGGGATGTGACGGCGCCGATGATCCTGGAAACCGCGGGACGCGCTGGAGCCACCTACGAACTAAATATTTGGAACCCGGCGCTAATCGAATCGGTGCAGGGAGCAGAGCTGGTGAAGGACGCGGCAGGCGAATCAAAGCTGAGAATTCGCTTCGAAGCAAAAGCCGGCGAAGAGTATCCGCACCAGCGCGTGATGATTTATTTTCACCCGCCGAAAGTGCTGAAGAGGCCTCTCAAAGAATAGTTCGCGTTTGAATGAACGGTAACTCAACTAAGGCGGATGTAAGTTACCTTATGTGGCAAAGATTTAAGCTTCGAGCTGAGACTTTGAGGCTGGCGGAGCAATCGGAATAGCTTCCGCGCCGGAGAGGGTTTTCCAGCCGCGGCGGGAGAGGCTCCAGAAAATAAAGTAGCCCGAGAGAGCGGCGCAAAACAGAAGGATAAAGCCGGGAAGCCATTCCTGCAGGACGAGTTCGCCGATGCCGAACATCGCACAGTAAATCAGCGCGCAACCCATAATCCAATCGAACGCGTTCGCACCCAGGTCGCGGACCGGCGGCATCTCCGGGGCGAGAGAGGCGATGTGTTTCCAGCCGTGGACGGTGGGATGAACGCGGCGATAAAACTTGAGGAGAAGTTGTTCGGGCTCAGCGGGAGTGGCGATCGTGGTGATGATCCACACGAGCGTCGTGACGCCGGCGGTGATCAAGGCGGTTTTCGCAAAGACGACGGAGTCGTTACCGGCGAAATGAACACGCGTCAGCGAGATGGAGACGACGAAAGCGGCAATCATGGAAGAGATTTCGCTCCACGCGTTGATGCGCCACCAATACCAGCGAAGGAGCAGAACGCCACCGGTTCCTGCGCCCATGCCGAGCAAAAGCTGCCAAGCGGCTTGAATGGAATTGATGTGTGCGGCGGTGTAGCCACTCAGAATGACGAGCAGGATGATGAAGATTTTACTGACGAACACGTAGTGCTTCTCGTTTCCGTCCTTGACGATGAAGCGGCGGTAGAAATCGTTGATGAGGTAGGAAGTGCCCCAATTGAGCTGCGTGCCTACCGTGGACATGAAGGCGGCAAGGAAGGCCGCGATCATGAGACCGCGCAACGCAGGAGGAAGATAGTCGCGCATGACCATGACGTATCCCTTTTCCGGCTCGGCCGCAAATTCGGCGCTGGGGTGAAGGCCGCCGTGCGCGGAGTAAACGGCCACGGCAACGAGACCGGTGACGATCCAGGGCCAGGAGCGCATGGCATAGTGGGCGATGTTGAACCAGAGCGTGGCGCCGAGAGAGTTTTTTTCGTCCTTGGCGCTGAACATTCTTTGTGCAACGTAACCGCCACCGCCAGGTTCAGCTCCGGGATACCAATCGGCCCACCACTGCACGGCGAGAAAGAGAGCGAAGGTAAGGACGGGAAGAGTCCAGAGAGCGTCCGTGGTCCAGCCGAGATGGAAGGAGGGGAAAAAGGAGAGAATGTTACCTGTGGTTTGGCCGGAAGCGCGCGTGGCGGCGTCGATTTGCGACAGTTGGACTTTGAGAAGAGCCATGCCGCCGAGTTTTGATACGGCGACCCAGGCAAGGACGATGATCATGGTCATCTTCAACGCGAACTGGAAGAGGTCGGTGACGAGGACTCCCCAGAGGCCGCCGATAAATGTGTAAATGCCGGTGAACGGCACGAGAATGAGGACGCAGATGAGAAGAGCGGTGTGCGCGGGAGCCCCGAGCGTGTATTGAAAAAGTTCGTGGCCGCCGAGGCCAATAGAGAGGACACGGCCTTGCGCGATGACGTCTCCGAGGAGCACGGTGGTGATGCTGATCATCGCTTTTATGACCCAGCCGAGGATGAGGCAGTTCATCAGCGCGCCGAGATAGAGCGCGCGGAAGCCTCGTAGAAAGGCCGCAGGTTTTCCGCTGTAGCGGAGTTCCACGAACTCAATGTCCGTGAGAATCTCGGCGCGGCGCCAATAGCGCGCGAAAAAGAAGACGGTCATCATGCCGGAGAGGCAGAGCGACCACCAGAGCCAGTTGCCGGAGATGCCGTTGCGGGCCACGAGGCCGGTGACGAGGAGAGGAGTGTCGGCCGCGAAAGTCGTGGCAACCATGGAAGTTCCGGCGAGCCACCAGGAGACGTTGCGGCCGGAGACGAAAAACTCCTCGGTGCTGCCGGAAGAGCGGCGGCGATAGTAAAGGCTGATCAACAGATTGAGGAGCAGGTACGCGGCGATGACGATCCAGTCGGTGGCGGTGAGAGCCATATTTCGTTTTGCTCCGCGAAGTACGCGTTGTGTTTGATGCGCCGGCGGCTTAGTATACTGCTATATAGCTCTGAAGTTGCAAGCTAAATGGAACCGCGGGGGATTTTACTCCGATAGGGGCAATTTGCGACGATATTCTGAAATGATTTTTGAATGGGGATTGGGTGATATATATAGCACGTTGGGTTGGTAACGAACATGCGAACGACGGTTTCTAACACAGAGTTCGCAGAAAGCGCGGAGGACTCGAGGCGGAAATGCTGGTACTTCTGACGCCGAGCTACGAAGAGTTGAGCCGCGAAGCGGCACGCATTGTCGCGAACGCGGTTCGAAACAATCCATCCGTTACGCTGGGATTGGCTACAGGCAGCACGACGCTGGGAATGTACAAGGAACTGGCGCGGCTTCACAAGGAGCAAGGGCTCGATTTTTCGAGAGTCACCACGTTTAATCTTGACGAGTACCTCGGGCTTTCCGCGGAACATCCGCAAAGCTTTCATTGCTTCATGCGCGAGAATTTTTTTGACCACGTAAACGCGGATCCAGCGAAAATCCACATCCCTGATGGAACGGTCAGAGGCGATTACGAAGAGTATTGCATCGGCTACGAGCGCGCGATTCGCGAGGCGGGCGGAATCGATCTGCAAATTCTGGGAATCGGGCGCAATGGCCACATCGGCTTCAACGAGCCTACTTCGAGCTTTGGTTCAAGGACGCGCCTGAAAGTTTTGACCAGCGAAACGATCGACGATAATCGCAAGTCTTTTTTGCCAGGAGAAGAAGTGCCGGAGTGCGCCATCACGATGGGCATCGGAACGATTCTCGAAGCGCGCAAGATTTTGCTGCTGGCTACGGGCGCGACCAAAGCTGAAACTGTGGCGCAGGCGATTGAAGGACCGATCACCGCTTCCGTCACGGCTTCCTGCCTTCAGCTTCATCCCGACGTCACGTTTGTGATTGACGAAGCCGCTGCCGCGCGCCTTACGCAACGTGAATACTATCGCCGTGTGATGGAAATGACGGCCCGGCTCACGCCCCACCGAATGGCCTGATCCTTTACCTGAAGTTGCAGCTAACCATACAAATATCCAGTGTTAGCAGGTATTTGAACCGCCCGAAGGGTCCGTAGCCTGGGCTCATCTCCTGCCGGAAATTCACTTGACAGAAAAGCCTGTGAGGGTCAGGATGCCGCCAATTGCCCTCTCAGTAGCTGGCAAGTCGAGGACGAATGCTCGTGCTCTCAGAGCGAGCGGTAACTCTTTCCCATCGTGCGAACGGGCCCGGGTCTATACTCAGTAGTTCCCGGAATGCTTTAACTGCGTTTGGTAGCAGCTCCTTCCCTTTGAAATTCCGCACGCACCAGCCGTTTCTCACCGATGGGGTTGGAATAAATACCGCGACGATGAGCCCATTCGTGATTCGAATACCCGTTCTTAATCACTAGAGTTGTAGCGGGGATTCTGACAATCCCTGAAATGACGACGACGCGCCCCTTGGGAGACCGAAGATGCGTAAGCCTGCCGTACTCCGCAGACGGAAAATGCTGATCGGAAGACTGTTCTATTTGCTCGCTGCCTTAGCGCTGCTTTTCTTCACCGACGCCAGCCTGGCCCAAGTGCAATCACAACGACCGACACGCCGTCTGATCACGGAATCGGTGAACGACAGCAAGACGGTCACGCTGGCGGGCAACATGCGTCCGGAGGCGACGGCGCAGAATGATATGGGTCCCGTCGCGAACGATCTGGCTATGCAGCACATGCAGCTTCAACTGCGGCTCCCCGCGGAAAAAGAGCAGGAACTGGAGCAGCTCATTCGCGACCAGCAGGACCCGAGTTCGCCAAAATTCCACAAGTGGCTCACGGGCGACCAGTTCAAACAACAGTTCAGCGTGGCGCCGGAGGACGTGGAGATTATCACGAACTGGCTGAAGAGCCACGGCTTCACTGTGAATGTTATCTACCCCAGGTCGATCGATTTTTCCGGAACAGCCGGGCAAGTGGAAAGTGCCTTTCAGACCGAGATTCACAGTCTCAAGGTGAAGGACGAAACGCATTTCGCCAACATGAGCGACCCCAAGATTCCCGAGGCGCTTGCCCCGGTGGTTGCCGGCATCATTGGCCTTCACAACTTCATGCCGCGCCCGATGAACACGCGGCGACCGCAATACACTCCCGGTACCGGCTATTACCCGGTAGTGCCAGCGGATCTGGCCACTATCTACAACGTCAATCCGCTGTTTGCAAAAGGCATCTCCGGCCAGGGCCAGACCATCGTTGTGGTGGAAGACAGCGACGTCTTCAGCACGACGGACATATCCACGTTCCGCTCAGTACTTGGCCTTTCCGGCTACACTTCGGGCTCCTTTACACAGGTCAACCCGGCGCCCGGCGAGGGAGGCAACTGTACGGATCCCGGACCCACGGGTGACGACGCGGAAGCGACCCTGGATGTGGAGTGGGCCTCCGCGGGGGCACCAAACGCGTCCATCGTGCTAGCCTCCTGCGCGAATACGAACAGCTCTGGCGTCTTTATTGCCTTGATCAATATCCTCACAAACGGCGGCCCAACGCCGGCGATTATTAGCATCAGCTACGGAGAATCCGAAACAGAACTCGGGGCGGCGGCCAACGGATTCATCAACTCACTGTTTCAGCAGGCAGCCTCAGAAGGGGTCTCGATTTTTGTCGCCGCTGCCGATCAAGCCGCCGCCGTCAGCGACCGCGGCGCAAACACCGCAACGCACGGAATTAACGTCAACGGAGAAGCGTCCACGCCCTACAACGTGGCCGTGGGCGGCACGGATTTTGGCGACACATTCGCCGGCACGAACAGTACTTACTGGAGCGGGACAAACTCAGCCACCTTTGGCTCAGCGCTCTCGTATGTTCCGGAAATCCCTTGGAACGACTCTTGCGCCAGCGTGCTGATTTCTACCAAAGTTACAACCTCCGGCACAACCTACGGCACGAGCGGCTTCTGCAACAGCGCGACCGGCATCAACGATTTCTTAGCTGTAACTGGTGGAAGCGGTGGGCCCAGCGGTTGTGCGACGGGCGCGCCGAGCAGCGCCGGTATCGTGGGCGGAACCTGCGCGGGATATGCCAAGCCCGCGTGGCAATCTGTCTTTGGCAATCCCAACGACGGCGTACGCGATACCCCGGACGTCTCTCTCTTTGCAGCGAACGGGGTCTGGCTTCATTACTACGTCGTCTGCTATTCCGATACGGGCCAAGGCGGAGGCGCATGCACCGGCGCGCCCGACACATGGTCTGGCTTTGGCGGAACGTCGGTTGCGACACCCATCATGGCGGCCTTCCAGGCGCTGGTGAATCAGAGCACGGGAACCACTTGGGGAAACCCAAATCCTACTTACTACGCGCTTGCCGACGCCGAGTACGGCGCGTCAGGCAGCACCATCTGCAACTCGACGCTCGGCAACGGCGTGGCCAGCACATGCGTTTTCTACGACGTAACTCAGGGCGACATGGACGTGCCGTGCACGGGCATCGTGAATTGCTATTTGCCTTCGGGTACGAATGGAGTGTTGAGCACTGGTCCCGTCGGGACCCTTACGGTGACCGCCGGCGGAACAGGGTATACCAGCGCGCCGACGTGCACTCTTTCCGCGCCAAGCAACCAGGGAGCCTATTCAACTTACACGGGGGGAGTGCAAGCTACTTGCAAAGCGACGTTGACCGGGGCAGTTGTGACCGGCCTCACGATTACAAACGGCGGCGCAGGCTACGCGGGAAATCCAATTTGCCTTCTGACCGGTGGAGCTGGAACGGGTGCAACCTGCACGGCTGCGACAGGCCTTTCGGCAGCCTATCAGCCGGCCTTCGGGACCACCCCCGGATGGGACTTCGCCACAGGAATCGGCACGGTCAACACCAGCAACCTGGTGAGCCAATGGCCGTCAACAAATACGATCACGGTGACGAGCGGATCGTCGCAGAGCGCGACAGTTCTTACGGCGTTCACGAATAAGCTGGTCGCGACGGTGAAGACGACCGGTGGGGTTGCAGTAAGCGGCGCAGTAGTGACTTTCACACCTCCGTCCACTGGTGCCAGCGTCACATTCGCGGGCGGACTGAACACCGCCACAACGAATACCAGCGGCGTGGCGACTTCCGCGGTCATTACCGCTAACGCGATCGCTGGCACATCCTACAACGTCTTAGCGACCACCCCCGGGGCGAATGCCAACAACTTTACATTGACGAACAATCCCGGTCCGGCAGCCATGCTGGGGTTTATCACGCAGCCGAGCACCGTGGCGGTCAGCAGTTCGATCACTCCTCCTGTCCAGGTGGCTGTTCAGGATGCCGAGGGCAACACGGTGACCACGGCGACGACTTCGATAGCTATCGCGATCGGAACAAATCCGAGCGGGGGAACTCTGTCGGGAACTACGCCGGTTCCCGCGGCGAATGGCGTCGCGACGTTCTCCAACCTCAGCATCAACAAGCTGGGAACGGGCTACACGCTGAGGGCCAATGGCGGCGGATTCGCCGCGACCAGCGCGGCCTTCAATGTGACCGCGGGTCCGCCAGCACAACTGGCGTTTACCGTGGAGCCGCCAGCCAGCGTAAGCGCAGGTGCTTCGATTGCTCCGCCGGTACAGGTGAGCGTCGAAGACGCACTAGGAAACGTGGTTACCAGTGTGCCGGCGACCCCCATAACCGTCGCCATCGGCACCAACCCATCAGCTGGCACCTTGTCTGGCACGCTAACGGTAAATACGGTGTCAGGCGTAGCGGCGTTCCCAGGTTTGAGCATCAACAATACTGGCGTGGGTTACACAATAACGTCCAATGGCGGCGGATTGCCGCAAGCGACGAGCACGGCCTTCACCGTCACCACGGCAACTGCCGCGAAAGTCACGGCCACAACTGGGTCAGGCCAAAGCACCACGATCAGCACCGCTTTCACTGCACCGTTGGTGGCGACAGCGACCGACAGCGGCGGCAATCCCGTCAGTGGTGTCATGGTGACGTTCACGCCTCCAGCGGCAGGAGCAAGCGGCACTTTTGCGCCCGGAGGAAACACAGCCACAACAGGCGCGAACGGTGTAGCTACATCCGGTGCCTTCACGGCCAACGCCACTGCCGGTGGGCCTTATAATGTCGTGGCCAGCGCCACGGGCGCCACTTCAGCAAACTTTGCTATGACCAACACGGCTGGCGCGGCCGCGAAAGTGACGCCGACAACCGGCTCCGGCCAGAGCACCACGATCAGCACCGCTTTCGCGGCACCGTTGGTGGCGACAGTGACCGACAGCGGCGGTAATCCCGTCAGTGGTGTCATGGTGACGTTCACTCCTCCAGCAGCGGGAGCAAGCGGTACTTTTGCGCCCGGAGGAAACACAGCCACAACAGGCGCGAACGGTGTAGCCACCTCCGGCGTCTTCACAGCCAATGCAACCGCCGGTGGGCCCTACAACGTTGTGGCCAGCGCTACGGGCGCCACCTCGGCGAATTTTGCTATGACCAACAAAGCCGGCGCGGCCGCGAAAGTAACAGCGACGAGCGGGTCGGGACAAAGCGCTGCAATCAGCACAGCCTTTGCTGCGCCTTTGGTGGCCACGGTCACCGACAGCGGCGGTAATCCGGTGAGCGGGGTGATGGTGACGTTCACGCGTCCAGCGGCAGGAGCAAGCGGGACTTTTGCGCCAGGAGGAAACACAGCCACAACAGGCGCGAACGGTGTAGCTACCTCCGGCGTCTTCACAGCCAATGCAACCGCCGGTGGGCCCTACAACGTCGTGGCCAGCGCCACGGGTGCCACCTCGGCAAATTTTGCAATGACTAACAAAGTCGGCGCGGCCGCGAAAGTGACGGCGACGAGCGGGTCCGGCCAGAGCAGCGCGATCAGCACAGCCTTTGCCGCGCCTTTGGTGGCCACGGTAACGGATTCCGGAGGCAATCCGGTGAGCGGTGTCATGGTGACGTTCACGCCTCCAGCAGCAGGAGCTAGCGGCACTTTTGCGCCGGGAGGAAACACAGCCACAACAGGCGCGA
>DATFZY010000062.1:0-21341 GCA_035313865.1 Candidatus Acidiferrum sp.
GGATGCCACGCTAAAGGCGCTCGACGCCTTTCCCGGCCGCATCCTGATCATCCTCGGCGGCAAAGATAAAGCAAGCGACTACACGGTTCTGCAAAAGCCGCTGCGCGAAAAAGCCATTCTCGCACTGCTGATTGGGGCCGCAGCTGAAAAAATCGAGCAGCAAATCTCCGGAAGCGTTGCTCTGGAACTCGCCGAAACCATCGAGCACGCCGTGGAACTCGCCTCCCACGCAGCGCAACCCGGCGACGTAGTCCTGCTCGCGCCAGCCTGTGCGAGCTTCGACCAGTTCCAAAACTATGAGCACCGTGGCAGGGCCTTCAAAGATTTAGTCCGTCAGCTTGAAAAGCAAGCTGCCGGAGCGACTTCCAGGAAAAGGTGAGCGAACGTGCCGAGACGTTTCGAAATCGACAAATGGCTTTTTGGTGCGACTGTGGTGCTCTGCCTCTTGGGAGCCGTGATGATTTTCAGCGCCTCCGCTGTCACCGCCGAAAAAGAGTACACGCACTCCTACTATTTTCTGATCCGGCAAGCCGCCTGGCTGGTCCTCGGCCTCCTCGGCATGTTCGCGCTGATGCGCACCGACTATCGCCGCTTGCGCGAGCCCGCGGTTGTTTATACGACGGTCTGCGTCGTCCTTCTCCTTCTCGTCGGGACATTTTTTCTCGATAAATCCCACGCCACGCACCGCTGGATTCGTTTTGGGCCGGCAGGAATTCAGCCATCTGAATTAGCGAAACTCGCAGTGATCCTCTATCTGGCGTGGTTCCTCGATCAGAAGCGCCGCGCCAAAACTGGAATGGAGTTCTGCAAACAGGATTTTCTCCAGACCATTCTCCCCGCAGCCGGGCCCGTACTGATTTGCGTGAGCTTAATTCTGATGCAACCCGACCTGGGCACCGCAGTGGACATTGTTCTTGTGGCTACCGCGATTCTCCTAACCGCAGGCCTCTCCTGGAAATGGATCGCCGCAGGCGCAGCCGTGGCTCTGCCCACGTTCATTCTCTCTATTATTCTCGTTCCTTACCGCATGGCGCGCATCATGTCGTTTCTCGATCCCGGCTCCGACCCGCAAGGCGCAGGCTTTCAATTGACGCAATCCCTCATTGCCGTGGGTTCCGGCGGTTTCACCGGCGTCGGCCTCATGGAGAGCAAACAAAAACTCTTTTACCTCCCGGAAGCCCACACGGATTTTATTTACGCAGTAATTTGCGAAGAGCTCGGCTACATCGGCGCGATGCTGGTGATTGCCTTGTTCCTGGTCTACGGTTGGCGTGGTCTCCGTGCAGCTTTTAACGCCCAGGACGGCTTCGGCCGCCTTCTCGCCCTGGGAATTACAGCGCTTGTTCTCAGCCAAGCTCTAATCAATTTCGCGGTAGTCCTTGGCATGGTGCCAACAAAAGGCATCCCGCTCCCCTTCGTAAGTTACGGAGGCTCAAGCCTGCTGGTCATGCTGCTGGCGACAGGAGTCCTGCTGAATATCAGCCAGCAGGCCACAGAAACGTGATGCGGCGCAGGAGCTATCTTTGTAGGGGCGCGGCATGCTGCGCCCCTACACTCGGGCGTAAGCCATGAAGCTCTTAATCGCGGGCGGTGGCACAGGCGGTCACGTTTTTCCCGCCATCGCCATCGCGCAAGAGTGGCTGTCACGCGGCAAAGAAAGAGAAGTCGTGCTGGTAGGAACAGAACGCGGAATCGAAATGAAGCTAGTGCCCCAAGCAGGCCTGCCCCTGGAAACTCTTCGGGTAGCCGGTCTGAAAGGCAAAGGCGGCGCCACGCTCGTAAAAAACTTCGCCATGCTAGCCCCAGCGATGCTCGACGCCCGCCGCGTCCTCCGCAAGCACAAACCAATCGCAGCCTTCGGCGTAGGAGGCTACGCCGCCGGCCCCATCATGCTGGCCACGTGGTTCACTGGCATCCCCAACGTGATCTTTGAACCAAACGCCGAACCTGGCCTGACCAACAAACTCCTCGCCAAACTTTCCAAACGCATCGCCACCGGCTATGAAATTTCTGCACACTCCTGGGGAAAAAAGGCTGTCGTAACGGGCTGCCCGGTCCGTCCAGGATTTTTCTCAATCACTCCTCGAAAGCTCGAAAAGCCATTTCGTCTGCTCGTCACCGGCGGAAGCCAGGGCGCACTCCCGATCAACCGTACGTTTGTAGACTCCATGGACCTCCTCGCTTCCCGCAAAACCGACCTCTCCATCGTGCATCAAACCGGCGAGCGCGACTATAATGCTGTTCGCACCTCCTACGCGCGGCGCGAAATCAACGCGGAGGTCTTCCCCTTCCTCACCAACATGGCCGAACGCTTTGCCTGGGCCGACGTAATTGTTTGCCGAGCAGGAGCCATCACCGCGGCGGAAATCGCAGCCGCCGGCCGCGCCGCCATCTTCATCCCCTTCGGAGCCGCCACCGACAGCCACCAGTTGCGCAACGCCCAGGAAATGCAGCGAGCAGGCGCAGGCCGCCTGATTTCTGAGAAAGAACTAACCGCCGAGCGCTTGACGAACGAAATCTTCTCGCTGCTCGACCAGCCGGACCAAATTGAAAAGCAGTCAGCCGCAGCGCGCGCACTTGCCCGCCCAACCGCTGCCAGCGACATAGTCAACTTGATCGAAGAGGCCGCCAACGTGCAAGCAAATCGCCAGAGGGCAACAACATGATGGTCTCTTTTCGAAACTTTCAGCGCATTCACCTGGTGGGCATCGGCGGCATCGGCATGAGCGGCATCGCCGAAGTACTGCTGACACTGGGCTATTCCGTTTCAGGCTCCGACACCAAGCCCTCTAACATCACCGAGCGCCTGCAAAATCTCGGCGCCACAATCCACGAAGGCCACAAAGCAATCAACGTCGAAGGCGCCCACGTCGTCGTAACCTCCTCGGCGATCCGCCAGGACAATCCCGAAGTCGTCGAAGCCCACAAGCGAAAAATCCCGGTCATCCCCCGCGCCGAAATGCTTGCTGAATTGATGCGCCTCAAATACGGCATCGCTGTAGCGGGCGCTCACGGCAAAACGACCACGACCTCGATGATAGCTTCCGTTCTAAACGCCGCGCATCTCGACCCGACTTTTGTAATCGGTGGCCGCGTGAATCAAGCCGGTACTACAGCTCGCCTCGGCAAAGGCGAATACTTTGTCGTGGAAGCCGATGAAAGCGACCGTAGCTTCCTGATGCTCGCCCCCGTCGTGGCCGTCGTGACCACCATCGACCGCGAGCACCTCGATCAGTACACCTCGCTTGAAGACATTCAGGGTGCCTTCATCCAGTTCGTCAACCGCGTCCCGTTCTACGGCGCCGCCATCCTCTGCCTTGACGAGCCCAACGTCCAGGCCATCCTTCCCAGCGTTAAGCGCCCCATCATCACGTATGGCACGTCCAGCCAGGCCGACCTGGTCATCAGCGACATAACACTGGAAGGCCTCGGCAGCGACTTCCGTCTCACCTTCAAAGGCGAAGACCTCGGCCTGTTCCATCTGATGCATCCGCCTGGCATCCACAACGTCCGCAATGCCGCAGCCGCTGCCGCCGTCGCTCTCTATCTAAACGTGCCTTCGGACCTCATCCGCGAAGGCCTCGCGAAGTTCGCCGGAGTCGGCCGCCGCTTCGACATCAAGGGCGTAGTGAACGACGTCACGGTCATCGACGACTACGGCCATCACCCCGTCGAAATCCGCGCCACGCTCGAAGCCGCCCGCGGCTGCAAATTCAACCGCCTGCTGGTCCTCTTTCAGCCGCACCGCTTCAGTCGCACCCAGCACCTCTGGGACGAATTCTCCCGTGCCTTCAATCAAGCCGACATCCTCGTGCTGATGGACATCTACGCCGCGAGCGAAGCCCCCATTCCCGGCATAACCAGCGAAGCTCTTGCCGGAGCCATCCGCGAAGCCGGCCATAAAAATGTGCACTATTTCCGTTCCATGCAGGCCGGCATCGAGTTCCTGCTAAAAGAGGCGCGTCCCGGCGACGCGGTTATGACCATCGGCGCAGGCAACGTCAGCCGCGCCAGCAATGAATTGATGCTCCTCCTGGGAACGGAATATCCGACACATCATGCGCATTGAGGACCCCAAAATCGTCGCAGCGTTGCCCGACTTGGGCGTCCAGCTCAAACCGGGTACATCTCTCTCCGAACTCACCTCGCTCGGCATCGGCGGCACCACGGACTTACTGCGCATCCAGAAGCACGAAGCAATCCCCGACCTGCTAAACCTCCTCGATGCCCAAGGCGTCCCCCACAAATTCTTAGGCGGCGGCTCAAATCTGCTCGTCGGTGACGGCGAACTCCTCTGGGTCGTCCTACAGCTAGCCGCTCCGAAGCCGGACATCGTCCTCGAAGGCAATCTTGCCCAGGTAGATGCCGCCGCCGACCTCGGCCGCACCGTCACTTACTGCGCAAAGAACGATCTTGGCGGCATGGAAGGTCTCATCGGCGTCCCCGGCACCGTCGGAGGCGCCCTGCGCATGAACGCCGGTGCCTACGGCATGCAAATCGGCACCTATGTCCGTGAAGTCAAGCTCTACCGCTCCGCCGACCGCAAAATCGAAACCCTGCGCGGCGATCAAATTTCTTTCGAATACCGGCACACATCTTTTGCGCCTGATGATATGATGCTGGCAGTGAAGCTGGAACTACCCTCCAAACCGTACCCTGAAATTTTAAAAGGAATTCGCATCTGCAACGAAAAGCGGCGTGCCAGCCAGCCGCTCGGGCAAAAGAGTGCCGGTTGCATCTTCAAAAATCCTCCGGGCGCTTCCGCAGGCCGCATGATGGATGAGTTGGGCCTCAAGGGCCTCAGCGTGGGCGACGCTCGCGTCAGCGACCGCCACGCCAATTTCTTTGTAAACGCTGGCAAAGCTAGCGCAAGAGACATGCTCGCCCTGATTTCCGACGTCCGCGAGCGGGTACAAAAATCTTTCGGTGTGATTCTCGAGTTCGAGGTTGTGCTGTGGAACGCGTAAAAGCCATGCAGCGGGGCCAGGCTGCCGCGTCCGCAGCAGAGTCCTACCGGCCGGAACTGCTCGCCGACGAAGAGCCGCGCTATCTCCGCCGCCAGAAGCCGCTCGAAATTCGCCGCCGAAAGTTTGGCGGCAGAACTTGGCAGTTCTATCGCCGCGTGTTCGTGTGGACCGTCATCTGTGCCGCAGGCGTGACGATGGTCATCGTCGCTGGACGCTTCTTACTCTATTCACCGCAAGTACTTCTGCTCAAATCCGATCAGATCGAGTTGCTGGGCAACCACATCGTAAGCCGCGAAGCCGTCCTTCAACCGTTCGCGCACGACCACAACCGCAGCGTGCTGCGCATTTCGCTCGATGATCGGCGCACCGAACTGGAGCAAATGCCGTGGGTCGAATCCGCCAGCGTAATGCGCATCCTGCCGAACCGCATCCGCGTCGAACTAACCGAACGCACGCCAATCGCTTTCTTGCGCAACGGCACCGACCTCGCCCTGATTGACGCCCACGGCGTGATTCTCGACCGCCCCGACGGCGAAGACCTGCATTTCCCCATCGTAACCGGCCTTCCAGAGGGCATGCCCCGCGAAGAACGCGAAAAGCGTATGGAAACCTACCAGGAATTCTTGAGAGACGCCGGCCTGGTGCGCTCCGGTTCAGCAGACCGCGTTAGCGAAGTCGATCTCTCGAACGCAAAAGACCTGCGCGTGGTCATGACCGGCCTGGCCAATGGCAACGATTCGCAAGCGGTAACGATTCACTTCGGCTCCGGCGATTTCAGCGGCAAGTACCGCATGCTGGTAGAAAATTTCGCACAGTGGCAGGCCAACGCCGGACACGTGCAATCGATCGATTTGCAATATTCGCGGCAGGTCGTTGTGAACGCAGATAGCACCACAAATTCCGCGAAGTTGAAGAATTAGCAGTCTAAGAATTTAGAGCACCACGGCGGGGGCGGCGGCTTGGCAAAAAAAGATCGTTACATCATAGGTTTGGACGTCGGCAGCACGAAAACTTCCGCGCTGATCGCGGAAGTCGACGAAGAACAAGTAAAATTTCTGGCGCTGGGCGCAGCCGAATCCAAGGGCCTGCGCAAAGGGCTCATCGTCAATCTCGATTCCACGGTCAGCTCTATTCGCCGCGCCGTCGAAGAAGCGGAAAGCGTCGCTAACGTGCCCGTCGAATCCGCTTGGATCGGCGTTGCCGGCAGCCACGTTCGCGGCGTCAACAGCCGCGCCGGCATAACTCTCGGCACTCGCGCGCGCGACATCGAACGCGACGACGTCCGCCGCGCCATCGATGCCGCCCGCAACATCACGCTTCCGGAAGACCGCGAAGTCCTCCACGTCCTCCCGCACGAGTTCATGGTGGATGCTCAGGACGGCATTCGCGACGCCATCGGCATGGTCGGCCAACGCCTCGAAGCCAACGTCCATCTCGTGACTTCTTCCATTGCCGCAACGCAAAATCTGGTGACCGCAGCGAATCGCGCGGGCATTTTGGTCAACGACACCGTCCTCGAGCCTCTCGCCTCTGCCGAAGCCTGCCTCACACAGGATGAACGCGAACTAGGCTGCTGCCTCATCGACATCGGCGGCGGCACGACGGAACTCATCGTCTACGGCGGCGGCGTCGTCCGCCACACCGGCGCAGTCCCGGTAGGCGGCGACCATTTCACCAACGATCTCGCCGTCGGCCTGCGCACTCCCATCCCCGAAGCCGAAAAAATCAAGTGCCGCCACGGCTGCGCAGCCGCTTCGCTGCTTCACGAAGACGCCTCCATCGAAATCGCCAGCGTAGGCGATCGTCCCCCGCGCACAATTTTCGCCCGCATGCTCACGGACATCATCGAACCGCGCGCGATGGAGTTGCTCTCTCTCATTCGCGACGATCTGCAACGCGCCGGCCTCGACGGCCAAATTCCCGCAGGATTTGTGCTGGCTGGCGGCGGCGCGCGTCTCAACGGCCTGATCGATCTGGCCGAGCAATCGTTCCATCTCCCAGTCCGCATTGCGGAACCCAAGGGCTTGGCTGATCTACCCGAACAGGTAGCCCAGCCGGAATATGCCACAGTGGTTGGTCTAGTAATGTACGGCGCGAAAACCCGGCGCACTGCCCAGCAGCGCACCGGAAATTTTGTTTCCAAATTGAAGTCCATGTTCGCCGGTGCCTCGTGACCCTGCCCGAGCGCAACGCTGCAAACGTGGAGAAGGCTGAGGGACGTATGACTACGAAAGATGCAGGCATTCGCATGAGCTTCAGCGAGGAGCTGCAGCCCGCGAAGATTAAAGTCATAGGCGTAGGCGGCGGCGGATGCAACGCCGTCAACCGCATGATCCGCGCCAAAGTCGAAGGCGTGGAATTCATCACCGCCAACACCGATCTGCAAGCGCTGAAGCTGTCGCAAGCGCCCACAAAACTGCAGCTCGGCGCGAAACTCACCAAGGGACTCGGCGCTGGCGCCAATCCCGAAGTCGGCCGCAAAGCCGCCCTCGAAGACACCGAGAAAATCATTGAAGCCCTCGAAGGCTCGGACATGATTTTCATCACCTCCGGCCTCGGCGGAGGCACCGGCAGCGGCGCAGCGCCCGTAGTAGCTTCGCTCGCCAGTGAACTCGGAGCGTTAAGCGTCGCTGTTGTCACCAAACCGTTTGCCTTCGAAGGCAAACGCCGCATGCTGCAAGCGGAACAGGCTTTGCAGGAACTCATCGGCTGCGTCGACACCGTGATCGTGATTCCCAACGAGCGCCTGATGGACACCGTCGAGCGCGGCACCAGCTTCTTCGACGCCTTTCGCATCGCCGACGACATCCTCCGCCAAGCCGTTCAAGGCATCTCCGACATCATCACCGTACCCGGCATCATCAATCGCGACTTCGCCGACGTGAAAGCCATCATGCACGGCCAGGGCTACGCGGTCATGGGCACAGCCATCGCGACCGGAACAAATCGCGCCATTGACGCCGCCAATCGCGCCATCTCCAGCCCGCTCCTCGAAGACAATTCCATCCAAGGCGCGCAAGGAATTCTCATCAACATTTCCGGCAGCTCCAGCCTCACGCTGCACGAAGTCCACGAAGCCTCCTCGGTCATCCAAAAAGCCGCCCACGAAAACGCCAACATCATTTTCGGCGCCGTGATGGACGATTCGATGAAAGACGCCGTAAAAATCACGGTAATCGCCGCGGGCTTCAAGGAAGCCAACAAAAAGAACGTCGTCCAAAAGCCATCCTTTATGCCGAAGACCTGGAAAGCCGGCCGTGAAGTCCAGGAACCGGTCCCGCAACAACAAACGCTGCCCAACGTAGTCCACCAGGTCCAACAAAATATCCGCGACGTAAATCACGAAGTCCCCGCGGACGATCTGGACGTCCCAACCTTCCTTCGCCGCCAGGCCCAAAAGGCCTGATCAGTCTTCACCGCCACGGTAGGGGTGGGGCTTGCCCCGCCCTATTTCTTTTCCCATCGTACCAACCTGATTCGCAGGTACACCGTGCTCTCTTCCGCCGTAGCATCGCTCCCGCAGTACATCCCGCTTTTGCAGTGCTACAGCAAGCTTAAATCCTTTAGATGCAACAGTTAACAGGCCATCTCGTAAGTGTTGCATCTAAAGGACTTGCGGCGCAGCTAAGTCCTTTATCAGCAACACTTACAAAAACGCAGAGCCCCCTCTTCGACACCCGAACCCTAATTCATCTTACTTGTGGGGGGTACGATACATCGTGCCCTTCTTTGGAAGTATCGAGGTTAGATCGAACTCCGTAGATCCTAACGCAGCCTCATTCCCAGTCAGCCAATGCACCCGCCATCTTCCATACCTCTTCCTCAAACGTCTCAATGTTCTCCGCGGGCTGCGGCACCACGGAACTCAATCCAGCGTGATACTCCCGCGCCCTTGTTTTCTTCACTACTTCCCAAATATTCCCCGCATGAAGCCCGCTCCCCGGCAAAACAATCAACCGTTCGCCCGCCGCCTTAACCAATTCTCCCAGCATCGCCAACGCCTCAGGCGCCGTTGGCTTTCCACCCGAAGTAAGCAATCGCGTAGCTCCCGTCTTGATGACATCCTCCAGCGCCCCAAACAAATCGCCGCATTCATCGAAAGCCCGATGAAACGTAACCGGCAGCGGCCTTGCGCGTTCAATCAAATCCCGCGTGCGCACAATGTCCACGCGTCCGTCGGCCATCAGCAAGCCCAAAACAATCCCATCCATCCGAAGTTTCTTTGCGGTCTCAACATCCCGCTGCATCGCATCAAACTCCGCCTCCGAATAGACAAAGTTCCCCGCGCGCGGCCGGTTCATCACAAAAATGGGTATCCGCAGGCAATCGCGCATCGCCCGCATTAACTCCGCCGTCGGCGTAGTTCCCCCCTTCCGCGCATTGCTGCAGAACTCGATGCGGTCCGCACCGCCACGCTCCGCCGCCACAGCCGCAGCTACGCTCTCCACGCTAATTTCGAGAATGTATCGGCTCGGCACGCTCAAAGTCCCGCAACGTGCCGCACATGCGTCAAGCTGCCGTTCGACCAATTCCAGAACATCCCGGCGAACGAAGCCACATTCCAGCCCCACATAAAAAGGCGCATTTCGCCAGCACTATAAGGCCGATTCTTCCAAACGAGTGTGGCATCCACCAAAAACCACAAAACTCCCAGGCCAAGAAATCCGGCAATAACCAAATCTCCAAAGAAAAAATAAACCAGCCCGATTTCCACGCTCAGAATCCCCGCAATCAAAAATTTCGAAGCCACGGCACCAATCAAAGTCGCGGTAGTTCGCCGCCCGCTCAAACGGTCCGGCTCAATATCCATCACTTCGCCAAAAATATGGGAGTGCATCGCGAACAGCGCCCCAAACAAAAATGTCTGCCAAGGCAGCTGAGCCACCCCGTTCAACCAGGCGCTCAAAACGAAAATCAGCAAATAACTCGCCTGGATCAGCACATCAAAAGGCGGATGGCTCTTCCATCCCAAACGCGGCGCATTATAAATCCCGACGGCCAGCAGTAAAGACGCAAACCAAAGCAAAATTCGGGGTCCGACGAACACAAAGAAAATAACCAGGAACGGAACCTGCACCGCGGCAATTTTCCACCGCAAAGCCGCAAGCTGTTCCGCCGCCCCCAGCGATCCAAACAAGAAAGTTCCCTTGCGCGGATTCAGCCGGTCCGCCGTGGCGTCCACAATGTCATTCACGCCATACAAAAGAAATCCCAGCGGAAAAAGCACATAAAAAAGCCCCAGCCAAAGCACCCGCGAGTGCAGCAAGTCCGCATGCCCAAGCGGCATCAAATAAAACAACGCCGTCGTGCTCCAAAGCCCGGGCCGAGAAACCTGCAAGAGGAAAACCAATTCCGACGGCCTCGCGCTCTGAGCAGCCGCCATATTGGGTTTGCTCGCCACTAACCACTCGTCACTCGCCACTTCCTAGTCCCCCAGAACTCCGAGTCCGTTTTCACTCTAACCCACCGCCCCACTTTTGACCGCCACACCAGTTGCCCTCTGCCGCGCTTATGGTACCCTCTTGCCGCTGAACGTTCGGGTCTCTTTGCTTTCTCCGATCCCGAGCTGGTATTTCGTTCAAAGGAGACCTCCCATGAAACTCCCCGCCAAAAGCATGGCGTTCGTTGCTGTAGTCCTTGGCGCAACTCTGGCAGCCTGTCAGGAACCCTATCACCAGAAGGAAGAGCAGTATTACCTCATTTCCGCGAACATTAACTTGCCCTATTGGCAGGAAGCCGAAGCCGGCCTGAGAGATGCTGCCACAGGCATGGGCGTCAAAGCGGAAATGGACGGCCCTGCCACCTTCTCGCCAAAAGAGGAACTCGATTCTTTTCAGAAAGCCGCTGCTTTGCATCCCGCTGGAATTCTCGTCTCCGTCACCAACCAGGAGATGCTGAAACCCGCCATTGATGCCGCGGTGCTCCAGGGCATCCCCGTCATCTGCATCGATGCCGACGCTCCCGATTCTCATCGCGTCATGTTTGTAGGGACCGACAATTTTCGTGCCGGTCAGGAAAGCGCCAGGCGCATGGCCGACATTCTCAAGGGCCAGGGCCAGATCGTCATCGTCACCGTCCCCGGTCAGCCCAATCTCGACGAACGCGTGCGCGGCGTTACGGAAGCTCTTAAGAAGTATCCTGGCATGAAGATCGCCCAGACCATCGACGACAAGGGTGATCCCCGCGCCGCCAACGACGGAATTTCCGCCCTCATCGCGAAAAAAGAAAAGATTGACGGCGTAATCTGTCTCGAAGCTTCCGGCGGTTCAGGCGTGGCGGAAGCTCTGCATCGCACGGACATGACCGGCAAGATCGCCATCGTCTCTTTCGACAAAGATCCCGAAACGCTCGACTTTGTGGAAAAAGGCGCTATCACTGCGACGGTCGCGCAGAAGCCTTACCTCATGGCCTATTACGGACTAAAATTTGCCGACGACCTGCATCACAACGCCGTCCACGAATTCAAAGACTGGCGAACCGCGCCGGCAGCCCCGATGCCCGCATGGGTGGACACCGGCACTGCAATCATAGATAAGAACAATCTAGCCGCGTTCCGTGAAGCCCTCATGGCTCATCCCAAGCCTCTCTAGCAGATTTTCGGGATTGGCTCGGCCAACGTGCATCACTGAACAAGTGGACGCCGGCAGGAAAAAAAACTTCTGTCCTTTAGTTGCGACACGGTCTGATTCCCACTATTTCATTTGCGGATAGCGATGACGTAATCACCACAGTCCGTCGCCCCGCTGCACTTCACCTCTTTGGAATCGATCCGCCGGAAATTGCGTTAGAGTCCCAGGTCGCTTAATCCCGGATGATCGTCCGGGCGTCGGCCGAGCGGCCAATGGTACTTGCGATCCGCTTCCTTGATCGGCAGATCGTTGATGCACGCATATCTCCATTGCATCAATCCATCCGGATTGAACTGCCAGTTCTCGTTCCCGTAGGATCGGTACCAGTTTCCTGAATCATCGTGGCACTCATAGGCGAAGCGCACCGCAATACGATTTTCGGTGAAAGCCCACATCTCTTTGATGAGCCGATAGTCCAATTCTCTCTTCCACTTGCGCGTCAGGAAAGCAACGATTTCCGCCGTTCCGTTCGCGAACTCTGCCCGGTTCCTCCAGTGGGAATCCGGAGAGTACGCCTGCGCCACTTTCTCCGGATCGCGCGAGTTCCACCCGTCTTCCGCAAGCCGCACCTTTTGAATAGCAGTTTCGCGGGTAAATGGAGGCAATGGTGGACGTATTCCCATGTTCTTTTCCCCCTTCTCGTCCCTGAAAGATGAAGATCGCAAAGTTCTTGCGATTAGTTTAGCGCCACTTTGGAGTATATCCGCTAGGCAAAGGGTGCAAATCTTTTTGAGTTCGCTCTTTTGGAGTGTGGGAGCCCTGCCCCCGCTTTTGAGATCTCAAAAGCTTGCCCGCATTGCTCTCTCCTCGGCGGTCCAAGTTGTCCGCGCCGTCCATCAGGCGCAACATTTGCCACCGGCTCCCTTTTCAATTTTCCGATGATATTATTTCGCCGCTGGTCGGCATCCTGCATATAAGGGATGCCTGTGCCCGATGAACTGAACATCACCGAAGGATAGGGCAGCGGAGGTAGAGCGATGCGCATCGCAAGCGTGGGTCATGCGGTCTTTGCGGCGACCATGATAGCCCTTGGAATCGTGGGCCTGACCCGAGGTGATTTCGCCGGAGTATGGCAGCCCGTACCCAAGGGTGAGCTCGCACGCGAGGTGTTGACCTACCTCTGTGCCTTCATCTCCCTGGCAACTGGCATAGCCCTCCTCTGGCAGCGCGCAGCCGTTCTCGCTGCCCGCGTGCTGCTCGCCTATCTCCTGCTTTGGTTGCTGCTGTTCAGAGTGCGCGGCATCTTCCTCGCGCCAGCCGCACAAGATACCTGGTCAGGAATCGGTGAGACCGCGGTGATGGTTGCAGGGGCCTGGGTGCTGTATGCCTGGTTCGCAGTTGACTGGGACAAGCAGCACTTCGGTTTCGCCATCGGCGACAAGGGTCTGCGCATCGCGAGGGTGTTCTACGGACTAGCCATGATCCCCTTCGGCGTGGCCCATTTCTCCTATGTTAAAGAGACCGCCGGGCTGGTGCCGCGCTGGCTGCCCTGGCACCTGTTCTGGGCGTATTTTTTCGGCTGTGCCTTCATCGCCGCGGGCGTGGGGGTGCTCATCGGTGTGTTTGCACGGCTTGCCGCCGCGCTCTCGGCGTTTCAGATGGGCATATTCGCGCTTCTAGTGTGGGTACCCATCGTGGCGGCAGGCACCAAAAACGCCTTCCTTTGGAGCGAGACCGTCATCTCTTTTGCGCTGACGGCCGGCGCCTGGATGGTGGCGGACTCCTACCGCGGCATCCCATGGCTCGCGGTAAACAAGCGCTAACACGGGCGCCGCGGCAGAATGGGGCCATGCCCGTGTCCCGTAAGAGCATCCACCAGGGGCGGGTTTTGCAAACAGGCATCGAAGCCCTCGGTGGTGCGTTAGGACGCCTTGCGTTGTACAATCGCGCTCCAATGCGCGGGGAGGCAGGTATATGACGAATCCTGGGCGTCATTTCGTGGCGGTAATCGGCGGTGCGGTTTCCGGCTCGGTGGCGGCGGAGATTCTGGCGGATAGCGGAATTCGAGTCGCCGTGTTCGACCAGAACACGCGTCCCTACGGCAAGATCGAAGACGGCCTGCCGCGCTGGCATGTCGAGCAGCGCAAACAGGAATACGCTCGAATCGACGCGCGCATGAAGAAGCCGAATGTGTATTTCATCCCCTCTGCCAAGCTGGGCCGGGACTTTGATCTCCCGCAACTTTTGAAGTGGGGCTTTTCGGCGGTCATTCTCGCCAATGGTGCGTGGCGCGACCGGGATTTGGGCGTGCCGGAAGCAGAGCAGTACGTCGGCAAAGGCCTCGTTTATCAGAATCCTTTCATTTACTGGTACAACCACAAAAACGAAAAGGATTACAACGGTCCGCGTTATGAAACGCCCGACGAAGCCGTAGTGGTGGGCGGCGGCTTGGCGTCCATTGACGTGGTTAAGGTACTCCAGCTCGAAAATTACGAGCGTGCTTTAAGGGCTCGCGGCATCGAGACCAGCATGCATGAATTGGAAAAGGGTATTCCCGAAGTTTGCAAGGCGCATGGCATCAAGCCGGAAGAGTTGGGCGTAAAAGGATGCCTCTTGATTTATCGCCGCCGCGAACAAGATATGCCGATGGCGCAGCCGCCCGACAATGCCACGCCGGAGCAGGCCGCAAAAACGGAAATGGTTCGGCAGAAAATGTTGCGCATTGCGCGCGACAAGTTTCTGTTTCGCTTCCAGGATCGCAGGGTGACCAACGGAATCATGGTCGAAAATGGACGCCTCGTTGGACTGAAACTGGCGGAAACGAAAGTCGAGGGCCGCAAGGCTGAACCGATCCCCGGCTCCGAACACGAACTCCGCACGCCCCTGGTCGTTTCTTCCATTGGCTCCGTGCCCGAGAGACTTCCCGGCATCAACATGTCTGGCGAATACTACACATTCGCCGGCAAGGATGTGCCGCGCTACACCCACATGGAGCGCGTATTCGGCGTCGGAAACGTGGTCACCGGACAGGGAAACATCCGTGTATCGCTGGTGCACAGCCAGAAGGTGACCAAGCGCGTGGTGGATTGCCTGGAGGGCGCCGACGGAAATGCTGCCGCCCCCTCCGGCAGTGCTCAACAGCAAGTCGCCAGCGCCGTGAACGCGATTGAGAAGCAAATCGAAGTGATTCCACAGCTTTCCGACAGCCAGATGGGGGAGGTCGAGCGCCAGGTTCATGCCCTCCAGCAAAAAGCAGGCTTCACTTCCGACTACGACTCCTGGATTGCCAAGGTAACTCCGCCCGATCTCGAATAGATCGTAGTGCGAATTTCAAACTTCATCACACCATATTCTGCTTGCTTTGTGCCCACCAGCGCTTAGTGGAAATTCGTTGAACCTCGCCGAGATTGCCACAAGTCGCTAATTCTTCGTCGAGCGAAGTTTAGCAAGCTGCGGTCCATTGGACCGAACTTTAGTTCACTTGGAATTCACGAAGAGGTTATCTGCGGTGCATTGATTGAAAACGGAAGGCGCGGCAAATTATGTGAAGGCAGGGAGTAAGAGAACTATCCCAGCGGCTTGCCAAAGAAACCGGCACGATGGCCCGCATCGGAGCACGAATATCCTCCCGCCGAGGAGTAGTATCACGTGGCCAAGCAACTGCGCCCCCAAAATCCCCTCCCGTCTAACTATCTCCCCCCTGGCGGCCGCAAATACAAGGTCTCCACCGGCGAATCCCTCGACACCATCGCCCGCGCCAACGGCATGTCCGAGCACGATCTCAACCAATTCAACTTCGCCACCACCATTCCTGAAGAAATCAACTGGTATCTCCAACATCGCGTCGGCTGCAAAAGAGAAACTCACGATCACCTCAACTGGATGTTCACCACCGATGCTTTCCCCGGCGTCATTTACCTTCCCCCTCCTCCTCCCGGCGCTAAACCACCCGTCGCACCGGTGTGGTCTTCCACGGTCGGCCCAGCCGCACCAGCGCTTGCTCCGATTCCCGCCACGCTCGCCTTGCCCGACGAAGAGTTCAAGTACGAATTTGAGCTACCCAAAACCAAGCCCGTCGGCCCTACCTATTCTCCTGTCCTCGTTTCGCTCAGCGGCAAAATCGTCGCCAAAGGCACTCTGAAAGTTGACGGCTCCCATTCCAAAATCTCCGGCTCCTTGAATAAGGGCAAAGCCGACTTTGAAGTCAGATTTAAGGAAAAGTTTGGCGAAGTGAAATTCAAAGCTGGCATCAAGCCCGGCGAATTGTCCAAACTGGGCCTCGAATGGACTCCCAACAAGATTCCCATTTCCATCGAATTTGCCGCTAACGCCGACTTGTCCAAACCTTTTTCTGTAAGTGTCAAATGGAAGAACGCCATTTCTCTCCCAGACTTCAGGGTTACTGAACACGAGACCTTCAGCGGCACGATCGAGCCTCAGATCGATTTCAACTTTTCTCCCAATCCCGCCTGGCCTGGCTGGCGCGTCGCCGCGCAAGCCGCCGCGCAGGGTGGCCGCGCCGCTCTGCAAGCTGGCGCCAATGCTGTCCGCGGCATTTTTATAGCCGAAGAAGCTGGCACGCTCACCGCGGTTGGCGCTGCCACCCTCGTCGTCGGCGTCGCTGCCGCGTTCATTGGTTGGGTCGCTTTCGGTCTCTACGAGATAGGCAAAGCCCATCACGACGGTAGAGTCCTTGCCATCAAATATGCCTTCGCCAGCGGCTATGCCAGCGAGCTCGCCGACCTCACCTCGGACTCGCCCTCCACCGGCACGGCCAGGGCCCAGCAACTCCTCGAAATCGACTGGGAGGCGAGTTTCCGTCTGTACCTTGATGTATACGGCGAGCATAACCCGGGCGGCATCACCTTCCCCGGCGAACATGTCAACACCTGCGGCCGTGCTGCAATCGCTCAGGACGTCGTCGAATTCGTCGAGAAAAATGGCATGCCCGCCTGGGACGCCATTCGCAAAAAACATCAGAAGCTCTATGGCGCCTCCTTTTCTTACCGCCGTGACGCCTACTTCCGCATGCTCATGCTTCAGATCCATTCCGGTGCCAGCCGCATCGGCATCCCCATTCTCCGATAACTGCGATAGCCCTCAGTCTCGGTAAATCGGCGGCAACCGCGTTAGCCAGTCATCAGACCAACCGTCACGATGTCCAAAGTGGGAAGCGCCCTGCACTGGGCAGACTATTTGACCTTTGCGGACTGGCCATTAGAAGCGGCGAGGTTTGATTGCGTGCGGGTGAGGAAGAGGTAGAGACCCGAAAGAAAAAACGTGGCCAGAGCACTAACAAAGAACAAGCCATAACCCAGCACAAAAATGTGGCTCAGAATGGCGCCGGCCATCCAAACGGCAATTAGGACGGCGCCGAGTCTGGCCGTTCTCGGAATCAGGAACAACCGCACTAACACAGTTTCCACTGTCCCCGCACCGAGCCGAAACACCCGGCAAGCTTTTCTAAATCAAGCCAAGCGAAGCGAAGGCCGTAATCGAAGCGCAGCCGAGCACAACGCCTAGAATCATCCCGGCAAGCACATCGCTGAGAAAGTGCATTCCCAGCACGATGCGCGAAACCGCGATGCTGATTGCCAGAAAGAAGAGCGGTCCTTCAAGGCCCGGATAGAAGTAGCTAACCACCAGCGCAATGGAGAAGGCCGACATGGTGTGGCCTGAAGGAAAAGAGAATCGGTCTGGAGGCAGAACCTTCGACCAGCAGTGCGGCTCAAATTGGCACGGCCGCGGCCTATGGCTCAGTCTTTTCAACGCTTTAAAGACGAAAATACCAACGATTCCCGAGCTACCCGCTGCTCCTACCGCCGCGAACTTTTGCGCGCCACCGTCCAGAAGCAGCATGATCCCCAGCCCGTACCACAGCCACCCGTCGCCCATCCGCGTGGCCAGGATCATCCAGAAGCGCACCCAGCGCGGAGCACGCCAGCGGTTCATTCTCCGCATGACGCGGTGATCGCGTCGTTCGATGAATCCCCATACTGTACGTGCGACGGCCATAGTGTTAGCCCATCTAGCCCCAGTTTGCCTCGAGGCTCGAGTCCATATCCCAAAGCATTCGCGGGCGCTTTTGCCCGTTCTCCACTGCTGCCGACCATTTGCGGCAGAAGCGAATCTCGTTAACCCAGTGTCCCGCTGTGACCGCAGGAATCAGCACTGCCAGCGGCAGGAGTGCCAGAGTCCACGGCTTTTCCATGATCAGCGACCGCACAATGCTGAAAACATCCGCAGTCAGTTTCACGTAGCTTCCGTGCTCGCCCTGCACTCGTCCTCGGCCCGCTCGCAAGCCGGTGAAAAACTCGTCCACCGTCCGCGCGCCAGGTACTTCCGTGTACGTAAGTCCAACGCCTGCAATCGTGTGCGAGTCGCTGCCGCCGACGGCAATCTTGCCCAGTTTCGAGGTCAGCCTCGCCGCGCTCTCGTTTGCCGCAGGCCACATCTGCCCGTTCCGCGCCTCAAACGCCGGCACGTATGAAGCAAACCACGAAAAATCCTCTTCTTCGCGCCGTCCCGTCAACCCGGAGAAAACATGGTTCACGCTGAAAAACAGCTTCTTCTCCGTCAGGTACATCACCAGGGAAATGAAGTCTTTACGCCGCTTCTGGATTTCAATGTGGTCGCGCTCGCTGATTCCGTAGACTCCAAGGTGCATCTCGGTTCCTTCTGGCATCTTGACGGTCACTTCTTCGCTCAGAAAGAAATCCGCGTGTTTCCGGAGAACTTCCGCGGAATCAATGGAGTCGTGGTCGGTTACCGTTACGATGGACATCCCAAGCTTCTTCAACCGTGTGTAAACTTCCGCAGGGTCGTTGTACGATTCACGGCAGAACCGCTCGAAAATGGGAGTTTGGCACATGCCAGATGCGATGGAGTGAACGTGAAGGTCGCAGCGCATGAGACTATTGTTAACCAGAGATATGAACAGGCCGTGAAGAAGCAGCGAATTGTCCGTAAATGTGTCGATGGAACTCCTTGAACACATTGGACTTGTTTGGTTATCCACATGGCATGGTGCATGCTCTTCGCGCCGACTATTCAGCTATGGCACAATCTTTCCCATGAAAAAAATCCACGTTGTCTTCCACGACGGTGGAGGCGGACATCGCAACGCCGCCATCGCTCTTCAGACCATTGCGGCTCAACAGGGCCGTGACTGGCAGGTGGAACTTGTTCAATTTCAGGATCTTACGGATCGCCTCGACGTCCTCCGCAAACTGACCGGCATCCGCATCCAGCAGCAATACAACATCATGCTGCAAAATGGCTGGACCCTCGGAAGCAAACAACTCCTGCGCGTGCTGCAACTTACGATTCGCATCTTTCACGGACCAATGGTAAATCTGCTCGCTGAATTCTGGCGCGAACATCCCGCCGATGTGCTTGTCAGCGTCATTCCGCACTTCAATCGAGAGATAAGTGAAAGCTGGAGCAAGGTTTATCCAGGCCGCCCCTTCGTTACACTCATCACCGATCTAGCTGACTTTCCGCCTCGTTTCTGGATCGAACCAATCAAGGAGCAATACGTCATCGCCGGAACAGAAAAAGCCGCCGAGCAAGCCCGTTCCTTCGGCCACGACGACGCGCACGTTTTCCCCGTCTCAGGAATGATCCTGCGTCCGGATTTTTATGTGGAAGACCAAGTCGATCCAGTCGCGCTTCGCAACGAAATGGGTTTGCGGAACGATCTGCCCACCGCGGTTGTCCTCTTCGGCGGCCATGGTTCGAAGGTTATGTACGACATAACAGAGCAATTAGACGCTGCGGGTCTGCCGCTGCAACTCATCTTGATTTGCGGCCGCAACGATCAGCTCGCCGCCAAATTGCGTGCCCGCCAGTGGAAAATGCCCGCGCATATTGTTGGTTTTACAAAGGAAGTTCACAAGCTCATGCGTGCCGCGGATTTTTTGATAGGCAAGCCCGGCCCCGGCAGCATCGCCGAAGCCATGGTACGCAAGCTGCCCGTGCTGATTGAATGCAATGCCTGGACGCTCCCGCAGGAGCGCTATAACGCGGAATGGGTGACGGAGAAGCACGTAGGTATCGTGCTGCACAGTTTTCGTGAAGTGGCTGACGGCGTCCGCCAGATGCTTGAGCCTGCAAGACTTGCTGAATTCCGCAAAAATGTCGCCGCACAAAATAACCGCGCCATCTTTGAAATCCCTGAAATATTGGCGAAGCTTTTGGGTGAGTCGGAAGCGCGCACAGAGCAGTCCGCGGCTCCCGCGATTCACACGCAATCGGCGGTCTAATTTTCTGCGGCGTTTCCCGTTTTATCTGTCGCGGGCTCAGAGACTTGCGCCCTTTCATTGCGGCCCAGTCGCGGAAAGCGCGGGCCCGCATCGTGGTTCTCCACCGGCAGCCGCAACATCGGCTTAATGCAGGAATTCGCCCACGCCCGCGCAGCATATTTCGCGGAGTCGCACATCTTCACGCAACTCCGGTGAGCAAGCGCATCCGCGCAATGGCAATAGCAGGTGCCGACAGCCGCAGCGCGCAGCTCTGGCGGGGTGTTTGCAGACAGGATCAGGGAGCAGCCTAGGAAACAAGCCGATAGGGAGGCGATGCTTAGCAAGATCCTATTGCGGAGGGCTAAGTTATTGGTGGGCAAGTGCATAGAGCGAGTCTGTGGGCGGCCCAACGGAAAACCCATAGCGCCGGGAGTCCGAAATCCTTGTTACCTGGGTCCTGGAACTAGGCTGCGGAAGTTGCTGACACTAATTAGAGCAGTGCACGTTCCCGATTCAGTTTCGAGGCGGTTCCGAATTGAAATCGTGGGAAGAATTTGACGCGGGGCCAGCGAGCTCATTTCGAAGACAAGTATTTGTTAATCAAGTACTTACAATGAAGTTGGCAAGCCCGTGGATATTGGCGCAAGCCGTGCATTAGAGAGGCGCATGAGTGCGTTTCACATGACGAGTTGCGGAGAGAGTCGAGCGAGGGGGAAGGGGCTTGCTCGGCATTTTTCACAATTCGTTCCCACCTGCCTCTGAGAGGGAAGCTAGGATGGATGACCCCACGCGTCGGTGTGAAAACGACACTGACAACGAAACGCACTCTCCGGGGCCCCCGATCCCAAGCGGGGGCCCCATTTTTTTGCCCAAGGCCTTTTGTATTTAACCACCCGGCTAAATGCGAGCCTTATTTCAGCCTTTTTCAACCCGCCAAGCAGCCTTTTGTTTAACCGTTCGGTTAAATACAGGCCACAAAAAAGCCGTCTTATTTAACTGGTCGATTAAATACATCCATTGGGTGGGACAGACAAAAGTGTCTGTCCTACAAAAGCTGTGTTTAGTTGACTTTGCGGGTTACGGCGATGGTGGCGCGGCCGAGGACGTGGGCGATTTGTGTTTCGCGTAGGCGCGACGCGTCGTACTCGAACGTGAGGTGGTTTTTGCTTTCGTCGAAGTGGAAGCGGCGCAGGCCGTAGGTGTTTGAGAATTCGCCGAGAAGTCCCAGTTGCTGATTGGTGAGCGGGGACTGCAGTTCGTAAGTGATTTCCACGAGTGTCATGCCGGGATTATACCAGCCTGTGCAAGGATTTCGCGCATGCTGATACTCTACCGAGAGTCACCAATCATTCTGAACGAGCAGAGTGAGGCAGTGAGGTAGTGTTCTATTTCTGCCTGTCCGAAGCGCAAGCTCTTTCCAGCGCACGGTACCAAAAGAGGGAGCAAGGCTCCCGCACTCAATAGGTCGGACAGCGGCTTGTAGCTGGTTGTAACCACAAATCATCTAACGTAGTGTCATGGCTGAACAGATTCCCTTGGCTCCTTCGCAAAATACTGGTTCG
>DATFZY010000063.1:0-15475 GCA_035313865.1 Candidatus Acidiferrum sp.
CCTTCCCGGCAGCATTCTCGACATTTCCGAAGGCATCAAAGCCGGCCTCGACCACGCCTGCGGCGGCGTCTGCGCCTGCTCCACGTGCCATGTCATGGTGAAACAGGGCCTCGAGTCCTGCAACGAAGCCACCGACGCCGAACTCGACGAACTCGACATGGCCCCCGGCATTACGCAAAAGTCGCGCCTCGGCTGCCAAACCGTTCCCGATGGCACCACCGACATCGTCGTAGAAATTCCCGAGTGGAACAAGAATTACGCCAAAGAAGCCGACCACTGAAAATCTCCCAAGTTGCGAGACTGGTCACAAGTCCTGCCATTAGGCAACCGGAAACTTGGCTTGAGTTATGAAGAAATCGCTAAGCGAACAGTCCAAAACCGTAAAGCAACGCAGGGAGTGGCTGATACAAAGTCTTCGGAATCATCTCGTGCCCGTTCTCCTAGACCATGGCTTCGAGCTCGCGCCGCTGACCGGCAGTGGGCCGATCGACCGAGAACTGGTGCTCAGCTTACCATTGGGGCGAATGCGCCGAGCACGAAACGCGGGAGTGGATCTGATTGAAATAGACCTCGCAAAATGCCGACGCGCTGCCTTTCGGATCCTCGCAGGTGTCGCACCGAAAGACGGATTGATGGCTTTCACCGGGCACTGGGCCGCCGAAGATGTGTATGTCGGCTGGCTGAACGAATACTTCACGATGTACGCTTTCCCACGCTGGCAGATCCAGTTTTCCGTGCGGCACTGGCCGCATCAGTCCCCGACGCAGAGTGACTTCGACAGACTCGCACAGCGCGTCGCTGAACTAATGCCGGAACTCGAACTGGCTTTGCGCGAGGGTCGGACCGCGCCAGACATGCGTCGCTGGGTGATCCCGCGTTCGGCGCCATTGCAGTCCGATGCTGTCGCGGGTAAGACATAGGATTTCTAAAATTTGTCGCGCGGCCACGGATCACGGAACACGAAATCGAGCCACTAACTCGCACCTCTCAAGGAGCCAAACATGCCGCCAACATTCGGCTGGGACCAAATCGAAGACATCGCCATCGGCCTGACCGACAAATTCCCCGACACCGATCCCCTAACCATCCGCTTCACTGACATGCACAAATGGATCACCGAACTCCCCGGCTTTTCCGGCGATCCCGCCGCCTCCAACGAATCCAAACTCGAAGCCATCCAGATGGCCTGGCACGAAGAATTCCTCGACCGCCAGGGCTAGTCAACTCAACGAACTTCTGCTCGCGCCAGGCGATTCTGCCTGGCGAAATTCTCTTTAGCCTTGCGCTCTCGCCGTATTCCCATACAATCAGTGCCCATATTCCCTTTAATCTCCGATATCCGAGGTGAGCGAGCATGGGCCGCGATTCAAGGCGTGGTTTTCTGCAAAAGGCTGGCGCGACAGGCGTAGCCTTGGCTGCAAGCAATTTCTGTGCTCCCTTTTTGCGCGCGCAAAATTCCAGCGCAACACCCGGCGCCGCGTACCCTCTCTATGTTGATTCCCGCCGAACCATCTCCACGCTCGACCGGAATGTCTTCGGTTCGTTTCTCGAGCATCTTGGCCGCGCCATCTACGAAGGCATCTACGACCCCAGCTCGAAATTTGCCGACGCTAGCGGTTTCCGCAAAGACATCCTCGAAGAAATCCGCAAGCTAGGCGTGCCGATTATTCGCTACCCTGGGGGCAATTTTGTTTCCGGCTACCACTGGCTGGATGGTGTTGGCCCCAAACAGGAACGTCCGCGTGTTTTAGAGAAGGCCTGGAACTCCGTCGAGTCCAATCAATTTGGCACCAATGATTTTCTTCAGTGGTGCAAGGTGGTCGGCAGCCAGCCTTTACTTGGCTTGAATTTTGGCACCGCCAGTGCCGAATCGGCCGCCGCGCTCGTCGAATATTGCAACGTCGAACGCGGCACCAAGTGGAGCGACCTGCGCCGCACCCACGGATTCGCCGAGCCCCACAGAGTCACCCACTGGTGCCTGGGAAACGAAATGGACGGTCCCTGGCAAATCGGCCACATGTCCGCCACCGAATACGGAGAAAAAGCCGCCGACGCCGGGCGCCAGATGCGCTACGTCGATCCGTCGCCCTCGCTGCAACTCATCGCCTGCGGCTCCAGCGGACCAGGAATGCCTACGTACTTGCAGTGGGACCGCGAAGTGCTCGAGCAGTGTTACGAATATGTGGACGGAATTTCCCTGCATCGCTATTTCGACAACACTTCCGAAACCGGCGGTGACAGCGCAAAGTTTCTGGCATTGAATTTGGCCATGGAAAAACAAATCGCAGAAGTCGCCGCCGTTTGCGACTATGTGCGCGGTCGCAAACGTTCGCCAAAAAAACTCTGGCTCTCGTTTGATGAGTGGAATGTCTGGTATCGTGCGCGCGACGACGCGGCGATGAACGGCAACCGCCAGGTCGCGCCGCATCTCCTGGAAGAAATCTACAACCTCGAAGACGCGTTGCTGGTTGGCGGGCTGATCAATTCCTTGATTCGCAGCTCAAACCGTGTTCGCATCGGCTGCCTCGCGCAATTGGTGAACGTCATCGCGCCAATTATGACCAATGCCGATGGTTTCTACCGCCAGACCATTTACCATCCGTATTCCTGGGCGCTGCAATTTGCCCGCGGAACGGCGCTGGACGTTCACGTCGATCCCGGTCCAATCTACGAAGTTTCCCCGTTCGGCCAGGTACCCTATGTGGATATTGCCGGCACGTGGAACAACGAAGACAAATCCACGACTCTGTTGCTTCTCAACCGCGACCTCGCCAAACCGCATCCAGTGGAAGTGCATTGGGGTGATATCGCCGCGAACAAGCTGCTCGCGGCGAGTGTCATCACAGGCGCGGATTTGAAGGCGGTAAACAGTTTTGACTCCCCGAACAGAGTCGCGCCGCAGAATGCGGAGAAGCCCGTGACGAGCGGCGGCGTGACGAAAATCGAGCTGCCGCCGCGCTCTTACTCGCTCTACCGTTGGGGCGCCTGACGCGGAAAGCCTCGCCTGCCAGCGGGCTTTTCTCTACAATCCGTTTGGCCTTTGCGACTCGCGACGAACCATGCCGGAACGAATTGACGCGCACCATCATCTGTGGACCTATCGAAAAGAGGACTACGCTTGGATATCCAATGAAATGGGTGTGCTCGCCCGCGATTTTCTCTTAAGCGATCTTGAGGAAGCGATGGCCGCAGTTGGAGTGGACGGTACAGTCACCGTGCAAGCCAGCCACACGCTTCAGGAAACAGAGTGGCTGCTGTCTCTCGCCAAAAAATCCGAACGGATTCGCGGCGTGGTCGGCTGGGCGCCCATCGCGAGCGCCGAATTTCCAGCGATCCTCGAAAAGTGGCGCAGCGGAGAAAAATTAAAAGGCTTGCGCCATGTCATTCAGGACGAACCCGACGAAAAGTTTATGTACGACGAGGATTTCAACCGTGGAATTTCCTCTCTCGCGGGATCCGCCTTAGTCTACGACATCTTGATTTACGAACGTCATCTTCCCGCCGCCATTGCTTTTGTGGATCGCCATCCCAATCAGGTGTTCGTCCTGGATCACATCGCCAAGCCCCGCATTCGCGAAGCCATCCGCGATCCATGGGCCGCGAATCTGCGCGAACTCGCCCGCCGCGACAATGTCTACTGCAAACTCTCCGGCATGGTCACCGAAGCCGACTGGAAAAAGTGGATTATCAGCGACTTGCGTCCTTATTTTGACGTAGTCCTTCACGCTTTTGGCCCCGCGCGTTTGATGGCCGGCTCGGACTGGCCCGTCTGTCTCCTGGCTTCCACGTACGCCCAGTGGTTTAACACCCTGCGCGAGTTCCTCCTGCCACTCTCAACCTCGGAAAAGGATTTGATCCTCGGCGGCGTCGCGACAAAAGTATATTCCCTGGAAAAGCCGCATCATGCGGCCACTACATGAGAGCGCTCATCATTAAGAGGCCGGGCGAAGCAGTTATCGAATCCATCCGGGAGCCAAAAGCAGAAAACGGAAATGTCCTGCTCCGTGTTCGCATGGTTGGATTGTGCGGCAGCGACCTGAATTCCTACCGCGGCAAGAATCCCATGGTCAACTTCCCACGAATCCCAGGCCACGAAGTCGCCGCGACGATCATGGAGTATATTCCAACGACTCCGGCTCTCGAAGCCGGCGTCCATGTCACCATCTCGCCCTACACGAATTGCGGCAAATGCGCTTCGTGCCTGCAAGGCCGGCCAAACGCTTGCGCATCCAATCAGACGCTCGGCGTCCAACGCGATGGCGCGCTCACCGAATACATCACCATGCCCCCGGAAAAACTCTATCGCGCAGCGGGCCTCACTCTAAAAGAGTTGTGTCTCGTCGAGCCGCTCACGGTAGGATTTCACGCCGTAGCCCGTGGTCGTGTCAACGCAAACGATACCGTCGCCGTTTTCGGCTGTGGAGGAGTGGGCCTCGGAGCCATCGCTGCCTCTCATTTTTCCGGCGCGACCACCATCGCCGTGGATTTGGATGACGCCAAACTCGAAATTGCAAAGAAAGCCGGTGCGAAGCACACCATCAACACCAGCCGCGAGCGACTGCGCGACAGATTGCAAGAGCTAACAGGCGGCCATGGCCCCGGTGTGGTCATCGAAGCGGTCGGCTTGCCCCAGACTTTCCGCCACGCCGTCGAAGAGGTTGCTTTTTCCGGCCGGGTAGTCTACATCGGATACGCCAAAGATCCGGTCACTTACGAGACGCGCCTCTTCGTGCAGAAAGAACTCGACATTCTCGGCTCACGCAACGCTTTACCCCAGGATTTTCAACGCGTAATCCAAATGCTTGAAGCGCGCAAGTTCCCGATCGAACAAGCGGTCGGAACCATCATTCCACTGGAAGAAGCCCCGCGTGTTCTCCAAGCTTGGAGCGAGAACCCGTCGAAGTTCACAAAAATCATGGTTCAAATGGATCAAACAACGTGAGTGCGACCTCCTCCGCAGCCGGCAAGTCACTGTCCACGCACTCATTGTTTCCCGCTGGGCAGATCGTCCCGTTCATCCTGGTCACCACGCTCTTTTTCCTTTGGGGTATCCCCAATAACCTGAACGACGTCCTCATCCGGCAGTTTATGAAGTCCTTCGCGATCTCCAGGTTTCAGGCCGGGCTCGTACAGTCTGCTTTCTACATGGGCTACTTCGTCCTCGCTATTCCCGCTGCTTTGCTAATGAGGCGTGTCGGCTATAAGCCTGGATTTGTGGTGGGACTCATCCTGTATGGAACCGGTGCATGCCTCTTCTGGCCCGCGGCGGTCGCCGGCAGTTACGGTTTTTTCCTCTTCGCTCTTTTCGTCATCGCCAGCGGTCTTTCCTTTCTCGAAACCGCTTCCAACCCGTTCATCGCGCAGCTCGGCGACCCGGAAAGCTCCGAACGCCGCCTGAATTTTTCGCAGGCCTTCAATCCGTTCGGCGCCATAACTGGAGCGCTCGTCGGCACAGTCTTTATCTTTTCCGGCGTAGAACTCTCGCCGCAGGAAATCGCGGAGCGCCAGGTGCAGCACACTTACGAAGCGTATCTCCGCTTTGAAACGCTGCGCGTCGTCCGGCCATATCTGGTCATTGGCGCATTCGCAATCCTGTGGGCCATCCTGATTATCCGCACAAAATTCCCCCACATTCAGAGTGAGCTCGAAGGTGACGCAAGTGATCAAGGGAGCTTCTTCGATTTACTTGACCACCGACACTTTTTACTCGCCGTCGTCGCGCAGTTCCTTTATGTCGGCGCTCAAGTCGGAACATGGAGCTATTTCATCTCTTATGTTCAGGAGTACGCCCACCAGCCCGAAAAAGTCGCTGGCTATTTCCTTACGGGCACGCTCGCCGCATTTGGTGTCGGTCGTTTTGTTTCCGCATATCTAATGCGCTTCATTTCCGCCAGTAAATTGATGGGTGCGTTCAGCCTCGCGAACATTATTCTCGCGTCCATCGGTGTATTTCACCCGGGCTGGCTGGGTATGTGGTGCGTTTTTCTCACGAGTTTCTTTATGTCGCTGATGTTTCCCACCATTTTTGCTCTGGGTTTGAAGGGGCTTGGTCCCAACACGAAAATCGGCGGGTCTCTGCTGGTCATGGCAATCGTCGGCGGCGCCGTGCTGACACCGATTATGGGACTTGTGTCAGAAAAGTTTCACAGCTTGGCGCTCGCATACTCGATCCCGCTGATCGCCTATCTCTACATCGCGATTTATTCTTACTGGGGTTCCCAGAGATCGCCACAGTCGGCCGTTTCGGGTTGAAGTAGTTGGAGGACGTCAATGCCACATCTTAATTTGAGTCAGGTTTCGCACAGAAGCATCCCCTCCGCGCTTCTCGTCGCAGCGCTGGCGCTGTCTGTTATAAACACCCCCGCGCAGACTGCCCCAGCTTCCGCCAAGCCCACGGCGTCAAAGTCCGCACAGGAGATCGACGCGGCCTGGCAAAAGGGCAGCGCAAAATACGACGAGCAGCGCAAAGTTCTCGTCACCGAAGTCGATCGCCAAGCCAGGGCGGGCCCCTACAGCCCCGACTGGCAATCGCTCGAAAAATACGAAGTCCCCGATTGGTTCAAGGACGCAAAGTTCGGAATTTTCATTCACTGGGGCCTCTACTCCGTTCCGGCATTTGGTGATGAATGGTATCCGCGCAACATGTACAGCGAAGGTTCCGAGGAATACAAACATCATCTCGCCACCTACGGCCCGCAGTGGCAGTTCGGCTACAAGGATTTTATTCCGAAATTCAAAGCCGAACATTTTGATCCAAAAGCCTGGGCGCATCTCTTCAAAGAATCCGGCGCAAAATATGTCGTGCCGGTTTTCGAACATCACGACGGCTTCGCCATGTATGACAGCGGCTTGTCCGATTGGACTGCTGCGAAAATGGGCCCGAAACGCGACCTCTGGGGCGACCTGGCCGCAGCCCTGAAAGGCGAAGGGTTGTACCTGGGCGCTTCTTCGCATCGCATCGAACACGATTTTTTTCTCGAGACCGGCCGCAAAATCGATTCGGACATAAACGATCCGCAAAACGCCGCCTTCTATGGCCCGGCGCATGTCCGGCTCGACGGCAAAAAAACGCTTCTCGAGGACTACACCTACCTGAGCCCGCAATACCTGGACGACTGGCTCGCGCGCGACGCGGAAATCGTCGAGAAATACGATCCGCAGATCGTGTGGTTCGATTGGTGGATCGGCCAGCCGGACGCGCGGCGTTACGTCGAGCGTTTTGCCGCGTTTTATTACAACCGCGCCGCAAGCAAGCGCCGCGTGCCGGTGATCCAATACAAACTCAGCGCCATGGAACCACATTCGGCCGTCCTCGACGTGGAGCGCGGCCAGCTTGCCGGCATTCGCCCTCTTTACTGGCAGACCGACACGTCCATCAGCGACAAATCCTGGGGCTACATCGAGAACGACAGTTTCAAATCGCCGCAGGCCATCGTCCACCAGTTGATCGACATCGTCAGCAAAAACGGCAACCTGCTCGTGAATTTCGGCCCGCGCTCCGACGGCACCATCCCTGAGCAGGTGCAGGACGTGCTTCTGAAAGTGGGCGCGTGGCTCAAAGTGAACGGCGAAGCAATCTACGGCACGCGCGCTTGGAAAATCTTCGGCGAAGGCCCCACCACGGTTGTCGAAGGCTCCTTTCACGACACGGACGCCAAGCCCTTCACCGCCCAGGATTTTCGCTTCACCACAAAGGGCAAAAATCTCTACGTGCTGGAGCTAGGCTGGCCTGAAAACGGAGAAGCAGTCATTCACTCGTTGGATGAAAAAGCTCTCGCGAATCAAAAAATCAATTCCATCACTCTTCTCGGCACGAACGCTGCAATCCCTTTTGAAATAAAAGCAGACGGCCTGCATCTTCACTTACCGAGCGCAGTTCCAGGAAATTTTGCGTACACGTTTCGCATCGAATTCGTGAATCCCCTGAAGCCCTGACGCCTTTTCTCAAGCGTCCTTGTTCCACGCCGTCCGCCCAACCGCTCCAGAAAGCGGCGTCGTTCGCCCGCTTCGCCCAAAATGGTTTGGTCCGGCTCGCCTTGTGAAATCCGCCGATTTTCCTTATCCTACTAAGATTGCGGTTCTTCACCGACGGCGCTATGGTGCAACGGTTAGCACGCGGCCCTTTCAAGGCCGAAATACGGGTTCGATTCCCGTTAGCGCTACCAAACAATTTCCAAGTCCGTCTTTTGCGAGTGTCTTTTCCGCGCCCATTGCTTCCAGCCCCAATTAGCGCCAAGATTCCTGTTCGCGCCCTTCTCCGTACTCATTGGGAGCCACGTTGAGCTACATTGAAAAACACCTCGTCTCGGGCGAAACGCTTCAATACCGCACCAACCTGCACTGGATTGTCATGCTGGGGCATGCCGGACTTGCCGCGTTTTTCGCTGCCGCTGGCGTTGCGCTTGTCGTATTTTCGTTCAGCACATGGCACGGCGCGGAATCTCATTCCGCTGTTCTGATTTGGATCGCTCTCGCCGCATTTGCCGTCGCGGCAATTCTATTGGGTGTCGGAGTCGTCAAGCGCAACGCCACTGAAATGGCGCTCACCAACAAGCGAGTCATCGTAAAAACGGGCCTGACAACCCGCCGCACAATCGAACTCCTCCTGTCGAGAATTGAAAGTATCGTGGTGGAAGAACCAGCCATGGGAAGATTGCTCGGCTACGGCACCGTGGTCATACGCGGAACCGGTGGAACCCCCGAGGTATTCCACACAATTGCCCACCCTCTGGAATTCCGGGAGCACGTCCAAAGCCAAATCAGCAGCGGCCAAAAACAGAATTGAATGACGCGTTCGAGTGAAGTCCAAACGTAGCTAAAAATTTGTCAGCAAGCGCGCGGCGTGACTGCGGGAAGGCCCGCACCTGGTGAGTTCCACAAATGTAAACTGGTCCAGATCAAAAGCTTGTTGAGAGGCGCAAGGAGAGGCTGCGCGAGGGCCCAATGGCATTTCCGGAGAAGAGGCCGCCAAAATCGATCACGTTAAGCACATTGTTGAGGTTCTGTCCGTCTACCTGCAAGCGCATTTTCAAACGCTCGGACTTGTAAATGTCGGCGCCTGCTGAAGCATTGACTTGAAACGCGGGATAGATTCGGCCTCTGTCGAAGTTAATGCGGTTCAAAACCTGCTGGCCGTATTCGGCGAGCACCGTGGCGGGGTCGCCATCGAATTCGAAGGGGAGGCCTGAATCAAATTGAATTCCGCCGGCTACCCAGACGCGTTTTGTGAGCTGATAGCGGAGGCGCCCGCGAATGGTGTTGCGCTGATCCTGAGAATCAGGGAAATGGCCGGTGAGCGGGATCATGGCGTCGTCGCCGAGGAAGAGGCCGCCGGTGACGGGATTCCAGGCGTTGCCGACGATATAGGAATAACTGACAAAACCGGAGAAGCGATGCCAGTCGGGCAGGTCCACTTTGGCTTCCGCACCATAAAGAATGGCTTTGCGGAAAGCGATTGGGAAACTGATCGACGTGTTGTCGATCTGATCGTCGTCGGCATAGTTGCTCACGAGACGGCGAAAATAATTGGTGTCCACCTTGAAATGACCGAAGAAGGTTTTGGTTAGACCGACCTCGTAGTAGTTTCCCTGGGAAGGCTCAACGGGTAATTGCAGGGAAATGGGATCCAGAGTTGTGGCGGCAGTGGAGCTGGAAAGCAGGATGTTCTCAAAAGAGGGGGTCTGAAAAATGCGGTCGTATGAGAAATGCAAGACCACGCCGGCCGAGGGAAAATAGCGCGAGATCGCGAGGCGCGGCTGGAACGCCTGGTGGTTCAACAAAAGCTGATAGTGATCCCAGCGAAGTCCGGCATTGATGGTCCAGTTGCCCAGGTGGATCAGATCCTGAACGAAGGCGGATTGCTCGAGGTCCGGGCGGCTGGCCAGAAAACTAAAGGTAAGGGGCGTGCCGGTATCAAATTGCGTTGGGTCGGTAATGTTGTAGTTGAAGTTTTCGTGGAGGAAAGTGTTGTCCGACTCGACTCCAAGCTTCCATTCGTTTCGTCCATGATCCACGGTGACGCTGCCCTTGAAATAGCCTTCGCGAAAGCGATTGTGCTGAAGAACTTCGATGGGAGTGGATTCAGGGTTGGAGTAGAAATCATTGGCATTGTCGCGGACCATGCCGCGAAAATCGGCGATGGCATGAGAGGAAAAAGTGTGTTCGTAGGAGACGATGCCCATGGTCTCGATGTTATCCGCGTTTTGACGCTGGCCCGCGGCTTGCTGCACGAGTTCGTTCGGGATGTCGTAGCGCGACAGCTCGTGGCGCACGATCAGCCTGATGCGATCGTTGGGAGTCAAGTCGCGCTCGTAGTTGATCGAAAAATCGCCCAGCGTCCCCGTATTCGAGAAGTTCTGCGGAACGACGGGATTCAGATCGTGGTCCGTCATGCTGCCGCTGGCGCTGACCCCCAGCGTATTTTTGCCCCACGTGTACTGTGCTTTCATGAATGCCCCGGCCGAATCAAAGCTTCCGCCGGAAAGCACCGCCTCTCCGTGAAATCCCGGCTGCGCATCCTGGAGCGTATTCACTTCCACGACGCCACCCATTTTTCGGCCGTATTCAGCAGGAAACCCGGCGGTAAAGATGCTTATGGATTCCACGTCGTCGGCTTCCGTCGCAGGCCCGAAGCTCGGGGAGCGATTGTCGGTCAGCGGAATGCCGTCCACGACAAACTGCGTTTGATATTCCGAGCCGCGTGGATGCAGCACGGCATTGCCTTCGTAAAGCCAGCCCGGCTGGGAATTCACCAAATCCTGAATGGAACGGCCGGGAACCGAGCCGAGCCGGTTCTCGATGAAATCCGTACCGATCTGGCTGACAGAGCCGGCTTGATCGGGATCGATTAAGGTGTTATCCGTGCTCACAGTTATGGACTGATTTACGGTGGGCAGCTTGAGCTGGACGCTGTATTCGGTCGGAAGAGCGGAATGAATCTCGACAGATTCGGAAACAGGAGCCAACCCGGGTTGCTCAATTTGGAGCCGATAAATGCCGTAGGGCAGGCGCTGCACGTCCAGGATTCCCTGATCGCTGGTCGTCAAAGCATTTCGATACTGGTTCGCCTCGCTGACGATCAGAACTGTTGTCTTCACTCCAAGACCGGACGGATCGATCACCTTAAGGCGCAATTGGCCGCTGTTGCTCTGCCCAAAAATCGGCAAGCTACATAGGAAGAAAAGAAATAGAAATCGCCCCATCGATGGTTTGGCCCCGTTAGGTAAATTGTGTCGCAGTTCGTGAGGTGCCCGGGCGGTTGAGGTCCTTTTCAGGATGACACACCTCTCCGTGGGACGCTCGTCGCGTGCTCATCTGAATATTCCCTTTTCCCCGATCTTGTTCAGTGTTTTTTCTTCGTGGGAACAAATGCGGCAAGCGGCAAAAAACTGTGAACAAAAACGCGCCAAACAGAATGTAAGATAGAGACGGCATCTTACATGACCGTTTCCATTTCCAATCCCTTGGTGCGGTTGCCTTTGGCCGCTGCGGCCGAACCGGCCCTTCCGTCCGAGCTGGAGGCTGAGGTTATCAGCTTGTTCGACGAATTCCGGAATCGCCTGCTGCGTTATGCTCTCTCCTTCGGCCTGCCCGTGCAGGACGGCGAGGAGGTCATTCAGGATGTGTTTCTCTCGCTGCACCGTCATCTCCAGCTTGGCCGTTCCCGCGAGAACCTGCGCGGCTGGCTCTTTCGTGTCGCGCACAATCTTTCGTTGAAGCGGCGGTCCATCGCGCACAAGATTCGCAAGACGATGAAATCCGATCGCGCTCTGGTGGAAAAACATCTCGACCCTGCTCCCAATCCCGAAGAACGACTGGCTGCGGTTCAAAGGCAAAATCGCCTGCGCGCCGTTCTTCGAGCTCTTCCAGAGAAGGATCAGTGCTGCCTTCACTTGCGCGCGGAAGGTCTCCGTTATCGTGAGATTGCCGAGGTTTTGGATATGTCGCTTGGCGCGGTATCCATTTCCTTGACGCGTTCGCTCGCGCGAATGGAACGGGTGGACTAAGAGCAAGCACATGCTGGGTAAATCGCCACATATTTCGGACCTCGAAATCCTGCTCGCTGCGGATGGCGAGCTGCCACCGCGTCGCCTCTGCCGAGTGAACGCGCATCTCGCCGAATGTCTCGCGTGCCGCTCGCACCTCGGAAAGTTAGAAAGCACGCTCGCCGAGTTCGTTGACCTGCATCAGAGTGCCGGAGAAGCGCAAGTGCCCTCAGCCGAAAGTCCTCGCGCGTTGCTGAAAGTGCGCTTGCAGGAATCCGAGTCCGCGCGTCAACACGGACGGTGGACTGCGATCGGCGGCTTTCTTTCGGCAAGGTTCCGGTGGGCCTTCGCCTGTGCTGCTGTGCTGCTCACAACCTTCGGAATCTGGACCATGCGCCTCGCAACCCGCTCGCCGCAGTCCGTCTCCACCATCGCGGAACAATGGCCCGGGCCCATTCCGGACAAGTCCCTCACTCCCGGCGCCACTCTTCCAGTAACCAGGGCCGACATTTGCCGTGGTGAGGGCACCGAAGAGACCCAGCCGATTTCAGCCTCTCTGCGCAAAAAAGTGTTCCAGGAATACCGGACTCCGGAATCTCACGTTGCCGAATATGAAATCGATTTCCTGATCACTCCGGGCTTGGGCGGCGCCAACGACTTGCGAAACCTCTGGCTGGAACCTTACTCGTCGACCGTCTGGAACGCTCACGTCAAAGATCAACTCGAGGATCGTCTTCACAAGTTGGTCTGTTCCGGGGACGTGGATTTGACAACTGCCCAGCGTGACATCGCCACGGATTGGATCGGCGCCTACAAAAAATACTTTCACACCGAGAGCCCGCTATCTGCCCGCTCCAGTCCTGCTTCCAACCATCTCTGAAAATCTCAACTGTCACTGCTCAAGCAGAGCAGCCGTAGGGTCAAGACTCGCCGCCCGCCTCGCGGGCAGCCACGCGGAAGTCCCGGCGATGACGAAAAATACGACCGCCATGGTGAAGAAAGTCAAAGGATCGGTGGCCTTGATTCCAATTAGCATCGAAGCCATTTCTCGCGTGATGATGAGCCCGCCAATCAGGCCGAACACGACTCCAATGGTTGTGAGGAGCAAGCCCTGTCCCACCACAAGCTGAAAAATATTCCCTGGCTGAGCCCCCAAAGCCATACGAATTCCGATCTCCGCCGTACGTTGCCGCACCACAGTCGCTAGCACGCCATAAAGTCCCACTCCCGCCAGCAGCGCCGCAATCACGGCAAACGCTCCAATGAGCAGCAACGAAAATCGCGTTCCGCCTTGCGCTTTTTCGACCACCGCATCCATGGGCTGGAGGTCGGTGATCAAGAGGTGCGGGTCGAGGGCCTTGAGAGCAGCCCGCACATCGTTCCCATATTTCGCTGGATCGCCGTCAATCCGCAGCGCCCAGTGATCGGTCGCTCCCGAACCGATGTACGCATCTGTAAAGAAAACTTGCTCCCGTCCAGGCTCGCTCAACGAAACCCCGCGCTGATGCGCCACAACGCCTATGATCTCGACCCAAACCGGTTCCGGCGTCTGAATCCGTATCAGAATCCGCTTGCCGATGACCGACTGCCCCGGATACGCGCGTTCCGCCAGCATTTTGTCGACGACCACCTGAGTGTGGTTCGGCTGATTGTCTTCCTCGGTGAACGTGCGCCCTTCCAGCAGAGGTGTGCGCATCGTCTCGAAGTAGCCCGGCAGCACGATGAGCGGATTAACCGCCTTATATTTGCTTGCGTCGGCGAGCGCGTCTTCCAGCCCCCAGCGGATCGGGCTGTAACCGCCAGTCAATGGAAATGGACTTGCCGCTGTCACGCTCTGAACGCCAGGAATCGCCCGCAGCCGCTCTTCCAGCTGACGTGTAGCGACCGCTCGCTCTTCCGGCTTCTGCAGAAATCGATCGGACTGCACTTGAAACGTAAGCAAGCCATGAGGATTGAATCCCGGATCGATGCGCTGCAATTCCACAAAGCTGCGCACCATCAGCCCCGAGCCAATCAGCAGCACATAAGCAAGAGCGACTTCCACGCCCACGACGATCTTTCGCGAGAGCCCGCCGCTCGCCAGTCCTTCGCTGCGGCTTGTGCCGCGCAAGACGAGCATCACGTCTGGCCGCGCCGCCCGCCACGCGGGCGCGAGCCCGAAAATCGCCGCGGCAAGCAGGCTGGAAATTATCGTGAAGATGAGCACGCTCGAATCAATCTGGATGGAATCCAGACGGGGAAGGTTCGCGGGAGCGAGCGCCAGCAACTGATGAATTCCCACCCAGGCGATACCGAGTCCGCCTAAAGCCCCGATCGTCGCGAGCAACAACGCCTCGCAAAGAATCTGCCGCGCCAGATCCCACCACCCCGCGCCGATCGCGGAGCGAATCGCGAGTTCCCGCTCGCGCAGGGAAGACCGCACGAGCAACAGGTTGGCCACGTTCGCGCAGGCAATGAGCAAAAGACAAATCACGCCGCCCATCAGCACCAGAATCGCGGGCCGCACTTCGGAAACGAGATGCTGCCGCATCGGCTCCACGCGGATCGCATAGCCCGCCGTGCCTTCGATCGGAAAATTCTTTCGCGCCTCCGCGGCCACTTGCTCGGCCGCCGCTCGCGCTCGTTCGACGCTCACGCCGGGTTTCAGCCGCCCGATCACGTGCATCGAAACGCCGTTTCGTTGCGCGGCATCGTAGCCGAGCCGATTCGCGATGAAGACGTCCGGCGCTGCTTCCTGATCCGCCGAAGGCGGAAAGTAAATTTGAAAGTGCGGCGCGAGCACTCCGACGATTCGTGGACTAAACGGCTTTCCCTTATTCAAAGTTTGTCCGATAGCATTCGGATTGCCGCCGAACCGCCGCTGGAAGTATTCGTAACTGATGATCGCTATGATCGGCAGCGGCGGCGTCGTTGGCGCCTGGTTTGCAGTCGCAGGAGGAGGCGGTTGCGGCGCGCCGTCTTCGTCGGAGAAACCACGCCCCACCGCGATTCTTGCCCCGACGAGCTCGAAGTAGTTCGTAGTCATCACGCCCATATGGACTCGTTCTGGCGTTCCATCGTTGCCGGTCAGCGTGATGGGAAACGTGAAAACTCCGGCGAGTCCCTGGAATTCGTTTTTCGTCGCTTCGCGCAAATCAATAAAATTCGCGTTCGAAAAAGGGAAGTCCTTCACGCCGCGATTGCGCATGTCGGTGGGAATAATCACAAGCTGATCCGGATTCTGATACGGCAGAGGCCGCAGCAGCACCGCATTGGTCACACTAAAAATCGCTGTGCTTGCGCCAACGCCCAAAGCAATCGTCAGCGCCGCGGTGATCGCAAAAATAGGACTCTTCCGCAGCGTCCGCCCTGCGAACGCCAGATCTCGTAAGAACATGCCCCCTCCTCATTCACGAGCGCGCTTTCCGCCAAGAATACTACCTCCGATGCCCCCAAATCCGTCCGGGTTTACTCGAACGGCCCAGCCGCCGCCCTGCACGTGCAAGTCACAA
>DATFZY010000064.1:0-31609 GCA_035313865.1 Candidatus Acidiferrum sp.
TGGGCGTCGGCATCATAGACAGAGCTGGGGCCACCGGAGAGCACGATGCCGGTGGGTTCGAACTTGCGGAGTTCTTCGATCGGGGCGGTACACGGAAGAATGGCGGAGAACACTTGCTGTTCGCGAATGCGGCGGGCGATGAGCTGCGTGTATTGGCCGCCGAAATCCAGAACCACCACGCCACCAAGCTCGGATTTTGGCTTTGGCTGATTTGGTTTCATGGTTGCTCCCGTTGCCATCGTGCCTCCGTTTTTGTCTGGGCGATTTCGTGTATCGTGTCACGGGTCCCATGATCCGTGAGCTTGTGCAGAATTGGAGTCCAACGCAGCCCATCAACTGCTTGTCGTGACAACATCGTGATCGAATGCCGCTCCCATCTCGTTGAGCAACTGGATCGTCTCAGCGGAAAGAAAGAGGCCCCCCGGATCCTCGCCAGGCTCAAATCGCGTAACCAACTCTAGGTAGATATCCGCAACGGTCTTGATCTTCCTGAATGCCAGAAAACCCCATCAATGAGCAAGCAGGAGGGATCGCAATCCTTCGTCAACGTTGTCCATATCGATCGGGACCGGAACGGTTTGCCAGTTCCCCCCCTGTCGCCCGCAGGTGTCGTTTTTGCTCTGGTTTGTTTAATCGTGCCGATCGCAGGACCTATCTCCTCGGCAAACGCCCGAACTGTACCTTCATCAGCCAAAACTCGGAGATAGGCTTCAGAGCGCACTGTCTAAAGTTTCCGCCCGTTTTTCACTTCACCACCAGGTTCAGAAGTTTGTTCGGCACGAAGATGACTTTCACTATTTGCTTGCCCTCAATGTGGCGAACTACTCCGGGATCGGCTTTGGCTTTGGCTACCACCTCGGATTCGTCAAGCCCTGCTGCAATTTGGATTGTGGCGCGGACGCGCCCGTTGACTTGCACAGGAATGTCGATTTCGTCGTCTTTTGCCATCTCCAGTTGTTGCTCGGCCAGCACGGGCCAGGGGGCGTTCCAGAGGCCGTCTTTGTTGCCTAGCATCTCCCACATTTCTTCCGCGATGTGAGGCGTCATCGGCGCCAGTAGCAGCGTCAAAATTTGCAGCACCTCTTTGCGAATCTCGGGACGGACGCCATTTTCAAGCGGCTCGGCCAGATAGATCTCGTTGGTCAGTTCCATGATCTGCGCGATCGCGGAATTGAAATGCCAGCGCTTCTCGAAGTCCTGCGTAACCCGCAGCATCGTCTGATAGGTGATTCGGATCAGGTCGCGTTCTTTGTCGGACATTCCCTGCGAATCGAAATTCCAGCTCTTGGCTTCACGAATCGCACCAGCGTGCTTGTCCACCAGGCGAAACACACGATTCAGGAATCGCCACGAGCCTTCAATGCTCTCTTCGCTCCATTCGAGGTCCTTTTCGGGAGGCGCCGCGAAGAGCGTATAGAGGCGACCGGTATCGGCGCCGTACTTGTCGGCCATATCGATCGCGCCGACGACATTGCCGCGCGATTTGGACATCGTAACGCCGCCCTTTTGGATCATGCCCTGGGTGAACAGGCGGGTGATGGGCTCGTTGTGTTTGACGAGGCCGAGATCGCGCATGACTTTGCACCAGAAGCGCGAATAGAGCAGGTGCAGGATCGCGTGAGTGATACCGCCTATGTACTGGTCGATGGGAAACCAGTAAGCGGCCTTTGCAGGATCGAAAGGAGCTTTCTCATTGTGCGGGTCGCAGTAACGGTAGAAATACCACGAGGAATCCACGAAAGTGTCCATCGTGTCCGTCTCGCGCCGCGCTGGCCCGCCGCACTTCGGGCAAGTGGTGTTGACGAACTCCGGCGTTGAAGCGAGCGGCGATTCCCCTTCGCCGGTGAGCTTCGGATTTGGCGGCAGCAGCACGGGCAGCTCGCTGTCCGGCACGGGCTGCAAGCCGTGCTCCGGACAATAAACAACGGGAATAGGCGTGCCCCAATAACGCTGCCGCGAGATGCCCCAGTCCCTCAGACGAAACACAACTTCGCCGCGGCCGAACCCTTTTTGCTCGGCGAAGGCAATCATTTTCTGAATGGCCTCTTCGGACGGAAAACCGCTGAAAGCACCCGAATGGAATGAAGTGCCGTAATCGCCGAACGACTCCTTCAGCGAGAGTTCATCGAGCAGAGAGCCACTGAGGGGCTGCACCACAACGCGAATCGGAAGGTGATACTTTTGGCAAAATTCGAAGTCACGCTCATCGTGAGCGGGAACGGCCATGATGGCGCCCGTGCCATATTCCATCAGAACAAAATTGCCAACCCATATCGGAATTCGTTCACCGCTGAAGGGATTGCACGCGTGGCGCCCGGTAAATACGCCGACTTTTTCCGCGGTCGCCAGATCCGCTGTCTTGGTGGAGGCCTGGCGGATCTGCGCCAGTAGCGTTTCCGCTCCGCTGCGAACCGGCGAGCCCTCAAGAAGCTTTGCGACGAGCGGGTGAGTGGGAGCGAGAATGATGGCCGTCGCCCCATAAATTGTGTCAATGCGCGTGGTGAAGATCTCGATGGGCGGGAGGCCAGCCACATCGGCGACGGCGAACTTTACTCGCGCGCCCTGCGACCTGCCAATCCAATTCCGCTGCATGGTGATGACGCGCTCGGGCCAACTGCCTTCGAGTTCTTTCAGGTCATCCACAAGCTGATCGGCATACGCTGTGGTTTTGAGAAACCATTGCTCAAGCTCGCGCGTTTCCACCAGCGTATCTTCGTGGCGCCAGCAGTAGCCGCCATTCACGACCTGCTCGTTTGCCAACACCGTGCAGCATTTGGGACACCAGTTCACGTAGCTCTTTTTGCGGTAAGCGAGGCCCTTTTCAAGCATCCGCAGAAAAAACCACTGGTTCCAGCGGTAGTATTCCGGCTCGCAGCTGGAAATTTCGCGACGCCAGTCGTAGCTGAAACCAAAGCGGCGCAGCGTGCGCTGGAATTCGGCGATGTTGTTATTCGTCCAGACTCGAGGATGTGTATTGTTCTTGATCGCAGCGTTTTCCGCGGGCAGGCCGAAGGCATCCCATCCCATGGGGTGCAGCACATTGAAACCACGCATGCGCTTCACGCGCGCAACGACGTCTCCGATGGCGTAGTTGCGCATGTGGCCCATGTGCATCGTGCCGCTCGGATACGGCAGCATCTCCAGCACGTAATATTTCTTTTTTGAAGGATCGGCTTCCGTTTCGAAGACGCGGGCTTCATCCCAGCGTTTTTGCCACTTTGCTTCGATTTCCTGTGGGTTGTATTCCGCCACGCCTCGCTATCCCCTCTTGCGCGATTTCTTGGACTGCCCTGCCGGCTTTGCTTTCTCAGCCGCAGGTTTATGAGCCTTTTTCTTTTTCGACGGTCCGTCGCCAGCGGACGCTTCCAGCTTCATCTTGGTGCGCTCCACTTTTCTGGCGTCGGAGGCCGTCTTCTCTTGAACTTTCTTGATGGCCGGCGTGAGCATCGAAAAACCTTTTTCCGCAGGTGGCGCTTGCTCGGCTAAACCAGCCAGTTCCCATAACTTCGCAACGTTCCGGCGATCGTCGCCGGGCTGGTCGATGGGCGTCTCCAGAATGAACGCGCGCCCAGCTAGCCCTTCCGGGGGCATCGCGCCTAGCCTCGAGTGCGTCAAAATCCTATGAAACGCTTCCGCCCCAATTTTGCCCTCGCCGATGTTTTCGTGGCGGTCTACGCGCCCGCCCAGCGGGATCTTGGAATCGTTGATGTGGAAAACCGGAACGCGTTCGAGGCCAATGGTGTTATCCACCATGTCCAACGTGGAAGTGAGTCCGGCTTCGGTTTTAATGTCGTAACCAGCGGCGAATAGATGTGCGGTGTCGAGGCACGCGGCGGCTGGAACATTCTTAAGACCGGCGAGAATTTCCGCAAGCTCTTCGAGCCGCCAGCCAACAGCAGTGCCCATTCCCGCCGTGTTTTCAATCAGGATGCGCAGATGGCCGAGATAGACGCGCTTTGAGCCTTGCTTAACCGATTCGATGACGGTGGCCACGGACTGCTCGGGCCGGGCGTCGCCGCGCGAGCCGGGGTGCACCACCAGAAAATCCGCGTCGAGGTCGAGTGCGCGCACGACTTCGTCGTGGAAGGCCTGGATCGAACGCGTTTGCAGCATGGGCTGCGACGCCGCAAGATTGATCAGATAGTTTGCGTGAATAACCAGTGGGCCCAGACCAAGCTCGGCGCGACGCTCGCGAAAGGCTGCGGCATCTGCTTGAGGAGGGCGCGCCGGGGCTCCCTGCCACATGCGCGGGCTCGCGGAGAAAATTTGCAGCGCGTTGCAACCCAGCTTGCGCGCAGCTTCCAACGCATTGACGTAGCTCCCGGCGATGGACGCGTGAATCCCAATCCGCACGCTGCCATCCATCCACTTCGGTGGCAGCGGTTCAGGCTCAGGTTCCGGGCGATACTCGTCTTCAGGATCGAATTCAGAGACGTGAGTGAGAGGTTGTTCGGGCATTCCCATGAAAAAATTAGGCCTATCCTTAAACCACTTATTCTATCACACGCGCCAAATCGCCATCGCGCACACGGTCGCTCTCATTTGCGGCCTCGCGCTGCCATGCCGTAGACTACGCTGTTGCTGCAACCACAGGAGAGCCGCTGATGCTGGTCGTCATGCAGTCGCACGCCACGGAAGAGCAGATTCGCGGCGTCTGCGAGCGAATCGAAAGCCTCGGACTCAAAGCGCATCCCATTCCAGGTACGATTCGGACCGCGATTGGCATTACCGGCAATAAGGGCGCCGTCGATCTTGGCGTGCTCGAATCGCTGCCCGGCGTGGTTGAGTGCATTCCCGTCAGCAAACCCTACAAGCTGGTCAGCCGCGATGCAAAGGAAGAAGACAGCGTACTGCGAATTCCGATTCCGGGCGGAGAGGTGATTGTCGGCGGCAAGAAGATCGCGTTGGTGGCTGGGCCTTGCGCGGTAGAGACCGAAGAGCAGTGTTTTGCGATTGCGGAACGCGTCAAAGGTTCCGGCGTCCGGCTGTTTCGCGGAGGTGCTTACAAGCCGCGCACCTCGCCCTACAGTTTCCAAGGCCTCGGCGAACCCGGCTTGAAGATCTTAGCCAACGTCCGCAAGACCTACGGCTTCGGCATCATTACCGAAGCCATCGACAATGAAAGCTTGGATTTGGTGGAGGAATACGCTGACGTTATCCAAATCGGCGCCCGCAACATGCAGAATTTCTCGCTATTAAAGCGCGCCGGACGCGCCAAAAAGCCCGTCCTTCTGAAGCGCGGCATTTCCGCCACCCTCGACGAGTTTCTTATGGCCGCGGAGTACATCCTGTCCGAAGGCAACTACAACGTCATGCTCTGCGAGCGCGGCATTCGAACGTTTTCCGATTTTTCGCGTAATACATTGGACCTGGCGGTGGTGCCGGCGGTAAAAAAGCGCAGCCACCTCCCGATTCTTGTGGACCCGTCGCACGGGACGGGCAAACGTCACAAAGTCCTGCCGCTTTCCCGAGCGGCAATCGCCGTGGGCGCGGACGGCTTGCTCGTCGAAGTCCACCACGAGCCGGACAAAGCGCTCTCCGACGGCATGCAATCGATCCTGCCGAAAGAGTTCGGCGAACTGGTTGAAGAAGTCCGCCAAATCGCGGCGGTCCTGCACCGCGAAGTGAATTGAGCCGCTGCTCGTGAGTCGCCTCTCGTGACCCGTCGCCGCAATCTGCGAGTCTACTTTGTCGCCGCGGTACTCGGCATTGTTGCGATAGTTGTCCTGGCTCGCGAGCATCGGCCGTCTTTCTTAAGGCCAGGGCTCCGGCTGAACGCCTACGTCACAACAGCCGACGGAGCTGTAACTGTTGTTGATCTGGTGAAGCTCGCAGCCGTCGCCCGCATTCCCATAGGCCCGGGCCTCTCCGGCATGCGCGAGCATCCTACGCGCGCCGAAATCTGGGGCGTTAGCTCCGACGGCGGCTACGTTTGGGTCATCAACGCGCGCATCAATCAGGTCACCGCCCGCGTTTCCATCGGCCCGCTCCCCTACGCCATCGATTTTTCGGCGGACGGCAGCCGCCTCTACACGACATCGTCCGGCTCCGACACGCTGCTCGCCATCGACTGCCAAACGCACAGCGTCCTCGCTCGCACCCGCACGGGCGCCGAACCAGTCCTCGCTCAGGTAACTCCCGATGGCAAAAGCGTCCTCGTCCTAAATCACCGCGACGCCACGCTAGGCATTCACGACGCCGCTACTCTCTCACTTAAGAGCACCGTAAGTATCGTCAAGCAACCCGAAAAAGTTGCCGTCCTCCCTGACAGCAGCGTCGCCTTCGTCCTAAGCCGCACCGAGCACCGCCTCTCTGTGGTTGATCTTCGCCGTAGCGTCCTCATCACCAACCTGGAGCTCGACGGCACTCCCTCTGACATGCTCCTCAAGCCCGACGGCGGCGAACTCTACGTAATCTCCCCGGAAACCCACGGCATCCAGGTCATCAACACCTGGACCCACGAAGTCGGCGACTACATGGTGCTCGGCTCAGCCCCCACGCGCGGCGTTTTGCTGAGCGATGCCAGCGAACTCTACGTCTCCGACAGCGCCGCAGGCCACATCATCCCCGTGGACATCGTAAACCGCGCTATCATCCGCGAACCCGGCACAGGCAAAGAGTTCCCCATCCAAGCGGGCCAATCCCCCGGTGCAATGCGCTTCGTTCCCGACGAAAATCTCCTGATCGCCGTAAACCAGTCCTCCGGCGACATCGCCGTAATCCGCGTCCGCACCAAAAGTCTACTGACCATGATCCCCGTAGGTGACCACCCCCAGGACCTCGCCATCAAGCTCTTCTAGCAGGACTGACGCTACTGTCTTTCCTTTTTTGCTGCTTTCTTTTGTTTTTCCCTCTCTCAAATCTCATTCGTAGCGCAAAGTGACCATCGGATCGACGCGCGTCGCACGCCGTGCCGGGAGGTACCCGGCGATCAGCGCCACAATCAAAAGCAATAGCGATACCGCCGCAAAAGTAAGCGCGTCGTTGGAACGAATCCCGTAGAGCAACGAGGAAAGCAGCCGCGTCGCCGCCAACGCACCGCCAAGCCCGATCAGCAGTCCTAGAACGGCCAGACGCAGCCCGAAGCCGAGGACGTCCCACACAATTTGTCCCTGCGACGCGCCAAGCGCCATGCGGATGCCAATATCGCGCGTTCGCTGCGCCACCATGTACGAAAGCACGCCGTATATCCCAATCGAAGAGAGCAACAACGCCGCCGCCGCAAAAATTGCCAATAGAAACGTGTCGAAGTGCGAGCGCTCCAGCGTGCTCGAAATTTTCTGCTTCATGCTCGATAGGTGGTAAATCGGAACTTCCGGCGCGACCGAAGCCACCGCGCCCTGCAATTCGCGGATGGGCGCCGCACCGCCACGCGTCCGCACCACCAGGTCCATCGTGCGGCCAATCCAGTCCCACGAAGCCGCAGGCATTTGCGCCATCGGAATGTAAAAGGCCGGCTGCGCCTCGCGGTCAAGGCCTTGCGCGCGCACATCGGCCACAACTCCAACAACTTCGTGCCACAGCGGGTCCATGCGCCCTTTTGGCCCGGATTCGCAGCACCTAAAGCGTTTCCCCATGGGGTTTTCGCCCGGCCACATCGTCCGCGCCAGCGTTTCGTTAACGATCGCCACAAAAGTGCGCTCGCGCGTATCTTGCGGAGTGAACTCGCGGCCGGTCTTCAGCGGCACTCGAGCCGTCGAGAGATAGCTCGGTGAGACGATCTGCAACTGTGAATTTACGACATTCGCCAGGTCCAGCGGCTGCCCCTCAGCGAGCAGACCATTGCTGCTGCCACCGCCCGCAAGTGGAGCGCGCGAGACAACCGAAGCCGACTCAACGCCCGGCAGCGCATCCACGGCTGCGATCATGCGTTCGAACGTCTGGCGCGCCACAATCGGCTCATGGTAGCCGGCGTCGGGAAGTCCAATCCGTCCGACCACCACATTCGAAGTATCGAAGCCGGGGTCCACATGCGAAACGAGAAGCGCGCTGCGAATCAAAAGCCCGGCTCCAGCCATCAACACCAGCGCAAGTGCCACTTCTCCCACCACCAGCAGACTGCGAATGCGGTCGCGGCTTCCGCCGACAATCCCGGTACTCGATTTGAAAGCGTCATTGAGTCGCGTCGAGGCCGAACGCAGCGCCGGCGCCAAACCAAACAAAAAGCTCGAAAGCAGAGCCACGGCGCAGGCGAACGCCAGCGTACTCGCGTCGATGCGCGACTGATCCAGCCGCGGCATTTCTGCCGGACCGTGCGCAACAATCCACGCCACGGCCCAATAGGCGAGAAGCACGCCCACTGTACCTCCGGCCAAACCAAGCACGAAATTTTCTGCGAGAAGCTGTCGCACGATGCGATTCGGCGAAGCTCCGAGCGCCGCGCGTAAAGCGATCTCCTTTCGACGCGTGCGAGAGCGCGCCAACTGCAGATTTGCAATATTCGCGCAAGCGATCAGTAGCAAAAATCCAACCGCCGCCAGCATCAAGCGCAGGCTTAGCCGTTGGTCACCTAATAGCGCCGTGGTCAGCGGCTGAATGCGAAAGCTACGATCGGCATCATCGAGGGGATACAGGCGCTGCAGGCGCCCGGCGATAATTTCAATTTCGGATTGCGCCTGCGCCGTGGAAACTCCAGGCTTCAACCGCGCCACTACGTTCAGATAGTGATCGTCATGTTCCGCAAGCTGCACCGGAGTAAACGCGGCGGGAATCCAGAGGTTGCTGTTGTTCAGCAGCGGATCGAAATGCCCAGGCATCACGCCGAGCACAGTTGTGGGCAAGCCGTTAACGCGAATCGTCTTCCCAACGATCCCCGGATCCCCGTGAAGACTCGTACGCCAGAACCGCTCGCTGACTACGACGACCGGCGCGTGCCCGGGCGTGTCCTCGCTGGCGTCGAAGACGCGCCCCAATATAGGCTGCACGCCGAATGTGGAAAAGTAGTCGGCGGTTGCGGCTTCCCCGTCCACTCGTTCCGGAATACCCTGGGTCTGCAGATTAAAACTGGCGTTGTTCGAACTGCCCATTTTCGAGAACGAGGTACACTGTTTCTTGATGTCATTGAAATTACCGACCGATACGTCGACGCTCGAACCTTTCCACTGCTCCTGCAAAAACATCACTCGCGACGGATCCTCCATCGTCAAAGGCCGAAGCAGGACGGCATTGACCACACTGAAGATCGAGGTCGTGGCTCCAATCCCCAGCGCCAGCGTAAGCACGGCAACCAATGCGAAGCCCGGGCTCTTTCGCAGAACCCGTTGCCCATAGTGGAAATCCTGTCGAAGTTCATCGAAGAAACTGACGCCGCGAGCTTTCCGCCCTTCTTCCTTCACCCGCTCGATTCCTCCAAATGCAATGTGGGATCGCCGCACGGCTTCCTCTCTGGAAACACCTCGCCTCACCATATCTTCGGCAGAAGCGTCGATGTGAAACCGCAACTCCGCTTCCATCTCGCTTTCCATCCGCGAGCGATGAAAGAGCGACTGCGTCCAGGAATAAAGACGCCTCCAGAGCGTCATACTTCCTCCGGCTTGGTGCCCAGAATTCCTGCGATGACGTCTGCCATGCTGTTCCAGTTATCCGTCTCTGCCTGGAGGCGGCGCTTCCCTGCCGCCGTCAGCGTGTAGTACTTCGCCTTGCGCTTATTTTCCGACTCGCCCCATTCGCTCGCGATCCACCCTTGATGCTCAAGGCGATACAGCGCGGGATAAAGCGAGCCTTGCTGGATTTCGAGGCGGTCTTTCGAGATTTGCTGAATGCGCAGCAAGATGCCGTAGCCGTGCAGCGGCCCCAGTGAAGTGGCCTTCAGGATCAGCATGTCGAGAGTGCCCTGCAGAAGTTCCAGTTGTTTGTCCAAAGGGGGCCTTTCCTAGACGAACTAGGAATCTACCCCGAGTCTCCTAGACTGTCAAGGAGAAGGCGGGACCAGCATCATTATCGACTTTTTTTTCGTTGCGTTTTGGGGTTAGCGCGATTCCGCCCCGGCGGCAGCTTCCAGGCGCTTAACTGCCGCCTTCCAGCGCCCACGCCGAATTTTCTTCGCCCAGGTTGACGTCCAAAAATCCCTCGGCAGGCAACACATCCACCGGCAATCCCCCATGCCAAAGCGCCACGCCAAACCTTAGCTTCGTTTGCCCCTTAAGATTGATCTCACTGCGCTGGATGGCGACTTCCAGAATTCGGTCAAACGACGCGTCCGCAACGTTCTTGGGGTTGAGCAGGCACACTCGGCCTTTTTCGACGGCGTACTCTTTCATCCGTCCGCGCTCCAGCTTAACGACGATCGTGATTTCCTCGGCCGCGCCAATGGTGATGCGAAAATCCGAATCCTCAAGTTCTCCAAGAAGATCAAGGAACGGATCCACTCGCACGCAAAAGCGATTCTCTTCGAACCCATAACGCAGCTCATGCAAAAAGAACGTCCGCCCATGCATGGCTCCGCCGCGCCGTTCCGGCGAGTAAAGTCCCGCGCCCAGCCACTCGAAGTACGACGTATCGCTCCCATCCACATCAATCTTCAAAAAGCCTGTAGGCGCAAGCTGCAAAGCATGTTCCGGCTTCCGCTTGATGGGCTTCGCCAGCTCTTGAGGAGCCATCTGCCCCAGCGCCAGGTACACCGCCGTCAAATGCTTGCGATAGAGCGCGTCAAACTCCGCGTCGTTCGCGGTGCTGTGTTCCGGCCCAAACCACCAGCACCAGTCGCTCCCTTCGGCCGCGAGCAGCGATTCCAGCGCCACTTTCAGCGCCGTCTCGGCAGGAGCTCCCTCCACGCCTTTCTTCCGCGCCTGCAAGGCCACGCTGTAGGCTTCGCGCGCGTCCCACAGCAGCTCCCACGCCGCCACATCCTCTCCATGCCCAATCCACACGTCGAAATTTGCGTTGATCCACGAAGCTGGGAATATTCCGGCGTTGGTGGGGACATCCCCAGCCGCGGCAATCGCCTCGCTCGCTGTTAGTGCCCGGAAATCCTGATCTCCCTGAATTCGCCCGTAAAATTCCCGAAGAAACTCGCGCCCATTGCCAGGGTAATATTCCCAGGCATTTTCACCGTCGAGGAAAAGACAAACGGTGAGTGGCTGTCCGGTCTGCACGCGCTCACCAATATCGCGCAACCTGCCATGCAAATCCGCCGCGGCGTCTTTGCCATTCATGCGGCTGTACACAAACCCGATCAGGTCCGAAAGATGGTGATCGCGAAACAGCCCGGTAATCGACTTCCCGCCGAGCTGCACTCGCAACGGCTTGTACAGCCGATCGGCATTGGCCGGCAGGCCTTTCGAGTCGCGAAAGAAACCCGCATTTAGCGTTCTTCCGAGCACACCTTCATCGGTCCCAAACCACTGGAAACCTTCTTCGGCGGCAATCGTCATGGCCTGGTCAGAAACCGACCCCTCCGACGGCCAAACTCCCGCCGGCTTTGTTCCGAATACCCGCTCATGATATGCGCGCGCCCGCTGTAACTGCTCGCGAGCATCCTCCGGATGCCGGTAAGCCCGCCGTGGCAGCGGTGTAGCCGGATTGGCCACCCGCGCAACATCCGAATCGCAGATCAATGGAAGAATGGGGTGATAAAACGGCGTAGTGCTGAGCTCAATCTGGCCTGTCTCTGCCACCTTGCGGTATTCCGGCAAAACCAATCCCAGCAGCTCCAACTGCTTTGCTTTCAGCGCGGACTTGTCTTTTTCGGTGAACTCTTTTCCCTTGTTGGCCAGCCGGCTGACCACGGTATCTTTCTCAAACCACGTTTCTTCCATCCACACCAGTTGCGAGAGCAGCTGTAGGTCTCGCCAGTCCCGCGCTGTAAAGGACACCTGCGCCTGCGCACCTCCTGCCGGCTGTGCCCACTCATGAAGCTCCACAAAACGCGGCCAGCGCGATATCAGCCGCTCATGATTTACTTGAAACGCCCGCGCCAAGATCTCGGCTTTGTCTTCCCGGGTCAGCTCCTCGGCCGGCTTGAACGCCAGGTCAAACCACGGCTCGTTGAAATTGCCGCTGGCGTACTCTTCGAGCTGCATCCCCAGGGAAGGCACGACGTTGAATGTGGCGTGAAATTGGGGGAAATCCTTCAGCATCGCCACCATGCCCCAATAATCCTTGAGCGCGTGAAGTCGCGTCCACGGCAGCACGTACCGCTCCGTCTCCGGGTCGCGATACTGTGGCTGGTGCATGTGCCACAACTGCACCACGTGTACCCGATTCATCGCGGACCTCTTTCCGGTCCCCGCCGCGAGGCCGTGTTACACTCACCATTCGCGCCATGCGCATCCTCGACCGCTATATCGTTCGTGAAGTTTTTCGTCACGCACTCCTCGGAATTGCCGTTTTCACGTTCGTTTTCTTCGTTCCCAAGCTGGTTCAGTTGATGGAGCTGTTCGTCCGCCACAGCGGTTCGGGAAGCCAAATCCTCGAACTCTTCCTGTGCATTTTCCCCGCGGTGTTCACGTTTACGGTTCCCATGGCCGTGCTGATTGGCGTGCTTCTCGGCCTCGGCCGCATGTCCGCCGACAGCGAAATTATCGCACTGACCGCCCTCGGCATCGGTCGCCGCCGCATTCTCCTGCCCGTCGGTGTCCTCGCTCTCGCGGGTGCTGCCATCACCCTCTCCATGACCCTCTGGCTCGGCCCCTTGGCCGTCCACAAATACCGTACCCTCGAAAGTGACCTGGTTTCTTCCCAAATCTCTTTCGCTGTGCAGCCCCGCGTCTTCGACGAACGTTTTCCCAAACTCGTTCTTTACGTAAACGACGTTTCTGCCAGTGGCACCCAATGGCACGGCGTATTTCTCGCGGAAGCCGGTGGAGAGAACGGCTCGCAACTCACCCTCGCGGAGAATGCGATTGTAATTGCCGAACCCCAAGAGGGCAAGCTGGAGCTTCACTTGCGGGGCGGAACTACACACGAGTTCTCCCGCGAAGACCCCGACCGCTATTCGGTAACTGCCTTTGGTCAGAGCGATTGGCCGATTGATGCAAACGGTCTGGGTCCGTCGGAGCCACGGGAACTGAGCAATGCGGAACGTTCCTTTCGAGACCTCCTTGCCTCGAAAGGCGCCGGCTGGCGCGAAGCTCGCGTCGAACTGCATCACCGGCTTGCGTTTCCCGTCGCTTGCCTGGTGTTCGCCCTCGTTGCCGTGCCGCTCGGCGCACAGCCTCGGCGCGGCGGAAGGGCTGCCGGCTCGCTCCTCGCGGTAATCATTATTGCTTCCTATTACCTGCTGACGGTCATCGGCACGGGCATGGCCCGCCAGGGCACGCTGTCCCCCGCTGCCGGTATCTGGGGCGCAAACATCCTACTCGGCATACTAGGCGCAGTCCTGCTTCCGAGAATGGAGCAGTTCCGTGGGGAAAGCCGCTGGCTCAATCCGATGCCCCGCTTCCGCAGTTGGGCCAGGCTCCTGCGCCGCAGGAAAGCGCGTGCTCGCGCCGCTGCCGCAGCATCCCTGGCTCCCAACGGCGTGCACGCCAACCATGCGAACGGCAACGGGCATACCGTGCCTTCCAGTGGCAGTTTCCCCCGTTTGATCGATCTCTACCTCTTGCGCCGCTTCTTCTTTCATTTCACGGTGCTTATGGCGGCGTTTATTTTCCTCTTCGAGGCCTTCACGTTTTTCGAACTGCTCGATGACATCGCCCGCCACCGCGTGCCCTTCTTGATTGTCGTGGATTACTTTCGCTACCTGACCCCCTACCTCGTCTATAACCTCGCCCCGCTCGCCGCGCTCGTGGCTGTCCTGGTAACGCTGGGAGTGATGAGCAAAAACAACGAGATCGTGGCCTGTAAAGCCAGTGGAATCAGCCTTTACCGCCTGGCCGTGCCGCTTCTCTTCGCCGGTTTGACTCTCGCCTCTGCGATGATCGTCCTTGACGAAACCTATTTGCCCTACGCGAACCAGCGCCAGGACGCCTTGCGCAACATCATCAAAGGCCGCCCGGCACAGACTTATGCGCGCCCGCAACGCTGGATCTTTGGCGAGAACTACAAAATCTATAACTACGACCTCTTCGACCCCGCTCAAAACCTCTTTGGCGGCCTCAGCGTCGTCGAAATCGACCCCGCTACCTTCCAGATGCGACGCCGCATCTTCGCTTCCAGGGCGCACTGGTTGGTGCCGGAAAAAGTCTGGAGTCTCGAGAGCGGATGGGTCCGTGATTTCGCCGACGGAACCATTACGCGCTACGACCGCTTCACGGTAACTTCACTCCCGGAACTCTCCGAACCTCCCAGTTACTTCAACCGCGAAGTCCGCCAAGCCTCCCAAATGAGCCTGGGTGCACTGCGTCGTTACATCGACGGACTTCACGCAGCCGGATTCGACGTTGCCAACCTGACCGTTCAATGGCATGTAAAGCTGGCCTTTCCCCTTATCGCCCCAATTAGTATGCTTCTGGCTATCCCCTTCGCCCTGCTGGTGGGCACCCGCGGCGCCGTCGGTGGAGTAGCAGTTGGCGTTGCCATAGGCATCGTCTACTGGACCGCAGTCCGTCTTCTCGAAGCCATGGGCGGCGTAGGCCAGTTGCCCCCGTTCCTGGCTGCGTGGTCTACCGACATCACGTTCTTCTTTATAGGACTCTATTTTTTCTTCAAAATGCCCACGTAGAAAAACAAAGAAGCCGCCGAAAGTGCAGAAAATACTTGAGATGTCTGCACGCCGACGGCGCCCGTTGTTTATGTAAAGCGATACTTTAATTTAACCAACTGGCTTAATACAAAGCCCGTTTCGTTTCCTCGCGTCCCCGGCAATCTTAAGTACAACTTGAGCTCGTGGGATCATAACTTCAGTACTACTTGCGCTTCTGTTTCTTCTGAGCCTCTTCTTCCACCGCAGCCTGCGCCGCTGCCAATCGCGCCACAGGAACTCGGAACGGCGAGCAACTCACATACGTCAGCCCGGCGCGATGGCAAAACTTGACGCTATCCGGATCGCCGCCATGCTCACCGCAAATTCCCAGCTTGATGCCAGGACGTGTCTTATTCCCCTTCTCGACGGCGGTCTGAATAAGTTGGCCGACGCCCGCCTGATCAATCGTGGCAAACGGGTTCTTCTTGACGATTTCCAGCTCCTGGTACGGCCCGAGGAAGGAACCCGAATCGTCACGGCTCATTCCCAGGCAAGTCTGGGTCAGGTCGTTCGTGCCGAAGCTGAAGAACTCCGCCGTCTGCGCAATCTCGTCGGCGGTGAGCGCTCCGCGCGGAACCTCGATCATTGTTCCTACGAGATAGTGAAGCTTCACTCCCTTTTCTTTCATCACTTCGGCAGCGATGCGGTGAACGACCTCGACTTGCAGGTCGAGTTCTTTCTTGAAGCCGACCAGCGGAATCATAATCTCAGGATTTACTTTAACACCCGACTTCTGAACATCCGCTGCCGCCTCAAACACCGCGCGAGACTGCATCTCGGAGATTTCCGGATACACGATGCCCAGGCGGCAGCCGCGGAATCCGAGCATAGGGTTGAATTCATGCAGTTCCCTGACTCGTTGTTTGATTTTTTCCGCAGGCACTCCCATCTTCTTCGCCAGCTCAGCCTGTTCGGCGCCTTCGTGCGGCAGAAACTCATGCAGCGGCGGGTCGAGGAAGCGAATCGTCGCGGGCATGCCCTTCAATTCCTTGAAGATTCCGGCGAAATCCCCTCTTTGATACGGAAGGATTTTGGCCAGCGCTGCTTTCCGAAGTTCCAGGGTGTCCGCCAAAATCATTTCACGCATCGCGTCGATGCGGTTCCCTTCAAAGAACATATGTTCTGTGCGACAAAGGCCGATGCCTTGCGCGCCGAATGCGACGGCATGGGCCGTCTGTTCGGGCGTGTCGGCGTTGGTACGTACCGACATCCGCGTAGCCTTTGCGCACCAATCCATGAGCTTCTTGTAATTCTGATAGGTCTGGCTCTTGCTTCCATCGAGCGATTTCTCGATCAGCACTTGAACAATTTCGGAAGCGGCCGTCGGGATTTGCCCAGGGTAGACTTCTCCCGCGGTGCCGTTGATAGAGAGGAAGTCTCCTTCTTTGTAGGTTGTGCCGTCGACGGTCATGGTCTTAGCGGCGTAATCGATTTGCAGAGCGGCTGCTCCGCAAACGCAGACCTTGCCCATCTGCCTGGCCACCAGCGCGGCGTGTGAACTTACGCCACCCTTCGCCGTGAGAATGCCTTCCGCGGCAATCATGCCGCGCAAGTCTTCGGGAGATGTTTCGTTGCGGACGAGCAAGACCTTCTCACCTTTCTCGGCTGCTGCAACGGCACGCTCGGCATTCAGGTACATGCGGCCTGCAGCGGCTCCGGGACCCGCAGGCAATCCCTTTGCAATGCACTTCGCAACTGCGACGGCCTTGGGGTCGAATATCGGAGCGAGGACTTGCTCCAGTTGATCCGCGGGCACGCGACGAATGGCGGTCTTCCAGTCGATCAGCTTTTCCTTCTCCATCTCAATGGCAAAGCGGACGGCAGCCAAGCCTGTTCGTTTGCCGTTGCGCGTTTGTAGCATGAAGACGTTGCCGTCCTGGATGGTGAACTCGAAGTCCTGCACGTCCTTAAAGTGTTTCTCGAGGGTCAGCCGGATCTTCTCAAGTTCATGGAAAGCCTTCGGTATATGGTTTTTGAGTTGCGCAACCGGCTCGGGCGTGCGTACGCCGGCGACAACATCTTCGCCTTGCGCGTTGATGAGAAACTCTCCGTAGAAAACCTTTTCGCCGGTCGCTGGGTCGCGAGTGAAGGCTACTCCTGAGCCAGAATTGTCTCCCGTATTGCCATAGACCATCGCCTGCACGTTGACGGCAGTGCCCCATTCGGAGGGAATGTTGTACTTGCGGCGATAGACGATGGCCCGATCGTTCATCCAGGAACCAAACACGGCGCCGACCGCGCCCCAAAGTTGCTTCCACGCATCCTGGGGAAATTCCGCGCCGGAGCGTTCCTTAATGAGCTTCTTGAAACGGACAACCATCTCCTGGAGGTCTTTCACCTCCAACTTGGTGTCCTCAATATCCGAGTGATACCGCTCGTGTTTGAGAGCTTCAATGAGTACTTCAAACGGCTCGTGATCCTCATTCGGACGTTTCTGCACGCCCATGACCACGTCGCCATACATCTGGATGAAGCGCCGGTAGCAGTCCCAGGCGAAGCGTTCGTTTTGCGTGGCCTTAGCAAGAGTCACAACCGTTTCGTCGTTAAGGCCGAGGTTCAGAATCGTATCCATCATGCCCGGCATGGAGTCGCGCGCGCCGGAACGAACTGAGACCAGCAAGGGCATGCCAGACTTGGCGCCAAACTTCGTGCACATAATCTTCTCGACCTTGGCCATACTGGCCTTCACTTCCGCTTCGAGAGATTTTGGATACGTTTTTTTGTTTCCGTAGAAGTAGGTGCAGACCTCTGTGGTGATGGTCAGGCCCGGAGGTACCGGCAAGCCGATACGGCTCATCTCCGCCAGTCCTGCGCCCTTGCCACCGAGCAGAGCGCGGTTTGCGCCATCCCCTTCCGCTTTACCTGCGCCAAAAAAATAGACCCATTTTTTCACGGTTCGCCTCGTCTTGGATTTACTGCGATAATTTCTTCGAATTCAATGATAGCTCTGCAAAGCAAAACACAATGATCGGTTGTCGGCGTGCCGACTTTTCTTACGAATTTAAATCTAAAGTAAAACTTTATATCGCTAACGCCGTTCTTCTCCGCCTAATTCCGAGAAATCCGCGATGGTTGTAAACTCGCGAAGGATTTCCGACAGCAATGCCAGACGGTTTTTCCGCACCGCTTCATTCTCGGCCATCACCATCACCTGCTCGAAGAACTCGTCCACCGCTTTGCGCAACCCTGCAATCACTTCCAGGGCTTCTTGATATTTTCCGGCGCGCTTCTCTGTCTGAACTCTTGCCGCAGCCGAGCGCACGGCAGAGAACAGTTCGCGCTCGGCGGGGCTTTCAAAAAGGTCCGGCTGAATTGCCTGCGACTCTTCTTTCTTGAGATTCGATTTCTCAAGGATATTTCGGATGCGCTTGAAAGAGACCGCCAGCGGCTCGAAGTTTTTCGACTTGCGAATCGCTTTCAGTGCGACCAGGCGTTTGTGTGCATCGACCAGGTCGTCGGCTCCTACACGGAAAACGGCGTTCACCTCGTCGTAGCCAAACTTCTCGCGTTCGCGGAGAACGAACTTCGCGCGGTCCAGCAGGAACTCCACGACTTGTGTTTCCTGCGCGGGAGTCACTCCCTTCTTTGGCGGATTCGTGAGCAACGCCTTGGCCGCCGCTCCAATCGAGAGCGACAGAGAGACCGGCAGTTTCCGCTCCAGAATAATCTTCACGATTCCTAGCGCAGCTCGGCGCAAGGCGTAGGGATCGCTGGAGCCGGTCGGAACCAGCCCGACTGCGAAACAGCCCACCACAGAATCGAGCTTGTCCGCCAGAGCGACTGCACAACCCGTCAGATTTCGCGGGATCGGATCATCGAGCCCCACCGGCCGGTAATGATCGTAAATCGCGTCAGCTACATCGTCCGGCTCGCCCTGCGCCCGCGCGTAAAGACCGCCCACGATGCCCTGCAACTCCGTGAACTCTCGCACCATTTCTGTGGCGAGGTCGCACTTGGAAAGCTCCGCGGCGCGGTCCGCTTCCGCCACATGCGCATGCAAGATGCCGCTATTGAACCATTGCTCGGTGAGCCAGCGAGCGATGGCGCGCACGCGTTCCACTTTGTCCCGATAACTCCCCAGGCGCGATTCGTACGTGACACGTTCAAGCTTCGGCAAATAGTCGGCGAGCCGACATTTTTGATCCGACTCCCAGAAAAATTGTGCATCCGCCAGACGCGCTCGCAGGACGCGCTCGTGCCCGGCGCGAACCAAGCCCTTGGGATCCTTCGGCAGATTAATCACGGCAAGGAAATGCGGCGCCACTTCCCCGCCTCTCTTTTCTACCGCGAAATACTTTTGATGCCCGCGCATCACAGTAATCAGAATTTCATCGGGCAGTGCCAGATAGGCTGGATCGAAGTTTCCTTCCAGTACGCTCGGGCATTCGTTCAAGTAGGCGACCAGTTTCAGCAGTTCCGCATCTTCATGGATGCGATAGCCGGAACGCTTTGCATGCGCGGCAAGCTCTTTCGAAATTCCTTCCTGACGATTCGCGGGGCGAACCATCACGCCATTGGCTGCCAGTTTCTTTTCATAGTCCGCGAAGTTCTTGACGCGAAGAGGGCCTTTGCCGAGAAAGCGATGGCCGAGCGTGATGTCGCCCGCAGTGACTCCCGCAAAGGAAAACTTCAGCGGCTTGCCATTGACGATGGCCACGAGCCAGCGAATGGGCCGGATAAACCGCGCACCGTCAATGCCTGTCCAGGTCATCGAGCGCGGCCAGGACAAATCGTGGATCGCGCGCGGAAGAATTTCTTGAAGGATTTGTTCGGCGGTGCGCCCGCGCTTGGTTTGCTTGGCGGCCAGGTACTCGCCCTTGGGCGTCTTGACAATATAAATGTCTTTGAGCGGCAGCCCCTGCTTCTCGGCAAAGCTTAGAGCCGCGCGGGTCGGCTCGCCGACCGCATCGTACGCTACGGTCTTTGGGGGGCCAGTGACTTCGTTGACCACATCCGCTTGCTTTTCGCGCAACCCGCGTAGCGAAGCAACCAGGCGGCGCGGCGCGCTGAACGTCTCCACCGTTACGCCGTCCGAGAGATTCTCTGCTGCAAGAAGTTTCTGAAGATTCGCGCGCAGTTCCTCTTCGGCTTTAGGCAACATGCCAGCAGGAATCTCTTCGCAGCCCACTTCAAGCAATACTTCAACTCGCTTCTCGATCATCTTTTCCTTGGCCGCACTCATCCTCGCACCTCCCGGCGAAGAGCTGGTCCGCCAATTTGTTCAAGGTAGGCGGCTGCGGCCTGGCAAGCGACTGTTCGAACGCGGGCCATGAGCGCCGCGCGCTCGGTAGTCGAGATAACTCCGCGAGCGTCCATCAAGTTAAAGAGGTGCGAACACTTCAGGCAGTGGTCGTAGGCCGGAAGAATCGGATAGCGCTCGCGATCCTTCCCTTTCGTTGCCGCGAACCCGCCTACGAGTTCCTTGGCCTGCTTCTCGTGCAGCTCGAACTCCTCACGAATAGCCTTCGCATCGCTGCGATTAAAACTGTACTCGGAAAATTGCTGCTCTTCCGCCAGGCGGATGTCGCCGTATTTCTTGTCCGCGGACCACCTCAAATCGTAAACGCTCTCGACGTCTTGGAGAAAAGCGCAGATGCGCTCCAATCCGTAGGTCAGCTCCACGGAGATGGGATCCAGGTCTATGCCGCCGCTCTGCTGAAAGTAAGTGAACTGCGTGATTTCCAATCCATCGAGCAGAACCTGCCAGCCAATACCCCACGCGCCGAGGGTGGGCGACTCCCAGTTATCTTCTTCGAAGCGGATGTCGTGCTCTTTGAGAACGATCCCGATGGCGGCGAGACTCTGGAGGTATACGTCCTGCACATCGGCAGGGGACGGTTTCAGAATCACTTGAAACTGGGTGTGCTTGTAAAGACGGTTGGGATTTTCGCCGTAGCGGCCGTCGGCGGGCCGACGGCTGGGCTGCACGTAGGCCACGCGATAAGGTTGCGGCCCGAGCACCCGCAGAAACGTTTCCGGATGCATTGTGCCGGCGCCGACTTCCACATCGTAGGGCTGCTGCAAAATGCAACCCTGCTTCACCCAATAGTGCGAGAACTTCAGAATTAAGTCCTGGAAGGTGAGCCCGGCTGGTTTTTTCTCAAGTTTTACTTTAGCTGTCAAGTCGTCTCCAAGAGCCTTCTAGTGGCAAGCGGTTTTTCCGTGTGATGCTCAATCCAGTTCAGCGAAGCCTCGCGCAATTCCGCGGCGGGTTGATGCATCGCCGGATGGAACTCCATCTTATCGAGCTTCTCTCCCGCAAACCGTTCCGCTAGTTTTCTTCCTTCGAGGTGCAGCGGCTTCATCCCGCCGCGACGGCACTTCTCGCAAACTAGCCCCGGCTCCCACGGCGCATGATAGGCGGCCTGCGATCCAAAGGCTTCGCCGCACGCCGCGCAGCGATCGAACTGCGGCAGATAGCCGCCGAGCCGCACGGTCCAGAATGCGAAATAGCTCAGGGGCAGTTGCCAGTCACCGGTGCGTTCGATCTCCCGCACCGTGAGCAGCAGGAGCCGGAACATCGAATCGGCCGTTTCACGCTCCGGCAGCACCTGCTCCGAGACTTCGCTGGCCACTGCCAGACCGGTGCTTAGCTGGTAGTCGCTCTGCGACTTGTGAAAGGATTCCAACAGTTCGCACTGCTGGATGCGCACTAGGTCGCGCGTTTCCTTTTCGATGTACCAGAGCTGGACATGCGACAGAATTTCCAGCGTCGAGCCGTAGCGGTTCTTGATGCGGCGCGCGCCGGAAGCGACACCCCGCATGCGTCCCGAGCTGCGGCCGAAGAAACTCACCAGGCGATCCGCCTCACCCAGCGAAAAAGTCTTCAAGATGATGGCTTCCGTTTCCCTGGCAGGCATGAGCTGTCGGCGCGCCGACGCTTTTACGAACGATTTCCAGAGCCACGTCCGATTCGTACGCACACGCAGAGTTAAATTAATTACCACACACGCTCGCGCCACGCAATGTTTACGTGGCGTTTGGCGCAAAAATTCGCAGCATGTGGAGTGCGGCGGCTTGACGCGCCTTGCCTTGCTATGCCTTTCCCCAAGGCGCCGATTGAAACGTGTTCGCATGACGAATGGAGCCTCCAGAAAGGGGGCGTCAAGCCGCCGCATTCCACGGACGCGCTTTTTTGGCGCAAGAATGGCGCGCTCCGGATTCTGTTAACTACGCGGCCCGGGCCGCTTCACATTATCGGACGCTGGCCCTGTCTCAACTCGCTTTGCATTTTGCCGCTCTTCCGATACTCTGCACCACTGCTCTATGCGCAAACCACGTTTCGACATTTTGGGCATCGGCGAAAATGCCACGGACACCGTTCTGCGACTTCCTCAGTTCCCTGCTCTCGGCTCCAAGATGGAACTTCTTAGCGCGGAGATTCTGCCAGGTGGCCAGGTGGCTACCACGATGATTGCCTGCCAACGTTGGGGACTGCGAACCCACTATATAGGTTGCGTCGGCGACGACTCTGCCGGCGAGCTGCACCGCAAAGAATTGCGGCGCGAGGGCGTTCACGCCGACCTGGTCTCCGTGCCGCGCTCGATGAGCCAGATGTCCTTCATCCTGGTGGACACGAAGTCCGGCGAGCGGACCATCGCGTGGATTCGTGATCCCAAGCTGACTGTTCCACCCTCTTTCTTGCAGAGAGGCTGGGTAACGTCCGCTCGGCTGCTGCACGTGGATGGGCATGACCCGGCAACGACCAGCGTCGCGGCTTCCTGGGCGCGTGCATCAGGGATTCCCGTGGTGGCTGACCTGGATCACGTCGCTCCCGGACTTCTGCGCCTTCTGCCATTCGTGGACTATCCGGTTACCTCGAAAGAATTCCCTGTCGATGCCGCGGGCGAGCAGAACCTTCTTAAGGCGCTTCCCCAGTTGCAAAGGAAGTACGGCTCTCGCGCCATTTGCGCGACGCTCGGCGTAGATGGTGCACTGGCTTGGGACGGCAACTGTTTCTGCTATGCTCCGTCTTATAAGGTCCGCGTCGCGGACACCACGGGAGCCGGCGACTTATTTCATGCCGGTTTTTCGTTTGGAATCCTGCAAGGATGGGAGCTACAGCCGATACTGGATTTCTCCTGTGCTGCAGCCGGATTGAATTGTCAGAGCTTGGGAGCGCGTGGCGGGATCGCCAAGTTGGGCAAGATAAAGGAGTTGCAACGCGCGGGGCGGCTCAATCGGGCGCGCTACTCTCTCTCTCAACTTGAACGCGCGGCCACGGCCGCCAGTCTCAAAAAGCGATCCTAGAAACCGTCGCGCGAAGCGGTTGTTCTGCCGTCGGAGATTGGAAGCAGCCACTCTAGCCAATGTTCATCCCTCTCAAAGACCTGAACCCGCGCCGGACCTATCCGGTCGTCAACACTCTCCTCATTTTGGCTAACGTCATCGTGTTCCTTTATCAGCTGACACTGACGCCCCGCCAATTCAAGGTCTTCGAGCTGGCCAATGCCACCATCCCCGCACGCATTCCGGCGTTTCTCCACGGCCATACCGGATTTGAAACCGCGTTTCTGCCCATCGTGACGAGTATGTTCTTGCATGCCGGGCTGCTGCATATTGCCGGGAACATGCTGTTTCTGTGGATCTTTGGAGACAACGTCGAGGATTACTTCGGGCATTTTGGCTACCTGGTCTTTTATTTCGTTTGCGGGATCGGGGCCGGGCTTCTGCATATTGCGTTCAATTATCATTCCTCGATACCGGCGCTTGGGGCTAGCGGGGCTATTTCAGGGGTTATGGGCGCGTATATCGTGCTTTACCCGCGAGCCCAGGTGCTCACGCTTGTGCTCATCTTTTTGGTGCCGCTGCCTGCGTTCATCATCTTGGGGTATTGGTTTGTGCTGCAGTTTATGGCGGGCATAAGTTCAGTGGGTTCCGCTGCTACCGGTGGCGTTGCCGTCTGGGCACACGTTGGAGGATTCTTACTGGGAATGCTGATTACTTTCATGAGCGTGGGTGGGCAGAGCGAGAGCCGGAGGCGATATTCGACGCCGGAGAATAGTTAAAGCATTGCTTTTAATTTGCATTAGAGCGCTTTTGCGGCGTAATTTGCCAGCCAGTCGCCGACTTCAACTGTTTGTTTAACTCCGCCGAGGTCGGGTGTCACAACATTTTCACCCAATGCGGATTTCACGGCTTCGCGTAGTACTTGAGCTTCCGGCTTCCAATCAAGAAAATCGAGCATCATGGCGGAAGCGAGGACTGAACCGAAGGGATTGGCGATTCCCTTTCCCGCGATGTTAGGCGCTGAGCCATGGACAGGCTCGAAGAGCGAGGTTCGGCCGGGATGAATGTTGCCTGAGGGGGCGAGGCCGAGACCGCCAGCGAGTTGTGCTCCCAGGTCGCTGACGATGTCGCCAAAGAGGTTGCAGGTTACGATGACGTCGAACTGCGACGGATCGCGGACAATCTCCATGGCAAGCGTGTCGATATAAAGATGACGCGACTCGATCTTGGGATACTCCTGCCTCATCTCTTTGAAGACCCGCTGCCAGAGGTCGTGGGCAAAGGTCATGGCATTGGACTTGTCGCTCATGCAGACGCGGTTTAGCCCGTTCTGGCGGGCATAGTCGAAGGCATAGCGGATAATGCGCTCGACGCCTTTGCGGGAGTTTACGTCCTCTTGGACCGCAATCTCGTCGGGGGTGCCCTTCTTGAAGAACCCTCCGACGCCGACATAGAGGCCTTCGGTGTTCTCCCGCAAGACCATAAAACGAATGTCTTTCTGGGTGCGGTCGCGGAGCGGGGTCAGGCGATCCTGGAGCAGCTCAACGGGGCGCGCATTCACATAGAGGTCCAGCTTGAAGCGCAGGCCCAACAGGATGTCGGCGGCGTGCTGGTTGGAGGGAACCCGAGGGTCGCCCAGCGCCCCGAAGAGGATGGCGTCAAACTCGTCGCGCAGCATCTCGACAGCACCCGGCGGAAGGCTTACCCCCTCCTTCAGGTATTTGTCCGCGCCCCAATCAAATTCGACGAACTCCAGCGGACGCTTGCTCTTGGCAGTCGCCGCGCGGATTACCTTGACCGCCTCGGGCGTCACTTCCTTGCCGATGCCATCCCCGGGAATGACCGCGATACGCGCTGCTTCCCCGCCCCAGCGAAGCGGCATCTTTCCAGATGGATTCGTCGGCTTAGTTGTCATGCGAAGGGGTTGGCCTCTCGGCACCGGGCATCCGAGCAAAATCCCAGGCGCTTCTGACAGTTACAACAAGACTGCGGAACCTAACACGCCCACTACTGCGGGTCAACGAAACGCAGCCATCACTACCCAAGAACCCGCCTTTACCCAGAATACCGCAGCATCGTCATTTCGTGGCCCTGCCTGATTCGATCCAGTACACCCCGCCGAGCGCGAGCACGCCGCCCAGCACTTGGGTCCAGGAGCCCTTCTCGCCAAGCATCAGGATTCCGAGAATTGAAGCTAACACAGGCAGAAGGTAGGTGAACGCACTCAACTGCGAGGCTTCGAGATACCGCAGCAGCCAGTAATAAGAGACGTAGGCCACCGCCGACCCGAACAGGCCCATGTACAGAATGGCTGCCCACCCCTCCCACAGAACGGCGCGCCAGTTCGCCGACTGCCCAAGGATCCAGGCCTGATGAATGGCTAGCGGAGCAACCACCAGCGCGCCGGCAAAGTGGTTGAAGGCGGTCATGGTCAGCGCGTCGTACTCGCCGGCGACGCGTTTCCCGAGCACGGCGTAGGTTGCGAAGCCAATCGAGCCCGTCATGGTGATGGCGTCGCCCACAAGCGACGCCGAATGCGCCGAAATGCCGTGCTCCGATGCCAGAACGGCAATTCCAGTGAAAGCAATGGCCATCCCGACGGCCTTATGCGCCGTGACGCGTTCCAGCCGCAGCAGCACCGCCAAAATCAGCGTATAGATTGGCCCCATTCCTACAATGATTGCGGAATGGCTCACGGACGTGTAGTGCAGGCCAAGCGTGAAGCAGAATTGGTTGACGCTGACGCCGAAAAATCCCAGGTACAAAAATGTCCAGAGATCGTGCCGGCTAAATCCCCGCCCGCGAGTGGCGGCAGCCTCAGGAAAGAGCGACAGCCGCCTGACGCACAAATAAAAAGGCACCATCACCAGGCCCGCCACAAACACGCGGAAAGAAGCCATCGTCAGCGGCGGAAAATAGCGCAGCCCTACCTTCGCAGCGATGAAATTGAAAGCCCAGATGACGACGATAAGACCGATCAGCGAGGCGATAACCGGGCGGCTGGGCGCACGCCCTTTGGATGTCTCCACCCGCACTGGTTAGACCAGCCGTTCTTTCCGCACTGTTAGCGTTTCGATCAGGTCGAGTCGCGGCTCAAAGCCGATGCCCGGCCCCGTGGGAACACGAATCGTGCCTCGCGGGGAGACCGTAACTTCCGGCTCGATGATGTCCTCGTGCCAATAGCGCTTGCTGGCGGTTACATCACCCGGGAGCGTGAAGTTGGGCAGCGTGGAAAGAGCAATGTTGTGCGCCCGGCCGATTCCCGATTCCAGCATTCCGCCGCACCAAACCGGCATCCCATTTTTTTGGCAAACATCGTGAATGCGCCGCGCCACGGTGTGCCCGCCGACGCGCCCCATCTTGATGTTGATGATCTTGCACGCGCCCAGAGTGATCGCCGTCCGCGCCTGCTCCTCCGTGTGAATGCATTCGTCGAGACAAATCGGCGTCGCCAGCATCTTTTGCAGCTCCACGTGCCCGTACAAATCGTCCCAGCCCAGCGGCTGCTCGATCATCATCAAGTAGAAGCCTTCGAGTTGCTTCAGCAGCGGCCAATCCTCATTCCGGTATGCGGAGTTGGCGTCCACCATCAGCTTGATGCCCGGGAACTCCTCGCGCAAACGCTTGACTTGCGGCAATTCTTTCCCCGGCTTGATTTTAATTTTGATGCGCTGATAACCGGCCGCGAGTTCTTTCCGCACAGTTGCCGCAAGCTCATCGAGCGAATCCTTAATTCCGATTGAAACGCCGCTGGAGATTTCCTCGCGCGTTCCGCCCAGCAATTTCGCAAGCGGCACGCCCTTCTGTTTGGCTTCTGTGTCCCAGATCGCCGCTTCCAGAGCGGCCTTGGCCATGTTGTGCCCGCGAATCTGCTCCAGCAAATTCCAGACGTCGGCCGCAGTCGCAAACTCTTTTCCCTTGAGCATGGGCCACACAAACTCGCGCAGCATTATCCACGCGGTGTCGGTCGTTTCCGGGCTGTAGAACGGCCGTTCCCCGGCGACGCATTCTCCCCAACCCGCCACCCCATCCGCTTTTGCTTCCACAAGGATGATGCGTCGCTCTTCCGTCCGCTCGGTGCTCGTCTGGAACGGCGCGATCAGCTTCATCCGAATTTCCCGCAGAGTGACTTCTTCTAGGCGCATCGTTCCTCGCGAAATTGTCCCGCTAAATCCTCGTAGGGGCCGGGCTTGCCCCGCCCCGCCACACTAAAAATCGCTCCACGGAGCCAACAAATACGCTGTTCCCGTGGCCGTCCTCCGCATGCCGATAGCTGCATATCCGCGCGCAAACAACGCCATGAACTCCTCGCGTATGTGCGCTTGCACTTTTGCAACTTGTGCTGTGTCGTTTTGCTTCCAGCGGTCCAGTTCCGCGGGCAACTCGATCGTCGCAGGAGCTTCCGCCGGCTCCTTCCCCAAATCCTCGATGGCCGCCACGACGCGCGCGGAATCAAGACGCCACTCCGCCAAAAGCCGGTCGGTAGCCAGCCCCAGGTGCAACGGACTGCTCGTTACTCCGTAATGGTTAGGCAGATACTTCCGGGCAATCGCGCCAAGCCGGTTCAAATTAAAGTGCGCGTTGCGCGTCTCAAGAGGATCAAACGTCCAGACAATCAGCCGAATTCCCCGCCCCAGCGCTTCTTCGCGTTGTAAAAGTTTCAGGGCGCGCCCTGCGCCCCTGTCGCGATACTCGTCCAGAACGCCGGTCATATGTGAATGCAGAAAAATCGTGCCTTCGCGGAATCCAGCCACCGCCAGCGTAAACCCCACCATTCGCTTGCCGTCGAACGCGCCAAGAACCTGCCCGCCGGTTTCCGCAGCCACGACGAACAACGTCACCGGCTCGACTTCCAAATCCTCTTCCCCCCAGATTTCCTTTTCCAATGCAACGCAGCCGTGAAACTCTTCAATACTCGAGCATTTTCGGACGACAATCCCCTCGCTCATCAAGCTTTGCGCCCTTCAGCGGCCACCCTCAAAGCGCCACTCTCCGCCCGTTTTGCTGTCTCCCAAAACTCTTCCATCTGCTCGCGCGGAACATCCGCAAGAGCCTTCCCACCGCCAGTCGCCAGCTCTTCCATCCGCCGAAACCGCGCGGAAAACTTGGCATTGGCCTTCTTAAGGGCGATTTCAGGGTCGATGTGCAAATACCGCGCCAGGTTCACGGTGGCAAACAGCAAATCGCCCATCTCCTCTTCCGTTTTGCCGCCATTCTTCGCGCTCAATGCCCCACGCAGCTCGCCGGCTTCTTCGCTGATTTTCGCGAAAACGCCTTCGACGTTGTCCCAGTCGAATCCGATCCGCGCCGCCCGCCGCGTCAAATGAAGCCCTTCCAACGACGCTGGCAAAGCCTTGGAAACGCCGTCGAGCAGCGATGCAGGCCTCTTGTCTTCCTCCGCGCTTTCCGGCTTTCCCTTCCCCGCCGCAATGCGCTCTTCTTTCTTGATCTGCTCCCAGTTCTTCAGAACCTCCGCCGCATCCTTTGCCCGCTTCTCTCCAAACACATGCGGATGCCGCCGCACCATCTTGTCGTGCACTTCGCGAATCACATCGGAAACCGTGAACCGCCCCTCTTCCTTCGCAATCTGCGAATGAAACACGATTTGTAGCAGCAGGTCGCCCATCTCCTCCGCGAACTTCGCGTCGTCCCCGCCTTCCATGGCCTCCAAAACCTCGTAAGCCTCTTCAATCAAATAAGTTCGCAAAGTCCCATGCGTCTGTTCGCGGTCCCACGGACACCCATCCGGCGCGCGCAGCCGCGCCTGCACCGCCGCAAGCTTCTCGAACCACTCCCCAGCCGTCAAACGCGCTGCTTTCGCCGCCACGCGGGGCGCCACCTGTGCTGACGCCCGTCGCCGCACCTTCGCCCGTGCTTTCTTCTTTTTGCCAGCCATAGCCCTGCCAGGTAATTGCACCACGCAACAAACGTTCCACTTTACGGTGCGCCGCAAACTTTGACAAGCGCACTCCCGGCGGGGTGGCTATCCGAGTTTGCAGCCAGGGAGTTTTTGAGACCCTTTTGTGGCTCACCCGCATCGAATGCATGACTGGTAGACTCACCTCAGCCAAGAGGAGACGGTTCACATGAAATCCTTACGAAATCTCTTGCAGGAAGCACAACAAAACAAACGAGCGATTGGCCACTTCAACATTTCAGACCTCGTTCTCGTGAAAGCCGTCTTCGGCGCCGCCCGGGAACTCAATGTTCCGGTCCTGGTCGGTCTATCCGAGGGCGAGCGCGAGTTTGTGGGAACCCGGCCAATCGCGGCCTTTATCCGAGCCTTGCGCGAGGAATTCGACTACCCCATCTATCTCAACGCCGATCACACGCATTCCCTCGCGAAGGGTATTGAAGCTGCCAAAGCCGGGTTTGACTCCATAGTGTTTGATCTTTCGGCGTTGCCCTTCGATGAAAACATTCGCCAAACTAAGCAGGCCGTGGAAGCTCTCAAATCGATCAATCCCGCCATGCTGGTCGAAGGAGAGATCGGAGACATCGGCACCGGCTCCGAAATTCACGATAAAGCCCCCGACCTCACAAAGGGGCTTTCGACTCCCGCAGAGGCAAAACAGTTTGTGGACAGCACGGGAGTGGACATCCTGGCCCCAGCGGTCGGCAATATGCACGGCATGCTCAAGAGCATGGTGGAAGGCCAAACCAAAAAGCACTTGCAGATCGACAGAATTGCCGCCATCAAACAGGCGACCGGGACTTTCCTGACCCTTCACGGCGGCTCCGGAACAGATGACGCAGACTTCCTCAAAGCAATCGCCGCGGGAATCGACATCGTGCACATCAATACAGAACTTCGCGTCGCGTGGAGACGCGGCTTGGAAGAGGGCTTGGCCAACCATCCGGAGGAAGTCGTGCCTTACAAGATCTTGCCGTCCGCCATTGCTTCCGTACAACAGGTAGTTGCTTCGCGTTTGAAGCTGTTCAATGGTGAGCAGCATTTCGTTCAGACGAAGTAGCGCCTGTCTGCCGTCGCACCTGATTCGTGTGTATCGATTTATGAAAGCCAGAAAACAAAACCGGCGAACCGCTTGGTCAGCGCTTCGCCGGTTTCACTTCAATGCACTAAGGAACAACGCCGCAGTTAGTGCGGCCGGTGATGTTCTTCCACGTGCGGATGCCCCTCACGCATGTTCCTCCGTTCCTGTTCGCTGCGGCGTATCAATTCATGCCCTTCGGCACGACGACCGGCATCCCATCGCCGCACTCCAGGTCCCCAGCCGGCGTGCACATACACGCCCCGGTTGACCCAGGTCCGGCCCCAAGGCCGGTTGTTGATGAACACCGCGTGTCCACCCCAGTCAAACCGGCTGTAGCCCCAGCCCCAGGGACGGAACCACGCGCCAATCGTTACCCCAAATCCAAATCCGATGGCTCCGCCAACAAAAAACCCCGGCCGCGGCGCAAAGAAAACCACTGCTGGATCGTAATACGGCACCACATAAAACTCCGGATTCACAGGCGCGATGGTGATGTACGGCCCGCCGCCCACAACGATCTGCGCATTGCTGCGAAGATAGCCGAAATCCCTGGCCTTCTGCCGCTCTCTCTGCACTGCGTCCATCACGTCCTGACGCTGCGCCAGAAAGGCGTTGCCCAGGTCCGTGGTCCAATTCATGTCCGAAGCCATCGCGTCCAGAATGGATGCGAACGGCAGAATTGCTTGCACGCTTGGATCCCACGGCAACTGATCTGCCGTGATGGCGCTGGCCAGCGCCTCTCCGCTCAAATAGTGATGCTCATCGGCCCACTTCGCGGCGTCGGGAATATCGTTCGGGTAGGTCGCAGCAGCCAATACCTGCGCCAGCAGCGGATCGGGATACAACGCAACGCGCGAGACCAATTTATCCAACTGCTCTGGCGCAAACGATGGCGGAGGCGCCTGATCCTGCGGCGAAGGAACCCGGTCCTGCGACGGCGCCTGTCCCAACGCCCCGTCAGGCAAACACCCCACGAAAAGTGCCAGGGTCATCAGGCATGCCATGACTTTCATAGCTTGCTTTCTATAAAGCATATGCTTCCTCTCTCTCATTTTGTTCGAGCGTGGATTTGAAGCTTGATCCGCGTATTGTAATACGCTGCCGCTCGATTTGGTTTCAACTTCTTCCTTCCTCTTCCACTTGGTATAACACTTCATTTTAGGAAAACTCTCGATCCACGTCCCTGCAGGAATCTCACGACGGTCGCGCACCGCCAATATCTTTCATCGCCTGCATGACGAAAATGCAAGCCGCGGCACAAGTTGTTGACGATCAATGGAAACCAATCGAGGATGACAAAGCCTCGAACCGCACCGGGTTCACCGATCCAGAGAGCGGTTCGAGCACCTATGCGTACGACACGCTGAATCGCCTGCAAACCCTGACGCCGCCTTCGGCATTCACCAGCGGCAACTTTGGGTTCAGCTATGACGCGCTGAGCCGACGGACCAGCCTGACTCGACCCAACAGTGTGAATACCGCCTACAGCTACAATTATCTTTCGCGGCTGACCTCGGTATTGCACCAGCTGTCCGGAAGTACTATTGATGGTGCCGCATACACCCTGGATAATGCCGGGAATCGCACGGCAAAGACCGATGAACTTGCAGGAGTGACATCGAACTATGCCTATGATGCGATCTACGAGTTGACGGGCGTGACACAAGGGTCCACCACCACGGAGAGCTATACGTTCGACCCGGTGGGCAACCGGCTTTCGACGCTCGGAGTGTCGCCGTACGACGTAAACGTGTCGAACGAA
>DATFZY010000065.1:0-48560 GCA_035313865.1 Candidatus Acidiferrum sp.
AGCTGGTCGTGGTTGAAGACGTTGGTAAAGATGGATTGAAATTCGGCGCTGAAGCGCTCGTTGATGTGGATGTTCTTCTTAACCTGGAAGTCGACGTTCCAGAAGGGCATGCCGCGAAGCGTGCCCGCGCCGCCGGCGCCGCCATCGAGACCGAGGAGCGGGTCGCGGGCGCACGCAAAGACGGCGGCTGGGTTGGAGAACATGTTGACGTTGCCCGCGGTGCCGACGCCGCCCGAGCCGGAGACGTTATTGTGCCGCGAGCTGCCGAAGTTGTTGGCGCAGGTGAGGATGGCGTTTTCGTCGGCGGCGAAGTCAATGGCGTCGGCTTCTCCGAAGGATTGGCCGTCACCGTTGCTGGTGTTCATTTCGAGCGGCAAGCCGCTGGCTGTAGTAAAGATCGGAGCGAAGGACCAGCCGCCGAGAAGGTGGCCGAGTACCCCGTGCTGCGCCTTGTAGTAGGGCGGCTGATAGATGAGCAGAACGTTGTCGACGAATTTGCGGTCGAAGGGCTGCAGCCCGTAGCCGGCGCCCACGTCGTAGGGGTTCACAACAGTGAAGCCGCTGCTGGCCTGAACCACGTTTACGCTGCCAAGAGCCTTGCTGAACGTAAAGTTCTGCTGCAAGGTCAGCCCGTGCCAGTCGTTCATTTTAAGAGTGACAAACGCGGCGTTGTAGTTGCCATAGCCTACGCTGGCGTTAACGGCGACGCCGGAAGTTAATTGTCCGTTGCTGCCGAATGCGGAACCGGCGATGGGACTGTTCATCATAGTGCGGCCGAAATTGAAGCCGCATGGCTGAGCAGCGCTGCAGGTGGCGTCGCCCTGGTCGAGATCGCTCCAGAGGCTCCAGACGTTTTGTATGCCGAGGTTGCCGGTCCCGGCGTTGCCCTCTTTCATGGCGACGGCCGTTGTGCAGTTGGCGAAGCCTGCGCAATAGCCGGTGCCTGCGAGGGCGGTTTCAAAGAAGGGCTGAGCCGTTACGGCGCTGACATTGCCGACGCATCCGCCGCCAGCGAGACCCGCAACCGTGCCACCGCCGCAATATTGCAATTCCAAGTTGGCGAAGGCCTTGGCGAAGGTCTGCCCGCCAAGGGTCATCATGGTGGGCACCGCGTTGATCATGAGGGGCTGATATTCATGGGTGATGCGGCGACCGATGTAACCCACTTCGAGAATGGTCTTGCTGTTGATTTGGCGCTGGATGGTGAGGTCGAACTGGTCTGACTGGTCGGGCCGGAAATTCCGGTCCAATGCCTCGCCGGTGGCTGCGGCGATGGCGTTGTAGCCGGGGAAGTCTGGCTGAGGAAGAGTTGCGCTCGGAGCGGGAAGCGGAGCAGTCAAACCATCCGCGCCGGGGCCAGTGCCGATGCGAAAAGCGTTGGCGGGAGTCGACCCGAGGGTTCCGCCGCACGTGCCGTTACCGACAGTGGAACTCTGCGGGTCAACGCACTGCACCGGCTGAATTAGGCCGGTGCCAAGCAGAGGTACCAGCACGAGGTCAACGCCGTTCAAACGTCCGAAGATTCGGCTATAACCACCGCGGACGACGGTCTTGCCCTGGCCGAACAAATTGCCGAGGATTCCGTCGGTATAGTTGGGATTCCAGGCGGCCGCGACGCGCGGACTGAATGCGCCATAGAACGGATTATAAGGATACTTCTGCCCGCTGCCGGTGTTGCCAACGAGGTCGAAACCAATTTCCGGGTTGTAGACCTGGCCCTGCAAGGCCGCCTCTTCGCGCTGCTTGAGGTAGGCCTCGACGTCGACTTGCTGGCCACCCTGATCTACAAGCTCGACCTGGCGTCCCTGCGATTCGACAGGAGGCATTTCCAGTGTCCAGCCCAAACCATAAGTGAGGGTGAACGTCGGCTTGAGGTGCCAGGAATCGCTGAAGTAGACGTTGTAGTAGGGAATGGTGCTTTTGTCTTCGGCTGGTGTCATTGGGGGATTCAAAGTCAGGTTCGGCCCACTGCGCGTATAAGCGATCTGCGCGATGGAGACAATGCCAAGTATGGCGGTGTAGTCTTGTCCAAAAGCAACTTCGTTCGCGGCTGGGACGCTGGCGGGAATAATTCCGTTCAGGTTGACACCCGAGTTGACGGAGTTGGAAAGCTGGTACACGGGTTGGTTGTTGATGCCGCCGCCGTTGTCGGTGCGCTGATGGAAGTCCCAGTTGTGCTGATAGGTGCCGCCGAATTGGAAGAGGTGGTTGCCATGCAGCATGCTTACATCATCGCGGACCATGTTGTCTTTGCCGTCCCAGAAGCGAGTACGCGTATTCTGAGTGTTCACGTTGTACGGGGTGAGAGCATAGCCCGCGGCAGCGGAGGCCTCGCCAAGAGGTTCGAGCGCGCCGCCTAGGCCAGTCAGCTGTGGAGGATCTCCGGCCGAGCCCCACTGCCAGTAGTTTCGTAGAAAGCTGTAGTGGAGATCATTCGTGACGTTGGTGGTTATGTTGGTGGTCAGACCAGCGACATAGAACCACGGCAGTTGGGGACGCGCGGACAGGGAAGTGGGAGTGCCACCGGCAACGGTATATTGGCTGTCGGTGGTGCGCTGCAGGTTGAAGTAGCGATAGCTGCTCATGAAGTGCCACTTGGCGCCAAAGTCGTGGTCCACGCGAGCGACACCGAAGTTGCTGGATTGCGGAACGGACATGTTGCCGGTGAAGACGCCGACATTTCCACCGGCGGGTGAATTGTCGCACAGTGCCAGGCCGTTGCAGGCTGTTGTGTTTGGCAGCGGCATTTTCGCCCACAACTGCGTGATTTCGGAATTGATTCCGACGCCCCGCGGATCGAGATTTGTCCCGGGATAGGTAACGCCGTTGAAGGTGACTGCAGTGGGATTCAAGTTGTAATAAGTTCCACCGAAGTAGAGCAAGCCCAGGCGCATGGAAGCTGTCGGAGTGTTTCTGCTGATGGTTTCGGAATCGGGAAATCGGTAGCCTTCAAAGTTGGCGAAAAAGTAGGTTTTCCCGCCGAGAATGTCTTTGGGAATGATCGGCCCGCCGGCGGCTGCGCCAAAGCGGCTGTAGTGGAAGCTGGGAACCGGAATCCCCGCTGCATTATTTTGAAAAGTGTTCCCAGACCAGTTGTTGTCCAAATAATATTCGTAGAGTGTGCCGTGCCAGGTGTTGGTGCCGCGCTTGGTAACGATAGAGACCTGAGAACCGGCCGAGCTGTTGAAGTCCGCGGTCTGATTCGTGGTGCTGACCTTGAATTCTTCGACGCTGTCGATGGGCGTGGGCATTACACCTGTGGGACCGCCGCCCGCATTTCCCGTGACTTGAGCAGCGATGAGGCCGCCCGTGACGTCACCGGCGAAGCTCGGGGTGTAGATGTTCATGCTGCCGTCCATGTCGTTGGTGTTTTGGCCGCCGTCGAGCTGGAAGGAGTTTTGATCCATGGCCACGCCGGCGACGCTGCCATCAGGCGCCACGCCGGGTTGAAGGGTAAAGAAGGTGCTGGCGTCGCGGCTGATGCTGGGCAGCGAATCCAAGGCTACACCGGAGATAGTGTTGCCAACTGTGGCGTTCAACGTTTGCAACTCGGCGTTGGTGGCAGTGACTTCGACAGTCTCGGCGACGGAGCCGATTTCGAGCGTCACATTGATTGTGAGCGTTGTGCCCACACTCACCGCTTGACCCTGGATCTTGGATACGCGAAATCCCGCTTTGTTTATCGTAACGTCGTAGTTGCCCGCGGGCACGTCAACGAGAATATATCTGCCCGTATCATTCGATTCGGCCGTGCGGATAGCGTTTGTGGACAGGTCCGTCAGAGTGACGAGAGCACCTGCAACTGCCGCTCCCGAGGGATCGCTTACCGCTCCGACAACCTGGCCCGTGGACGCGCTTTGAGAAAACAGCGCTGACGGAAGTAAAGCGAGCAAACAGAATAGACAACTAATCAATAAAATACGCCGCCTGCTAAACATGTAGCATCCTCCAGTTGGGTGCGTGACGTACCGGCCATTCAATTTCAGGAATGTGAATTTACGCGGCACTCGAAACCGCGATTTAATCGCTGAGGTAGGTGCAAGCGAGATACCAATCGTAAATTCTTGCGGTTTAGATTTATTTTCAACGACTTGGAGAGACGCGGAAAACAAAAGATATGAAAACGCGAAGTGTGCCGAAAATGTTCTGAGTCATTAACCGGGTTCTTCGCACCAGCGGCCTGTTCGTTGGTATCGGGAATGTGTTGAGACGTCCCGAACTGATGAAAGAGTAGATAACTCCAGAATTCTGGAGATATTAGAGAATGAGGCGTAACCAAAGCGGAATGCGCCGGGAACGAAGTACTAAATTATGGAAATCGGAAATAAATTAATTCTAATTCGTATAGTTTTGGCGCCCTGGAATTTCGTAAGGGCGGGGCTTGCCCCGCCCGCCTTTGAATTTGCGGGATTTTCAATCTTCGATGAAAGAATCGATGCCGATCCAGGATTGAGCGAGCAGCTTCAGATTATTTCTATAGGTCCTGGAAACCGTGTATTCCTTTCCGTTCGCGATACGCAGCATGTATTCACCCGTGGCGCCAGGGCGGATTTCCTGCACCCAGGAAGCATTGACGAGCACGGACCGGTGGATGCGAACGAAGCCGTACGCTTTGAGTTTTTCCGCAATGGTGGAAATGGATTCGCGCAGGAGATTGGAATCCGAGTGGCGCTGCAACAGGACGTAGTTTCCCTCCGCTTCGACTGCAAGAATGTCCTCGGGATTGAAGAGTAGGATTTTCCCCTTGGTTTTGATGGCGATCCGCACCGGCTTGTCCGGAGAGGCTTCCGATCGCGGATGTAACTCCGCAATTTCCGCGCTTGTTTCCGGTGCCAGAGGGCCAAGGGGCTTGAGCAGGGAGGAGTCCGCGGGTTTGTCCGGGGGGAGCTTGGCGGAGGCCTCATCGGGCCGTGCTCTGAGTAAATCGGTCATATTTGTACCGAAAGACTTTGTGCCCAACGACAACAGCTTTTGTTTTTCATGCATAATCCAGGAGCTGCTCGCTCTTTTCAGGGCAAATCAGCCCAATGTAATCTTGCGCCGCAAAAAAATGAGCGTCGCTCGAATTCAGCCGGTCGCGAGCAAGAACGTACGAATACTTTCGAGCTGCCGTTTCAACCTGCATCTCTGATCTGCTGGGGCGACATACCCAAAACGCGTCGAATATGCAGCGCCAAATGGCTCTGGTGACAAAAGCCATTTTCGAGCGCGATTTGGCCGATGGGCATTTTGCTCCCTCGCAACTGCGCGGCTGCCCGTTCGACTCGTCGGCGAATCAAATACTGATGCGGGGGCAAGCCTACGGACTGGCGAAAAATTGTTTTGAAGTGCGAAACGCTTAACCCGGCGACGTCAGCGATCTCACGAAGTTCTAGGTCGCGCGAAAGGTTGTCCTCCACGAAAGCGAGAACCTCTCTTAATTTACGGGCTGGGAGCGAGAGTTTAACGGCGCGGGAAGGCCGGGCCAGCGAACTATGATTTCGCACAATCCTTGCCGCGAGGGCTGTTGCCAGTGAGTCTCGATAGATGCGGCCGCAAGGATAGCCGCTCTCCATTTCCGCTTTCAGCGCCCACGCGATGTGCTCGATCTGCGGATCGCGTGCTTGAAATCGATTGGTGATTTGTAGTTTGGATGGATCATCGCCGAACTCTTCGACGACACGCTCCAGGAGACGAAGCTTGATGCCGATAGCCAAAGCCGTATCGGTGCCCTTGATTTCCCAGACGCCGGCAAGATTTGGGGGAATGATTTCCAAATCGCCGTGAATCGTCGTGCCCCGGTGGCGTTCGCCGGCGCGCCGGCAGTCCACGACAACCGAAGGGCCTATGTGCAGGGAAAGAACAACACTGGAGGAGCCGGGAAATTCCACGATTCCGGGTTGATCGGAGATGAGGCTGAGACGGACATTTTCTGTTTGGCCGATGATTTCACTGGGGGAGGGTTTCGAAGTTCCGTCGTAGAGATAGTTTCTCGCAGATACACCCATACAGCGGCTCCCCTTTGCAGAAACATCGGATCACTCTGCCGATGAGACTGCGTCCTCCCGCCCAGCTTGTCAGTTCCGGGCCGGCCGTCTTCGAGGTTTGGTGCCGAAGCTCGCTGTCTCCGGCTTTGCCAATTTGGACGCAAGAACTGAGGAAAGGTTTTCAAATGATTTGATGAAAACTTTATATGTTTCCGGGGTTTGGAAGCAGGACACGGAGAAGTTTGCAGTTATGGTATGGCCTCGGGGATCGTTGATAACCGCAAGGGGGGTTGGTCCATCTATTATAGGTACCGTGTTTAGGATGAGTTCGAGAAAATCCAGGGAGTTATGAGGACCAGTGAAGAGTGAACGATTGCGAAGCTATATTTATTTCCCGGCATTTGAGTCTTTCCATAGGAGGATGTGCCGCTCGAGGGTTGCCGGGTGCGAAACCTCTGGCAAAAAGTGGCTCTTGCGCTTGAGCGTTGTGTCTTTCTTGTGCCTCGCGCTTAGCGGTTTTGGCATGCCTGTGCGCGCTCAGAATTTGACGTTCAAAATTCCTCCGGTAAAGATCCCGCTCAAAATTAAGGAACAGGCGGTCACGATAACGGCTTGGGGCGTCGTATCTGTCCGCGCAAAGGATCAAGGCACGAGCGTTTTCAACCTGCAACTGGACGCCGATCTTTCCGAGTTGCAACAAAACATGACGGACCTGCTGAGCGCCCAGCTGGATAAAGAGGATGCTTGTGGCGAGCGGATCACTATCCAGCATGGCGAACTCGTGCCTGTCGAACCCGCGAGCCTTGCGACCGTGCAGCTGCACTACGAACGATGGGCCTGCGCGAAAGTGCTGGGAAAAGAGAAATCCAAAAGGCTGGTGGGCGGCAACGCGTTGATTGAAATGAAACTGACGCCTGCCATCGAGAAGGAGAATACCGAGCTGCGATTGGTGCCGGAGGTGGGGAAGATCGAGGCGGATGGTTCGCTGGGCGAACTGCTGCGATCCGGCACGCTCGGAGCTATGCTGCGCGACAAAATCCGGGCGTCGATCCTTTCGGCGTTGGAAAAGGGAACGAACCTGAGCGCCACGCTTCCGCCGGCAATACAAGGGCACGCGACGATTCAGAATGCCCAATTCCAGGATGCAGGGGGCGGGCGTTTGTTGCTGGTTTTGGATGGCGAGGGGCGTCTCAGTCGAGAAGAGATTCAGGCGCTTTCCAAGCAGATTAAAGAACGCATGCCGTCGAAGTAAGAGTTGCGCTTGCGCGGTGCACGCGCTCACTAAGACACACAACCGAAAATCGAGAGAGAGTTTGCGCTGTGGCTGAGGTGTGCCTATGCGAGGAGAAAGGCGGTAAGCTCAGAATTGAATCGATCGCGGGCTTCGATATTGGAAAGATGGGCGGCGTTTAGTTCAACGTAACGTGCGCCGAGGATTTTTTCGGCCAGGAAGCGGCCTTCGGCGGGAGTCGTGGCGGGGTCGTGGGTCCCGGAGATGACCAGGGTTGGGACGCGGATGGCGGAGACGGTTTCGCGAGCATCGAAATCGCGGACAGCGGCGCAGTTGGCGATGTAGCCATCGAGGTCGGTGCTTTCGAGCATGCCTTGCGTCGCGGCAGTGATTTCTGGCGAGTTGGTGCGGAAGGCAGGGGAGAGCCAGCGTTCGATAACGGCGGCGGAGACGGATTTCATTCCTGATTTGCGGACGGCATCGATTCGCGAGTTCCAGCCCGCGGCGTCGCCTATTTTTGCCGCAGTGTTGCAGAAGACCAGTCTGTGGAGGACTTGCGGAGCGTTTAGCGCGAGCCACATGCCGGTCATGCCGCCCATGGAGAGGCCGCAGAAGTGGACGCGATCGAGTCGCAGATTTACGAGGAGAGCGAGGACGTCGCGGGCTAACTGCTCGATGTTGTAGGGGCCGGGAGTGGTCGAAGATTGGCCGTGGCCGCGGGTGTCGTAGCGCAGGACGCGGAATTGTTTGCGGAAGGCGGGCAATTGCTGATCCCACATCGAAAGATTGGCACCGAGGGAGTTGGAGAAAACCAATGTGGGCGCGTTGGCAGGGCCATCGAGGTCGTAGTGGATGCGGACGTCTTTGAGTTGGGCGAAAGACATGCGGTTCACTTTGTGCGGGATTTTTTCTTTTCTCTGCTGGCCTCGCTGGTGGCGAGGACGCGGTCGATGAATTGGTCGGCGACGCCCAAATAGTTGGCGGGGGAGAAGAGTCGGTCGAGTTCGGCTTCGGAGAGAGTGGACTTAATGATGGCGTCTTGCGCGAGGACGGGGCGAAGTTCGAGGTTCTTGGCCAGGGAGCGTTTGCAGGCCTGTTGGATGAGTTCGTGGGCTTCAGAGCGGGGCATTTTTTCGGCGAGGGCCATGGTTACGGCTTCAGCGAAAATCAGGCCGCGGGTGATGTCTAGATTCTGGCGCATGCGCGGCGCGTCGATTTCCAGTTCAGTGATGGTGCTGGTCAGGTGATGCAGCGCGCCTGCGGTGAGGCGGACGATGTCGGGGAGAGTTTCCCATTCGGCGTGCCAGCCGCCCAGGCCGCGCTCTTCTTCCTGAACCATGGCGGAAAGCATCGTGCTGACAAGCGAAGGGACTCGCGCGGCTGCGGAGAGTACGACGGCGCTTGTGACCGGATTTCGTTTGTGAGGCATGGTGGAGGAGCCGCCGCGGCCGTCGGCTGCGGGCTCGAAGAGTTCAGCAACTTCGGTTTGCGTGTGGAGAGAGATGTCGCGCGCGATTTTACCGAGCGTGCCGACGCATAGGCCGAGCGTCGTGGCGATTTCCGCCATGCGATCGCGATGGCTGTGCCAGGGAAGTTCCGGCAAGGGAAGCTGCATATCTTTGGCGAGATTTTTTGCGACGTCGAGGCCACGCGTGCCGAGAGCTGCCATCGTACCGACTGCCCCGCCAAATTGGAGGACGAGGCAACGCTCCTGCGTTTCCGCCAGGCGCGCGCGGTGACGATCGATGGCATCGAGCCAGCCGGCTACTTTGAAGCCGAAGGTTGTGGGGAGGGCTTGCTGCATCCAGGTGCGCGCGGGGACCAGAGTGGTGCGATTTTTGTGAGCCATCACGCCTAGCGCGACGGCTAAATTATCAAGCTCGGTGGAAATTAGAGTGAGCCCCTGGCGGAGTTGAAGGACGCGGCCGGTGTCGATGGCGTCCTGGCTGGTGGCGCCCCAATGGACGTGACGGGCGGAGTTTTTGTCTTTTTGGGCGACGAGAACGGTGAGCTGCTTGATAAGGGGAATCGCTAGATTGCCTGCGTTTGCCGCGGCGCGGGCAAGCGCGGTCATGTCGTACAGCTCGGCGCGGCATTTTGCTTCGATGGCTTGGGCGGCGGTGACGGGAATGAATCCGGCGCGGGCTTCGGCTCTGGCTAAGGCGGCCTCGAAATCGAGCATGCCTTGCAGGGTGGCGCGATTGGAAAAGACCTTTTCGACCGCTTGGGCGCGGAACAATGGGTCCAGCAAGTTCATGCGGTGAGTGTAATCACTCTGCCCGGGAAAGAAAACGGTTTCGTTGGAATTTTGTAATTACCGATAACGGGTTGCGGGGAGAAGGAATTGGGATTCCTCTCGGGGCAGACTATCGGGCGTTCGCCGCACAAACTTCTGCCGGATCGAGGGCGGGGCAAGCCCCGCCCCTACGAAACTCTAGACGCGTTCGAGAATGACTGCGATGCCTTGGCCTACGCCGATGCACATGGTGCAGAGGGCGTATTTGCCGCTTGTGCGGAGGAGTTGGTAGAAGGCGGTGGTTACCAGGCGCGCGCCGCTGGCGCCTAGAGGATGACCTAGCGCGATTGCGCCGCCGTTGGGATTCACGTGCGGGGCGTCATCGGGGACGCCGAGTTCGCGGAGAACGGCCAGGGCTTGCGAGGCGAAGGCTTCGTTTAGTTCGATGACGTCCATCAGACCGATGGAGAGATTTGTCTTCGCCAGGACTTTGCGCGAGGCGGGAATCGGGCCGATGCCCATGATGCGCGGGGCTACGCCTGCGGCGGCTGCGGCGAGGATGCGGGCTTTCGGAGTGAGGCCGTGGCGTTTAGCGGCGGATTCCGAGGCAATCAGCAGGGCGCATGCGCCGTCGTTGATGCCAGAGGCGTTTCCGGCGGTAACGGTGCCGCCTGGTTTTACGATGCCGGACAGTTTTGCGAGTGCGGCTAGAGTCGTATCGGGACGAGGATGCTCGTCGGCTTTGAAGAGGACTGGGTCGGATTTTTTCTGAGGGATTGGAACTGGCTCTATTTCCTGGGAGAGAAAACAGTTGCGCATAGCGGTTGCGGCGCGCTGCTGGCTTCTGAGGGCAAAGGCGTCCTGGTCTTCGCGCGAGATATGGAATTCTTCGGCGACGATTTCGGCCGTCTCGGGCATGGAGTCGACGCCGTATTTTGCTTTCATCAGCGGATTGATGAAGCGCCAGCCGAGCGTGGTGTCTTCGGCTTTCAGGGAGCGGGAGAAAGCGGAATCCGCTTTGCCCATCACGAAGGGAGCGCGGGACATGCTCTCGACGCCGCCCGCGATGATGAGGCCGGCTTCGCCGCTTTTGATAGCGCGGGCAGCGGTGGCGACGGCGTCCATGCTGGAGCCGCAGAGGCGATTTACCGTGGAGCCGGGGATTTCCTTGGGCAGGCCCGCAAGCAGCAACGCCATTCTGGCAACGTTGCGATTATCTTCGCCGGATTGATTGGCGCAGCCGTAGAAGACGTCGTCGAGGGCGTGCCAGTCCACGGAGGCGTTACGTTCCATCAAGGCTTGTATGGGGATGGCGGCGAGATCGTCGGTGCGAATAGAGGAAAGAGATCCGGCGTAACGGCCAATGGGGGTTCTAATGGCGTCGCAGATGTAGGCGTGTTCCATCGGAAAGAGAGTATAAAGGACGGGGCAAATGAAGAATAGACCCCCTTGCGTTTTCTGTAAGTGTTGCAGATAAAGGACTTATGGATTCCGTAAGTCCTTTGGATGCAACACTTGTGAGGTGGTCATTAAGTGTTGCATCTAAAGGGGTTAAGCTCACTGGGTGGCGCTCGAAATGCGATTCGGGCGGAGCTGCCTATACCCTATATATGGAGATAGCGATGAATTTTGCGAGAGTTTTGTTTGCTGCAGCCGTCGTTTGCCTTGCGGTTGCCGTCGGAGGGGCGCGGGCGCAGAAGACGGGGAGTGCGACGGAGGAGGTCACGGCATTGTTGCGGGAGTTTCTGGATGGGGCCGGACGAGGGGACCGGACGGTGTTTGACAAGTTTTTTGCCGAAGACGTGATTTATACAAGGGCTACGGGAGTGGTTGCCACAAAGGGCGACATCATGGCTGGTCTGGGGAAACAAGGGACAGCCACCGATGGAAAGAGCACCTATTCCGCTGAGGACATCACCGTACATGAGTATGGCGATGTGGTGGTGGTGGCATTTCGGCTGGTGAGCCGCACGGTGGGCAACGACGGAAAAACGGAGACAAACCTATACAGGAACACGGGAACGTTTGTTCGGCGGAATGGGCGGTGGCAGGCGGTGGCGTGGCAGGCGACGAAGATCAGCGAGCCGAATAAGACGCAATAGTATGGGCAATGCGAGTGATTCGTGAAGTCTTTCGACGATTCCGAATGTCCAAACTCTCCGGGAATTTTAATCATTTCAATGAAAAGGAAGCGTGGAGCGCTAAAGTTTTTTGGCGAGCCGCCGATGGGAGCTTTGAGCAGAATGCTGAACTGCGCAGGGTTGCGAGTTCGGCTTGGATGGGCAGCATGGTCAGCCAATGCGGCAAGATCTGCGCTGTCGTCGTATGCGCCCGCTTGGAACGTTGTTCCTAAGCGGGGCAGTGCGCGTGTGTTTCCTCGCAGTTAACTCCTGTCTTTTCAATCCCAGAAAATTCGTTTCTTTGGCCATCGAATCGCAGTTACGCGATGCGCTCGCGGCCCGGAAAATTTTTCCGAGCTGACCCGCGAATTGCGCAACAGCGGGACGCGATTTTGTTTACAGAATTTTGTTTACAAAAATGGAGCGACCAAAGGCAAAGCGGCATCTAGCCGCCGCACTCCATAGGGGGAATGTCCACGACTGCCGCTGCGACACCAACGTTTGTCCGGTCTCAGAAAAGCATTTGGTTGCCAGTGCGGATTCGTCGTTTCGCAGGCGGTTGATGAAAAACAGCGCGTGCGCAGAGTCGCTGAGCGAGGTGGCCGTTGGCGGAGCGCATGCGCTGGCGAAGCTGGCGCAATTCACCTGCGACAGTGTTTTGCTGGACAGGCATTTGCCGGACCTGGATTCGGCGGAGGTCGCGGAGTTGATTCGGCAGCGATACCCAAGCACGGAAGTGGAGTTTGTGGACTCGAAGCTGGACGCGGCGCAGCCGGAGGAATGCAGCAGGGCAACAGGATTTGAGAGCGGGAAAGCGAATGCGGATCACTCTAATAACTTTGGCAGCCCTCATCTCCCGGATAGAGACGAGATCGGACACTCACGCTTGCGTCTGATGAATCCGACCGTTGCCGAAGTGGCGGAAACGCTGCCGGGAATGCTGGGAAAGGGGTCGTGCGATGACCCTACTGCAAATAACTAATCTTCGCGAGGAGGGAAGCGCTCCATGCTGACGACTTCCTCCGACAAACAGTTGCAATCTATCGGGTCCGATCCAGCCGAGCGCGAGCGGCTGCTCACGGAAAACCTCCCTGAGGTGCGCTACATTGCCCGCCGCATTCACGATCGTCTTCCGTCTCACGTACAATTTGACGATTTGCTGCACGCGGGAATCCTCGGCCTCATCGACGCGGTTGACAAGTTCGATCCCAGCAAAAACGTGCAGCTCAAATCCTACGCGCGCTTCCGCATTCGCGGCGCCATCCTGGACAGCCTCCGCCACCTTGACTGGAGCCCGCGCAATTTGCGACGCCAGGCCCGGCGAATCGAAGAAGCTCACCGCGAACTCGCCGCCGTCCTCGGCCACGCCCCCACGGAGCCAGAGCTGGCCTCGCACCTCGGCATCGAACTGGAAGAGTTCCAGCACCTGCTCGGCGAGATCCGCGGTCTCGATCTCGGCAGCCATCAAGGCCAGTTCGACGAAAACAACAGCGAAGATCCCTCCGACGGCGTAGCCGTTCGCCCCGAGGAAGATCCCTTCAACATGACGTTGCGCTCGGAAATGCGCACTCTGCTCAGCGAAGCCATCGATGAACTGGACAAAAACGAACGCCAGGTTCTCGCTTTGTATTACCTCGAGGAACTCAGCATGAAAGAAGTCGGCCTGATCATGAACGTCGGCGAATCGCGTATCTCGCAAATCCACACGGCAGCGTTGATCCGCCTTCGCGCCAGACTCGCTTATGGCCATTGGACGGCTCCTTTTCCTCAGTTAACTTGTCGTCCTGCGACCGGGAGCCTGTGGTGCGCGGGGGCTTGAACCCTTTGCGGTGGTCCCCGGTGGCTCGCACTTCCCATCACGGTCGCCGACGTACTCACAAAGTTTATCGGCGGATGCGGGAAAGCCTTTAACAGGCAGAACTGAATGATGGGAAACGACTTGCGAGTTTCTTTCCGAATTGCCAGCGCAGTACCAGGATTTTTGTGCCATGGCGCTTGCTTACTAAAGTTCTGCGGAGCAACAAAACGTTCCCCTCAAAGGCGTGCAAGTTGATTTGGAAAGAGCGCTCGCGCCGGAGATTCGCAACCGCGTTGTGAACGTCGGGGCCAGCCGCGAAGGCATCGTTGTCAGCTTGCGCGAAATCGGTTTTTACGAGAGCGGCTCCGCAAACCTTCGCGCTTCTTCGCAGCCGGCGATTGACCCGCTTGCAGCTATTCTTCGCGTGCGCGGCGAAGCTCAGCGAATCGAAGGACACACGGATAATATTCCGATTCACAATGCGCGATTCGATTCCAATTGGGAACTTTCTACCGCGCGCGCCGCGGAGCTCATAAAACTTTTCATCGCGAAATACAAATTTGCCCCGGAACGCCTTTCCGCGGCGGGCTACGCAGAATATCGCCCGGTAGCTCCGAACAACAGCTCGGAAGGGCGGGGAATGAACCGCCGCTGGACATCGTGATTTTGAATCCAAGGCCCTCGCCGATAGTCTTGCTTCCGCCGAAACTCCCAAACCAGTACTTGTCGCTCCCATTCAACAGAACAAAGCCCCGGCAACTCCTTAGCGTTAGCCTCACTTTTCGGCGCATCCCAGCGTTTGGGATGGGGATGGCTTTTGCGCCATCACGCGCGGATACTTCGTTGACACTTCTTCGTCCCACCCTCACACTGGCCATAACCCCTTCCAAATTTATCTTTTGGTGTCTACCGATGCGCATTCTTGTCGCTGAAGATGACGCACCGCTCGCGGAGTTTCTCCAACAGCGGCTGCAGCAGGAACAATTCTCGGTACAAATGGTCGGGGATGGGTCCGAAGCCCAGCGTCATGCTTCGGATCAGGCCTACGACATGGTGATACTGGACCTAAATCAGTCGCCGGAAGGCGGGATGACCACGCTTCGTCAGATCCGAGCCAGTAAACCGGATTTACCCGTGCTCGTGCTCACGGCGGCAAATCTAGCGGAAGAACGCGTGCGCCTGCTCGACGCCGGCGCGGACGATTCTTTGGCAAAGCCTTTTGCGTTTGCGGAGCTGGCGGCGCGCATCCGGGCTGTCCTCCGCAGAGGAAGCCGGCCGGCTCACGCGGTCCTTAAAGTGGGGGACCTTGAGGTCGACCGGGTAGCCCATGCTGTCCGCCGCGCAGGTCACGCCATCGATCTCAGCCCAAAGGAATTTGCTCTTCTGGAGTTCCTGATGCGGCATGAAGGACAGGCTGTCACCCGCACCGCGATCGTGGAGCAGGTCTGGAAACTGAACTTTGATACGATGACGAATGTGGTGGACGTTTACATTAATTATCTGCGACGCAAGGTAGACTCCGGCTACGACCGGCCTCTAATACGAACGATCCGCGGAGTTGGCTATCAAATTGGCGGTAACGGCGCGACCCATTAGTGTGGATTAATGCGGATCGGAAGGCGGGGCAAGGCCCGCCCCTAAGTCCACCCCGGGCAGGGAATTGAAATTCTGGGCTAACTGGCCTCCCAGGCTGCCTATACTGTCCTAAGGTACAGATAATGAAGAGGTTGTACCCCGCGGTCTACGCATCGTCCTGTTGACACTTCCGTTTGGTGTTCGTACCCTCACCTGAAAGCAACTTCTTTTCCACTTTGGGGTTCTACCCAAAGGGAGTTATATATAGGTTGTAGACTCCCGTAGGCCGGAACTTCAGGTCCGGACCGGGAACAAGGGGATTAAACCATGTTGAAGACCACTCTAACCGGCAAGGGCAGGCTTGGCCTGCTTGTCTGTCTTACCGGTCTTCTCTGTTTCGCTGCGCCCAAGGCGCGCGCTGATGAACCCGCGGATGCAGGCGATCCGCCAACCCGCGTTGCTCGTGTTAGCTACCTCGACGGTTCCGTTTCCATTCAGCCCGGCGGCCAGGGGGATTGGGGCGCTGCGGCAAAAAACCGCCCTATGACAGTGGGCGACAAGCTCTGGACAGACAAAGACTCACGCGCTGAATTGCAGACCGGGGTTGTTTCGATTCATCTCGGCAGCATGACTGCGCTTTCTTTTCTCAATCTTGACCAGACCATCACGCAGATACGTCTCGCCGAAGGCTCCATCAATTTCCGCGTCAAGGAAATCCGCGAAGGGGACGTCTATGAAGTTGACACTCCCAATCTGACGTTCACGATCAAGGAAGCCGGCGCGTTCCGCATCGACGTAAATGAAAACGGCGACAACACCGGCATTACTGTCATCCGCGGATCAGGACAAGTAACCGCCAGCGGAAAGACCTACGATCTCAAGGCCAACGACCGCGGCGTATTCAATGGCACCGATGATGTGCAAGCCAATGTCGGGCAGGCTCCTCAAGGCGATGGCCTCGATCAATGGGCTAACAGCCGCGATTTGGGCGAACAAAACTCCGTCTCGCAAAAATATGTTCCGCCTGACATGCCGGGCACGGAAGAGCTCGACAACAGCGGTACCTGGAGCCAGGACGAGAATGGCCCCATCTGGTATCCCTCGGAAGTGGGTCCTGATTGGGCTCCGTACAGCAACGGCTATTGGGGCAATATCGGCCCCTGGGGTTGGACCTGGATAGGCTACGAGCCGTGGGGCTTTGCTCCTTACCATTATGGCCGCTGGGGTTACGGCGGCGGCAGGTGGGGCTGGTATCCCGGCCCGCGCTTTGGCGTATCGATTTATGGGCCCGCATTCGTCGGCTTCCTCGGCGGAGGTTTCGGAGTCGGCTTCGGATTTGGCGGGGGTTTCGGAGTCGGCTGGTTCCCGCTGGGCTGGGGTGAGCCGTTCCATCCTTGGTACCACGCAGGCTTTGGTTACGGGGAACGAATCAACGTCCACAACACGTTTATTCGTAACACCTCGATCATCCACAATGGCGGCAACTTTAATTACGCTTACGCGCATAACGAGCACGCTGTGACCGCGGCCTCGCGCGGCGCTTTCACCGGCGGGCAGTCCATCAATCGCGGCGCCGCGCACCTCACGGAAGCAAACTTGCGAGGCGCGCAGGTATCAAACAACGCTGGTGTGTCTCCAACGAAGCAAAGCAGCTTCGGCGCTGCTAACGCGCGGGGCAATGTGTCGCGTCCGCCTTCGTCGGTCGAGAATCGCGCCGTGATGGCACGCACCAACCCCGGCGCGGCTGCTTCGCATATGCCGGTCCATACCATGAGCACCAACGGTCTGACTCCTGGCAGAGCAGGGAACAACCTCTCGGCGAGCAACTCATCCCCAGGCGGAAACAATTCTCGTGGAGGCTCCAACAACTCGCGGTATTGGTCAGCGCAAGGCAACGCCACGGATAAGGGTCGCGCCCCGGACGGGTTCGGCGGGTCTCGCCCAGCCAATGGCGCGGTCACTCACACTGACCGCCCGTCATGGGCCGGTTCCGGTGCACCGAATAACAACGGCGGCTCGCGCGGAGGTTCGGTCACCCCGAACAGCCCCGCGAACACCGGCGGCAATCGTTCGTATCAGCCGCCCCAGCGAAACAACCCCGGCTCTTCCGCGCCGAGCCGTACTTACTCCGCGCCGAACCGCAGCTACGGCGGCGGCTCAGCTCCCAAGGCCGGTGGCTCGGCTCCCAAGGGTGGCAGCTCGACTCCGCATGCCAGCGGGGGCGGTTCCCACGGTGGAGGCGGCGGTCACGGCCACAAGTAATTCCGGCATCTGACGCAAACACAAAGGCCCGCACCCTCCATCGGTGCGGGCTTTATTTTTTTGCCTGGCGAATCGGCATCGCCCCACAACTCTCCTCCATTTCGCGTGTTCCATAGGTAGCTTCAGCCCGGACATTTCTTATTTCGACATGGGGAAAACGTCCGTTCACGGTTTTGCCGCTCTAAAGTGTTATTGTTGAAATTACGTAATGGGGCCCGGACCCTTTTGAGACCAGCCTCCAAGGATCCCGGTAATTGTTCATAGATCGCTTCCCACGAAAGGGGCCATCACCGGCCCTCGCATTTCAGGAGAGAGGAACTCATAAATGAAAAGATATAGGCTGCACTTGGTGAGCCTGGTCAGTCTCGCGCTGGCCGTCGCTTTCCTTACCCCGCAACGCGCTGTGGCTGACGATGACGATCCGCCGAGCCGAGTAGCACGCCTTGGCTTTGTTCGCGGAACTGTTTCCTTTGAACCAGCGGGCACAGAAGATTGGGTTTCTGCCGTCCTCAATCGCCCACTGACTACCGGCGACAAAATCTGGAACGACGACGAGTCAGTTTCCGAGCTGCATCTCGGTTCCGCGGCTATCCGCCTCGGCAGCGACACCGGTTTTTCCTTTTTGAATCTTACCGACAACGTGGCGCAGCTTCGCCTCACGGAAGGCACTCTCAACATCCGCGTCCGCCGACTGGGCGACGACGAAACTTTTGAAGTGGATACTCCCAATCTCGCGTTTACCGTCCTGCGTCCGGGCAACTATAAAATCAGCGTCAACGAAGCCGGCGACACCACCATCGTCCTCGTCCGTGATGGCCAAGGCGAAGTCACTGGCGGCGGCTCCGCCTACACTCTCCATCCCACCGACATCGGCACCTTCACCGGTACCGACGAAGTCGACGCCGACATCGAAAGCTGGGACAACTCCGCTGACGATTTCGACGACTGGAGCGCGGAACGCGATCTCCGCTGGGATCACTCCATTTCCAACCGCTACGTTTCCGACGACGTCATCGGCTACGAAGACCTGGACGAAAACGGCGGCTGGCGTCCCACTCCGGATTACGGCACTGTCTGGTTTCCTCACGTGGCCATCGTCGGCTGGGCACCCTATCATTATGGCCATTGGGCCTACGTTGCCCCCTGGGGTTATACCTGGGTGGATGACGCCTCGTGGGGTTTTGCTCCGTTCCACTATGGTCGCTGGGTAACGGTTGGCGGCGTTTGGGGCTGGGTTCCCGCGCCTCCGCGTCCAGTGGCGGTCGTAGGCGTCGTCTACGTTCGTCCCGTTTACGCCCCCGCGCTCGTGGCTTGGGTTGGTGGTCCGGGCTTCGGTATCGGCGTTGGCCTCAACGTTGGTTGGTTCCCGCTGGGTCCCCGCGAAGTCTACGCACCGTCTTATCCTGTCAGCCGTAACTATTGGACGAACATCAACGTATCCAATACCCGCGTCGAGACCACTGTGGTGAACAACTACTACACAACCGTCGTCGTCAACAAGACGGTCATCAACAACGTCACCTACACAAATCAGCGGGTCACAGGTGCCGTAATGGTGACGACCCCGGCGGCTTTCTCGAACGCCCAGCCCGTCGCCCGCAACGTTGTGGCCGTCAATGTGAATGTGGTCGCGCACGCTTCCGTTGGGTTCGCGGCTCCGGCCGTGGCGCCTTCCAGGACGGCCGTTCTTGGCGCGGGCGTCGCCGTCAGCGTCAGGCCTCGCGTGGCGTTTGAGGCTCGCGCGGTGGTTGCAAAAACGGCGCCTCCTCCTCCGCCTCCATCGTTCGCCAAGCAGCAACAGGCCATTCAAGCCAATGGCGGCAGGCCCATCGCTGTGGCGCAGATGCGCCAAATTGAGCCCGCTAACACGCAGGTTCACGCCAATATCAAAATCGCTCCGCCGGCCAAGCCGCAAGCGGTGCAAGTTCATGGCGTTCAACCAAACCCCAACCGGCCCGCAAACACAAACAAGCCGGCTAATCCTCCCGTTGCCAACGCCAACGCCAAAACGAATCCCAATGTGAACACCAACACCAATCGTCCGCCAGCTTCCAAGCCCAGTGCGCCGGCCGCTGCGGCACCTGCCAACCCGGAACTCGATCAAAAACATCAGCAGCAAGTCCAGGATCTTCGCGCCAAACAAGATGCCGAGCGCCAGAAGGTCGAGCAGCAGCAACAAGCGGACCGCGCCGCTCTGGAAAAGAAAAAAGCAGACGACGCGAAACAGCAGCAGCTCAACCAGCAGCATCAAAAACAACTTGAGGACCTCGAGAAAAAACACGACAGCGAAGAAGCGCAGCTCAAGCAGAAACAGCAGGAAGAGAAGAAGGCTGCCCAGAAACCGGCAAAGCCTGCAAAGGACGACAAACCACCGAAGAAAGACCAGTAGTCTTGTTTTAAGTGTTCAACAACGGGCGGAGCGAGTGCCGAACGGCACTTGCTCCGCCCGTTTCATTTTGCCGATCATCCAGACCCAAAATTCAGCGAAATTTTGCTAGCGCCGCCATCCCCGGCGGCGGTTTTTCCACTCCGGATGTCAGCACCTCGGACAATTCTTTGCTAAGTCTTGCCCCGCCCCGGTAATCTCTTCTGCGGCGTGAAATCATCAAGCCAACTCGCGTAAGATTCTTGCTCCCATCATGGCCAAACACCGCGCAGCCCGGCCCAAGTCGAATCAAGCGTCTTCTTCTTTTTCCTCGCTCAATCTCTTCGTAATCCCCGGCCTTCCGGAAATCCGCAAAGACCATAACCTTCCCAAACTAATCGCCGACGCCGCCCGCAAAACGGGAATCGCTTTCGAACAAAATGACATCCTCGTCATCGCGCAAAAAATCATCTCCAAATCCGAAGGACGCGTCGTTCACCTTTCAAAAATAAAGCCTTCGCCTGAATCCCAAAGTCTCGCCAAAAAACTCGACAACGACCCGCGTCTCATCGAACTCATCCTCCGCGAATCCCGACGGATCGTCCGCGCGGACCGCGTCCTGATCGTCGAAACGCATCACGGCTTCGTCTGCGCTAACGCAGGCATCGACCATTCCAACGTCCCCGGCTGCGACCAAGTTACGCTCCTCCCCAAAAATCCAGACCGCTCCGCCAGTCGCATCGCTGCCGCGCTCCACAAACAAACCGGCAAGCACATCGCCGTAATCATCAGCGACACGTTCGGCCGTCCCTGGCGCCTCGGCCTCACCAACGTAGCCATTGGCGCCGCAGGCGTCCCCGCACTCGTCGATCTGCGCGGCACTCGCGACCGCCGCAAAAAACTCCTCCGCGCCACAATCCTCGCGGTAGCCGACGAACTAGCCGCAGCCGCGGGTCTTCTAATGCAAAAATCCTCGGGCACGCCGGCAGTGGTTATCCGCGGCTACCCTTACCGCCCCAAGCAAGATCCCGCCGCCCGCATAATCCGCCCAGCCAAAGACGATCTCTTCCGCTGAACTCGTTGCCCCGCAACGTTTTTCCGTTTCCTCTCCTTGAACTCTGTGAACTCCGCGGACTCCGTGTTAAAACCCACATACCACTTCCCCCCCAATCTCCCCTACTGGGCTTCCTCCTTCAACTTTCAACTTTGAACTTTCAACTCTCGCCACAATCGCAAACGTTCCTCTTGTGCCCATCCATCTCTCCCGGCATCCTATCCCTCATGTCCCCCGCAAAAAAACAGACCATCACCGCACTCGCAGGCGGCATAGGCGCCTCGAAACTCCTCCTCGGCCTTTATCACGCCATGGATCCCCACAACCTGACCATCATCGTCAACACCGGCGATGACATCGTCCTGCACGGCCTAAAAATCTCTCCCGATCTCGACATCGTCACCTACACGCTGGCCGGCATGGTCGACCCTAAAAAAGGCTGGGGTATGCGCAAAGAAACTTTCCATTTCCTGAAGCACTTCGGCGCCTACGGCCGCGAAGTCTGGTTCAATCTCGGCGACCGCGACCTCGCCACACACATCCACCGCACCGACTTGTTAGCCCACGGCAAAACGCTCTCCCAGGCCGCCGAACACATACGCAGCGCGCTCGGCGTGAAATCGCGCATCCTGCCGATGTCCGATCAACCCATCCCCACCATCATCGAAACCCGCGACGGCACCATGCACTTCCAGGAATATTTAATTAAGCACCGCACCGAGCCGGGCATCAAAGCCATCCACTTCCACAACGTAAAACACTCCCACCCAGCCCCCGGTGTTCTCGAAGCCATCTGCGACGCCGGCCGCGTCATCATCTGCCCCAGCAACCCGCTCATCAGCATTGGCCCCATCCTCGCCGTCCCCCGCATCCGCGAACAACTCCGTGCCCGCAGAGAAAGCGTAATCGCCGTCTGCCCCATCGTCGGCGGCAAATCCCTGAAAGGTCCCAGCGACAAAATGCTGCTCCAGCTAGGCATCGGCTCAAGCGCCTCCGCGGTCGCCAAACTCTACGCCGACTTCGCCGGCACTTTCGTCATCGACCGCCGCGACGCCCACCAAGCCCCCGCCATCCAAGCCTTGGGCATGAAAGTCGCCATCCTCCCCACCGTCATGCGCACCCGCAACGATAAGCGCAAGCTGGCCCGCGCTCTCGTCGCCTTGGTGTAAGTCTCGATAGGCGCTTGGTCGCGTCGATCCTCTAATCGCTGCGCGAAGAATGAATCGGTCTCTCCACCGCTTCACTCCTCACGCAGCAGCTTCATCGGATCGATCGAAAGCGCACGCCGCGCTGGAATCCAAGTCGCCACAAGCCCCAGCAACGCCATCGCCAGGACCACTCCACCTAACACCACCGGATCGCGCGGCGTCGCCTGATACACGATCGCAGCCAGCACCCGGCTAGCCAGTATTCCCAGCAACAATCCTGTCAATGACCCGGCCGCCAGCAATCGCAACGCCCGTCCCAATGCCGCCCGCAACACTTCCTTGCTTTGCGCTCCGAGCGCTATCCGAATTCCCAGTTCCTTCAGCCGTTTGCTCACCGAATAGGCCGCCATTCCAAATATCCCCGTGATCGACAGCATCGCTCCCAGCGCCCCAAGCACTCCCAACGACCTCGTCGCCATGCGGGAAGGGAACAGCGCGCTCTCCAGTTCATGGGTCCAAGTGCTCAAAAGAAAGAACAACCCCGGATCCAAGCCATGCATGGTGTCTTTTATGGCCAGGCCAAGTTGCTGTGGTTCTCGATTCGAACGCACGACGATGGTGGCTCCCCCAGCAGAAGGCCATTGCAGGACGGGAAGAAAGATGGCGGGCTGCAGGTCTTCGGCCAGGCTACCGTACTTTCCGTCTTCGACAATGCCAACCACCTGGATGCGCGTCCCATCGGCCCTCTTGAAATATTTGCCGACGGCCTGATTGGGCGCGCCAAAAATCTTGGTGGCAAATTCGCGATTGACCACCGCCACGCGCGGCGATTTTTCGTCGTCATGCCAGGAAAATGGCCGTCCCGCGAATAAAGTCGTTTGCGCCGCCGTGAAATACTCCGGTGAAATTTGGTATACCGCAGGTTCCGCGGCAGCGTTGGCCGGTTTCAAATCGCCCGTCTGGTCGGTAAAGACAATCGTGCCGTTCGAACCATAGTAAAGCGGCAGCCGGTCGACCCAGCCCACCGACTGCACTCCGGGAATGGCCTCCAAAGCGTGGATGATGCGCTTTTGCATCGCCGGTAGCGCTTCGCCGGCGTAACCCGCCGTGTTCAATCCCGTGTCCACCAACAGTGCTCCCTGGGGCACAAACCCGAAATTGCTGTGGAGCGATCGCACCAACCCGCGCACCGCCACCAGCGAAGACGTTACCAGCACCGCGCAAATGGCCACTTGCACCACCAGCAAAAGGTCGCGCACACTGATTCGCCCACCGGCCGCAGCCGTTGAACCCGACTTGATTACTTGATAAGGATCGGTGCGCAGTACCTGCCTCACCGGAACGGCGCTAAACAGAAAACCGCTAACCAGGCTCAACACTAAGGCAACGATGTACACATTTGCGTCCGCATACACCGGGATTTGCAACGGCGCCGATGGCAGCGGCTCCCACACGCTCATGGCACGCAATAACTCCACGCTCCCCCACAGGCCCACTCCACCTCCGATCAACGATATCAGCACGCCTTCGGTAAGCAGTTGCCGCAGAATTCTCAGCGGACCGGATCCAAGCGCCAGCCTCACTGCAAATTCCCGGGACCTGTCAGCGGCCCGCGCCGCAAACAATGTCCCCAAATTGGCGCACGCCGCCAGTAGAATTAATCCCGCCAGCAGCATCAATCCCGCTAGAAACGCCCGCAAGGGAGCGCCCAGCCAGTCTCCCGCAAGACCCGGCCGCGTCAGCGAGAAGGTCATCTGCGCATCGTCCTTCGGATAGGTTTTTTCCAGATACGTACCAACGGAATTTAGATCGGCAACCGCCTGCGCTGGAGTTACTCCAGCCTTCAGGTGTCCCATCACCATCAAAAGTCCGCGATGCCCGCGAACCTCCAGAACATTTTCTCCCTCGACCTGTTCTTGATTCACGAACGGCACCCAAAAATCGGGATTAACAATCAGCAGTGTCCCGCGAAACTCTGCCGGCGCTACACCTAGAATAGTGAAAGGGTGTTTGTCCAACTGCACAACGCGCCCCACAACGCCTCGGTCACTTTGAAAATGGTTCTGCCAGAACACATACGTGAGCACGATGTACGGCGCACTGTTCGGCCCATGCTCGTCGGAAGCGTGAAAGAATCGCCCAAGGTACGGCTGAATTCCTAACACGTCAAAATAGTTCCCGGTCGTCTCCAGGATCCATGCGCCGGCTGGATTGTTGCCCGTATCCACAGTCACCGAAGTCACGTTATAAGCCGCGAGATCCTCAAAGCTCCGGCTGCGGTCGCGCAGATCGCGGTAATCCGGATACGAGTGATTGATCGCCTTATCGCTGCCGCGCTCGATTCCCCACAGGCTTCGCGCGTGCGGTACGTTCAAGGGCCGCAGGATCAGCGCATTGAGCACTCCAAACACTACGGAGTTAGCCCCGATCGCGAACGCCAGCGTGGCCACTGCCACGACCGCAAATCCCGGCGACTTGCGCAGCATGCGCCACGCGAAGCGCACATCCTGCACGAAATTCTCGATCAACATCAGCCCGCCCGTGGCTCGATAATCCTGCTTCATCGCCTCCACGCCGCCAAATTTCAGCATCGCTCGCCGCCGCGCTTCCACCGGCGATAAACCCGCGCGAAGATTTTCTTCGGTTTGGAGAGCGATATGACCCGTAATCTCTTCTTTCAATCTCTCTTCCTGTGCCCGCCTGGTTGCAGGCTTGATCAAACGCGAGAAAAAACGCCTCACGGATCTCATGGCAAATCCTCCGCTTTCACTTCAAAGAAACGCCCGATGATCGCCGCCGTCTGTTCCCAGCCCTGGGTCTCCACCTGCAATTGCCTGCGTCCTTCTTTCGTCAACCGGTAAAAGCGCGCCCGCCGATTATTCTCCGACGCGCCCCAATCCGACGCGACCGCCCCTTCTTGTTCGAGTCTCAGAAGAACGGGATACAAAGTCCCTTGATTCACCGCCAGCATATCTCCGCTGATCTGCTCGATGCGCCGCGCAATCCCATATCCGTGCAGCGGCCCCAAAACATCAAGAGTCTTGAGGACCATCAAGGCCAAAGTGCCTTGGAGAACGTCGGTTTTCTGTTTCATAACCTCACGACTTTCATTAGCCCGCCATTTGGGTTTCCAACAGAAGCATCCCACACTTCCTTTGGGAAAACAACAGGAAAATAATCACGCACCCTCCGGCCGCAATTAGGAGTGCGGGAGCCTTGCTCCCTTTTAGAATTGTGAACAAGCAATGTCTCGCGCGTATGCCAGACCGAAATTAAGACACCGCCTTAATAGCGCGGTCCTTTTCGCAACCCATCTCCCACTGTGATATCTTCGAAAATCCCGAATATGACTGCCACTCCTTTCACCTCAACTGACTTTCGCCACGCACTCAGCCAATTCGCCACCGGCGTCACGGTTGTCACCGTCGAACGCGCCCCCGGCCAGGCTTACGGCATGACTGCCAACTCCTTAACCTCGGTCTCTCTCGAACCGCTCCTGGTTCTCATCTGCGTGGATCAACGCAGCCACCTTCTGCCGCTCATAAAGCAGAAGCGCGTTTTCGCCATAAATGTGCTGAAGGAAAACCAACAGGCCGTCTCCGTCTATTTTGCCCAAGCCGACCAATCCCCGGAAGCCGATGCAAAGCTGGGCATCCGCTATCGCTGGACCCCGGCCGGCCTCCCGCTCCTCGAAGACACCCTCGCCCAAATCATTTGCCGCGTAGTAGCCTCGTACATCGCCGGTGACCACACCATCTTCCTCGGGGAAGTCCAATCCGCGGAATTGTCTCCCGGTGAACCGCTCCTCTTTTTCCGCAGCCACTATCGCCAGCTAGCCCCACCTCGTTGACTCAGCCCAGCCAACCCCCAAGTTTTCAAGAAATGTGTCTTGACAAAATCATAACTTTGGCGTATATTGGCTTGTAGGAAATACCGCGACGCCAGCATACTTGCTGGCGTTTTTTATTTGGGGCACCCATTCAACACTACTGCAAGCTGTTTAGAATCACACCTTTAACAAAAACGTCACAAAGATGTGATTCTAAACGGTTTACAAGAACGCTAAATCCTTTAGATACACATCTTTACAAAAAACAGGGGGGCTGCCCTTGCAGAAGCTTCTACCGCGTCATCCGCTCGCTGAAATAAACCTGCAAGTCTTTTATAATCAACACTTATAGCGAGTCCGTAAGTGCTGATTCTAAATGGCTTATAGGAGATCTAAGTCTTGCAGATGCAACACTTACAAAAAATAAGGGGGGAGGAGAACATTTGCACCTGGTCGGGATCTGCAATCGAACTTTCAACTGTCAACTCTCGGACAGTCAACTCTCTCCATGCCCGCCCAGCGAATCCCGCTTCACCCCGTACTCCGCGCCCCAGCGATCCGTCATCTGCCCGCGAATCTCCCAAAGCTCCGGAAAGAACTTGTGGCGCATCCCATCCTCGAGAATCTCCACGGGCCGCCCTTTGAGCGACCTCGACCCAAACCCAATCGTCCGGAAGATGAGCTGCATGTGTTCAAACCGGAATTTCTGAAACAACTCATCAAACTCGGCCAATTCCTCCGCGACCATGTAGGCATCGCCGTGGTTGTACTCCGAATCGTAAATCTTCTCCACCGTCAGGCCATGTTTGTCCAGATAGTTCGCCTTAAACGAATTCCAGATCGGCTGATACATCTTCAACAGCACGCGAAATCCCGGTGATTCCTGTCCGCTCCCATTTCCGAGTTTCTTCCGAATCTCCTGATAGTCCTTAGGCGACATGGTCTCCAGCAGCGCCAACTGCTGAATCATCAATCGCTGTGCGGTATGCACGCGCCGAAAAAGTGTAATCACACGGTTCGTATCTTCCTTCTGCAAATATTCGTCAATGTCCAGCAGCGTGTACGCCATCAGCTTCATCCAAAGCTCTTCAATCTGGTGCACGATCTGGAACTGCATTTCGTCGGCGTTGCACAGCTTGTCGTAGTCGAGCTGGCAGGAAAGAAGAGACTTCGTGCTTAGATAGACTTCGTAGTCGAGCGTTCCGTCGCCGCTCATAATCGCGTAAAACTGTTCTCGATTCACGTATGCCTCCTCGCGCGACATTTCACCACGAGCGAAATCGCTGCGCGCGTGCAATTGTTCAATATAGCGGTTTGCTGGCTAAAGCTTTTCTAGCTAGTAATTAGTCCGCTTCGCGCGAAGCATATCCCGGAGTCAATCCACGCGGCTAGCGCGCTTCGGGCAACGGCATCGTAGTCCACAGAGCCCCCCGGATCCTGATGCTTGCGGACAAATGGATTGTTACCCTGCATCTGGCCGCATGCTCCAACGGATGATTGGTAAGCACAAGCTTGCCGCCTCCAGAGGCCACGGTGTTTAGATTATCCCGCCCGACCAAGTCTCCGAAATGTGCGAGACTTGCCTGGTAAGTGACAAGGTAAAAGCGTTGCGGCCCGTCCCACAGGGTCTTGAAGCGCGCATCGTCGATAAACACTTCTGGAGCGCCAGGAGCGTAGGAGCCATATTCCAGGTTGTTGTACCGGCCATTCAGGATTAACGCGCTGCGATCCAAATAAAATGTTAAGGAAGACAAACTCCAAAGGTTTCGGTCGATGATTAGCGTTCCCTCTGGAGATTTTGCGATCACCTCTGCCAACGGCCGCGACGACAGAAAGGGATCGAATACAACCATGGCCAAGCGAGCCGCGTGGCAGAACAAAACCATCATCAGCGCTGCCGCCAGAAATGCACGCAGACCGGCCCATCGCACCGTTGCCAGTGCTCCTCCCAACAGCGCAACTGCCGCGACCAGCAGTGGCAGGCGCAGATACGCAAAGGAGTCAAAAGTCAGATCCAGCATGTGGCCAAGCGAGAGCGTGTATGCGCTGGGATGATGGCTGAGCGCGGACGAAATGTCGCCGGGCGCCGGAACGTTGCGTACTAGGAAAAAAATCGTGATGCAGGTGAGTCCAGCGCAGGCGGCTATCACCGAAAGCACGCGAGTTCCCCGGCGAATCCAGTCATTATCAGCGGCCATCGCTGACCCAAGAAGCAACGCCATCGCCGGGTAGCAGGGCATTGAATAATATTCCTGCGTCGTGGAAAGCGTAAAGAACACCATGATAAATCCAATCCAGCAAATCGCCAGCAGCCGCGTCCGGCCCGCTCGGTCGACGGGTTTGAATGAAAGCTTGGCGACGGCTGGGAAGTACACGCTCCAGGGAAACAGCCAAAGAAAATGAAGGAGCCAGAACCAAATCCGGGGAACCGTATTGTAATCGCGCGGATAGCGCAGATTTAAAAATCGAAGGACCTGTTCGTTGATCAAATAAAACCAAAGAAAGCCGTGGTATTCGCCTGGCCCGCCGTGAAGCGCAAGAGAAAAATAAGGCGGATTGCGCAGCGTGGTGAGAATGTGCCAGGGAGAGGCCACAAGGAGAGCAACAAAAAATCCGCTGATGGGATGAAGCCTCTTCCAGGTGCGAGCCACAAAAAACTGTTTGGTCACGAACAGGTACAGCACGCCCGTTGCGATTGGAAAAACCGCCCCGATTAAACTTTTCAGCATCACGCCAGTCCCGATACTGGCGGCCAGAACAAATGCCCACCATTGCGGGTGCGGTTCCTCTTCGTCGAGGGCCCGCAAGAAAGCCCACATCGCCAACGCGATGGTGAGCGTCAACGTCACATCAGGAATGACGATTCGCGTGAATAAGAAGAGTCCGACGCACGTTCCAATGCACAAACCCGCGCGCAGGCCCGTTTTCCGTCCGAACGCCCAGATGCCAAAAGCACAAGTCAGGCAGGCTAGACCGATCGCCGAAAGTGCAAAGGGAATGCGCGCCGCCCAGTCGTGAATGCCGAAAATCTTGAACGCGACAGCCATAGGCCAATAAAAGAGTGCGGGTTTCTCGAGGAAGGCGATGCCATCCGCGCGCGGCGTGATCCAATCCCCGGAAGTGACCATGTTTCTTGAGACTTGCGCCACGGCCGCATCGACATCGTCCATCAGCGACGGTGGCGACACGATGCAACCGAGATAGATCGCCGCGACAACCAGCGCCACGATCGAGTATACGAGCCAGTTTTTGCGTGTAAGAGTGCTAGCGTCGTCAAGCTTGACGTCGCTAGCACTCGTCATCGTGTCATTCATTGAAATACGATCATCAAGTCCAAGAGTGATATGCAAATTGCACGATGCGCTGCTTGCGAAGTGGCGGTCTTACCGCCGCGGAATGTGCCATGCTCATGCGGCCGCTTTTCGTCAGAATGGCGTCGGCCGATGATATTTCTGATCAATCCAAAGAGAGCCTGCCAGCGCGACCTCGTTCTTCGGTAGCCCATTAGGTCAACCCCAAAATAGTGAAATGCAAAGGGAAGCGGCTGACGGACCAGCGACGTCTCTACAGCGTGCCAGAAAATTTCCTTCCCGAAGACATGAGCGTGCATCGGTGCGGGAAGGCTCGCTTCCATCTAGTCGGCAACCGCCGCTTTTGTTCGGGAAACTGTCGCAAGCCCCGTCCAACTGTACCCGCGATGCGAGCGCAGCGTCGCATCCACGAATCCCGAAGCCAGCCACGGCCGAACCTCTTCTTCATGCAAATAGTAGGCTACGGGCGTGACGAGTTGGTCGAAGACATTGGCGTGAATTTCGTCGAACGGATAGTGATACATCGCGGCAAAATAATCGCCGTACGGAAGTGCCGCAGGACCCTTTCCGCCAGCTCGCGGGCGGTAAAAAACCTTTATGACTGCCCAGAGCACGGCGGCTGGAGGAATTGCGGCAATTCGCAAAACCGGCGCCGGCAATTTCGAAGTGATGGTCTTGCGCACGGGATCCACAAATCGCGTGATCCATTCGTTTCCTTCATGGCCGTAGACCCAGAATGCGACGCGCCCGCCTTCTTTCACTCGCGAGGCCAGACTCGCAAAACCGGCGGCGGGGTCAGGCAAATGGTGCAGAACGCCGACGGAAAATGCCAAGTCAAAAATGGGGCGAACGGGAGGATTCAGTAAATCACCGATAATGACGTGCGCGTTTGAAAATTGGCGCGTATGGGCAAAAGCCACGAAGGCGCTTTCTCCCAGATCCAGCGAGACAATTGCTTTTGCGCCATGGGAAGCGACGATGGCGGTGTGCCGCCCCTTGCCGCAGCCTCCTTCGAAGACCATCTGGTCCGCGAAGTCCTTGGCAGTCAACGGAGCGACCCAGTCGAAGAATTCCTGTTCGTAGTAGTCCCGAAGATCGCTCCAGCGCGTCCATTCCTCCGCAAACCGCGAGGCGGTCTCGAGTTTGACGCCGGCGAGATTTGCGGAGAGAAGAACCGGCACGCCGTTCCGAATCGCGAATGCCGAGGCGCAGCCCCGGCAGGTGAGATTGCCGGCCATGATGTGGCCGTCCTCCGCTGGGGCCGGCACAACGCCGCACAGGGATAATTCGCCCGCGCAATTGGGGCACGCAATGAATTTCAGAGCTTCAGGTCGCATCTCGATGGTGTAAGTCCATGATACACCAAGGCCCCCGGAGAAATCTTAGCCCTCGATTTGTACGTGCTCGGAATCGACGTCGTCCATCATCGGCGGCGACGCCAATGCGTCGCGGCGATGTGGAAACAGGCGTAGCCACCGTTGCGAACGGCGTTTCGCCCGCCCTGCTATCAGAATGATCGTTCGATTCTGCGCGCAATTCCTGACGGTTTACCAGCCCCCGGCTCCTGCCGTTCGAGGAGGCTCGTCGCGGCCCGCCAGCGCTTCGCGGCGGCTGCGAAATTCGCGCACGCTATACACCGGCTTGTTCTGCGATTCGTAATAAGTGCGTGCCAGCATTTCGCCGATCAAGCCGGTGGCGATGAATTGGATGCCGCCCATCACTAGTGCCATGCCCAGCAGCATCAGCGGCCCGTGGTTGGCCAGCAGGCCTTCATCCAAGAGCGCTTTGCGGAGGAATACCCACAAACCGATTCCTGCGCCTCCGGTCAAACACGCCAAACCCATCAGGCCAAAAAACTGCAGCGGCTTCGTCGAGTAATCCAGGAGAAATTTAACGCTCAGCAAGTCCAGCAAAACGCGTATCGTTCGAGATATTCCGTAATTCGACGTTCCATTCTTGCGCGCGATATTCGAGATGGGCACTTCTGCCACCGATGCGCCCGCCCAGCTCGCCAGAGCCGGAATAAAGCGATGAAGCTCGCCGTACAAATGAATTTCCGACAAAACCTCGCGCCGGTACGCCTTGAACGTGGTTCCAAAATCATGCAAATCCACGCCGGAAAGTTTCGCCATCATGCGATTCGCGACGCGGCTCGGAAGCTGCCGCGTCAGCCAATGATCGGTTCGCGACACGCGCCAGCCACTCACCAGGTCGTAGCCTTCTTCTATTTTTTCGAGGAACCGCGGAATTTCTTCAGGATCGTGCTGCAAATCTCCATCCATGGAAATGATGATTTCGCCGCGCGCAAAATCAAAGCCAGCTTTGAGCGCGGGCGCCTGCCCGAAGTTGCGCCGCAACTGCACCACATTCACGCGCGGATCGTGCTCATAAATATCGGAAAGTACTTTAAACGTTTTGTCTTTGCTGCCGTCGTCAACAAACACTAATTCATAGCGTTCGCCGATGGCATCCATCACTTCCGTCAGCTTCACGTAAAGTGGAGAGATGTTTTCCTGTTCGTTGTAAAACGGAACGACGATCGAGTAACGAATAGGCGGTTCGTTCTTCATGCTCGGTTCAGAGCTTTCCTCAAGCTTCCTGGGCTACGAATCCATAGTCTATCAGCCGAATCCCCTGCGAGGCGACAACATTTCTTATTGCCATGTCCGTAAGTATGTCTACTTCGGTCTGCCGCGATGCTTGCAGCCTGGTCGCCGATTTTGCAAGCTCTGCGTCCAGATATCCCGGATGGCACATAAACTCGGTCGTGCCTTCGGGCAGAATCTCCAGCAGACGGAGAACGCCTTGGCACGTCAGTTCGCCGGTTTGCGCGATCCCGCAAAAATAATCGGCTGTCGCGATTCCCAAGCGGTCCGCTTGTTCATGCGCATCGCGCGCCAGGAATTTCAAAGCTCGCGCCTGAACGCCTTGTTTCATGACGGCAGAGCCTTTTTGCTTTGCTCCAGCCGAAAGCGCTCTGCGCAGGCGCGATTCCTCGTGGGAGACTCGAATCGCCACGATGCCGTGCTTTTTCGCGAGGCGCAGCGCTACTTCGAACAATCCCGGCAGCATTTGCACGTGCTTGTGTCCGTCGAGGTGCGTGGGCTCGATGCCTGCGTCGCGCACCTTCTGAATTTGCGCGTCCCACTCGAGCTCGACTTCCTCGATCGGCAAGCTGCGCCGCGCCAATCGCAACAGCAAGCTCTCCGGCTTGCCCTCGAATTCCGTTTTGTCGTTCAGCAAACTGGTCAGCAATTCCTTTGGCCCGACGGGCTCTCCATCGCTCAAGTTCAGATGGACGCCGATACCAAGCGCCGGCGTTGAACGCGCCAGTTCCACGCCGGATTCGAACGCCGCGCCATTGGCCAGCAGCGAAGCGCTGGTCACGATTCCATTTCGGTGCGCTTCGGCTATGCCTCGGTTGACGCCCTCCGTCCAGCCCAGGTCATCCGCGTTGACGATTAGATTCCTCACATTTGACCTGTCCGTGTGGTGCGGCCTGTCCTTCCGTACAGCTACTCTTTCGTGCGCCTGCCAACCACCGTACCATTGACCGTTTTTCCACTCAACCCTAGCATGGCTTACAGAGGCAAAAATGCCGGTCAAGTTGCGTCAGCACAAGGTGTTAGACGGAAAATACACGGACAAACGCCGTGGCCGCCGCATGAACTCGCGGGTGCCTGTGCGCCTGGAGTGGGACGGCGACGCCGGCAAGCGTTTCACGGTGGAAGCCCATACCCGTGTGGTTAATCCGTATGGGTGCATGGTCGTTCTTGAGCAGGAATTGCAGTTGGAACACCGTCTGGCGCTCACGAATCTTGCAACGGAAACAAGCAACGCGGCCGTGGTGGTCTGGCGTGGAGTGCCGCGCCCGGATGGCTGGGAGTACGGCGTCGAACTGGTCGCGCCGGAGATGGATTTTTGGGGGCTTGAGCTGTGATAAAACCGCAACCCAACGCAAAACCGGCCGCACCCCCGAGAGTGGTGTCAACGCGTCCGCCGACAGCCGAAGAGCGCCGGCGCGCGCAGCGTGTGCTGGTGAGGATTCGTGTAAACGTGCAGGTGGCCGGCAAGGACAGCATCGCCGAAGGCTTTACGCATACGGTCAGCGCGAGCGGGGCCATGCTGCTTCTGCAGGAGGGGCTGGCCGAGGGCACCAAGATCACCATTGAGAACCCGAAGGCGCAGAGCAAGGTGGAAGCGCGGGTGGTGAGGCCGCCGCAGATGACGCACGAAGGGTCGCTGGTGCCGGTGGAATTTACGTCGCCCTCGCCTAATTTTTGGGGGATCTTTTTTCCGCCGACGATCAATTAGGGGTCGTTGAGGGTTTAAGAGTTCAAGGTTCAAGAGTTGAAGCGAGCAGCTTCCGCCGAGCTAACGGCGCACAGATAAGTGGAAGGCCGAGCGGTCATCCTCAGAAGGATGACCCTACAGACCGCCGCAAGAAAAACATTACACGGAGATCGCTGAGGAAACAGAGGGCGCGGAGAAGAATCGAAGACCGCCGGTTGGAAGCCAGCACGGGGGTAAACCGGCGGTACAAAGAAAAAAGCGGCCCCGATTTTATCGGGGCCGCTTTGTTTTGCACTCTAAATTGCGGCAATTGATGATTAGTTGATGGTGATGTTGAGCGGAGACGCTACGGGCGTCGCTGCGGGCGCGGTGATGATCGTGATTGTGGCGCTGCCGGTGGACGTCAAGTTGAGCGAACCGCTCGCGGATGTGTTTGTTGTTGAATCGCCCAGGTAGTGGGCACTGATCGAATGCGTGCCGACGGACAGTGCCGGTGCAGTGGGAGTGGCTGTGCCGGCGGTTACGGCAGCCGGGGTGCCAATCGCGGTCGCGCCGTCGAAGAGTTGGACCATGCCGGTGGGAGTTCCACCAGTGACAGTTACGGCGAAGGTGAAAGCGGTAGTAGAGGGCTCTTTATCGGCGATCACGGTCATTTTCGTGGCCGTGTTCGTTTTGGTTACGACCGGGCTGCCGTTGTTGCTGCAGCCGAGAGAGAAGCTGAGCAAGCACGCCAGGCCAAGGCCGAGAGCGGCGCGGAAGCGCTTGCGTCCGCCGGGCAGGAAGATGAGGAAGAGTGCGGCAAAGCCCGTGCTGGCGCTAAGTGCCCACCATCCGTTTCCACCAAGCGCGACTGGAGTTGGAGTCGTCTTGGCGTCCAGCATGTCATCGAGACGAGCATTGGAAGCCGACAGGGATGAGGAGGTCGTCGCCACCTGGCAGCTAAGCGACCCGGTGACTGCGCCTGCGGTCACGGTAATGGTGACCGGAGAGTTCGGGCAAGTGACACCGGACGGAAGAGTTCCCGCCGTCACTAGCACCGGTCCTGTAAAGCCGCCGGAAGGTGTCACGGTGATCGTGGTTCCAACCGCTGTCCCTGTGGAGGAAGCCAACACTGTCGGCTGGGGTGGGTAGGTAACCGTAAAGATTGGGTTCAGCGGGGCGGTCACGTTGAACGCGGCGCTGGTTACCTGCGTGAGTGCGGTTGCGCTCGCCGTCAACGTGTAGCCGTTCCCTGCTGCGCCGATGCTCAAGTTGGAGAACGTCGCTATGCCGAGGACGGGAGTGACCGTGGCGGTTCCCCCAAGTGTTCCGGCCGCGGGGTTTGTGCCGATCGCGATGGTGATGGGAGTTGTGGCTCCTGCGACGACACTGCCGTTAACGTCTTCGATCGCAACCTGCACAGCAGGAGAAATGGACTTGCTAGCAACGGTGTTGGAAGGCTGCGCAATGAACTTCAGCTGGGTCGGCGTAGAGGCGATGTTGAAAGCAGCGCTAGTCGAGCCGGTCAAGCCACCAGTAGCGGCGGCAGTCAGCGTATAGCCGTTGCCAGCTGCGCTGATGGTCAAGTTGGAGAAGGTCGCGATGCCACTCACCGGGGAGGCCGTCAAGACCCCGCCGAGCGTTCCGCCGCCGGGGTTGGCGCCGATGGCGATGGTGACGGTGTTGGTTGCTCCGGTAACGACATTCCCGTTAGCGTCCTCGATGGTAACAGCCACGGCGGGGACGATGGAAGCTCCCGTATTGGTGCTAGAGGGCTGGGTTGTGAAGGCCAACTTGGCCGCCGGGATGGTCACGTTGAAAGCGGCGCTAGTAGCGGCGGACAAAGTACCAGAGCTGGCGATCAGGGTATCGCCGGTCCCCGCGGCGCTGACGGTCAGGTTGGAGAAGGTCGCGATGCCTTTCACAGCAGCGACCGTCAAGGTTCCTCCAAGCGTTGCGGTCCCAGGGCCTGGGGCGATGGCGATGGAATTAGTCGCTGAGGTAACGATATTCCCGTTGACGTCTTCGACCGCAACCTGCACGGGGGGTGCAATGGCAACACCAACCGGCGTGCTAGAGGGCAGAGTAGATACGAAGGCCAGCTTGGTCGCCGCTCCAACAGTTCCGGCGACCGTCAGGGCTAAGGGGGTCTGGGCAGTCTGGACAGCGTAATTTGTATCGCCGCTGTATGCGGCGTTGATGGATGCGCTTTGGCCAGGATTGAACGAGGTGTTCAACGCAGCGGTTGCGAAGGCGCCGGCGCCAGTAGTGCTGTTGAAGGCAGTGGGCACCAAGGGAACGGTGCAGGATGCGGCGGTACCGCAAGAAGTGAAAGTGACTGTGCCCGTCGGGCCTGCGCCATTGCTGGCCGTGGCAAAACCGTCTTCGATGAAGTTGGTGTTGACCGTTGCAACCAGCGCGACGGTCCCACCTGAGGGGACGCTGGCGGTAGCGGCTCCATTGAGCGTAACGACGGTCTGAGTTGGGGCGGTAGTCACTGTGAAAGCAGGGTTGGTTGAGGTGCTTGCGTTGTAGCTGTTATCGCCGGAGTAGCTGGCCACGATGGCGTTGGAACCGCCGGAAAGCTGAATGAGCAAGTCTTCGGCAAAGCCAAGATTGCCAACGGTAGAAGTATTGACATTGGCTGCGCCGGTCTGAACAAAATCATTCAAGTTTTGGCCATTGTTTTTGAGCGTGATTTTGCCCGTTGGGCAGGGAACCGTTGGAATTTCGGTGATGGACGTAGCTGTAGATGGGGTATTGCCGCAAATAAACCCGGCAGTAGCGCCCACCACATTTACGATCATAATGTAGCTCGTGCCATACTGCACCGATGTAGCAGCGGTTAAAGCGCCACTGGAAATGTTCTCGCTATAGAGCGTTGCGGTGGTTGTGCTGCTTTCGCGGTTGACTGTGACGTTGATGGGCTGCGAGTCGGCCGGCCCAAAAGTGCCGTCGCCCGCGTAGTGGGCTATGACAGGGTAGGCCGTGCCCGCGCCAGTGGTGTCATCTCCCGGCAGCATATTGGTGGTAATGGTCACGGTGCCGTTTTTGAGCGTTCCAAAGCCGGCGCCGACCTGACCGAATCCAGGCGGTTCCGCGATCAGCGAAACGTCACCGCTGGGCGTCCCTCCGGCTCCGCTCACAGTGATGGTGAAAGATTGATTGTTCCCGTGGGTTATATTTACTGTGTTGGTCGAGGGACTGGTGATCGCAGGCGTGGCGGTCTTGAAGCTGGTGATGACCGTGCCCCAGTTGAGGATCAAGTTTCCGACGTTGGGCGTGCCGATTCCGGTGGCAAGGTCGTAGCCTGCAGTCGCCATCCACGCGGGAGTGTTGGCAGGGAACGGTGCGCCTGGTTCGGTGAGAACCCCGAATCCTGTGGCCCCCGTGTTGCTGCAATCGAGTGCGCCTGCTGCGCACTCTACAGAGTTGTTCCCGATGGTGATGTCGTTAAAGGTGCAGGTTCCTTCGGGTGCTGTGGCGCCCGTAGCATTGCAAGCGGCGTTGCCAGGGGAGGTGGCTTGGGCGGCGAGCAGTTTATACAACACGTAATTCGCGTTGCCCTGCCGGCCACCGCGACCGGCCGCAGTCTCCGACTGGTTCACGAGCGCCATGATCCCGGCCCAGGCTGGCGTGGAGGCGGACGTTCCGCCAACGCCGCTAAAGTTAAAGCTCGGCACGCCATTCACAATGGGTTGTCCGGTCAAGTTACAAGGTCCAGGGTTCTGGGTGCCAGAATCCGCCAGACAGAAGACATAGAAGTGGCCGCTGAGGCTGCCGGCCGCCGAGAAGAGGGATACGTCCGGGATATCGCGCACGCTGTCCGCGGGGACGCCGGCCCCGGTTTGCCAGCTCGGCTTGGGATATCCAGCGCAGGTGTCATTGGTGAAGTTCTGCACTCCGCAACTGCTTTGCCCGCCGCTTCCGCCGGCAAGATCCGCCCCGCCCGCATCGGGTTGTACGTTTGCGCAGACGGTCAGAGACCCGGTGGTAGCCGCAGCAGCGCAAGAGTCGTTCCAAGGAATCTCTGGAATATAGGATTTGGCGGTTGAGAGTCCTGAAGTAGCATTCCAGAACGTCGTCAGATCGGACGCGTCGTTGAAATCCGTTCCGCCGACGGCGATGTTAAATGGCGTGGAAGCGTCGCCGCTGACTGTTAGTGTTTGGTCGTTAAAATCGTTCCCCTCACTCGTCGCAACCGTGAAGCCGTCATCGCAACTATCGGAGCCGCTATCCCCTGTAGAGACAAAGATGGAAATGCCCTGCGCCGCGCCCTGTTCCCACAAGGTGCTGCTGAACAAAGTGTCCGCGTTCTGCTCGCAGCTGCCGAAGCTTTCGGTCATCACTGGAGCGAGATTGTTGGTGATGATGTAGAGAGCCGATTGATCCACGCCGTCGGTCCCATCGCCTCCGCTTCCGTCCAAACTTCCTGTTTCCGTGCCGCCATTTACGACCAACAGAATGTTGGCATTGGGGGCAGTCGATCCCACCATATCCAGGTCGAGGGTCGCTTCTTCGTCGTCCCCCAGAACGATTCCCGGGTCCGGGCCATTCACAATGACGTTGTTCGTAGAAAAATTGGCCAAGCTCGGGATACCAAATGCCGAGCCGAACTGGGTAATGTCGGAGATGGTTATGTTTGATCTCGCGACGATCGCGATGGTCTGCCCCTGTCCGGCGGGCGATCCAGCCACGGTTGCTGGGATATTGTAGATGGTCGCCAAATCACCCGGACCTACCGCAAAGCAAGTCGGCGCACCGAAGGGTGTGCAGGGGGCCGCGGTAAATCCCGGTCTTGTCGTACCGCTGGCAGCCGCTAGGGTCGGAGGCTTCACAAGGCGCGAGAAAGATCTTTTACGGAAGTTGTGCATGGAATGAATCCTGGCGACGACCGGTGCCAGAGCGGCTGGAATCTGGGGGTTGGAAGCATTGGCGAAATGCATCTGTCCCTTGACCAGGTAGTTGTGTATTTCTGTATGGAAGGCGGTGCGCACGGTCCCCGCTGTCCCGCTGAACTCGATGAACATGCTCCCTGGTATAGCCTTGACGTCCGTGAATCCTTTTTGGGTGAGCCAGCCCGTCACTGTCTGAACATCCGCATCCGCCACGCCGAATTGCTGCCCAAACGTCGCGGGTGTGAGCCACGCATGGTAGTTCGCCGAACCTTTTGCTTGCTGTTGGTCCAGCAAGCTGCGCAGAGCCGTTTCCTGTTGCGGGCTGCGCTGCAAAACCAGCAGCAGGTGGTTCATGGGCTGGGAGTCCGCCACGAGGCCCTGGTCGAACTCCGGGCGCGCCGCTGGGTACACGCTTCTGCCTAGCGTCACGAGGTTCGACTCGTCAATGGCTTGCGTGATCCGCGCCACGGGCTTTGTCGCTGCTGCCGCTGCAGGCTTTGTCTGCGCCGTCACTGGCAAGCTGGAAATGGTGAAGAGAGTGGCAAAAAATAGAAGAGAATTCCGAAGAATGATGGAGCTTAGTGTTTTCATAACCCGCCCACGCTGCAGATTTGGTGTGACTTTCGGGGAACCGCTATAGGCCAGGAGGCAGCGACCGTGCTTGCAAGAAATTCGCGAGCTTGCAAACGGGTTGCTTCGGCAGGGGCCTCGTCCAACAGCGATTTCTCCCAAGAAACTGAAAGAGAGGTTACCACAAACTTTTTGCAGCCTCTCTAATAACTTCCTGAATGTTTTGCACAAATGGCACTACCCCAGAGTTCTTGCTGCTTCCACTCGCGGCCACCCAGGTCTTTGCGAACAGGAGAACCCACTGCGTTTGACCCGAACCTGGTGCGGTTTATTCCTTTATTCCCTTGCGGCGCGGTTGTAGTTCCCGTGACGTTGCTGCAACTGTTGGCCGGGGTGTTTCTAACGGCTTAACAACCCAGGAACGCAAGATTAGTTGCGCGGCGCGGAAATGAGATTCTTCGAATGCATTGGGAAGGGTGGCGGACCTAAAGGCCCGCCACTTCCTGTTGCGAGAAGCATGCGTCGCTGCTGCGACGCACGCTTCTTGTTCGCTGTGCGGAGTTTGCTCGATCAGAAGCGGCGGAAACCGCGCGGGCCGTAAAAGCCGCGGCCGTAGTAGCCAGGGCCCCACCAGCCCCAGCCTGAATAAAGGCCAACGTAGCCAGGAGCGTAGTAGCCCGGGGCATAATAGCAGGGAGAGTAGTAGCTGCACGGGGCAGATCCATAGGGTCCACCGTCGCCGGCGTATCGCAGTCTTGGGCGACCGCCGCGGCCGCCGTCAAAGTCGTCCTGAGTGACGGGCAGGAAGGCTTGCTGGCTGTGGGCGGTGTCTACTTTTACTGCATCGACCAATCGGAAGGTGAGCTGCGATTCGGGCTCGAGGATTGTCGGGCGGCCGCGGGTCAGCAGGACCGCGCCGATGCCGAGGACGGCTCCCGCGCCGGCCCCTATGGCTGCGCCGCGACCCCAGTCTGCTGCCGCGCCAATGGCCGCGCCCAGGCCTGTGCCGCCGGCGATTGTGGCTGCGTCGGCCCCGTGCGAGGTGCCGCCTGAGGCTTTCCAGAGTTCGGTCAGGATGGGTGCTTGCTGGCCATCCACCAGGGTGATATCGGTGAGTTCAACGCCGAGTTGCGAAGTGCCCGTGACGCGGCCTGCTTTTTTGGCGGATTTTACCTGGCCGACTACCGTTTGGCCGCGGCGGGCTACGACCCAGCCGTTGACGACGATAGGTTGCTCGATCACGCCGGTGAATTGGTCGCCGATTTGACTGTGATCGCTGGAGAGGCCTTCGTTGGTGCGGATGATGACGACTGTGCCTGCGGGGATGGTGAGAAGAGCGGGCGGTGGAGCGTACTGGTCATTTGGGGCATTGGAGTTGTTGGGAGAGTTTTGCGAGTTTGGCGGGACAACATCGCGTGAGGTGGGAGGGCGGTTGGCGTCCTGCTTGGCGTCTTGCGAGGTTGGCGGCTGCTCGGGCGGGGCTTGCTGGTCCTGGGGGGCAGGTTTGCGGCTGTTCTCTTGCGGAGGCGGGGGAGGCGGTTGAGGATCCTGAGTTTGCTGTTGTTGCTGCTGCGAGCCTTGCGGCGGCTGCTCTTGCTGAGCTTGAGCCAATCCGCTGAGGGCGAGCGATAGAGTTAATGCACAGGCGCCGCGAGACACCAATCCAAACGATTTCCAGACTGTTGGGTGAAATTGCATGATCCTCTCCTCGACCCGGGGCCCGCCGAAACGCTTCGGCTTTCGCACTTGGTCATTTTGATGACGAGAGGAAGCGGCAGGATGCTTGGCGCTGGTTGGGGGCAGACGCGTTTAGAAGGGGAGGGAGGCGAGGTCGATGTTGCCGCCGGAGAGGATGACGCCGATTTTTGGAGGAGCGCCATCGGAGCGGGCTGGGAGATTGAGGCTCGCGGTTGCTCCTGGCTTCAGGAGAGGGGCGATGGCTACGGCGCTGCTGGGCTCGATGATGATTTTCATGCGTTCCCAGACGAGGCGCATCGCGGCGATGATTTCTTCTTCGGTGACGAGAAGGACGCGGTCGAGATGTTTGCGCAGAATCGCGAAGGTGCGCGGGGCGAGAGAGGCGCGGAGACCGTCGGCGATGGTGTCGCTGGAGTCGAGGGATTGGAGAGTGCCTGTGGTGAGCGAGCGGTAGGCGTCGTCGGCGCGGGATGGTTCGCCGCCGAAGATGTGGATGTTGGCACGGATGCCTTTTGCGGCCAGGCAGGTGCCGCTGAGGAGGCCGCCGCCGCTGACGGGCGCAATAACCGCGTCGATGTCGGGGATTTCTTCGAGGAGTTCCCTGGCGGCTGTGGCTTGGCCGGTGATGATGCGGTCGTTGTCGTAGGGATGGATGAGCGTGGCGCCGGTTTCGGATTGGACGCGGGCGGAAGTCTCCTGGCGAGAAGTGATGGTTGGCTCGGAGAATGTGATCTTGCCGCCGTAGCTTTCGACGGCGCGGCATTTTACTTTTGGCGCGTTTTTGGGCATGACGATGTAGGCGGGGACGCCGCGCCACGCGGCGGCGCAGGCGACGGCGGCGCCGTGATTGCCGCTGGAGGGGGTGACGATGCCGTGGGCGGCTTCGGCGTCGGTGAGCGAAAGAATGGCGTTGGCGGCGCCGCGAATTTTGAAGGAGCCGGTCTTCTGGAAATTTTCGCACTTGAAGAAAAATTGGGCGGCGGCGATGGTGTCGAGAGAGTGGGAGGTGAGAACTGGAGTGCGATGAATGCTCCGGGCGATGCGCGCGTGGGCATCGACGATGTCCTGCCAGGTTGGCGGCTGAAAGTTCGCTGATTCGACTTGCGGCGCGGTGCTCATGATGAGGCTCATTATGTCACAGCGCAAAAACGTTTCGGACGGGAGGGCAGTGGCGTTTGCGGGACCCGAGCAGTCCAAAGTGGCCGTACCCTGAGATTGGAGGTAGTATCTCCGCGGCCCTGGCGAGAGTTTTCCGCGGTGATTGCGGGGGAAACTGAGGAGAACGAATGAGCTTGTATTCGAAATGCGTATCGCGCGCGGCGAGCGCTTTCCTTTTCACATTGATGGGAATGAGCGGCGCGGTAAACGCGCAAGTAAAGACCGATGGCGGAGCGGTGGAAGGCACAACGAGCGTGGACGGCAAAGTGCAAATCTTCAAAGGGATTCCGTTCGCGGCACCGCCGGTGGGTGCATTGCGCTGGAAAGAGCCGCAGCCTGCGGCGAAATGGGAGGGTGTGCGGAAGGCCGCGGAGTTTGGCCCGCGGTGCATGCAGGGGCCGATCTATGGGGATATGGGGTTTCGTGACGCGGGGCCGAGCGAGGATTGCCTGTATCTGAATGTGTGGACACCGAAAGCTGCCGCTGACGCGAAGCTGCCGGTGATGGTGTGGATTCACGGAGGCGGATTTCAGGCTGGTGCGACGTCCGAGGGCCGGCAAGACGGGGAAGCGCTGGCGCACAAAGGCGTCGTCGTTGTCAGCATGAATTACCGGCTTGGAATTTTTGGATTCTTCTCGCACCCGGAGTTGCAGAAGGAATCACCGCATCACGCTTCGGGAAATTACGGATTGCTGGACCAGACTGCGGCCCTGCAATGGGTGAAGAAAAATGTCGCGGCGTTCGGCGGCGACCCCGACCGTGTCACTATTTTTGGCGAGTCGGCGGGATCGTTTTCGGTGAGCGCGCAGATGGCTTCTCCCGTTTCGAAAGAACTGGTTCACCGCGCAATTGGCGAAAGCGGAGCATTTTTTGGCAGTTCACTGCCGCCGAAGACGCTGGCGGAAGCGGAAGCGGATGGCGCCAAGTTCGGCGAAGAAAACGGAGCGCCTAGGCTAGAGCAATTGCGCGCCATGGATGCGCCAAAGCTTCTCGAAATCGCTCTTGCGGGGGGAAACGCGTTCCGTTTTCACCCGGATATTGACGGCTACTTTTTCCCCAAAAGTCCTGCGGAGATTTACAAGAAAGGAAAGCAGGCGCACATCCCTCTCCTGGCGGGATGGAACCACGACGAAGGCAACTTCCACATGTATTTCGAAAAGGATCCGGCGACAAAAGAAACTTACGCCAAGAAAGTGGCGGACACCGCGGGTGCGAGTGTGGACGACATGCTGAAGTTATTCCCCGGCGCGACAGACGAGCAGGCGCAGGCATCCGCAGGACTTCTGGCCACGGCAGATTTCATCGGCTACGGCACCTGGAAATGGATTGAGATGCAAACGAAGCTAAAAGGTCCGGCCGTCTACCGCTATGAGTTCGACCAAGCCCCGCCGTTGCCGGAGAGCGGCGCGCCTCCGGGAGCGACGCCGATGGCGTATCATTCTGCGGAAATCGAATATGTGTTTGGGATGCTGAACTCGAAGAAGCTCCCGTGGCGAAAAGCGGACTTTGATCTATCCGATTATATGGTTTCGTATTGGACGAATTTCGCGAAGACGGGCGACCCCAACGGGGCAGGGCTGCCCCTGTGGCCACGGTACGACGGGAAAACCCACTATGAAGTGATGCACCTGGCGGCCGAGCCGCAAGCGGCCGCAGATAACCAGCGCAAGCAATACTTGTTCCTGGACAAGCTGCCTGCGAAACCGTAGTCGCTTGGACGTTGAGGTTATGGTGGCCCGTTTCAAGCGACGCTAAAGTCGAACCAGGATCGGAAGGGACAAAAAATGAAGGCAGCCATCATCAACGAAGCCGGCAAGCCTCCTGCCTACGGAGATTTCAGGGAGCCACTGGCGCAGCCCGGAGAAGAACTCATCACCGTGAGTGCCGCAGCGCTCACACATCTGACGAAGGCACGCGCTTCGGGGGCTCACTACAGTTCGGACCATGTTTTTCCCGCCATTCCCGGCGTCGAGGGGGTGGGAACAACTCAAGATGGGCGACGCGTCTACTTTGCGCTGCCCGCGGCCCCATTCGGCGGTTTGGCGGAAAAGACGCGGGCACGTTCCACACACTGCGTCCCGGTGCCGGACGCCGTTGACGACGTCACGGCCGCAGCGATTGCGAATCCTGGAATGTCGTCCTGGGCGGCGTTGGCCGAGCGTGCGCGCCTGAAGCCGGGAGAGACAGTGCTCGTGAATGGCGCGACCGGCATTGCCGGCCGTCTGGCCTTGCAAATCTCTAAATACCTGGGAGCGGGCAAAGTCATTGCAACGGGCCGCGATAACGAGGGGCTCGAAGAGTTGAGAGTTCTTGGCGCGGATGTGGTGATTCCGTTCAAGCCTGAAAGTTTAAGTGCCGGGGACACGAAGGAGTACGAAAACGCCCTCGAGGGGCAGTTCGCGATCGGAGTGGACGTCGTCCTCGATTACTTGTGGGGCAAAAGCGCGGAGACCGTCATCATCGCGGCTGCGAAGGGCGGCCGAGAAGACGTTCCCGTTCGGTTCATTCAGATTGGAGAAGCAAGCGGCGAAGACGTGCGGTTGCCGGGCGCAGCCCTCCGCTCTTCCTCCACTGTGCTTATGGGAAGCGGGATCAAGAGCGTTCCGTTGCCAGCGTTGCTTGCCGCAGTCCACAACGTATTTCAAGCCGCCAGCGCCGCCAATCTGAAGGTCAACACGAAGATCGTTCCGCTTGCGGACGTCGAAACGGCGTGGGACGCAGATTCCGGCAAATCCCGCATCGTATTCGTTGTCCGCTAACTGTCGCCGCATTTGCGCACCGCCTCGCTCTGGATTGTCGTCGTTTCCGTCGTGCGGCGTTCCTGTGTTACCGTGCCGACTTCATGTCCACTCTCGTTCCGAGGCACGCCATTCCCTGTAGAGCCTTCCGAGCTCGCATGTTCAGCATTCTTTTACTTTTGACTCTCGCGTCGCATCGCGCGGGAGCGCAAGCTGCGCCGCAATCCTCCCCGGCAAACGCTCAACAGGCTGCAGCACCACAAGCCGCCCCGGCTCCCCAGGTTCCGGCAGCACCAACGCGCGCTAACATCCTGCGCGGCGCGTATGGCCAGTACCGCGCCAACAACGACCTGCTCTTTTATCACCTGGATGTTCGCGTCGATCCTGAGAAAAAATTTATCAGCGGCAAGAACACGATTCGCTTCAAGATGCTTACGAGCGACACGCGCATCCAACTCGATCTTCAGGACCCGCTAGGTGTCGACAAAATTCTCTTTGGCACTACTGAACTCAAGTACGAACGCGAACTCGGCGCCGTCTTTGTGGATTTCCCGGAAACGCTCCGCGCTGGCCGCGTTTATTCCATTGATTTCTACTACTCGGGAAATCCTCTCGAGCAGGGCCGGTTCGGCGGCTTCTCTTTCCACAAGGATTCCGCGGGCCATCCCTGGATTTTTACTGCATGCGAAGGCATCGGTGCCAGCGTTTGGTGGCCTAACAAAGACCAGTGGCGCGATGAAGTGGAGAGCATGGAAATCAGCGTTTCGATTCCCAATGATCTGGTCGATGTCTCGAACGGAAAGTTCATGGGCAAGACAGATCTCGGCGACGGGTACACGCGCTGGGATTGGCTCGTCCACTATCCGATCAACAATTACGACGTCTCGCTTAACATCGGCAACTACCAGCATTTCTCCGACAAACTAGGCGACCTGTCTCTCGATTTCTACGCACTGCCGGAAGACCTGGACAAAGCCAAAAAACAGTTTGTGCAAGCCAAGGGAATGCTCCAGGCTTTCCAACACTATTTCGGCGAGTATCCATTCAAAAGGGACGGATACAAACTGATCGAAGTTCCGTATTCCGGCATGGAGCACCAGAGCGCCGTCACGTATGGCAACCACTTTGCGAACGGCTATCTGGAGCGCGACTGGACGGGCGTCGGCATCAGCCTGAGGTTCGACTTCATCATCATCCACGAAAGCGGACACGAATGGTTCGGCAACTCGATTACCGCAGCCGATCCTTCCGACATGTGGATTCACGAAGGCTGGACCACGTATCTCGAATGTCTTTACGTCGAATACATGTGGGGCCACGACGACGCCATCAAGTACGTGAACGGCCTCAAATCCAAAGTGAAGAACGCCGCGCCGATCATCGCGGAACGCGGCGTCAACGCCGAGCCGCCCCAGGATCAATATTTTAAAGGCGCGCTCTTTCTCAACACGTTGCGCAGCATAGTGAACGACGATCCTCGCTGGTTCAAGCTCATCCGCGATCTCTATCAGCACTTCAAATACAAAAATATAATGACCGAGGACATCGTGCAGTTCTTCAACCAGAAGCTGGGCAAGGACATGACGTCCATCTTCAATCAGTATTTGCGTCACATGGCAATTCCCAAGCTGGATCTGGTTTTCCGCGATGGTGAGGTGGACTATCGCTGGGAGGCCGACGAGCCGGGCTTCGCCATGCCCGTGCGCGTGGGAACGAAAGACAACTGGCAGATTATTGCGGCCACTACGGATTGGCAGAAATTGAAGACGCCGCTCAAGAAGGACGATTTCGACGTAGCGACGGATCTCTATTACATCAACGTGGACAAGCGATAGAAAAGACCTGGTAAGCAGGCTCGCAAGCGCCGCTACTTCTTTCGCGGCAAGACGTTTTGGTTCAAGCGAAAGAAATTGTTTGGATCGAAGTGAGTCTTAACGTCAACAAGCCGGTCCCACCGTTCGCGATATGCTTCCGGCACACGTTCCTGTTCGTCGCCGCTCATGAAGTTGACGTAAACGCCCGGAGTCATCGAAGGGCGCAGCTCCGCGAACAGGTTCCGCACCCATGCGACGTTCGCGGGGTCGTCCGCCGGATCAGACCAGTTTCCCAGCAGGTTCACGATGAACGGAGAACTCCGGTCGCCAAATGCTGTTTCCCCAGCAGCGACGCGTCCTGCCGCGCCACCGAGGTACGAGAGTTCGATCTGGCTGGTGGGAGAGGGAATCGTCGCCAGAGCTTCGACCATGCGATGAATATCCTGGTCGTTCAAAGATTTGAAGTATCCGGACTTGGTGTAATACCGCCTACCGTGAGGAAATTCGTGATCCGCCATGGTCTGCAAATTGAGGAACGATAACTCGTTCTTAGTCACCGCCAACGGATTGCATATGGACAGCCCGTGGTCCACGTACGAACGCCCTTGCTCTATGTCGCCGACCCAAAGTAAACCGTGGCTTGCCACAGGGTGTCCGCGCACATGGGCAGGAACATTTTCCGTGTCCGGCGCAATCGTGAGAGAAATCCCCCAGCGCAAATTGTCGGGCGCCTCCGGCATGAAATCCCGCCAGTGCCGAAGGATAGCGGGAATATCGTCTCCTACGCACATGCCAGCACCAAAGAGAACCGAATGAACCGGGTGGAGTTTCACTTCGAACTCAGTGACGACACCAAAGTTTCCTCCGCCGCCGCGCAGAGCCCAGAACAAATCGGCGTTCTCCTTTGCGTTTGTGCGAACAACGGATCCATCGGCGATCACAAGTGTAAAACCCTCGACGTTGTCGCAAGAAAGTCCGTGCAAACGATTCAGCCATCCCGTCCCGCCTCCCAAAACCAGACCAGCCGCCCCGGTGTGCGACACCACGCCAGAGGGAAAGGCGAGCCCTACTTTTTGCGTGGCGGAATCAATGGTGCCGAGAAGGCAGCCACCGCCAAAACGCGCGCGCCGCGTTTCCTCGACGACGCTCACGTGCCGCATGCGCGATAGATCGATCACCAGGCCATCGCTACACGTCCCGAACCCCGCAAGACTATGCCCGCCACATCGAATCGCCGTCAGCACGCCTGCGGCCGCGGCAATTCGCACGGCCGCCCGAACGTCAGCGACGTCGGCGCAACGCGCGATCAAGCCAGGAGTACGCGCCACCATCTCATTCCAGATCACACGCGCATCGGCATATCCCGCATCGCCTGGAAGCAACAAATCGCCATGAAATTCGCGCCGAAGCGCCGAGTATGCGTCTGCAATCGCTTTGGTCATTCCGATCCTTGCTCTCGCTCTTCAAATCAAACGCGGCATATTCTAGCCCGCGTACACAGAAAACGCGCGCTTGACAGTCCCTGCAACCGGAGTATAGGTTCGAAAGGTTCTTTTCAGAGTCCTTCCTTTCCGATTTTTCTGATTCCATCAGGAGCAAAGACTTGCAGGCCAAATCGCAGAATGTCCTCGGGCAGGAAACATCTCACAAGTCTCATTTGGATTTTCCGGTAGAGTCCATTCGTTCCGTTTTTCCAGCATTGCACCAAACGCCGGGATTCATCTTTTTCGATAACGCCGCCGGCGCGCAAATTCCGCAGGTTGTGTTCGACGCCATCCATCGCCATCTTCTCGAATGCAATGTGCAACGCGGCGGGCGCTACGCGAAGAGCAGAGAAGTGGACGCAACGGTGGCACACGCGCGCCAAAGCGTAGCCGACTTGTTGAATGCGCGCGATCCGCGGGAAATCGCTTTCGGGATGAACGCCACGTCGTTCATTCGGCTGATCAGCCTCGCCATCGGCCAGACGCTCGGCGAGCGCGACGAAATCGTGGTCACCGATATGGATCACGAAGCGAACGTGGCCACCTGGCTGGCGCTCGAAAAAGAAGGCGCAAAAGTAGTCTGGTGGAAGTTGAGAGACGACGCCAACCTGCATACCGATGATCTGAGACCGCTCGTCTCCGCCAAGACGCGGCTGGTTGCCTGCGCCGTTGCGTCGAACGCGCTCGGCTCCATTGTGGATGTTGCCGCGGCCGCCAAGATCGCTCATGAAGCCGGCGCGGAAATTTTCCTTGATTGCGTCCATTACGGACCTCATGGCCAGATGGACGTGCAAGCCTTCGATTGCGATTACCTGGTTTGCTCCGGTTACAAAATATTTGGGCCGCATATGGGCTTCCTGTGGGGGCGCCTCGAACTTCTGCGAAAGCTCCACACCTTCCGCGAAGAGTTCATTCCTGATGAGCCTCCCGGCAAAATCGAAGCCGGCACTTTTATATATGAAAATGTCGCCGGCATGGATGCTGCGATCTCCTATTTGGAATCTCTCGGAAAGGCAGCGCCTGGCCGCGGCGA
>DATFZY010000066.1:0-2084 GCA_035313865.1 Candidatus Acidiferrum sp.
ACGATGACTCGGCCCAACTCGACAAAGCCGAAAACTACGAGAAGCGGGTGCTTGAATTGCTTCCCACTATCGTGAAGCCGGCCGGCATGACCGACGCAGAACTCGCGACCGCGAAATCCCAATATGAATCTCAGGCCCACAGTGGCTTGGGACTCGTGTATTACCAGAAGCAAGATTTCGAAAATGCCGTTGCTGAAATGAAAAAAGCCACCTCCGGTGCCTCCCAACCCGATCCAAGCGATTACTTTGTGATGGGAGATTCGCTCAACCGACTCGACCGTTATTCTGACGCCGCAGAGGCATTCAAAACGTGCGCCGCGATTCCTGGCGGCCAGCAGGCGCTTTGCACGCAAAAGGCGGAGGTCGCAAAGAAGGAAGCCGCTTCGAAACCAGCCGTTCCGAAGTTCTAAACACCAGCGAGCTCTCCGGCCAACGCAGCCCAGTTGTACAACAACGAGCCAGGTGTCCCACCCATCGCGTATTTTGCTATGAGCGGGGATTCCGCTGCTTTGCAATGTATGTTGATGCCTCCAGGCCGCCCTATTCACGATAGCGGGCGATCACTTGTGCCCGTTTGGGACCCATGTCTGTTTGGCTGAAACAATTATTGGGGCCGATCATCGAAGATTGCGGGCTGCGCTTTGCATAGCGCTTGGAACGGGGTGCGACACTGGGGAGGAAGAATGTACACGCTGAGGAATCATCCAAAAACAAGCTTCTTCTCTAAAAAAAGGCTGCCTGGAGTCCTTTTTCAACTGCTGGTCGTAATCATCGGTTTGGCGCTGCCGGTGTATGGCCAGAAGCAGGTTACGCTCACCGCCTCCGATGGTGTCAAGGTCTATGCCGACTTCTATCCTGCCGGCAGCAATTCGCAGCCTTACATTCTGTTGTTCCACCAAGCTGGCTCGAACCGCGCTGAGTACGCGCCCATCGCCCCACGACTGGTCAAACTGGGCTTCAACTGCCTCGCCATCGATCAACGTTCCGGCGGTGACCTGTGGGGCCAAGAGAACGAAACCGTGGGCCACGTCGGCCATAACGGAAACTACTCGGACGCCCTTAAGGACCTGGAAGCCACTCTGGCGTGGGCAAGGTCCTCTGGAAACAATGGCAAAGTCCTGGTGTGGGGCAGCAGCTATTCGGCAGCTCTGGTTTTTCTTCTTGCCGCCGAACACCAGCAAGAGGTCGCCGGAGTGCTCGCTTTTTCTCCGGGCGAGTACCTCGATGCTCCCGATGCGGTGCATGATGCCGCCGCCAAAGTCTCTGTTCCCATCTTTGTAACTTCGGCAAAAGATCGGAACGAGATCGTGGCCGCCAAGTCCATCCTCGCCGTTGCGCCCGCCCAGCAAAAGACTCAGTTTGTTCCGCACATTGCCGGTGTGCACGGCTCTTCGACGCTGCGCGAGGACAAAAATCGCGCTGGCGAATCGGAAAACTGGCGGGCTGTGGAGGAATTTCTCGACAATCTTAGCAAGAAAGACTGAAAAGCCGAAGGATCTCCATCGGCAAGTTTTGCGAGGTGCGTGTTCGCATGCTTCCGGCCGCCGCCTTGTCGGGCGCCCGCGTTGGGTTGGCAGGCAGCGTGCGTAGGCAAGTTTGCGTTACCCTAGTACCGTGCTCGACATCGGCCAAACCGTGCCCGCGATACCTGGACTCGATCTGGGGAGCGACCCCGCGCTCATCGTGTTCTTCGAAACGGACTGCCCGACGTGCCGACTGGCCGTTCCCTACTTGAACAAACTGGCTCGTGGCGCGCGAGTGATCGGCATTTCCCAGGATGACCAGGCAGCGACAAACCATTTCACGCAACAACTAGCGACGGCGTTTCCGGTGCAACGAGATTCCGGCTTGGCACTGTCCCGTCGCTTCGATCTGACGTTCGTGCCCTCGCTTTTCCTGATCGATCACAACGGTCGCGTCCTGCGGTCGCATTTCGGATTCGACAAGGCCTTGCTCAATGAGATAGCAATCCAGATGCGATGCCCGCCGGTCGCCGAGGATTTCGACGGCGCTCCGCCGAGCAAGCCCGGCTGCATGTCACGACATCTCGAACCGAAGGTCGATGGAGAATTCGCACCAATCCC
>DATFZY010000067.1:0-22497 GCA_035313865.1 Candidatus Acidiferrum sp.
GGCCGCTACCTCGAATTCTTCCTCGGCTATTTCTACGGCAACGCTCCCGAACTGGGGCGTACGGCGCATGTATGTCTCCACCATCGCGAAAACGCCGGACCGGACGACACACGCACCAACATGGGCTACGATCGCACTAGCAAGCTCGATTTTCTCTGGTATCTCTCGGACAATATCTGGACGGTCTTGGGTGTTGCTCCCTACGCTTACTTCAAAGCCAGAGGCGACGAAAAAAACCGCAAACGCATGTTCTGGGGAATGGCGCGCTACTACGCCTACTTCTCGGCGGTCTTTATTTACAATTGGAAAATTGGAATTTTCTTCGTCCTCGTCCCCATTCTCTGCATGAATTTCATCAACGCCATCACCGCATGGGTCCAGCACGCTTTCTGCGATCCCGAACATCCCGAGGATTATTTTTCGAACAGCGTGACCGTCATGGATGAAGTGAACTTCCTGAACGAAGGCTATCACCTCTGCCATCACCACCGTGCCAGCCTGCACTGGACCGAGATGCCCGCCCATTTCGAGCGCATCAGCGACCGCATGAAGCAGGCCGGCTCACTGGTCTTCCGCGACTTGGATTTCATGGGCCTCTTCGTCGAACTGACTCTGTTCCGCAGAATGCATGTGCTCGCCGAAAAGCTTGTCCCCTGGGAGCCCATGAATCACGATCAGAAACTGGCTTTGCTTGTGAAGAGAACCAGCCTCCGGACATTTGACTGATCAAATGATCTTCGCCTGCTTCAAACTCTTTTTCCGTTGGCCCCGCGGTTTTCTCCCAACTCATTTTTTCCAGCGCAGTTGATTGGCTTCAAAATCAAATACGATCTGTTTCGCGTTGAACGACGCCGGCCCTAGATATCCAGCAACATCACTAAGCCTCTTCACATCCGGCGCGCTGACCAGCAGCACTCGCCTTTCAAGGTTCTGCCCGCCCAGTTTGAATTGCGACACGACGGCGTTCCGGGTTTCAAACGCCCCGCCCAGGCTGCGCCCCATCTTTGGCATTTCGATCCGGTAATTCTCCAGACCTGCCTTGTGGTTGCGTTCATAAAGTACGGTTCCCAATATCCCGGTGTCGGCGATCATCCACACTGGCGTTCCATCCAGTTCGGCCCCCACGCGCAACACGTTTCCTTCCACGCGCAGGGGGGCGGCACGCATTCCACTGCTCGCCGTCGCTCCGAAAACCACCTGTTTCCTCGCATAGTCGACGAGGAAACTCTTACGGCAGAGCAGATCCAGTCCGATGATCCCATCCACTGGCGCGCGGCCAACGTATAAATACCGCAGATCTTCAATCAAGACTGGCACGTTGAAAGCCTGCTCAGAGCCATAAGTGATTTCTGGGACTTCCCCCAATCCCACGGAGACGGTCTTATCGAAATTAATGACCTTCGCCGGTTTTCCAAGCACTCCTAGATGTTTCGCCACGCGGCGGTCGATGGCAGTTATGCTGGTTCCCGTATCCAACAGAAAACGCAGGCCATGCAACTCCCCCACGTTGACTTCCACCACAATCAAATACCCATCATAAATCTCCACAGCCAGTTCGTTGCTGGCCTCCTCGGTTCGCGTACTTCCCCTTGCACCCCTCGATGTCACCAATAGCCCTACTGCCATTGCCAACGCCAATGCCTTTTTCCATCCCATAACGCCACCTCAACCGCAGTTGCGGTAGCGTCAAACCTCGCCGACATAGAAAAGCAGCACCATGGTTGCCGCCTGACCCTCGTCTGGAACTCGTCTGACGGGCTAAGCGACGCTTTTACATAAATTTGCAAGCTCCTCTGACACCTCCCAAAAGAAACAATTGCCATCCCCGGTCCGTCTATACAAGCGACGGAACCAGCATGTCAGTCACACCACAAGCGGTCCCCCTGCCAGCGAGCCTTCCACGGTATCGTTTTGGGACGTTTGAGCTGGACGTCCAATCCGGTGAGTTGCGCAAGAACGGCGCGAAGCAGCGCTTACAGGATCAGCCCTTCCTGGTTCTACGCAAGTTGCTGGAAGGCGCCGGGACGGTCGTCGCACGCGAAGACCTCCACGCCGCGCTCTGGCCCGCCGACACCTTCGTCGACTTTGACACCAGCCTTAACACCGCCATCAAGCGCCTCCGGGAAGTCCTCGGTGACTCCGCCGAGGTTCCCGTCTTCATCGAGACCATCCCCAGGCGCGGCTACCGCTTTCTGCCACCCGTGCAAGTCATTAGAAATGGTGGACTTTTCCCGGTTCAGTCGTCTGCAGTGGATATAGTTGCAGATCACCTTCCGGCTCGCCATATTCGCGTGGGAGTCGTCCTCGGCAGCTTGCTTCTCGCCGCGATCGCGGGCGCCTTGATCGTCACACTCCGTACTTCCGCGCCAGTCCCGCGGGTAAGCGACTCGACGCAAATCACGTTTGACGGCCTGGCAAAAGGCAATGTTCACGCCCGCCGCGGACAGATTTATTTCAACGAGTCATCCTTCACCCAGACCTCTCTAGTGCAGGTCCCCGCCATTGGAGGCACGCCCGTAGTGTTAGCGTCGGCGTTTCCCGCCCTTTATGTCGCAGACGTTTCGCCGGACGGTTCGAAGTTACTGGTCGGCTCCCCCGTGAACATGGAAAAGGGCCCCTACCGTTTGAAGCTCATGGACCTGGCTTCCGGCTCCCTCCAAAACATTGACGGAATCGAGTGCGACGCCGCTTCCTGGGCCCCCGGCGGCCATCTTACTTTCGTTAAGGGCAACGATATTTTTCTGGCCAATGCCGACGGCTCTAGTCAGCGCAAGCTGCTTACCGCTCCCGGCCCGGCAACCCAGATGCGATTCTCTCCGGATGGCACCCGAATGCGTTTTACGGTAGGCAACAAGCACATCGAGCAACACACGCTCTGGGAAGCACGCGCCGACGGCAGCGGACTTCACGAAATTCTGACCAGCATACCTAACTTGACGGAGCGCTGCTGCGGAGAGTGGTCGCCCGATGGCCGCTATTATTTTTTTCAGACGGAGCGCAACGGCGCGAGCAGAATCTGGGCCTTGCCGGAGACCCACTCGTTCTGGACGAAAGCTCCAGCTCCCATTGAATTAACGACAGTTCCTCCCAACTTCTATATGGGCGGCATAAGCGAGGACGGGAAGAAACTCTACGTCACCGCCTCGCAACCGCGCGCCGAGTTGGTCCGCTATGATTCGCTCTCAAAGCAATTTGTGCCCTTTCTCTCCGGAATCTCCGCGGGCGACGTCGAGGCTTCGCGCGACGGCCAATTTTTCACCTATGTCCGCTACCCCGAACTGGCTCTGTGGCGTGCGCGAGCCGACGGTTCGCAAGCAGCTCAACTCACGGGTCCGTCGCTTCGCGCCGCGCTCCCCCACTGGTCTCCCGATGGCAAGCGCATCGCCTTCGCCGGCTCGCGGCCCGGCAAGCCATGGAACATCTTTTTGATCTCCGCTGCGGGAGGCCCCGCGGAGCAAATCACCAATGGCGCCATGTGGGATCTCGATCCAACGTGGTCCCCTGACGGCTCGACGCTCGCGTTTGGCCAGGCACGCATAGAAGACAACAAACAAACCGTCTCCATCCAATTGCTCGATATGGCCTCCCGCCGCACAACTTTGCTTCCGGGCTCGGAAGGCATCTGCTGCCCGCGCTGGTCTCCCGATGGCCGCTTCCTCATTGCGGAACATCCGAACAGCGAAGACATTCTTCTCTACGAATTCGCCACGCAAAAGTGGAGCGTCATCGTAAAAAACGTTGGCCGCACCGGCTACATGCAGTGGTCAAGGGACAGCAAAGAAATATTCTTCGACACTCTGGAAGTGCCGGAACCCGGGTTTTACCGCATGCGCATTTCCGACCAGCAACCGCAAGCCATCGCCGGCATGAGCGGCCTCCATCCCTACTACGGCCCGTTTGGCCCCTGGACGGGCGTCACGCCCGACGGCTCTCCGCTGCTCGTCCGCGACATCAGCAACGAAGAGGTCTACTCCCTCGACCTCCAGCTTCCCTGATGCTCCATCTACCGAGCACCGCATTCGTCCAGCCCTGTGGCTTGCATGGAAAACCTCTTGTACGGCCATGTGCACGGCCGAGAAAAGTAAGAGATAATATAGAAGCTCAATCGTGATTGGACCTCCCTCCATCCGGAAAGCCGCGACCCACAACGTCCCATGATGCTTCGCACAGTCGAGCAAGTCCGCCGCCTCTCTCGAATCGTGGGCGGGTTCACGCTATTGCTCGCCGGTATCGTAATGATTGTCACGCCCGGTCCTGGTTGGCTTGTGATTTTGCTCGGGCTTGGTTTGCTGGCCGCGGAATTTGTGTGGGCGAGACGCCTGATGGACCGCATCAAGCGAGAGAGCGAGCGCGTACGCAACATAGTCTGGCGTTCTCCCCAAAATGCACCCGCGAAGGACCCCGCCGAATCTAACGAAACGACGTAACACTCGAATCCAAGCGTGGAGGCAACTGTCATGGAAGCCGCATTGATCGGTCTTGGAATGATGGGGACAGGAATCGCTAAAAGTTTGCTGCGCGGCGGGCATCGCCTCACGGTGTTCAACCGGACGATATCGCGCGCGGAAGCGCTTCGCGCGGATGGCGCGGTCGTCGCGGCTTCGATCGCGGAAGCTTGCGGCAGCGAAGTTGTGTTCACGATGATCGCTGACGATGCCGCGCTCGAAAGTGTGGTGTTTGGCGAAGGCGGAATATTGGAGTCGCTGTCGCGCGGTGCTGTGCACATTTCGCTCAGCACCATCAGCGTCGCCCTGAGCGACAAACTGGCTGCGGAACACGCCAAAGCCGCGCAAGGATATCTGGCCGCGCCGGTCTTCGGCCGTCCTGAAGCTGCCGAGGCAGCGCGTCTCGCCGTGGTTGTCGGCGGCCCCGCGGCTTTGGTGCAAAAATGCAAACCGCTCTTTGAGTCCATGGGACCGAAATTGTTTGTTGTCGGCGAGAAGCCTTCGCTGGCCAACGTCGTAAAGCTTTCCGGAAATTTCTTGATCGCCACCGTTCTCGAATCGCTCGGGGAAGCGCTGGCGTTCGCGCGGAAATCCGGCGTGGATGCGGGCGCACTCCTGGATTTTTTGACGTCCACCCTTTTTACAGCGCCGCTGTACAAAACGTACGGTAACTTGATCGTAGAAGGCAAACATGAACCCGCCGGATTTGCGTTGCCGCTTGGTTTGAAGGATGTGCGCCTCGTGCTGCAAGCCGCGGAAGCAACGAGCGTGCCCATGCCCATCGCAAGCGTGCTGCGCGACAGATTTATCACCGCGATGGCGCGCGGAAACCAGGACAAGGATTGGTCCGTCATCGGGAGCGTGGCCGCACAAGATGCTGGTCTCGCGAAATCGTCGCGCGCCGCAGGATAAAAGTTCGTCCCGTGCGAAGGGATCAAGAATCTCCGTCGCAACAATTCACAATAGCTCCGTGATACGCTCAAGACCTTTTTGGGAGGTGGGCGATGACACCATGGTCCGGGAAGTGGGCGCTGGTGACTGGCGCGAGCGCGGGAATCGGCAAAGCGCTGGCTGACGAACTGGGGCGCGGCGGCACCAACCTGGTTTTGACCGCCCGGCGTCGCGAGCGCCTGGAAGAATTGGCGCAAAATCTGGCGGCTGCTCATAAAATTCAAACAAGAGTATTCGCTGCGGATTTGGCGCAAGCCGACGCGCCGGAAAAGATATTTCAATTTACAAAAGAACAAGGAATTGAAATCGAGCTGTTGATCAATAACGCCGGCTTCGGCGCGTACGGTGAATTTCCCACGGTGGAAACGCGCAAGCTCGTCGAAATGGTGCAGGTGAATTGCGCCGCGGTCGTTCACCTCACGCGGCTTTATCTTCCGGAAATGGCGGCGCGTCGCCACGGCAGCGTGCTGATTCTTGCTTCGACCGCATCCTTTCAAGCCGTGCCCTACCTTTCCACGTATGCCGCGACGAAAGCCTTTGACCTGCTTTTTGCGGAAGGCCTGGCGGAAGAGATGAAACCCTACGGCGTGCGGGTGTGCGCGTTGTGTCCCGGTTCGACAGAGTCGGAGTTCGCGGAAGTCGCGGGACAATCGCACCTGGCGGCCACCAGGGTAAATAAGGAGACGGCGGAGAAGGTGGCGCGTACGGGATTGCGCGCGCTTGCCGCAGGCAAGAGTTTCGTAGTCTCGGGTGCAGGAAATTATCTCGGCGCGCTCGGGCAAAGAATCGTGCCCCGGCGATTTGTGGTGCGCGTTGCGGCGCGCATGTTCCGGCCCAAAAAGAACGCGTAATTTCCGTGAAACGACGCCTGAACTGAGGGGACTGCGCAGGGGCCGTTCGAGTCGCTCCCCTTCTTTTCTGCCCCATTCCTTTCTGCCCTTTGTTTTTTTCCATTGAGCCGAAGTCGCCCGGGGAGTTACCCTCCGCCGACACGGGCCGTGGCCCGGGTACGTCTAAACAACAGTGAAACCCACACCTACTAATCGGCAGGGTCATGCGCCCGGCCGCCCGGGGAACTTTTTGCCACCCCAGCGGGAAATACGGGAGAAGGCGAAAAACGCACCTGGCACTGAACAAAAAGCCGCACCTGGGGAGACGAGGATCGCAGCGCAAGATAGAGACGACCTTCTGTTGCGGCGTGCCGCGAAGGGAGACGAGGAAGCCTTTGCCCTCCTCTACCGCCGGCATCAGGGCGGACTGTACCGATTCGCTCTGCGAATGACCGGGAGCGCCTGGGGCGCGGAAGAGATTGTGCAGGACGTGTTCATGACGCTGATCCGCGAGCCGAAAAAGTACGATCCGGAACGCGGCACCGTCGGCGGTCTTCTTTTTGGAATTGCGCGAAACCGCGTTATGAAGCATCTGGAGCGCAGGCCGCGGGAAGTTTCACTGGAAGAAAAGAACGAAGACGGCACGGGATCGGGAATCGTCTTGCAGGACAACTTTACTCCGGCGATGTGGGTGGAAAGACGGCAGCGCATGGAGCAGGTGAGAGCCGCGGTGCAGGAATTGCCGGCTGAGTTTCGCGAAGCCGTGGTGATGTGCGAACTGGAAGAGATGAGCTACGAAGAAGCGGCGCAAATGACCGGGTGCCCGATTGGAACGATTCGTTCGCGGTTGCACCGTGGACGCGCTCTGCTGCTGGCGAAACTGGAGATGTTGCGAGACGTGCCGCAGCGTTTGAAGGCGGCGAGGTAGTCAAATGCTGGGAACTTTTGGAAAAAATGCGATGAACTGCGAGCAAGTGGAAGCAATTGTTCTGGATCTGGACCGCGTTGACGGGGCGGAATCGTTGGAGCGGGCGGCGGCTCTTGCGCACTTGAGCCATTGCTCGCGCTGCGCGGCGTTGCAGGAATCCTGGCAGGCAGCGCGCGAAGAGTTACGTGCCCTTGGCGAGGATACATTAGAGGCGCGCGCACCAGCGCGAGTCGAGATGCGGCTGCGGCAGGAATTTCGCACGCGGCATCGCACGATGGTGGCGCGGCGCGCGGGGCTTGTGGCCGCCTGGGCACTGGCGGCTGCGGCAGTTCTTGTGGGCACGGTGAGCTGGTGGAATTGGCGCCAGGCGCGGCAGGCTGAGGCAGCAAAGTATAACGAAGCGCAGACCGCGCTGGCGGCCAGCAACGCAAACGTGGCGGGCCAGGATTCGGGCGCCAGCGGCGCAGAGGATTCGGGAGAGTTTACGCCAGTGCCGGGAGCCGTGGCGGACGAGACAGAAGAGGCTTCGATCTTGCGCGTGCGGATGCAGCGCGGCTCGCTTGGCGCGCTGGGCTTGCCGGTGAATGAAGAGCGCGCGGGCGAATGGATACAGGTGGATTTGCTGGTTGGAAACGACGGGTTGCCGCAAGCGGTGCGGTTGGCGCAGACCCAGGAAGAAAACTGATACGAGATTCCCGCGGGGAAGAACTCGCCGCGGATTGGAGAGAAGAGGAGAAGGAATAATGAACTCGAAGACGAAAACGTGTTTGGTCCTAAGTGGGGCGCTGTTATTGAGCGCCGTTGCGATGCAAGCGCAGAGACACGATGGTCCGCCTTTCGGAGCCCCGATGGAGCTGATGGGCTTTGAAGGAATGCACGGCGGAAAGCTCGTGAAAGGCGCGCCGTTCTCGGCGACGGCTACAGCCGAAACGACGGAAACTCTCCAGGATGGATCTCTGATCCACCGGACGTCGCAGGTGACCATGTACCGCGACAGCCAGGGGAGGTCGCGTCACGAAGTGACGCTCACCGGCGTCGGGCCGCTTACGGCTTCGGGAACGCCGAAGAAGATGATCTCGATTTCCGATCCGGTGGCCGGCGTGCACATCATGCTGGATAACGACCAAAAGGTGGCGCACAAGTCGGCGATCCGCACGCATGAAGGAAATGGCTCGAACGCGGACTCTGCCGCGAACTTTGAGTCCAGAATGCAGGAGCGGGAGCAGAAGGAAATCGCTGCGGGCTTGCTGAAGAAAGAGTCGCTGGGAACGCAGACGATCAGCGGCATTATGGCGGAAGGAACGCGAACGACGCGAACCATCCCGGCGGGCGAGATTGGAAACGAAAAGGCGCTCCAGATTGTTTCCGAACGGTGGGTTTCGACCGACCTGCAAATCCTGCTGAAGAGCACGCGGACCGACCCGCGGTCGGGAACCACGACCTATGCCGTGACCAACGTTCAGCGGACGGAGCCGGCGGCCACGTTGTTTACAGTGCCGGCCGATTTCACGGTGCAGGCTGGCGGCGGCCCTGGGCCAGGAGGCCACGGGCCCGGCGGTCATCCGCCAATCGACTAACTAATGACACAGCGGGCTGGGAGTTGTTGCCGGCTCGAACCTAATCGGCTGCAAAAAACCAAAAACGATCTTCTCTCCTGAAGACGGTGCGCCCTTTCCGCGTCTGCCCCCATCAACGCGGAAGGGGCGTTCCCGTCTTTGGTTTGCACGAATAGTGTCAGGAATGCGCTCGGTCTGCTTTGTCAGGGATGCTCCCGGTCCGTACCGGAGGGAGGGGCAAGCCCCTCCCCTACTGTCAGCGTCGATGGCTGATCGTAGTTAACAATAACCGTCCCCCTCCCCCTGGTTTTGCATAAGTGTTCATTCTAAAGGGAGTTAAAGTCCTTTGTTTTGATACACCTTTGCAAGTGTTGATTCTAAACGACCTGCGAATTCATTCAAATTGAATGTCTGTTCGGGCTTGGGCTGTTGGCCCGTCTTCTTCACCTTGCCACACAACGCCCTCCTCTCGAGGGAGAGCCCAGCCAAAGGCAGCCCCGCGGAGTAACCCAAGACCCACCCTTGCATAAACCAAACCCGCAAGGATGGGGCACCCAAGAGGTCTTGACGGATCGAGGGTGGCCACCCGCCAGCTATCTGGACTTCGACTGCGCTACGTTGACCACGATTCCAAGAAGGTAGAGAGCCGCCGCCAACACGACTCCGCGAAACGGTGCAGTGAAAAAATAGAACTTGGCGATGACTGCATAGCCAAGCAGAAGTGCGAAGCCAAGTGCAAGCAAGAACCAGGATTGAAAGAGCGATGCACTGTGGCGAATCGCGAGGTACCCGTACACCGCGCCAAAGAGAATAAGGCCGAAACTGTGAGTCGCGTTGAAGCCAACCCAAGCCCGCCACATTGTGGTTTCTCCCGTGATGACAGGCGAAACGGCCATCATTCTGGCGGTTAGGTCTGCGTCACGAGGATGCAACATAGGGCCGCGAAAGGTGTAAAGCAAGTGCATGAGGCCGAGTAGCAAGATGACGGCCGCACTCGCTGCAATGAACACTGAAGGTTTCATGATTGGCACTCCCGCAGCCCTGACTGCCTAACGTGTGGATTATCTCATCTTCTAGATCGATCCTGGCGCGGGACGGTTGGCGAAAAGCTGGGATCATAAGCAGTCCACCCTTGCAAAACCCGCAAGGATGGGCCACCCAAGAAGTTTTAGCGGATCGAGGGTCGGCCGCGCGCCAAAGCCAGTGGTGGACCCGGAGATCGCGAGGCTGAGTCGTCAGTTCATGGCTGTGGATTGGATGGACTTGAGGCGCTGCTCTACCTTTGTGGCTTCGTCGGCGCGGCCCAGAGAGCGGAGGGATTGGGCTTCTTTGGTGAGAACGGGGACCAGAATTTGGTTGTCAGGGCCGTACTGCCTTTCGACGATGCCGATGATTTCGCGTTCGCGCGGTTCGGCTTTGTCGGGCTTTCCCCAGACTTCGTAGAGGTTGCAGAGCATGGTGAGAGGCCCGAGCAGGGCGGAATCGTTCTGGATGGAGGCGGATTCGTCGATTTTGACGGCGCGTAGGAGGTAGGGTTCGGCGCGGCCGTACTGCTTCTGGAGGACGAAGACGCGGGCGAGGATGCGAAGGCTGTCGGCGACGGCGGGACTGTTGACGCCGAGGCCTTTCTCGTTGGCTTCGAGGGCGCGGGTGTAAAACTTCTGGGCTGAGGCGTAGTCTTTTTGCAGCAAGGCGCTGGTGCCGAGCGATTGCAGTGGCTGGGCGACGTTGGGATTTTGCAGGCCGAAGAGTTCCTCGACTACTTTTAGCTCGCGGCTGTAGGCAGCGTCGGCAGCGGGAAAATCCCGGCCCAGGTAGCGGTTGCCGAGATGGTCGAGAGCCGCGGCGAGGCGCTGATCGCGAGGACGGAGCTGTTCGGCGAGAGCGACGGCCTCTTTGTAGCTCTTTATCGCTTCGTCGTGGCGGCTCTGGGAATCGGCTACGAGGCCTGCATGCATGGCGGCGTTCAGTTTCTCGGAAGTGCGCAATTCGCTGTCGCGGAGGGCAGCGTTTGTTTGCTGAGGTTGCTGAGGGCGGGCGACGGCGGCCCAGAAAAGAAAGGCGAGGCCGACGGGCAGGCAGCGGCGAATGGCGGGACGCATGGTTCTCCTTCAGAACGCAATTAAAGTCTAGGGATTGGGCTGGTCGCGGAATACGGCGTGTGGGAGCGAGGTTTCGGCTGAGGTAACTGTACGGATGGGCAGTGGCGCGAGAGACGAGCGGAGAAGAGAGGCTGGGTGGCCTCAAGCGGACCGATGAAAGGCGTTTTAGGTGAGCGCGGCGTGACGGCTTGCAATGGTTGGGACGGAAATGCAGCGTGGTATTATGGGCGGCCTATGAGCAAACAGCACTTTTTTATGAAGTTGATCCCACCGCGGGCTACGTTTCCAGCGGACATCACCGCAGAAGAGCGAAGCTTGATGCAGGAGCACGCGCGGTATACGAAAGAACTGTTTAACGACGGAAAAATACTGGTTTACGGGCCTGTGCTTGCGGCGGATGGGGCTTTCGGTATCGGCGTGTTTGAGGCGGAGGGCGAGGCGGAAGTGCGGCAGCTTATGGAAGGCGACCCTTCCGTGCAGGCCAGGTTGAACCGGTACGAGGTGCATCCGATGCGCGTCGCGGGGGCACAGGGGAGTAGAGAGGAGGGAAAAGCATAAGCGAGGAGTTCGAAGAGTGGCTGTGGATCGTGTTAGGTTAGCTGTCCCAATTCAGCAGGGAGCGAGCGAGGAGAACGATGGCGAAACCCAAAGTGCTGGCGACGCGGCCGCTGTTTCCGGCGGCGCAGGCGATTTTAAACGCGAGCTGCGACGTGGAGTATTGGAAGGAAGCGGAGAGCATCTCGAAGGATGAGATGTTGCGGAAGTTGAAGGACAAAGAAGGACTGGTGTGTTTACTGACGGAAAAAGTAAACCAGGAATTGCTGAACGCGGCGCCGAAATTGCGGATTGCGTCGAATGTGGCGGTGGGGTTCGACAATATCGACGTGGAGGCTTGCACGAAGCGCGGCGTGGTGGCGACGAACACGCCTGGAGTGCTGGATGAGACGACCGCGGATTTTGCGTGGACTTTGATGATGGCGGTGGCGCGGCGAGTGGGCGAGGGCGAGGCGCTGGCGCGGTCGGGAAATTGGAAGGGTTGGGACTTGGATCAGCTTGTGGGGACGGATGTTTGGGGGAAGACGCTGGGGATTGTGGGATTTGGGCGAATTGGGCGGGCGATGGCGCGGCGGGCGCTCGGTTTTCAAATGAAGGTGGTTTATTCGGATGCGGTGCAGGCGCCGGAAGCGGTGGAGAAGGAGTTGAAGGCGACGTACCGCGGGATCACAGATTTGCTGGCGGAGTCGGACTTCGTGAGTTTGCATGTGCCGCTGCTGCCGGAGACACGCGGGATGTTTGATGGAGCGCGATTTTACCGGATGAAGCCGACGGCGTTTTTGATTAATACGGCGCGCGGGCCGGTGGTGGACGAAGCGGCGCTGGTGCATGCGCTGGAAAGCGGGAAGATTGCGGGGGCGGCGCTGGACGTTTATGAGAATGAGCCGTTCATTCATCCGGGATTGAAGCGGGCGAATGTGGTGCTGGCGCCGCACCTGGCTTCGGCTTCGATTGAAACGCGGACGAAGATGGCGTGCATGGCGGCGGAGAGTGTGGTGGCGCTATTCAAAGGGCAGAAGCCCGCGAATATGTTGAATCCTCAAGCGTTCAAGGTGAGCTGAGTTTTTCTCGGCGACCTATCTATGGCGGAACTGAAGCAACTTGCCCGCCGGATTTTCCAGGAAACTATTTCGGCGATTGATATTCCGGAAGCGATGCAGAGGAAACTGCGGCGCGAGGGGATGATTTTGTGCCTGCCGGATGCTGAGGTGGATTTGCGGGCGTTTGAGCGCGTGCGCGTGGTGGCGATTGGTAAGGCGGCGCATGCGATGGTCGAAGGGCTGGCGGGACTGCTGGCGGGGGGATTTTCGTTTGAGGGGATTGTTGCTGCGCCCACCGGGCCAGCGCCCGCTGTGGCTGGCATGAAGTATTTTCTCGGCGGGCATCCGACGCCGGATGAGCAAAGTTGGAAGGCGGCGGAGGCGATTCTTGGGCTTTTGAAAGAGTGTGACGAGAAGACGATTGTGTTTTTTCTTTTGTCGGGCGGCGGATCGGCGCTGGTGGAGTTGCCGCTGGATTCGCGGCAGACTCTGGAGGATGTGCGGCAGTTGCATCGGGCGCTGGTGACTTGTGGAGCGCCGATTGATGCGATGAATACGGTGCGGAAGCATGTTTCGGCGGTGAAAGGGGGGAGGCTGGCTGTGGCGGCGAGGCGCGCGACGAAAATTACTTTGGCGGTGAGCGATGTGCCGGTTGGGAAGGAATCGGCTTTGGCTTCCGGGCCGACTCTGCCTAATCCGACAACTGTTGCGGATGTGCAGCGCGTGATTGCGGAGTTTTCTTTGCGGGAGAAATTGCCGGCGGGGCTCTTGCGGTGGATGGACGAAGGGGAAATGCCGGAAACACCCAAGGCGGGTGACTCGGCGTTTGCCAACGCGCATTTTTCGTTGTTGCTTGGCCTGGATGATCTGTTTCATCCGGCGCATCATGCGACCGAAGCCAACGGATTTGTGACTTGCTGCGACAATACTACCGACGATTGGCCGGTGCAGAAGGCTGCGGATTATCTGTTGGCGCAGCTTGCGGAGCAGCGGAAGGCGAATCCGGGGCAGCGCGTGGCAGTGATTGCGGATGGAGAGGTGAGTTCGCCGGTGCGGGGTCGTGGGATTGGCGGAAGGAATGCGGCGTTTGTTTTGGCTTGCGTGAAGAAAATTGCGGGGAAGAAGATTGCGGTGTTGAGCGCGGGGACGGATGGACTGGATGGGAATAGTCCCGCGGCGGGGGCCGTGGCGGATGGGGAGACGTTTGAGCGCGGGCAGGCGATTGGGTTGAATGCGCGGTTTATGTTTCGGGAAAGCGATTCGTATTCGTACTTTGCGCGCTTGGGGGACACGATTGTTACCGGACCTACGGGGAATAATATGCGGGATTTGAGGATTTTGTTGGCGGAGCCGTAGGATAGTAAGGAAAAAGAAAAGAAAGAAAAACATTACGCGGAGGCCACAGAGATTCAGAGGACACTGAGAATTCAAGAGGGCGGGGCCCTTCGAAGCTCAGGGTAAACAAGCCCGGCCCCTACGAATTGGCAGAATTATTGTTTTGGTGACGGGAGGCGGGTTTCGATTGTTTTCAGGCGGTCGAGCGTTTCTTGCATTAGGTGCTCGAGGCGGTCGAGGCGTTTTGTGACGGTGCCGTCGCCTTCATTGCCCGCGGTGGCGGATGGAGCGGAGTCCGGGCCTTCTTCGTCGTCGGACATATCATCGTGGCCATGGCCTTTGCCGGCTGATGGGGATTTCAGGCGGGCGATTTGGCCTTTGATCATGGGGACCATTTCGATGCTGAGGTCGTCGGTCTTCAGGAGGGCTTCGAGGGCGGGGATGGCGGAGGCGTCGCCGCGCGTACCGAGAGCGTAGATGCTGGCCATGCGAACTGGGAAGTGAGGCTCGCTCAGGAACGATGAGATTTGCGTGGTGATGTCTTTATTGTCTTTTTGCAGGCGCGCCAGGCTTGCGATGGCGGCGGTGCGCGATTCGATGGGTTTGCCTGGGGCGGACCATTCGCGCAGGAGCGGGACTGCTTTGTCATCGCCGAGAGTGCCCATGGAACGGAGAGCGGCGTCGCGGAGGAATCCGTCGGGAGAATCGGCCGCGACAGCGGCTTCGAGAGTCGCGAGAGCGCCGGGCGCTTTGAGGCGGCCAAGCGCCAGGAGAGCAGAGCCGCGAGCGCGATAGGAGACGTCATCGGTGGCGATGGAATTCAGTTTGGCGACGATGGCGGGATCGTCTTTGAAATTGCCGAGGGCGCCGACGATGTGATTGCGCACCCAGGGTTCTTTTGTGGTGTTGAGGGCTTCGAGGAGTTGCTTGGCGGCAGAGGGACTGGCCAGCTGGCCGAGAGCATCGGCGGCGTTGTCGCGAGCGCCTGACGATTTGTCGTTGCGGAGCGCGTCGCCGAGAGCGGCGACGACGTCGTCATCGTTTTTGAGTTTGCCGAGAGCGGAAATGGCATCGAGGCGGCCGGCAACTTCGGTGGCACTCTTCAACTCGTAGAGCCATTCCTTTTTCTCTTTGTGAAATTCGGCGGATTTCAGGATGTGGCCGCCTTTGTCGAAGAGGACCATGAGCGGCGCGGAATCTGCGGGAAAAGAAACAATCTGAGTTTCTTTGTAAACGGTAATGGGGAAAAGTTTTGGCCCGGAGGCTGTGGTGATTTCGACTTCGGTGGGAATGCGGAAAAGGCCGACGCGGCCTTCGACTTTTTGCGTTTGCTTTACGGTGAGCGCGAGCTCGTGTTTCGCGTCGTCGTATTTGTAGCTGAGATCGAATTTCGGAGCGCCCGCGCCGTAGAGCCATTGGTCGAAGAATTGATCGACGCTGGTGTGCGTGGCTTCTTCGATGGCTTTTGAAAGATCGGCGGTGACGACATTCTTGCCGCGATTTACTTCGAGGTAGTGCTTGAGGCCGCGGTAGAAGGCGTCTTCGCCGAGCTGGTGGCGAAGCATGTAGAGAACCCAGCCGCCTTTGGTGTAGGCGTTGCCGTCGAATTCGCTGGAATCGTTGAAATCGTGGCGAACGATGGGTTTGCCGTAAAGATTAGTCTGCGCGAACCATTCGCGCGCGGCTTGCCATCGTTCGTAGTCGGCCTCGTCTTTGCCGAAGTGGGCTTCGGCCCAGACGGTTTCCATGAACGTCGCGAAGCCTTCGTTGAGCCAGATGTCGCCCCAGTCTTTGCAGGTGACGAGGTCGCCGAACCATTGGTGGCCAAGCTCGTGAGAAATGAGGTCGTCCTGGCCCGTTAAATATTCGGAAGCGAGCTTGGGATGCTGGAGTGAGGAACTGGTGTTGGTGGTGGCGCTGGAGTTTTCCATGCCGCCGGCTACGAAATCGTCCACCATGGATTGCGCGTATTTTTCCCACGGATAATCGACGCCCAGTTTTCTGCTGAAGAGATCGATCATCTGGGGAGTGCGGCCGTAATTGATGGGGAGGCGGTCGCCGCGGCCCTTGGGGGCGTAGTAGGTGACTGGCAGGCCGCGCCAGGTGTCTTTCACTTCTTCAAATTCGCCAGCGACTACCGTGATCAGGTAGGTGGAGCTGAGGACGGACTCTTTCCAGGTCCATGTTTTCATGCCGTTGGGAGCGTCAACCACGCCGATAAGTTTGCCGTTGGCGACGGTGGTCCAACTGGCGGGAACGGTGAGGATTGTTTCCGTGGTGAGGCGGTCGTTTGGGTAGTCGTAGGTCGGAAGGTAATAGCGCGTGTCCTCGGATTCGCCTTGCGTCCAGACTTGTTTGGGGCGATCGGGGTAGTCCTTGTCGGGGAGGATGAAGTAGAGGCCTTTTGTGGGCTTGGCTTCGTAGCGGATGTTGACGTCGAATTTTTCACCGGCGTGGGCCGCGGTCGTGAGAGGAATGATGAGCTTGTCGTCTTTGGTCTCGAACTTGGCGGCCGATTTGTTTACCGTGACGCTCTGGATGGTGAGACCCGCGGAATCGAAAATGATTTTCGAAGTGGAGTCGCGGAGGATGGTCAGCGTGTGGGTGACGTCGCCGATTACTTTTTTGTGTTCGAGATCGAAACGCAGAGCGATTCTGGAGTGTTGCAAGTCGTAGTCGCGGCTGCGGGCGTAGGGCTCGTCGGCGCAAAGGTACAGCGAGAGGAGCGCGAAGAGAAGAATCGCCAGCGAGCTGGCCAAGGCGAAGCTGGCCGGCCGACGGCGGCGCAGTGGCGTCACAAACGGTGGGATGTTCATCAGGGTTGGTTCCTTTGGAAAGAGTGTCCTGCGCGTTCGAGCGTGGACATAGCGGCGGCGAGATTTTCCGAAGCCACGAGAATGTAATCGGTGTCAAAAGTGGAAATCACGAACGAGCTGACCTTGGCTGCGGCGAGCGGTCCTGCCAGGGAGGCGAGAACCCCGACCTCAGTCAAAACAAAGGGGCCGTGGACTTTGATGACGCGCCAGCCGTCCTGGGATTGAACGCCGGGTGGGACGAGGGATTCTTCGACGACAATGGAGAGCTCATCGCTGCTGCGGGTGACGGAGAAAAAGGGGCCCTGCGTGGCCCACGCGGGGATGTCGGAGTTTGGACTGAGGCCGACAATGGCGAAGCTCTCAGGTAGTAACGATAATTGAAACCGGCGCAGAGAAAGACTCATCAGCTTAAGCGAGACTCCTGGAGATGCCGCCATTTTACGAGATCGGCGGCGATGACACAGTTACAACGGTCCGAAACGAGAAAAGGGGCGACGGCTGCGACTTCCTGAAGCGTGCCGGCGGCGTACTGCAGAACCATAGACATTTTAGCACCCTATCCAAAACTTCAATCATCTCGCGAAATGAGAGGCGCGTCAAATTGAGCCGTGCGATACATCCGATGTGCGCCGGCCAAAACTAAGCTGTCTTTGTGCGGTGGTTTGGGAATCGGCTAGACTCGTGGCATGTTGTTCCTGGTGATTGAAAAATTCAGGAATCGCGATGCTGTGCCTATCGGCGAGCGGTTTCGGCGCGAAGGACGGATGATGCCGGCCGACGTTGCTTATGTCGCTAGCTGGGTGGACGCCGCAGAGGCGCGGTGTTTTCAAATTATGGAGGCGCCGCGTGCGGAGTCGCTGGCGCCTTGGATTCGCTGCTGGGAAGATCTGGTGGAGTTTGAGATTGTGCCCGTGGAAACTTCTGCTGAGTTCTGGGCCAGAATCCAATCCTAAGAATCCCAAGGAGATTTAACTACTTGCTCGCTGAGACGCTGGCGTAGGAAGCGATGAAGGCGCGCGCGTGTTCGATTTGGGGAAGAGTGGCGTCGGCGGTCTTCCAAGCGGCGAGAAAATCCGCGTAGGCGGAGGCGGCGGATTTCGCGTCGCCGGACTGCTCGCTGGCCATAGCGATGCCGTAGAGCGGATAGCCGGAGCGGGGCCGGTCGACGAGAGCTTCCTGATAGGCGGCTTTTGCGTCGGCCCAGTTTGCAGCGGCCATGAACGTTGCGGCTTCGGTTTCGCCGACGGGACGGATGTAGGCGGGAGGCTCGTGATAACCGAGTGCTTTTTCTTCCCGCGCGGCTTGTGCGAAAAGCTTTTTAGCTTCCTCGGGCTGCCTTTTTTGGACAAGGATCCCCGCGCGCAGCTCGAGCGACATGATGGAGAGATTGCTTAGCAGAGGTTTGGGATACGCGTCCGGCATTATCGGGAGTTTTGGCGGGGAGGCGTTGTCGTCCTTTTTGTTCTTCTCTTTTTCCTTGGACTTGGCGTCTTCGTCTTTCAAATGGTCGGAAATTCGCCAGAGTTCAGCGTCGAAAGCCGTGGAAACCGCTTCTGCCGCGGACAGAGAATGTTGATCGAGCGCTTGCATGCCTGCCGCGAAGCTTTTCAGTTCACGCTGAAGAAGCTGGAGATTGGGGAGCGTGTCGGGCGGAGCGCTGGACTGCAAAAGCTCGATGGCGGTGCTCCAATCTGCGGAGCGCAGGGCTACCGGTAGACGCGGAGCGAGACGCGAAATGGAGTCGCGCGTGGACCAGGGATAGAGAGAATTTTCGAGCTGGCCGTGGGCCTGCTTCAGTTTTTCGGAGAGCGTGGTGGCCTCAGCGAGTTGGCCTGCTTCGAGGAGATTCGCGATGGAGTACATGAGATTGTGGACGTAGTTCCAATCGTCATCCACCTGGACGTGTTGCGACTGCATGTAGTGCTCATCGGCTCGCGTGGAAGCGGCGAAGGATTCCTGGGCGTGGGCGTAGTCGCCGGTGCGATAAAAAATGTGGCCCGGCATGTGAACCATGTGGCCGGAGGTTGGAGCGAGGCGTCCGAGGATTTCGGCGCTGTGCAGAGCTTGCTCCGGGTGCGGGCTGGCTTCGACGGCATGAATCCAATAGTGATTTGCGGCTGAGTTGTCCGGATCTTCTTTTAGGACGCCTTGCAAAAGGGAGAGTTGTTCTTTTTTGCCTGCGTTGGGGTTGCCATCATCGTCGTAGCCGTCGTTGAGCGCGCCGGCCAGGAAAATTCGCGCTTGCAGGTCGTGAGGGGAGTGTTTGACGAGCTTGCGATAAATTTGAATCTCTTTCGATTCGCCCTTGTCTTCTTTACCGGATTTGTCGGCAGCTTCGGCGGCTTCGGTTGCTTCGATGTACAGGCGTTCGGCTTTGCTGACGTGGCCTTTGAGCGCGATTGCTTTTGCGAGGGCTTGCTTGGCGTAGTACTTGGCGTTGCTGTGGGTGAACAGTTCGGCGTGATAGATGCCCCAGTAGCACATGGCGCATTGCGGATCGACGCGGACGCCTTGTTCGAAGGCGCGAACGGATTCGTAATCCCAAAAATCGTGAAGCAAATTGAGGCCCTGGTCGAACCACGCCTGGGCTTCGGGACCGGCTGTAATTTGGATATGGGCGTTGCCGATGCCGGTGAGTTTTTCGGGCGGGAGTAGTTTATCGGGTGGGAGTTCTTCGCGGGTTTCCATGGGGTGGCAGGCCATGGGATTTTGCGCGGAGAGTTGAGTCGGGGAGCCGAGGAGATTGAGGCAAGTCGTCGCGAATAGAAGAGCAGCGAGTTTTTGCACTGAGAAATTGCTGCGACGCGGTTCCAGTTGGGCCACAACTTCCTCCACGAACATCCATTTATACCCGCAGAATGCGACCTTCCCATTCTAGACGAAAACGTGGAACCGGGTTGTTTGGCAAAGTTCAAGAGTTCAAGGTTCAAGAGTTGAAGAAGAGAGTCACAGGCGGCAGCTCACAGCCAACAGATGGGAAGAAGGCGGAGCGGTCATCCTCAGAAGGATGACCCTACATGAGAAGTTTGTTTGCATGGGGCGAGTGGTGGCGCTAAGATGCAAGCAATTTCCTGCCTGTGGAGGTATCCATGAAATGCCTTATTCGACTCATTGGCTTACTCGCGCTGCTGGGCTTCGGGGCGTGTCGGGCAAACGGACAGCAGATCGGCAAGTTCGTGCCGATCGCCGCGGGCTCCGACGAGGACCGCGCGCTTACGGAAATCAACGCGACTGCCGACCCGGCGCAAAAGCTGGCGCTGATTGATAAATTTGCGGCGACCCTTGGCAAGGGTGACATGGAAATTGTGGCCGATGAGCAGTATGTGAACTACTACCTCGCGCAGAAGAATTACGACAAGGCATTCGAGTATGGCGACAGACTCTTCGCGCTCGACCCCGACAATTTTACAAACGCGGTGAACATGGTGCGCGCGGCCAACGAAAAGAGCGATGCCGATAAGCTGATGGCCTACGGCGAGAAGGCTGGAGGAATTCTGCAACGATACAAAGCCGCGCCCGCGCCTGCCGGAGTGGAAGCGGCGGTGTGGCAAAAGCAACGGGCCGATACGCTTTCGAACAATAAGGACAACATCACTTACATCGAGCAATCCATTTACCTGACGGCTTATCACAACCCGAATGCGGCGAAACGGGCTGCGTTGATGGCGCACTTCGCGCAGCTTTATCCGGATTCGCAATACGCCACGCAGGCTCTCGGCGTGGCCGCGACTTCTTATCAGCAGGCACAAAACGTTCCGAAAATGCTGGAAGTAGCCAGCGGGCTGCTGACCAAAGATCCCAACAACATCGGCATGTTGCTGCTGCTTTCCGATTATTACAGCGAAAAAGGAGAGCAACTGGATAAGACGGAAGTGTGGGCCAAGAAGGCGATCGCGCTGCTGGGGACGGCTCAGAAGCCGGACGCCGTGACGGATGAACAACAGTGGCAGCAGCAGGTTTCGCTGCAGAAAGGATTGGCGCTCGGCGCGCTGGGAGAGACGTATATCCAGAAAAAGGACAATGCGCAGGCGGCCGACAATTTCAAGGCGGCGGCGCCGCTGCTGAAACAGGATGAAGGCAGCTACGGGCGTAACCAGTACAGGCTGGGATTTGCGCTGCTGAACCTGAAGAAAAATGCCGAGGCCAAGGAAGCGTTTACGCAAGCGGCTTCAGTGAATAGCCCATACAAGGCGCTGGCACAGGCGAAATTGAAGTCATTCGACGCCGCGGCTGCCAAGCAAAAGTCTTGAGATTTGGCCTGGAGCCGGGAAACCGAGGCGTTTGCAGATCAAGTTTGCGGACGGAAAACGCGAGCCTTGGCTTTTGACACTTTCAGAAACTTTTGCGGTCAAATTCGCATCTAATGCCTGGGAAATAATGATGGGGTGGAACTGCGAACCTATCAGGGTTCGCCGAGGAGAAAGAAATGCAAGAGATTGCGACGTTTGGCGCCGGATGCTTCTGGGGAATCGAGGCGGCTTTTCAGAAAGTGCCGGGTGTAATTGATACAGCAGTGGGATACGCCGGCGGGGAAACGACGAATCCCACGTATAAAGACGTTTGCACGGACGAGACGGGCCACGCGGAAGTCGTGCAGGTGACGTTCGATCCAGCCAAAGTGAGCTATGAGCAACTGCTCGATGTATTTTGGAAGGTACACGACCCGACGCAGGTGAACCGGCAGGGGCCGGACTTCGGCACGCAATACCGGACAGCGATATTTATTCACTCGCCCGAGCAGGAAGCCACCGCAAAAAAATCGCGCGAGGCAATGGAAGCCGGCGGCAAATTCAAGAGGCCAATTGCGACTGAAATCACGCCGGCTGGGACGTTTTACCGCGCGGAGGAATACCACCAGAAGTATCTGCAAAAGCGCGGCGTAGCCTCCTGCCATTTCTAATTCGCGCGAGAATCCCGAAAAAGCAAAAAGCCGGGCAGTCTTGCCCGGCTTTTTGCTTTTGGAGATCACTTCGGTGCCGCTCTGTCACTGCCGTAGGCGAGCGCAGCGACTCGCTGACAAACACAGCTAAGTCGTCCTCCGGATTGGCTCTGAGTCAACGCGTGGCAGGCATTCGAATTACATTTGCCAGCTCGTCTGTCTCGACGGAAACACCATCGCGGAACGAGACAAGTTTGCCGGAATTGGCGGGGACGCGTTTGCCGGGCACGACAGTGCCCACAAGATTCAGCGGATCGGCCGCAGAGATAGTGACGACCTCGCCGGTTGGTTGCTGACTTCGCAGGGCGCGCAGAGACTCCACGGCGAGGGGCAAAGCGAATTGTTCCCCCAAAAAGCCGCTAACGAAACGGCCGCCTCGAACTTCTCCGCGATCTTCCAGTCGCCTAAGAGTGATGAGCAATTCACGCCATTTGGGAAGTATGGTCTCGCTGCTAAGAAGCTCGCGGAAGACAATTCCATAGCGATGTAGCAGCATCCAACAGGTAGCCTCAAGTGCTCGAGACCGGTCCTGCATTTCGCCGGAATAAAGAAGCGACCACCGGCCTGCGCTGTGCCGTGGACGCGAAGTGCGTCCGCTGCCCTGGCCGGAGCGGCGCTTGGGATCGATGAGCGCGCGCAGATTATCGAAACCGTCCGCGGTAAGAACGCCGGCGGCCACGAGTTCCCATAACGCCGTTTCCACTTCGGCTTTCAGTTTGCCGGTCCCGCGCACGATATCCGCGAAGAAAGAGGCTCCGCGTTGACGCAAAAACTGTAAGACCGCGGTGGCATCGGGGCTAAGGCCGATCGTTTCTGCTTCGCCCTCTTCACGCTGCGAAATCATCCACTCCGCATCTTCGCGCACGAAGAAAGTAATCGGAGCGACGCTAGTCGGAATGACGCGGCGTTTTTCTTTGGTGAGCGCTTCGAGAGTGGCAGGATGCGGAGAGAGGCGGCCCCATCCAACAGCTCCCGTCAAGCAAAGTTGGTCGAGTGTCTT
>DATFZY010000068.1:0-24135 GCA_035313865.1 Candidatus Acidiferrum sp.
CACGGTCCGCGACAAAAAAGGCAAAATCGTCTCGAACCTCACCAAGGACGACTTTCAGCTCGACGAAGACGGCCGCCCGCAAACCATCAATTATTTCGCCCACGAAAGCGATCTGCCTCTCCGCCTCGGCCTCCTCGTGGACACCAGCTTGAGCCAGCGCCGCCTGATCGACCAGGAGCGCACCGCCAGCTACGGCTTCCTCGATCACCTCCTCCGCGAAGACAAGGATCTGGCCTTCGTGATTCATTTCGACAGGGAAGTCGAGCTTCTCCAGGAGTTCACGCCGTCGCGCCCCAAACTTCAGGCCGCGCTGCAATCGCTCCAAACGCCATCCCTTGATAACGGCAGCTCAAACGGCGGCGGAAATGGTGGAGGGGGAAGCCGAAGTGGCTCTGGCAATGGTGGAGGCGGAGGGCGCGGCTCCTCTCACGGCGGCACGCTTCTCTACGATTCGATTTTTCTGGCCTCCGACGAACTCATGAGCAAGCAGCAAGGCCGCAAAGCCCTGATCATCCTCTCCGACGGCGTGGATCGCGGCAGCAAAGAGACGATGGCGGAATCCATCGCCTCCGCCCAGCGCTCGGACACCATCATCTACTCAATCTTGTTTGCTGACGACGAGGAAGGCGGCTACCAGCAGCGTCCCGGCGGTTTTGGAATGGGTGGCCACGGCGGAATGGGCGGGGGCCGCGGCGGCAACAGGTATCCTCAACAGGATCGCCCCGACGGCAAGAAAATCCTCGAGCAAATTTCCAAAGAAACCGGCGGCCGCATGTTCAAAGTCACTAAAAAAGACACCGTCGAAAATATCTACGCGCAAATCGAAGAAGAACTCCGCAACCAGTACAGCCTGGGCTACACCCCGGACAAAGGAGCCGACCCCGGCTACCACAAGATCCATCTCGTAGCGAAGCCGAAAGACCTCACCGTCCAAGCCCGCGACGGCTACTACTCCGCCCAATAGCCCAACCTGAACCACTGCTGCGATCAGGGCCTGTCTCCACGCTATTTGGGCGGGGCGCTCTGGCTCTTCCGCTCGCGGCAACTTTGCTCCAGGAGCTTGGTATCCGGCGCTTTAGGCATTACAAGGAGAGGGTTTTCCGCACTACTCGCAATATGTTCAAGGAAATCGCTCAGCGACCCAGGTCCCCCAGGAAAGCCCGATAGAGTTTCTCGCCGCTCCAATTCCTTCATGTAGTCGGCGTCCAAAGCAACGTCAGCGGGCATTTTCTCCTTTAGCGACAAACTTCCAGGACCCAGGTAAAGAAAAGCGTCAACGAAATCTTCCATCGGTCGTTGAAGGGCCTTGGGGAACTCTGTGTGTACGTTGCAATTCTGGTCGACCATTATCGGTGCGGGGAGAAAGTGACCCAGGTCCAAGCCACCAAGCCAGGTGCCCTTGGCTCGCATAAGCGTCAGGGCCAGCCACGAAAGCTGCCACTCTACTAGCTACGCCACAAGATGTTCCGCGAAGACTGGGGGTTGCCCCTGAGCCTTCTTCGTTTAACCGTAGTTCGCATTTCAAGCGAACTCCTCCCGTAAGTTGACCCTCTAGCGCCGCACTTGTTCGATACGACCCGCAACATCCGCCAAATATGGAAACCCGATGCGGCCAACCCGCGCCGTAAGGTATGATAGAGTCTTCACAAATTAGCCACTTAGGATAACGATGCAGACTGCAACAAACGGAAAGGTTTTATTGAGGGTAAGGCCGCGAGGATTCTGCGCGGGAGTAGTACGAGCCGTGGATATTGTCGAGCTGGCGCTCGAAGCGTACGGCGCGCCGGTCTACGTCCACCACGAAATCGTGCATAACACGTACGTCGTCGAGCAACTGCGCCGCCGCGGAGCGATTTTCGTCGAGTCCATCGAGGATGTTCCCCACGGCGCGGTACTTGTCTTCAGCGCCCACGGCGTACCGCCGACCGTCCGCCAGGAAGCCAAGGACCGCGCCCTGAAAGTTATCGACGCGACCTGCCCGCTGGTCACCAAGGTCCATCTCGAAGCCCTGAAATTCGCCCGCGAAAACCGCACCATCATCCTAATCGGCCACAAGGATCACCAGGAAATCGTCGGCACTTCGGGCGAAGCCCCCGACCGCACCATCGTGGTGGATTCGGTAGCCGCCGTGGACGCCCTCGAAGTAGCCGAACCGGACAAGCTCTCTTTCCTGACGCAAACCACGCTCAGCCTTTACGACACCCAGGAAATCGTGGCGCGCCTCCGTCAGAAGTATCCGGCCATCAAAGGCCCGGCCAGCGACGACATCTGCTACGCCACGCAAAATCGCCAGGAAGCCGTCGAACAAGTAGCCAAGGACGTGGATTTTCTTCTGGTAGTAGGCTCGCCGAACAGTTCGAACTCGAACCGTCTCGTGGAAGTAGCCAAGCGCAGCGGCGTGAAAGCTCAGCTCATCGATTCGGCCAAGGATATTGACGTGAAGTGGCTCGAAGGCGTAAAGCGAGTGGGCCTGACCGCGGGCGCGTCCGCTCCCGAAGTGCTCGTCGAGCAAGTCAGCCAGCGCCTGGCGGAGTGCGGATTCACGGATCAGCGCGACCTCGATTTGATTCGCGAGGACGTGCGCTTCACGCTGCCTCCGGAGCTGGCGACCATCGCGCCGGCGCCGCGCCGCTAAAAATTTTGTAGCATGTTGGCATAGCAGGGGCGGGCTTCACGCACGCGCAGTAAGCAATCGGCCCGACGCAGTAGGCGGGGATACACAAAACTCAGGAGAGAACCCTTGGCGGTCAAAATCGTCCGTCAGCCGAAGAAGATTGCCTTGATAGGCGCGCCCTCGAGCGCCGCCGCTTTTCTCCCCGGCAGCGAGAAAGCCCCGGCAGCGTTGCGCGCCGCGGGCCTAGTCGAGCGTCTGCAAAAGGCCGGTTACGAAGTGATTGACCACGGCGACTGCGCTCCGCGGCTCTTTGCTGACGACGACGAACACAAACGCGCCCGCAATTTGCCGGCTATCGTCGCCGGACTGAACGACCTCAAGCTTCGCGCCGAACTCGCCATCAAAAGCGGCGCTCTCGTCCTCGTGCTCGGTGGCGATTGCGCGCAAGTCATCGGCCTCTTGGCAGGCGCGCGCCGCTACTACAAACACGTCAACCTTTTGTGGTTTGACCGCGACGCGGATTTGAACACGCCTGCCTCGACTCCCTCCGGACGCATCGATGGCATGGTCGTCGCCCACGTGATTGGCCGCGGCGCTCCCGAACTCGTCCGCTTCTTCGGCGAATCAGCCTTAGTGCGGGAACCCGACGTAACGCTCTTCGGTCTCGAACGCCTCGATCCTCCCGAACAGGAATTTCTCAGCAAATCGCCGATGCGCCACATCGACGCCGTCGACATTCAATCCAAAGGCGGAGCCGCCGCAGCCCAGAGCGGCCTCGCTTACGTCCACGCCGACGCGCACGAATTTGTGCTCCATCTCGACACCGACGTCATCGCCGTCGACGAATTTCCCGCCGTCAACGTCCCCGGCAGCGGCGGCCTAAGCCTGGCGGATGTGCGCGCCGCGCTCGCCGAATTTGCCAAACACAAAAATCTCCTCGGCCTCACCGTCGCACAATACAATCCCGACAAAGATCCCGACGCCAGCGGCGCGAAAAAACTCGTCGACCTGCTGGTTGAGGCTCTCTCCGCCCGCCTCGAACCCGCAGCCCCGCCCGCCACGTCCACCGACGAGTCCGAGACCTCCGCCGCCGAGCCCGCTGCGGATGCGCCGGAAGTGCCGTCCACGGGAACAGAAACGCCTGCTTAGGCGTTCGAGCCCTACGCCACGCCCTCCCGGGCTTGAGGGCCTGCGCTCCTTGGCGCGAATTGCGCAATCTTCATTTTCAATGAAACGCTTGCACCCGTTCCTTCACCACTCTTGTTAAGGTTCCACATTTGCTCGCGGACTTGAGGGCGGCGCTTTCGTTCAACCGACGAAACTGTTCGCAGCCTTCTGCGTGCACTATTTCCCCGCGATCCTTCGGACTGGTGAACTATGAAGAGAGGCGGTCTTTTTTTTGCGGCCTTTTTGTTCATTAGCGGAGCGCTGCGCATCGCAGGGCCGGGAGCGGCCGCCCCACAAAACCAACAGAAGGAAGCGCCGCAGAAAGCAAACAGCGCCGGCGACGAGAAGAACGCTCCCCAGATTCCCTATCTGAAGAAATTCATCGGCAAAATCGAAGAGTTTTACGGTGTTCAGGAGAGTGATTCCGCGAACCCGGCGAGCCTGATTGCCTACATGAAGGCCCACAAGGACACTGCCGATCCTATAAGGGACGAGCCGGTGCAATTCGTCATCGCGATTCTTCCCGACCCGGTGCACACGCGCCTCGGACTTTTCTTCGATCGCAGCGCCGAAGCTCTTCAACAGGCTGCACAGATGCAACATTACGTCTTTGACCGCGCGATCATGCCTTGGGACCGCACGCCGCACGCCGAACCTTCGGATTTGAAAGCCAGGCAGGAAGCGCGCGCCGCGCAGGCGCAGAGAGAATCGTATCCAGGGCTGATGCTCTTCCGCGCGAGCGTAGAACCGAAAACAGCATCCGCGCAGGCGGACGATTCAAAGCAAGCGTTGTCTGCAAATTCGCCTTCCACCAAGAGCCCCACGCCCCCGCAGGGTCCGCTCTTCGTTTTGATCGTGGGAGAAACACCGACGGCAGGTGTGAATAAGGCGCAATTCCGCCACGCCTTGGAGATTATCCGGGACGTTCGCAAAATTCCCGTGCTGGCCGAAGCCACGAAGCAGCCACTACTGATTCTGGGCCCCTCCTTCTCCGGCTCCCTCGAGTCGCTCAGCCAGGAACTGCAACGGTCGGACGCCAAAGATATCTCAACCGAGAAGTTTATCTATAGCGGAACGGTCACGGCCGCGGACAGTATGCTTTGGTTCCAACGGAGACTTAGCCCAAACTCGTATTTCGCCTCCTTCCAGGAAAACGACGATTACGCCCGCGACCTCTTCCTACGGTTCGCCTGCGATCGTGGGATTGAACCTCATACAGTCGCTATTCTCTCGGAGGATGGCACCGTGTTCGGCGCGCCGGGCTCTGCCACCACGGACCTCACGGCCCATCCGAATTCTGACGATGGTGCAAAGGCCTCCACAGAATGCAAGGTCACCGACCCCCCTGTACCTATTGACCGCGATGTCCTCAAGCTTCATTTTCCCCGGGAGATTTCTTATTTTCGTTCTGCCTATCAGAAGGAAACGGCCACCCAGCCCTCACCCGCTTCTACTCCCGCCGGTCTCTCTACGCTTCCGCTGAATTTGGAAGAAAATGGCAGTGACGACGATAACGTGGCGCCCTATGCTGTGCCGCAGACCTCCCTTTCTCAGGAAGCCGTGATGCTCGGCATCGTGAGTGAGCTGCAGAAGCATCACGTCAAATTCACTCTGCTTCTCGCGACCGATCCCCTCGATGAACTCTTTCTCGCCAGCTACCTTCGCAAGGCCTACGCGCAAGGCCGCGTCGTCATCACCGTTCCCGATCTGCTTTTCGCCCGGGAAGGCGATCCCGCTCTTCGCGGCGCGCTTGGCATCAGCGCCTACGCTCTCATTCCCGGTCTGGGCGATCGGCTTTGCCGGCAGGCGGATACCATCGGTTGGCATGAAGACCGGCTCTTCGTCAGCAGCCTGAGCGCGGGAACATTTAACGCCATGGTTGGCTTGCTTTCCGCGCAAGAACAAGGGCGCAAGGGTTGGAATCCCACCGCCGAACTACCCCCAGTGCCGCCTCTGAGCGAGGAGGAAGTGAAGAAGACACAGTCAGAATTGAACAAGGGCAGCGTCCCCTACGCACCCTATGCGGAATACGGCTCGCCGAATCTTTTTCTAAAGCCGGATTCTTCCGCAGCCTATTGCGAGGAGCGCCCGCACCTTTGGCTTACCATACTCGGTCGAGACGGTTTCTGGCCCATCGCCGGACTCAATGACAGAAAACTGAAGTCATCAGATGACCAACTGCCTATCGACTCCCTCGATCCGGACGGACGGTCTGTCAGCTCGCTCAGAATCGCAGCCCCTGATGCTGACCGCACGAACTCCGATCCTTCCTATGGTCTGCTTTCTTTCGAAGACTCCTGGGAAAATAAGCTTCGCACACCGCCTGCCTGGAATATCGCCTACTGCATTTGCTTGATCCTTTTTTGCGTCCACGCTTTTTTCAGTTGGACGGGCTCCATTCTCGAGGACTCCGAAAATAGAGCACAATTCACCAGAAACACCGATTGCCGCGGCGCGATTATTCTTGCATTGGGTGCGCTCGCGCTGGCATCCGCCTTTGTTCTCGTGATGTGTACGAGAAACCCGCGCGTGGAGTGGGCGGGATCCTGGGAGCTCACTGTCGTGTTGTGGCTGCCGTATCCTCTATTTGCATTCACGACGATCTGGGATCTGGCCATATTGCGCGGCGAGAAAGTCGTGCCTTGGATATTCAGCGGCGCGATCATCGCAATGACCTCTTTTCAGCTTTTTCTGATTTGGCCCCCCTCGGAAGACTTGCGCGTGTATTGGTCCGCTCGCATGCTGCACTTCACGTCGGGTGTATCGCCGGGGCTTCCCGTGCTCCTATTGATGGCGGCTGCCTATTGGTGGATGTGGTTAAGCTTGCGCGGCGTGTGTCTTGTCGATTTGCGCCGCCCGCGGCTGCCCCGGAGACAGGATCTTTTCAACGAATCCTACCGCATCAGCGACGCCGAGGGAGAGGAACTGAGAGAAGTCGCGCATCCCTTCTATTTTTCGAAGCCCATCGTATTTCCCGTGATTGCTTTAGCCGTTGTGGCGTGGTTCGCGCTGCGCCGCGTTCTCCCCGTGCAGTCGGTCGAAGGAGCCGCCTTCGACTGGGGTTACACGGTGATCCTGGCCGTGACGATCGCCGCATTGCTTGGCTGTCTGCTGAAGCTCGTAAGCACCTGGCAGAAGTGCCGGCAAGTCCTCGCGGGCCTTGACCGCCTTCCGCTTCGTTCCGCCTTCAGCCGCATGAAAGATCTCTCCTGGCATTCCTTCTGGAATCCCGGAGGCAGTACGCTGCGCGAAACGTACAAGGTCATGGGCGACGCGATGGAGAATCTGACGCGCCTGCTTGCGCTTGTGGAAAACTGGGATACCCCGATGAAGGAGAGCGCCCGCTACTGGGCTCGCGATCAAATCAGGCGGACTCTCGATGTAAAAAAGATGGTATTCAGTTTGTACTTGAGAATCATGGTGAAAGACAGGAGGAAAATAAGCCGCAGGTTCGGCAGATTCGAACGGATTGCCATCTGGTTCCTCAAAGACTACCGCAAGGGTCCCAAGCTGAAGGAACTCATGAAGAAGGTTGAACTGCTACAGAAAGAAATGGCAACGGCTGGGGCCATTCTCATGAAGGGCGTTTTGAACCCCCTCTGGGAAGAAGATGAATCTCCCGTAGTGTCCTCGGACGACAGACTCACGAAGACAACTTTGCCCCTATATCGCGCCTTGGCGGAAGAGTACGTCGCGCTGGTGTATGTGAATTTTTTGGTGAGCGTTTTGCTTCGCATTCGTACGCTGGTGATTTCCGCCGCGGGCATGTACGTGTTTATCGTGCTGTCGCTAAACGTCTATCCTTTCGAGCCCCACCCTTCGCTGCAAACGCTCGCCGTGGTCTTGCTCTTGATCATGGGAGCGGCGGTTGGTTACGTCTATGCGGAAATGCACCGCGAGGCGATTCTCAGCCGGCTCACGTCCACTCTGCCGGGAGAGTTGGGATGGGATTTCTGGATAAAGTTTGCCTCCGCGGCGGCCATCCCGGTCTTCAGTTTGCTGGCGGCGCAGTTTCCGGGCATCAACCAGTTTCTTTTCTCCTGGCTTGAACCCGCCTTGCAAGCGATGAAATAAAAGGCAGTCATACCAGCCATTGGCGTTTTCCGTGCCGAGCTCTTCGGCCAACTAGGATCTTGCTGCTGCATCTGCTTCGGCGCGTTTGCGGTGATAACGCGCGAGGCCCAGCCAGGTTATGTTGAGGCCGCAATTGAATATGTAGTGTGCGGCTTCCGCGGGAGGCAGGCGCTGCTCGATCTCTTTGCTCGCGGCGGCTACAAACGCGTTGAGCCCTGCTTGCGGCTCTTGCGTGGAACGCAGAATGTCCGCCGCGAGCGCTGACCAGCGCTGCAAATTCTTGCGATATTCCGCGATGTGCGCAGCGGGATCGCTGGAAAAGCCGTAGTGCGTCAAGAAGAGCCGCGCAGGCTTGCGCGAGGCGATGGCGTCGAGCGATGCGTTCCAAATTTCGAGGTCAATGTCCGGCGGCGGAGCAACCGGCACGACGAACGGCTCGCCCTCAATGTGAAACCCCGTCGTGTCGCCGACGAACGCCGTGCCATCGGTCGAATCAAAATACGAAACGTGGTGCGACGCGTGCCCCGGCGTGTAAACGGCTTCCAGATTGCGACTTCCGAGATTTAAAGTTTCTCCGCCCTTAAGCATCCGCAAATTCCCGAAGGGCACAGGAAGCGTTTCGCCAAACAAGAGCTGCAAATGTCCCGGCCAGAGCCGCTCCGCGCTCGCGAGCAATTTCGCCGGGTCAGCCATGTGCAACATGCCCGCCTTGTGAACGTACACTTCAAGATTTGGATTTTCCTTGATGAGCGCGCCAGTCGCCCCGGCGTGGTCCAGGTGAATGTGCGTCAACAGAATCGCGTTCAAATCCGAGACAGAAAGCCCGCGCGCGCCGAGCAGTTCACGCAGCGTGCCGAGCGTCGAAGCAGGCCCAGGATCAATAATCGCGCGATGCCCGCCCGATTCCAGCAGCACCGCTCCAATCGATCGCGGCCGCCCCATCCATTTTGTGTCGAGTACGGTTGTGCTAAGCATCCTGCCAGTAGTGTAGCGCGAGTTTGCGGTTTGCTCTTCACGCGCAAATTAGCCTACTGCAGCTTCACAGTGAGGTTGACGTTGTGAACCAGCAGGCCCGTATTTCCTGTGATTTGGAGCACCGTGCTTCCTGTCACGGATTCATTTACGCTCGGAGAGGTAGAGGTAAGATTATCGGAGTTGCCGGCGTATTGTGCCGTGATGGCGTACAGGCCGATGTTGGGGAAAGACGTCTGGAACATGGCGGTGCCGGAGGTCAGAGTCGACTGTCCGAGAAAATTCCCGTTCCAATAAAATGTGACGTTCCCCGTGGGAGATCCCTGTCCTGTAACCGTGGCAGTGAACGTGACGTTTGCATTCTGGGCGACCTTCGCCGAATCTGCCAAAACCGTCGTGGAGGTCGCGAACGGACCGGGTGGGGGCGGCGGAGGTGGTGGTTGCGTGAAGGAACTGGAACCGCCGCCGCACCCGATGATCAAACTGATAACAAAAACAAGCCCAAATCCAAAGGATGGCCGCAAATCTCTCTTCTTCGATGCCCAGCGAAGAGACAATAGAGCAGCCAGGCCGCCGAAAAGGCTTACCAGCCAGAAAGGATTTTGCCCAAACGGGAGAGGGAAAACCAGGCCGCGTTTGTCCTTAACGGCGCTTTTGATGACGGCAGCTCCCGAGGAAGAAGGTGTCAGCGTGAGCGACGCGGTCCCGGCTATTCCATTGGAGAGATTCACGGTTGCGGGCAGCAAAGTACACGTATAGCCGACCGGCACGCTTCCGCTAAACGCGAGATTGACAGGGCTGGAACTGTTGCTAGCCGGAGCCACGCTGATTTGCAGAGCGCCGAGCTGCCCGTCGGGAATGTTGAAAGGAGCAGCAGGAAGATTCAGGCTGAAATCCGGGATGTTGACGGTGATCTGGACGCTCGGCGAAGAGGAGGCCGCGTAATTAGCGTCGCCCTGATAAAACGCGTAAACAGATGTGGTGCCTGGGGGCGCGAAGGTACCAGTCACAGTGAGCATTTGATTCCCATTCGCATCGGTCCCGGGCGTCGAGGTGGTGTTGTTCACAGCTCCGTAGTTAGAGCCGAAGAAGATTTGGCTCGTAATGGCGGGCCCCTTGCTATTGCTGGTCAAGACTGCGGTGAGTGTGATGCTTTGGCCATAGTTGATGTTCGTGGCCGTTTCGGTCATGGTCATCGCCGTAGTGATCAGCAAAGTTGTGGTGACCGGGCCGCTGGTCGAGGCGGCGTAATTGCTGTCGCCGCTGTATTGCGCTGTCAAAATGTGAGGGCCAGGCGTCGAAAGGCTGATGTTATAGATGTCCGCATAAATCTGCCCGGCTCCCCCCTGAGTGATTTTCACGGGTCCAGTCAATGCCGTATTCCCGTCGTAAAAAGTGACGGTGCCTCCCGGGTAGGCTCTGTTTCCCGTCAACTGTGAAGTGACGTTGGCTTCCAACTGAAACGTTTGGCCTTGCACGACATAGTTCAGATAAGAGTCCATTTGAGTCTGCGTCGCCGCTGGAGTGACGGTCAGAGTAGCCGCCCCTGCGTTTTTCAGGTAGCTGTTGTCGCCGCTGTAGCTTGCTGCGAGTGAGTGGACTCCGCCCAATAGACCTGGCGTTAGGTCTCTTGTGTAACCAAGATTGTTCAGATTGTAGATTCCTGGTCCTCCGCCACCCGTACCCAGTAGCGCGCCGTTGTCGGTTAGCGTGATCGTTCCTGTCGGACAAGTGAGCACGTTTTCCTGATAACAGCCCGGGTTCGGGGGGCCTGTGGGACTGGCCACACCGTTTTTGTCCGTGACGTACATTCGCACTATGTAATTCGATCCGTAGGCTACGGAAGTAGCATTCCCGCTCAGAGGATTGCCCTGCGAGTCGAATGTCGGCACGACGATGAATGCCTGGCTGCTTTCTTGTCCGACCGTAACCTGGACCGGCGATGAATCGCTCGGAGCATTCGTTCCATCCCCCGCATAGTGAGCGCTCACCGTGTACGTTCCGCCGGGCAAGCTCTGTGTTTTCGCGCCGTTGATAGCGCCAGTCGAGAGAGTGAGCTGGTCAAATCCCTGCGTCGTTCCATTTGCAAACGTCGCAATCAAGGACACATCTCCCGTCGGCACGCCTGTTCCGGAATCGGCTTTGACCGTTACGCCGACGGCCACACTTTCGTTCGTCCCATGGGTAATTCCTGTCGCCGGAGACAGCGTCAACGTGGTGGTTGTGGGAATCGTCGAAACGCTTCCCCACTTCGTCACGAGGTTGTTGGCGTTGATAGTTCCCAGGCCGGTGGCCATGTCATAGCCTGGCGTCACCGACCATGCTTCCGTGCTGGCCGCCGTTGGCTCGACCAGCACGCCGTTACTTCCTGCAATGGTGACGCTGCAGTTGGACGAAGCCCCCGCGCATGGCACGCTGTTCGTTCCGACACCAGCCGTTCCAGTCGGCAAAGAACTATTTCCATGGGTCACGTCGTTGAAAATGCAACTCGTGGCCTCCGCCGCGCTCGAAGCGCAACTCGCGCCGGATTTTTTCACCAAAGCGTACAAAACATAGTTTGCGTTTCCCTGGCGATTCGTGCCGCCGTGAGCCGGCTGATACTGATTCACCAGCGCCATAATTCCGGCAAAGGATGGCGCTGAAGCCGAAGTCCCGCCGACGATCCCGAAATCAAGGTTTCCGCTGCTGGTGTTGATGTCGCAGGTCGCCTCGCCGGAGATGGTCTGGTCGCTCTGGCAGTAAACATACCCCGTTCCATCGAACCCTGGGCTCGCAAACAAAGATACGTCGGGTTGATCCCGGTGACTGTCATTAGGCATTCCGGTAACGCCCATCTGCCACGTTGGTTTGCCGTACACGCTGCTCGGCCCGCCGCTGCCCGCGACGATATTGAGCGAGCCATTCGGCGCACTGGAGCCGCAACCGGTCAACGCAATCTGAGCGCAGTTCTCGTTCCACGGAATTTCCGGTATGTAACTTTCCGCGGATGTCCCTGTAGCGCTATTTGACGCACTCCAAAAAGTCGCCCACTTGTTTACCTGATCGAAATCGGTCCCTCCCACCGAAACATTGAAAGGAGTCGAGGCTAGTCCGCTCACCGCCAGGCCCTGTGTAGCGACCTCCTCGGTGTCGAAATCATCGCATCCTGCGGAGCCGCCGTCTCCCGCTGCAAGGACCACTGTAATCCCTTGCGCGGCTGCCTGCTCCCAAAGGCTGTTGTAGAACGAGTTGCCCGCGCTGCCAAGCGATGTTTCACAGTTCCCATAGCTCTCGCTCATGACGCCAGCCAGGTTGTGTTCGATAATATACAGCGCTGATAGGTCAATTCCTGCTGAGACTGGCGTAGAAGCGGATACCACAAATTCGAGCGTAGCTCCGGGCGCTACTGCTCCCGACCATTCCACATCCAGATCCGCTTCTCCCTCTTCACCCTCGGAGGTAATGCCCGGATCTTCTCCATTCAGAACTACATTCGACGCATTGAAATTCGCGGGAAGCCCGAACATCGTCCGGAACTGCTGCACGTCCTGCACATTGATATTCGTCTCGCCCACGATGGCGATCGTTTGACCGGTCCCGTCGTTTCCTGCCGCGATCAGTGACTTGGAATTGTAAATTGTTGCGAAATCTCCGGGACCCAATCCGTAAAAGGTCTGGCCACTAAATGGATTGGGAAATGTGAAGAGCGGCTCCAGTCCCGTTTTGCCGGCCCTTTTGCGGAATTGTCCCAGGATTCTCGCATAGGACTTTCGCGGGAAGCCCGAGAGCGACACCGGCCCAACAACAACCGGAGCCAGCGCCGCCGGAATTTGCGGGTCGCTGGCGTTGGCCAGGTGCGCCTCGCCATTCACGGTGTACTTGTGAATCTGGGTGTGAAACGCGGTGCGCACTTGCCCGGCCGTTCCGGAAAACTCGATCAGCGTGCGGCCCGCCGTCACGTTGCTCACTTGAAAGCCATGCGACTGTAGCCAGCTTGTCACCGTTTGGATGTCGGCATCCGCTGGGCTGAACTGTTGGCCGAACTGCGCGGGCGTCAGCCACGCGTGGTAATTGGGTGAAGATTTGCTTTGCTGATCGTCGAGCAGCTTTTGAAGCGCGGCTTCCTGATCGGGACTCCGCCGCAAGAGCAGAAGCATGCGATGCAGAGACTGGCCATCACTGACGGCGCCCTGGTCGAATTCAGGCCGGGCCAGCGGGTGCACGTTTCCCCGCAGGACTACAAGATTTTTTTCATCCACGGCCTGAGTAATACGCGCGGGGATGTTTGAGGTCTGCGCTTCGGCACGCAGGCACAGCAGACTGAGAATGGCAAAAGATACCAATAGGCCAGTAAGCTTTGTTGAATGATTGAGTTTCATATTCCGCCCACGCAGCAGAAGACGTTTGCGCTTCTGTGGCTTGCGGACGGCCGGGGGACAGCGGAACGGAAAGCCAGCTACCTGCGGCACAAACCGCGATTCCTGGACTCCGTCAGGCCACCACAGAATGCGGCGCTAGCCTACCACAATGGCCGATAACTCACGAGGTATTCACTGCGGGTAAAATATAAGCGGCATCAAGTGTGGAGACCGGGAATTTTCCTTGTGCCGCATGTTCCTCTGAATCGCCGCTTTTGACCAGCCTCTGGGCCCAACGAACTCATCCGCTTTTCCGCCGCGCGGGCATCCGCTTTTTCAATGTGCCCGCGGGGAGGAAAGACTTGCAGACCAAGGGAAATCTAGCATACGCTAACGGCACCGCGTCCTGTTGCTTCCTGGACTTTATCCCGCCCGTCGGGAGACTCTCCAGGGGAACGAGTGGGTTGTGGCGGAACGGAAATGCCGCCGTTCCGGGCAAGTGCGTTAAAGAATTCCGCAGTAACGCCGCGAGTGGCGCTGCGGTGGGTGGAACAGCAACTTGGGCTCCAAGAAAGAAAACTGAGGGAGAAGAATCATGCGCAATTGGTGTGCGGCAGCAGTGATGAGCGCTCTTTTTGCTTTACCCGTGTGCGCTCAGCAGAATAGCAGCGCTGCGGGCGACGGTGACGGTTCCGCGACAGCGGCAGCAACGGCGGAGAAGATTCCCGACAAATGGACTCCCGGGGACATTACGCCCGCTTCCCGTAATCTTTTCGCGCTGCCGGAAGCGCCGCTTCCCCAGCCCCTTCCGTCCGGCGCCAGGTCCGGCGACGATACCGCGCCCGGTCTGCTCGTCCCGAAATATGAAGTGGCGGGCATGTTCAACTACGCGAACTTCAATCCCGGAGATTCCTTCCCCACGTTCAGCGCGTTCGGCGGCTCGGGCTCCTTCGCGTGGAACTTCAACAGGTGGATTGGGCTGACCGAAGAACTCGGCGGTCTCAGCTTCAACCGGAACGTCAATGGAACCAACATCCACGGCGGCCTCACCACGTTCCTGGTCGGTCCGCGCCTGAATCTGCGCAAATTTAAATATTTCGTTCCCTTCGCGGAAATTCTGTTCGGCGGTGCGCATGCTGGCGCGCCCATTACGGGCACCGGGGGCCGGAGCGACTTCGCGCTGGTGGCCGGCGGCGGAGTGGATGTCGTCCTGACGAAGAACATCGCGTGGCGCTTTGCGGAAATCGACTACTTCCAGACCAATTTTTCCGGCCCTAACCTCGGCACCAGTGGCAGGCAGGATAACCTGCGGCTGGGCACGGGAATCGTGCTGCGTTTCGGCTTGCCGCATGAAGCGCCCCCCGCGCCCGTGAATCACCCGCCAGTGGCGGCGTGCTCCGCGACTCCAACATCCTTGTTTGCGGGCTCCGGCGACACCGTCGCCGTTCACGTGAACGCCAGCGACCCGGACAACGACCCGCTCACCTACAGCTACACGGCGACGGGCGGCGCGGTGGATGGCAACGGGCCTGACGCGCGCTGGAACTCTTCGGGCGTCAGCGAGGGCAGCTATACCATCACTGCCAAGGTGGACGACGGCAAAGGCGGCACCGCTTCCTGCGCCACGGACATTACCGTCCAGCCGCGGCCCAATCGCCCACCCACGGCCACTCTCACTGTGGACCGCAGCCCCATCCTTCCCGGTGAAAAAACCGGCATCACCTGCAACGGCACCGATCCCGATGGCGATCCGCTGACCTACAGCTATTCGGCTTCCGGCGGACAGATTACCGGCAGCGGCTCGAGCGCGCAGTTTGATGCTACCGGCCTCGCGCCCGGAAACTACACAGTCAAGTGCACCGTCAACGACGGACGCGGCGGCACCGCCGATGCTTCCGGCAACGTGGAAGTGAAGGAGGCTCCGCAGGTTCACGAACTGGAAGTAAAGCTGCGGCTGCATAGCATCTACTTCCCGACGGCGCTGCCTTCGGTCGCGAAACCCATGGGCGGGCTGCTGGCCAGCCAGGGGATTACGCTCGATGTGCTGGCGATCGACTTCAAGTCCTATCTGGCCTACAGGCCGAATGCGCACCTCATTCTGGGCGGTCATGCGGACATCCGCGGAGGCAAGGAGTACAACCAGTTGCTCTCGGAACGCCGCGTCGAGAAGGCCAAGAGCTACCTGATCGAAAAGGGCGTTCCCGCCGATCACATCGACACGAAAGCCTACGGCGAGGAACAGAACATGACCGACGAAGAGGTCAAGAAACTTCTCGAGGACGATCCGGACCTGACTCCTGCGGAGAAGAAGACGTTCATGGCCAACCTACTGACCGTGCGCCTCGCCAACAACCGCCGCGTGGACGTCACGCTCAGCACCACGGGCGAACAGTCCGAGCGGCGCTTCCCCTTCAACGCCAAGGATGCTTTGACCCTGATGAGCCGCAAGGTCGGGGAAGGCGCGGGCGAAGCGAAGAAACCCGCCGCCAAAGCACCGGCCAAGAAGCCGGCGGCGAAGCCCTAACCGGGCGCTGCCCCAGCTCATGTGACCCTCTGTTATCGGCGGGTCGCTCAACAACATCCAACGCGGGCTCTCCCGGCAAATTGCCGGGAGAGCCCGTAACTTTTTCAGGCCGCCGTTCACGCCAGTAGCTGACGCAACCAGAAAACCTCCTGAGGGTCTCAGGAATAACCGAAGAAAAGCCAATCCGCGCAAAAGGAGTTCGCCAGAGGAGAGAAATTCCGGGCAAGGGAGCCCCGCCAACGGAGCTCTACGCCATTCCCAAAATGGAAGTCGGTCCGGTTCCATTTTTGCAAACCGTTGAAATCCAATAACCTACTTGCAGTCTTCGGGCCACCGCAGCCGAGTTTACTCCACTGGAAATTCCCGAATCTAAAATTACTTTTCAGTGATACTATCTGTAACTTGCTGATTTTAGAATTAATAAACTTATTCCCTATTTGGTACTGCGTGTGCAAATCAAACTTCCAGAACTCCCCAGCGAGGTGAAGGCTCATGAGCGAAGAAGCTGGCGTCCAGCGCGCCGCAATTCCCATCACCGTCCTTGTTGTCGAAGATGAAGAAAGCACCCGCAAACTCTGCGCGGATGTCGCCGAGTCCTGCGGCATGAAGGCCATCGTCGCAGGCACCGTCGACGAAGCCCTCCGCCGTCTCGAAACCCATGCCATTGATATCGTGGTCACCGACTTGATTCTTCCGCCGTCCAGCGGCCTCGACCTGCTCAAACAGGTTCACGAAATGTACCCGCAGATCGCCGTCGTGGTGCTCACGCAATACGGAACCATCGATTCGGCAGTGGCCGCCACGCGCATGGGCGCCGTGGACTACGTCACGAAACCCTTTCACATCGAGGACTTGCGCGCGCGCCTCGAGCGCGTGGCCCGCGACATGGACCTCGACCGCGAGAACCGCCTCCTGCGCGAGCAGTTGCGCTCCAAGCCCGGCTTCGGCGGCATGATCGGCGTCTCCGCAAAGATGCAGCGCGTCTACAAAACGATTGAAAAAGTCAGCCAGCACGAATATCCAGTTTTGATTCTAGGCGAGAGCGGTACCGGCAAGGAACTCGTCGCCAAAAGCGTCCACTACTCCGGCCCGCGCAAGGATCGCCCCTTCGCCCCCGTGGATTGTTCTTCTCTGGTGCCCACGCTCATCGAGTCGGAACTCTTCGGCTACGTGAAGGGCGCCTTCACCGGCGCCATGCAATCCAAGCAGGGCCTCCTCGAAGCGGCCCAGGGCGGCACGCTTTTCCTCGACGAAATCGGCGACATGCCCGTGGACCTGCAAGCCAAGCTCCTGCGCGCCCTACAGGAACGCGAAGTAAAACCCGTCGGCTCGACCGAGCGCCGCCACATCAACGTGCGCATCATCGCCGCCACCAACCGCGACCTCGATTCCGCCATCCGCACGGGCGCTTTCCGCCAGGACCTCTATTTCCGCCTTAACGTCGTGCAGCTAAAACTTCCGCCGCTGCGCGAACGAAAAAGCGACATACAACTCCTGGTCACTGCGTTCCTCGAGAAATTTTCCGACCAGCACGGCCCTCCGCGAACCATTTCGGATGACGCCATGCGCCGCCTCATCGCCTACGACTGGCCCGGCAATGTCCGCGAACTCGAAAACGCCATCGAACGCGCCGTGGCCATGGGCTCCGGCCCCATCGTTCACGTCGGTGATCTGCCCTCGAATCTCCACTATCCCAGCAGCGAACGAGTTCCCGACAAGGACGAACTCCTTCCCATGGAAGAACTCGAGCGCCGCGCCATCCTGCGCACGCTGCGGGAAACCGGGGGCGACAAACTCGCCGCCGCACGCATGCTCGGCATTGGAAAAACGACACTCTACCGCAAGCTCAAGCAATACCAGATGGAGCACGTCGAGCCATAGCTTTGCCCCGCGCGTACTTACGCTTTTCTGACGCAGAATATCTTTCCTCAACAGCATTTTCGCTGGGCATCTTTCGCTCGGCCGCCGAACCTTTCGGTCCTCGCCGTTCGCTTGCCGCCGAGGTTCCGCCTCCGGCAGGGCAGCGCTTCCGGTCCACTCTGGGAAGGAGCGCCGCGCCCCTCCCGGCATGGGACTGCCGCTCTCCTGGAGCCTCTCCCTCTTCCCCTGTAATAAATTGATTTCAAAAGAGTTACGCGACCGCGAGGTTGGTCCTGCCAGTGCATAGGTCTCCCTCCGGAGGGAACAAGCCTTTCCGGGCAGCCTGCCGCTGCTTTCGGAAGAGGATCTGATCCGAAACTTTGAGATGTGGGCCTGGCGAAAAAATCAAAACGAGGAAGGTCTCTGGCAAGGGGCGGCGCGCGCTGGACTCTCCGGCGCTTCGCGCGAAGCGCTCCTTCGCGAGGCGCTGCACGCCCTCGCCAAAGACGGCCGCTCCGACCGCATCGGCGTCTGGCTCGAACCGGAATTCCCGGTCATTTCAGACGCTCACGCACCCGCCTCTCTTCGCGGTTTGCTCTGGGAAGCCCACGGAGAAGCCACGCCTTCCGATTGGGAAAAGCTTTCGCTCGAACCTCCTATGCCGCAGGAGCTCCTCGCCGCCGGCAAACCGGTCGAGCAGGAACTCGACGCCTCGATGGACAGCCCCATCATCGGCCCGCTCGTCGGAATGCGCCACGCTCTGTGGACCCCGATTCAGGGAACGGGCCACCTTCACGGCGTGCTCCTCAACGCCTCCTCCAAAAAACAGGCCAGCCTGCCCCGCGAGCTGGCCTGCTCCGTGGCCGCCGAACTCGCCCTGTGCCTTGAGCTGGAGCAGGAAAAACGCCAGGCTCGCGAGCGCCTGACCGACTTCCGCGTCAACAAACAGATTCTCGCCGCTCTCGGCGGCAATGCCTCGAGCGACACCATCCTTTCGCAAATCGCCGCAACTTGCACCGAAGTCTCCGCGGATGCCTCCGGTCCGGGAGCTTCCTTTGCGGTGATCGGTTACTTGCCCGCCAGCGAGGCAAGCGCCACCGTCCCGGCAGAAATGGAATTCGTCTGGGAAAGCGGCGACACGGAGTGGACACGCTCGATCGAACGCGAACCGCTCTCAGCACTCTGGAAGCAAGCGCTCGCCGCCGGACACGTAGTGGGAATAGAGCCTCCGCCCTCTTGGTCCAGGGAGGGATTGGCGCGGCTCGTGGCCATCCCGCTGCTCTCCTCCGGAGAGCCGCTCGGCGTTCTCGTCGCCGGCATTCCCCAGAAATCCTCCTCTCTCGCCACACTCGAGCGCATCGAGATGCGCGCCGCGCTCGCGGTCTCCGCCTTGCAACGCCGCAGGCTGCATACCGAGCGCAACCGCCGCACCGTCCGCCGCCAGGCGCTTCTGGAATCGAGCCCCGAGGCCACGGCGCTCCTCGACGCGCGGGGCCGCATTGCCAGCCTGAATCGCAGCGCAAAGCTTCTGCTCGGCGAAATGACCGGAGAGCGCACGCCAGCTCCGCGCGAGCAAGAACTGCACGCGCCCCACCATGAACCCGGCTGGTACATCGGCGCGAGTTTCGCAACGCTCTTCTCCGCGCGGGAACAGCCCGTCGTGGAAGAGTGGCTGGGCCGCGCCCTTGCGGGAGAGCGGGACAAAGCCGTCGGCTCCCTGGAATCTTGCGAAGCGGAACTCGTGAATGGGCGTCGCGCCGTCCTGCGCGCTCCCATCGCCGCCGCCGACGACCTGGCTGCTGTGGTGCTTGGAGCGCCCATCATGCAGGAAGCTTCGGAGCAACGCACCCGCTCTGCCGCGGAACTCCGCAATGTTCTCGAATGGGTCGAGGAAGGAATCCTGCTTTTCGGCGCGAACCAGAGCGTGCGCGCCATGAACACGCGCTTTGCGCAGATCAGCGGGCTCAGCCCTGAGGAAGCCGCCACCTGCTCCACCCTGGATGGCCTCATTGCGCGCCTCGCGGATCGCGCCGCGGAACCAGAAGCGTTCGCCCGGCGCTGGCGCGAGCTGGCCCGCGGCACCGAGGGAGGCACGCGCGAAGAGCTGCATCTGGCGCGTCCCGTGCCCCGCGTGCTGGAACGCTCCGTGCGCCCGGTTCTGGACCACATGGGCCGTCTCCTCGGACGCGTCGAAATTTATCGCGACTTGACTGCGCAGCGCGTCTTCCAAGCCAAGCTCCTGCAGACCGAAAAACTCGCCGCGCTCGGGCAGATGGTCACCGGCGTGGCTCACGAGCTGAGCAATCCCCTCACCAGCATTCTGGGCTACTCGCAACGTCTTCTCGTCCGCAAAGACCTCGCAGGCCGTACAGAAGAGGCGCGCCAGATTTATCAGGAAGCCGAACGCGCCAGCACCATCCTGCGCCAGCTCCTGCTGACCGCCCGCGAAACACGCCCCGAGCGCAAAAAGGTGGCGCTCAATGAGGTCGTTCTCCGCGCCATGGAACTCCAGCGCTTCGGTTCCGCGGCGGAAAAAATTCGCGTCGAACTCGACCTCGATCCCACTCTTCCTTTTGTGGCAGGCGATCCCGGCCAGTTGCAGCAGGTGCTGATGAACCTGATCGGCAACGCCCGCCAGGCTATCGTGCAGGAAGGAACCTCTGGCACCATCCGCCTGCGCACCGCGTTTGAAGGCCGAAGCGTTTTGCTTCAGGTGATTGACGACGGCCCCGGCGTTCCCGGGACGATTCTCGCGCGCATCTTCGATCCTTTCTTCACCACCAAGCCCGCCGGCGTCGGCACCGGGCTTGGACTTTCCATTGTCCTCAGCGTCGTCCGAGAGCATGGCGGCCAGGTCAAAGTCTCGAGTCCTCCCGAAGGCGGCGCCATCTTTTCTGTCGAGTTCCCTGTCGCTTCGGAGGCCGCCTTTGAGGCCCTTCCGGACGCTCCGGACAGCGGCGAAGAACGAAGTGCGGTTCTCCGCGTGAAGGCCGGCCGAAAAAAAAGCGCGCACGCATCAACGCTAGCATCGGCGGACGCGGCTGCACACGCGACTTCGCACGAAACCTCGCATGCGACCTCGCACCCTGCGCCCCGCTCCGCGCACCGCGGCACACGAATCCTGGTCGTCGAAGACGAGCCCACCGTGGCGCGCCTGATTGCCGATGTCCTCGAAGACGAAGGCCTCCACGTGGACGTGCTCTTCGATGGCCGGGAAGCTCTCGACCGCGCAGCGCGCGAACCCTACGACCTGGTGATTTGCGACATGAAGCTGCCGGGGCTCGATGGCCAGCACTTTTTCCAGTCGCTGGCGCGCGCCCAAAATCCTTTGAAAGAAAAATTCCTTTTCGTGACCGGCGACGTGATCGCCCAGCAGACCCAGGAATTTCTGGAACGCAACCTCGTTCCTCACGTCGCGAAACCCTTCCGCGTCGAGGAACTCACCGAAAAAGTCTTTGGCCTGCTGGATGGTCAGCTGGCTCGTGGTGGCCGCGCCGCGGCCGCCCGGAAAGCACACTGAGAAATGGATACTCTTATGACTCCACGGAAACACACCATTCTGCTGGTAAGCGATGACGCGACGTTCCGAGCTGCGGCGCGCCATGAACTGGAAATCGTCGACGAGCGGCGGCACGTCGCTTCCGTCAGCACCGTGGACGCCGCGCAACGCATCGTCGAGGGCGCCGCGCCCGCCGTGATCTTACTGGCGGAAGCGGCCGTCGCCGCGGACCCCAGCGGTTCGCACGGGCAAGCGCAGAGCCTCGATCTGGCCGTCTCTTCGCTGGCCAGCTATGCGCCGGTGGTGGTCATCGGAGACGCGGAGCATCAGACGGAACTCTCCGGCCTGGTGGCCACGGGCGCGGCCGACTACGTGGTGCGCACGGACGAGTCGCTCACCGTGGCGCTCGGACTCGTCGAGCGGCGCCTTCGCAAGGCGCAGATGGATGTTCGAGTCTTGCCGCCTCTGCAGGAATCGCTCGAGCCGCCGCGGATGGAGGCCCTTCTCGAATTGAACCACGAGGATTTCGGCGAACTGCTTCGCCACGAGCTGAACAATCCGCTCACCGGCATTCTGGGCAACGCGGAGCTTCTGCTCTCCGAAATCCGGCGGAAAACCGATGGCCGCATGCCGCATGGCGCTCCTCAACGGCTGGAGACCATCGCTGCGCTCGCTGTTCGCTTGCGCGAAACGGTCCGGCGCCTCAGCCAGGAATGGGAATTGCGCCGCCGCGCTTGATGGACCGGTAGATTTGTCAGGCAGATAAAAACCGCGCTTGCGCCTCGTCAGGCCGATGCTGCCCTCGCGCCTCCAGCTGCCCCTCGCTACTCGTTTGCCACCAACCTGCTCTTTTCAACCTTCCGCACTCCTGCTAGGCTTACCCCCAGCATAGTGGACATTTCCACGCGCAGTACCCTATGAGCGAGACCCCTGTTCGTCAGAAAGTGAACGAGCTCTTTCCCGAATTGCTCGACGGTTTGCGGATGCTCGAAGGCCGGTTCCCGGCCAACGAAATTGCCGCGCGTGTGGTGCGCGCCGCGATGAGCCAGCCCGGTGTGGCCGGAGCGCGGCTCTGGCGCGCCGACCGCGGCGAAGCGGAAGTCTGGGCCGAAGGGGGAACTCTTCCGGAGTCCACGCCCGGAGGATTGAAACCCGGATTGCCCGTGGACAGCAGCAAGGATCCGACTTTGTGGGCCGGCGCGCTTGGCAGCGACGATTTCCGCGTGCGCGTCCTCGAAGTGCGCGGCACGGGGCCGCTCGAAGACCGCGTCCGCAGCCAAATGGATTTGCTGGCGCGCTTTTCCGCGGTGGTGCTCGCGCTGGCCGAACGCCGCGGCGCGATGAAAGAGCTTTCGAGCATCATCGAAGCCACCAAGAAGCTGAACTCCACGCTCGATCTCGGCGAGCTGATCTCCATCATTCTGCAAATTGCCACGCGCCAGTCGGGCGCGGAGCGCGGCACGGTTTTTCTGGTGGACCGGGAGCGCAACGAAATCTGGTCGCTGGTCGGGCTGGGGCTCGAGCAGCACGTGATCCGGCTGCCCGCGGAGCGCGGCATCGCCGGCTGGGTGGCGCGCGAAGGCTCCGCTGTGCGCCTCGAAAACGCGTATGACGATCCGCGCTTCGAGCCGGACATTGACCGCAAGCTGGGATTCAAGACCCGGCAGCTGATGTGCCTGCCGATCCGCAGTGAAGCGGGTGACATCGTCGGCGTTCTGCAATTGCTGAATAAGGCGGAAGGCTTCAGCGACGAGGACGAAGCGTTTCTCGACGCGCTTTCCGCGCACGTGGCGCTGGCGCTTGAAAAAGCGCAGCTGCACCGCGAGCGCGTGGAAAAAGAAAAAATGGAGCGCGACCTCGCACTCGCGCGGGAGATTCAGTCCGGGTTTCTGCCGGAAGCGCCGCCCGCGTTTCCGGGAATCCAGATCGCCGTGTCGCACCGCGCTTCGCAGATGGTCGGCGGCGATTATTATGATTTTTTGCCGGTGAATGTAGATGGGAAGGACGCGCTGCTGCTGGTGGTGGCGGACGTCGAAGGAAAAGGCGCGGCTTCCGCGCTGGTGATGGCCAACGTGCAGGCAACTCTGCACGCCCTGGCCGACCACATCGAGACGCTCGAAAAATTGCCTGCGACAATCAATCAGAAGATTCTGGCGGGAGCGCGCGCTTCGATGGCCCAAGGGCGCATCACCAAATACTTGAGTATGTTCCTTGCGCTGGTGGACAGCGGCGGGCGCAGCTTTCGCTACGTGAACGCGGGGCATGTGCCGCCGGCGGTGATCCGCACCGATGGCACCGTCGAGTGGCTGAACACCGGCGGAATGATTGTGGGGATACTGCCGGACGTGCAGTTTGACTGTGGCACGGTTGCGTTCGGGCCGGGCGACATTCTGGTGGCCTGCACCGACGGTATCACCGAGGCCATGGACTCCGTGGGAACGGAATTCAGCCGGCAGCGGCTCGCGGAACTGATCACGCCGATTCGGCAGCTTACGCCGGAAGCCATCATGCGGGCGGTCCTCGACGAAGTGGACAAACACTCGCGCGGCGGCATGTATGAAGACGACAGAATCTTGATGGTCATGAAAGCGCAGTAAGTCAGGGGAAGTTAGTGGGCAGTGAGTAGATTTTTTTCGTGGAGCCGGCATCCTTGTCGGCTCTTTTGTTTTTCGGCAAAATCGGAAGAAAAACTGCCAGCAAGGATGCTGGCGCTACATCCGTCTCTGCGTCCTTTGTGTCTCTGGGTTCAGCTGGTTTTCAGAGCCCGCAACGGCAGGGTCATCTTTCTGAGGATGACCGTTCGGCATGATTTCACGAACCGGTGGAGGAGTAGCGGCGCAAGCCGATGCGCCACGACGTAGCCGCCAGCGCAAAAGTCGCAACGGCGACCAGCGGAATCAGCGGAGCGTAGACGCGGAATTCCGGGCGGCCGAGAAGACGCGAAGCGGGATAGAACGTGGCAAAGCCGAATGGAATAATCCAGCTTAAAAGAAACTGGATGTAGTGGGCATAAATCGAAAGCGGATAACGGCCGAAGGCCAGCAGATTCCAGAACGGCGGATGAATGCCGATGCGATCCTCGAACCAG
>DATFZY010000069.1:0-26915 GCA_035313865.1 Candidatus Acidiferrum sp.
GAACCAGAAGGAAAACGTGGACAGAAAAAGAAAAACGGAGAGATAGATGACGCTGCCGCAGAGGGCGAAGAATGCCAGGAGCAGGACATCGAGCACGGTCCAGTGATACTGAAGACGCCGCCCAGCCCAGATGACCACAACCAGGCCGATGACAACTTCCTGGAGAGCTTCGATACGGAACGCGTCGAAGACCACCTGGAAGAGGGAAGAGAGCGGGCGAAGGAGAACGCGGTCGAATTTGCCTTCCATGATGTAGGTTGCGCCGAACTCGTAGAGATTGAGCGAGAAGACATTGAAAAGCCCGAAGGGGATCAGTGAGTAGCCATAAAGAAAAAGAACTTCCTCCATACGCCAGTTCGCGAGCGTGGGGATTCGTTTGAAAAGCACCATGACGAAGCCCAGCGAGAAAATCGTGGCCGTCATGGAGGTGGCCGCGGAGATGAAAAAGTCGCCGCGATAGCTGACGCGCACTTTCGCGTATTGCGCGAAGTAGGAGGTCAATAGCCCCGCGTGCCGCTTGAAATTGATGAGCGCTTCTTTCATCTAGCCGCCGTGGATGGTGATTTTGCGCGTGGCGCGAATCCACCAGAGATGGCCGAGGAAGAGCAGCGCGACGACCCAGAAATATTCGAGCGCGAGGAGGCGCAGCGATTCGGCGAGCGTGAGGCGGCCGAGATAGATTTGCAGCGGCGTGTAGGCGATGTGCTCGAAGGGGAGCAACGAGGAAAGAATCTGAATGGAGCGCGGGAAGAAATTCAGCGGGATGAGCAAGCCGCTTAAGAGCTCGATGAGCCAAAATTTTGCGCGAATCAAAGCGAGGATGGATGTGAGCGGAATGGCGCAGGTGCCGATAATGAAGTTGAGCGCGCCCATGATGAAGAAACTGCCGACGGCGGCGACAAGGAAAAGCGCGAAATTCAATTTCGAGGCGGGCGGCAGAACCGGGAAGAGCAGAGTGACGACGATGGCGGTCGGGGCGGTGAGAAGAATGAGGCGGAACGCAGATTCGCCCATGGCGCGCGCGAGCCACATCCACTGCACCGAGACGGGCTTTATGAAATCCATCGCGATTTTGCCGTCGATGACTTCGTAGGCCATTTCCTGGTCGATGGTGTTCCAGTAGAAGGAACGCAGAATCCAGCCGACGCTGACGTAAGTGAGAATTTGCGGCAACGAAAAGCCCGCGATCGAGCCAGTAGCGTTGGCGAAGACGGCGCGCCAGATGAAGTAGTACACCGTGACGTTGATGAGGTACGTGATGATGCCCGTGTAGTAGCGCAAGCGAAACGCGAGAATATTGACGAAGCCGATGCGAATGAATTCGCGGTAAATCTTCAAGCCGGCGAGCGGCGAAGGCTTGTGAACGGGAAGCGGAAGTGTTTGCGTGGTGGCCATGACGCGGGTGCTTACCGGGGCACGGAATTTCGCTCGTTTTCGTTCGTTTCGCTAATCAAGCTCGGGGTCATCGCTGCTTCGCCGGAATAAATGCGCTTGATGATCTCTTCGATGGGTTCGTCTTCGATGACGAAGTCGCGGACATCGACCGCTACGAGAATCTGGCGAATCAGGTCGCTGGACGAAACGCTGGCGCGGTCGAAGCGGAGGCGGCACGTCAATTCGTCGAGGCGCTCCAGATGGAGCGAGGCGCCGTGATCGCCGTTCGGACAGAGCGTGGGAAGCGCTTGCTCGAAGGCCGCGAGACGCGCGCTCTGGTCGCCGTCGCGAAGAATGAATTTGATCTGCTTGGTGCGCAGAAATTGTTCTTTAAGACGCGCGAGCGGGCCGTCGTAGAGGACCGTGCCGCGGTCGATAATCATGATGCGGCGGCAGAGCTCTTCGATGTCGTCGAGGTCGTGCGTCGTGAGCAGGACCGTTGTTTTATAGCGCTGGTTGATGGCGCGGAGAAACTGGCGGATGTGATCCTTGGCGACGACGTCGAGGCCGATGGTCGGCTCGTCGAGAAAGAGAATCGGCGGGTTGTGCAGCAGGGCGGCGGCGAGATCGCAGCGCATGCGCTGGCCGAGCGAAAGTTTGCGGACGGGAACGTGCAGCAGTTCGTTGAGGCCCAGGACTTGATTGAACAGGTCCATGCGTTCGTCGAAGTCGCGCTGCGAGACGTCGTAGATCCGGCGGAGCAGCTTGAACGACTCGATGGTCGCGATATCCCACCACAGCTGCGTGCGCTGACCGAAGACTACGCCAATGGTTTTTACGTAAGCGGCCCGCTGGCGCCACGGCACGAAACCGTTGGAGAGAATTTCACCAGAGGTCGGCACCAGAATGCCGGTGAGCATTTTGATGGTGGTGGATTTGCCGGCGCCGTTCGGCCCGATATAACCAACCATTTCGCCGCGGCCAATTTCAAAATTGACGTTTTCGACCGCTTTGACGGTGTGGTATTCGCGATGAAACAGATTCGCGATGCCGCCGAGGATGCCTTCCCGCCGCTTGAAACCGCGGTAGTGCTTGGAGAGGGCGTGGACCGAGATGAGGGGGGGGGCCGGCATGAAAGAACAATTTTAGCACGCGTGAGAGAAACGCTGCGGTTGGTCCTTTTTTGCATCACTGATTCAAACTTCGCTGTCGCGAAACCCATGCGTTACAAACAGTTCGATGCATGAGGATGCGAAAAGTGGCAGGCTGCCACCAAAACCTTGCCACCGAAACTCAGTGGCCAACGCGACAGGCAAGAATGCCTTTCCTACTAAAAGCCCACAGGCAGGAGTGCCTGTGCTACTCGGTTATTGGACGGGCTTGGACTGTGCAACGTTAGCGTAAAAGGCGAGGACGCGGCGCTCGAATTCAGCGGGTTGGAAGCCGATGGCGGCGGTGTGGAAGGCCCCGGGAACTTCCCAGAATTGTTTTGGGCCGATCGCGGCGACGTAGATGCGCTGCGTGTGGCGGCAGGGAAGCGCTTCATCTTTTTCGTCGCAGATCAGGAAGACTGGGAACGCGCGACTTGCGACAGCTTTTTCCGGCGAGACTTCGTCGATTGGAAGGCCGGAGAGACGCTCATCGTGGTAGAGCAACGTCCAGCTGAACGGCCGGAATAGCGTTTTGCCAAGAAGCGGCGACTGGCGCAGGCCTGCGTAGTCATAGGAGGCTTCGCGCAAATTGGCGAACGCGGCTTCGGCGACGACGGCTTCGATTCGCGTGTCGGCTGCTGCCGATTGCAGCGCGATGCCCGCGCCCATCGATTCTCCGAGAGCGAAAATGTGTGATGGCGGTGGAACCGGCGGATGCGGATACTCGTAGGGAAAGTTTTCCACGGCGTTGGGCGGCCGATAGCCTGGCTGCAACTGGATATCGGTCCTTCTATGCTGGAGGAGGGGACCCAGGGCGTCGAGAATGGCTTTGGTGTCGTTGCGTTCGAGCCAGCCATAGGTGGCGATAGGGCCTTCGCTGGTGCCGTGGGCGCGGGCGTCCATCATGACGACGCTGTAGCCTGCGCGGAGTAGGAATTCGGATTGGCCGATTACGCCCATGCGGTTGTCGGCGACGCCGTGGAAGAGGAGGACCCAGTTTCCGTTCGAGTTAGGTGGTATGACAATCCAGCCGCGGAGCATTACGCCGTCCGGGGCTTTGACGTCGAAATCGTGGCGAACGGAATGGGACTGGGCGAAGGAGGCGTCGGCTTCGCGGATCAGGTCGGGGGTCAGTTCGCGGCGGAAGGGGTGGAGGAAGTTGGGGGCGACCGTCCAGCCTGCTATGCCTGCCAGGATGGGGGGCAGGAGGAGAAGGATCAGGAGGATGCGGATGATCCGGCGGCGCAGGGTCATGGGCATGGGCTTATTCAAAGATACGGGAAAGCGGAGGATTCCGTTCCGGGGTTCTGCGGGAAGGTGCCTCAGATGCTACACGCCTGGGTGCGACCTCCTAGATGGCGAGCTTTTAGTTAACCATAATCGGGACCTATCCCCTAGTTTTCTCACAAGTGTTCATTCTAAAGGTGGTTAAAGTCCTTTGTTTTGATATACTTTCACAAGTGTTCATTTTAAAGAACTTAGCTATTCTCTAGATTTTGCGGCGTTTTCCGCGGGTTTTTGCTTTGGCCGGGCGGAAATTCGGAGCGCACGGGCTGAATAGGCCTGGGGCAGGTAGGCCTCTGCCACCAAAACAAAAACGGCAGCCCTGAGGCTGCCGTTTTTGTTGGAATTCTCCCTGCCCAAAAGAATACCACAACGAGGTTTATGGTCAAGAGACAATTTGGCCTGTAAATTGAGGCTGGGTCGTTCTGCCGGGTAGGACTGGCAGGTTGCCCTGGTTACGGTTTGTGGGGGCGGAAGACAATGTCGAACCACGGGTTCCAGGTTTTGCCGGCGTCGAGAGACGTGACTGCGGTTTCGCGAACACCCCCTTCGACTTGCTTCCAAGTGCCACGGACGAGGCGGGGTTGGCCGGATGGGGTGAGATCGGAGCCGGAGAGGACCATTGCGCCGGCTTCGAAGCGGCCTTCGATGATGAGGAGCTCGCCGCGATTGGTGACCCAGCTTTGGTGCCAGACTTTTTTGGAGGCGTCGTAGAGGCTGAAGCTTTGGCCTTTGTGGCCGTCGGCGCCCTGGTAGTCTTCGTGAATGACACAGCCTTCGAGGATGCGATCGACGACGAGATGCGCGTTCTTGTCGGTGGCGCCGACGTCGAAGGCGTCCCAATCGCCGAGCCAGAAATCGAATTGGTGGTATTCGGGAGCGATGCACGGAGATTGTTTCGGGGATTGTGGATGAAGCGCGGAATTAACGGGTATGAAGGTGGGGCTTGCCAAGAGAAGTGCGCAAGAAATGGCGTTGAGGATGAGGTAACGAGCGATTGTGTTCATACGGGATACTCACCTTCTGAAGTGGGTTAAGAATTACTGAGATTGCAGGCATTTGCAGAATATACGGGGACGGGGCGGCAAAGAAAAGCGGCATCAAGCTGCCGCACTCCAAAACGCCGCGGGTTATTTCACGCGGGAATAATTGATGGGTGCAGGCAACGGGCAACCTCACGTTCCCTGCACCCATCCCTCGACAACCTCTTCTGGGGAACGCAAAGAACTCACACGGTTAGACGCGGGAGACTGAGAAAGGCGTTGACGACTTTGGCTCCCGGCCGGCAATCAGGGTTTTGCCAGCAGAGCTAAACGGCCTTTGCTGGTGCGGAGCTGCATCTGTTTGGCGATGTCGTCCGGGATGACGAGTTTTGCCGGATTGCTGGGGCTGGCATCGTCTTCGTCGCAATCGGCGGTTGGAATGAGCAGGACGGCATGGGCATCGCCGGTTGCGACTCCATTCGTGATGAGAAAGGCCTGGGCGCCTATTTGGCCGCTGTCGTTGATGCCGCCGGTGGAAAATACGAAGAAGTTGGATTTGGAGGACGTGGTGGGCAGGTCGTTGAGCGCGGTCATTTTTCCGCCCTCGTAGAGGAAGGCGCGCGGGTTGTCGAATTGAAAGTCGGCATAGGAGACGCCAATAATTTGATTTTCGTCGTTAATGTCCGTGGCTTCGCTCATAGCGTCTCCAGGCAAGGTGCCGAGAGGCTGCATGCCCTGGTCGCTGGTCCAAATGAAAGCCAAGAAACGGAACTGGAGCTGGCCATTGATGACATCGTTGGGGCCATTGTCGAATCCCACGACAACGCCGACCGGGGATTTGGGATTGCTGCGAGCGCTGGATATCGGGAGCGCCCGCGAGCTTGAGGAACGTTCGCGAGGCTGGCGGCCGTGGCGGGCTTATGCGGCGATGTATTTGTGGAATGTCCCCGGAGCTAAGGGGAGTCTTGTGGAAAGTGCGCGTTCCCACAAGACAGAAAAAGTGGGCGATCGAAAGTCTGCAACGCTGCGACAAACCGCGGCCGTTGTATAGCGCGGAAAAGCGGCAGCGGGGTCCGCAAGGAGCCGGGGTGAACTGCCGCACTCCATGAGGGAGCCGCTGTGGCCCAGCGTCAGCGGCTGGAGAGGACGAACTGGTTTCCGTCGGGGTCTTTGAAGATGCCCATGGTGCCCCAGGGCTCGGTTCGTGGTTCTTCGGCGAAGGTCACGCCTTTGGATTTCAGGGTTTGGGCGGTGGCCATTACGTCGTCGCACCAGAAGGTCATGGGTTGGAAGCCGCCGATGCGGTTTTCGTGGCCTTCGGGGGTGAAGAGGGCGAGGAGCGTGTCGGCGCCGGGGATTTTTAGCTCGATCCAGCGCTGGCCGTCGCCCATGGGCTGGTCGGTGGCGACTTTGAAGCCGAGTTTTTCGGTGTAGAACTTAAGGGACACATCCTGATTGTGAACTGGGATGCTGGCGATTTTGACTCCGCGAATCATGTTCGACCTCCTTGTCGATGAGCGGAGAATACTTGCGGGAAAATGTGGATGCAATCAGGTAGTTGTTGCTATAGTTTCTGTAGGTATAGTGGGGAAAGCGGTCATCCTCAGCCCTTCGAGTTTCTCAGCGTAAAAAGGACGACCCCACACGGCTTAGAGCATGGCTATGACGCAACTGGATAGGTACGTTACCGACGTTCTGATGCGGGACCTGGTCGCGCACGACCGGAGGCCGGTGAGTTTCCTCGTTTATTTGTGGCTGGCGGCGGAGCAGCAGGAACGCAAAGGAGCGGTGGAGATCAGTTATCGGGAGTTGGCGGAGAACATTGGAGTCTCGAAAAGCGCGGCGCAGGCGGGAGTGGGGTGGTTGGCACGGAGAAAGTTGATTTCGGTCAGCAAGGAGAATGCGACGGCGGTGCCGAGTTATGTGGTGTTGAGTCCGTGGAGAGCGGGCAAGAGAGTTTGAAGAAATAAGAATTCGAGAGTTTAAGGTTCAAGAGTTGAAAAACGAAAAGACCGTGGCGTTGTGGGAGCGGTGGTTGGTCGGGGGAGATGGGCCGGCCGAACCCGGCCCCTACGAGGAGCGGATGGTCATCCTCGTAAGGATGCCCCCACAAAGGCAAGAGTTAAGAGCGGAAGAGGACGGATTCGCGCTGGAACATTTTTATGGCGATGAAGAGGGCTGCGGCGGCGTAGACGCATGTGGAACCGAAGATGATGGCGATGTAGTTCCAGTGGTACGTGCCGATGATGAGTTCTTTGCAGAGCAAGCTCACATTGAGGACGGGAACCAGGGCGAGTTTGGGGGTTAGCTCGACGCCAGGAAGCATGGCGGCGATGGCCGGGATTAGGACGAGGAAGAGGATCGGCATGATGTAGCTTTGGGCTTCTTTGTAGGTCTTGGCGAAAGTGGAGATGGTGATTAGGACGGAAGAGAACAGAACGGCGAGAGGGACCGCCATGATAAAGACGGAAAGAGCCGCGCCAATCCCAATATGGAGGGAGGCGTCGGCTTCGCCCGCCTGAATAGGCTTGGTGTGCAGGAGGTTGACGATACCGAATGATATCGCCATGGAGATCACCGAAAGAGCGGCGGTGACGAGGGCCGTGGTGAACACCAAAAGGAATTTGCCAAGTACCAGATGGCCGCGGGAGACGGGGCTGGAGAGAATGGTTTCCATGGTGCCGCGCTCTTTTTCGCCGGCGGTGAGATCCATGGCCGGGTGCATGCCGCCGTTGAGGCAGAGAAAAACGACGATATAGGCGATGAAGCCGCCGAAGAAAAGGGCGCCGCCGGATTTTTCGGGTGGGGCGACGTTGTGGGGCTTGATGGCGAAAGGCTTCAGGACACTGATGGGAAGGTTTCTGGCGGTGAGACGATCCTTGACGATGGAGTCGCGATAGTCGTTGAAATACTTTTCGATTTTGTCCTTGGCGGTTTCGGATTTCAGGTCGCCTTCGTAGTCGTGAATGAGAACGGTCTGTTCTTTTTGGTCGGCGAGATTGCGTTCGAAGTCTTTCGGAATTTCGACGACGACGGGAACCTGCTTATTGATGACTTGATCCTGCCAATTCTGTTCGAGCGGAACGATCTGGATCTTGGGAACTTGCTTGAGGCCGGCGACAACCGCAGGGGAGTCTTCTCCGCCGATGATCATGACTTTGGGCGTTTCTTCTTTCGCTTTTCCGATTAAGGCGGCAATGGCGGCGCCAAAGCCGACGCTGAACAGCGGGAAAATCAACAAGGGCACGATGACCATGGTGATGATTGTGCGGCGGTCACGGAGGGCTTCGGTGAGCTCTTTGCGGTAGACGATGCCGATGTTGCGAAGCGACATGTTAGCGGGCCTCCTGGGAAACGTAGTGAGGAGCGACGACTTTGACGAAAATTTCCTCGAGGTCTTGTTCGTGATGCTGGTCGCGAAGCTGTTCGAGAGTGCCTTCGGACAGAAGTTTTCCGGATTGGATGATGCCGATGGTGTCGCAGAGTTTTTCGACTTCGGACATGATGTGGGTGGAGAAGATGACGGTTTTGCCGTTGTTGCGGCATTCGCGGATGAAGGCGGTGATGGTGCGGGCGGTCATGATATCGAGGCCGTTGGTGGGCTCGTCGAAGATCATGACGGCGGGGTCGTGAATGAGAGTGCGGGCGATGGAAGTCTTTTGTTTCATCCCGGTGGAGAGCTTGTCGCAGCGACGGTCGCGGAATTCGTTCATGTCGAGACGTTCGAAGATGGTGTCCAAACGCTTTTTGAGGGTGGGTTCGTCGAGGCCGTTGAGGCGGCCAAAGTATTCGACCAATTCCTGAGCCGAAAGGCGTGGGTAGAGGGCCGTGGCGGTGGAGAGGAAGCCGACGTTGGCGCGGACTTTTTCGGGGTTTTCGATGACGTCGTAGCCGCAGATGGTGGCGGTGCCGTCGGTGGGTTCGAGGATTGTGGCCAGCAGGCGGAGGGTGGTGGTTTTGCCGGCGCCGTTGGCGCCTAACAGGCCATAAATCTTTCCCGGTTGGCAAGTGAAGGTGACGTTGTCTACGGCGCGGATTTCGCCGCGCTTTTTGTCCTGGAAGCGCTTGGACAGGGAACGAGCTTCAATCATCTGGGACCCCTCGCTGGTGATAGACAGACTACGGGTGGTGAGGCTTCATAGTCTACTACGCATGGGGTGGGGTGGAAATTACAAGGGGGATTTTGGGGTTGGGCGGTGGGGGGATAAGAGTTCAAGAGTTTAAGAGTTCAAAAAAGACGAAAAGAGCGTGGTCTCGCGGGATGGACCTTGCCGAGATGGGGCGCAATGTATTGCGCCCCTACGGGCTGGGACGAATTTAGCGGCGGTTGCAAGATATTCACCAGGTGGAATTTAAGGGCGAAATGAGGGAGGGCGGCGCATCCTCCGGGGGGCGGGGCGCATCCTCTTATTGGAGACATTATAGGTTAGGCTGGGATTGGGTTGATGGCGGTGGCGGCAAAGCCTGGGGATTGTTGAAGATTGCGTATTTCGCGCGACGTTTTTGCAGAAAGCCGCGCGGCTCTTGCTAGAATGAGACACTTCGGCGCCCGCTACGCGGGGCGGCAAGCCACGGACAAGTACGAATATAGAAATGGGACGCTGGGGCTTGTGTGTCTCACTGTGCGTTGGGTTAGAGAGCATTTTGGATGGATGGGTTAGAGAGCGTTCAGATTAGGAGAATATGGATCGCAGGCTGCGAAACCGGATTGTGATTTTTCTACTGCTGGCCGTGGTGTTGGCGATCGGGCTGGTGTGGGTCAGCGGGAGGAAGCCTGCGGTGAAAATATCGGCGGTGACGCCGACTCGGGAGAATCTGGTGTCTTCGATCAGCAGCAACGGGAAAGTGGAGCCGATTTCGCCCTATGTGGTGAGGGCGGCGCTGGATACGTTTGTGAAGAAGATTTATGTGACAGAAGGGCAGACGGTGAAGAAAGGGCAGTTGCTGCTGGAGTTGAACGTGAAGGAAGTGGCGGCGCAACTGGATGAATCGCGGTCGAAACTTTTGCAGGTGCAGAATGATTTGCGCGCGGCCAAAGCGGGCGGGAAGGCCGATGAAGCCGCGAAAGTGGCCGGGGATTTTGCGAAAGCGGAGGCGGCACGCGACCGTTTGCAGAAAAATCATGATGCGCTGACGCGGCTGGCCGCGGGACAGGCGGCCACGAAAGAGGATATCGCCGCGAACGAGCAGGCTCTGGTGAATGCGAACGCGGAGGTTACGCGGCTGCTCGCCGTAAAGCAGGAGTTTGACCGGCAAGCGCGGCTGGATGCGGAGCGCGGGGAGTTGCAGGTGCAGCAGACGTTGAGCGAGATGGCGGCGCTGGAAGACAAGGTGAACAACGGTCGAATTAGCGCGCCTGCGGACGGGACTTTGTATTCGCTGCCGGTGCGAGCGGGGGACTACGTGAAGCTGGGTGATTTGCTGGCGGAGATGGCGGATTTGCACAAAGTGCGCGTGCGAGCGTTCATTGACGAGCCGGAGCTTGGGGCGCTGGAGACGGACGAGCCGGTGATCATTACCTGGGATGCGCTGCCGAACCGGAGCTGGGTGGGAAAAACGGAGATTATTCCGAAGCAGGTGGTGCCGCATGGGACGCGCAGCGTTGGCGAACTGTTGTGTGGTGTGAATAACGACAAATTGGAATTGCTGCCGAATATCAACGTGAACGTGCGCATCAATTCGCGCGAGCGGAATAATGTGCTGGCCGTGCCGCGAGGAGCGGTGGCGTCGGACGGCGGGCGGCGGTATGTGTTTGTGGTGAAGCGGAACGAACTGGGAGTCGGCAAATCGAGGCTGGAGAAACGGGAGATTAAAGTAGGAATCGCGGACGCGACCAGTTATGAGGTCGTGAGCGGATTGCAGGAAGGAGAAATGGTGGCGCTGCCGGGAGACACGGATTTGCGAGACGGCATGGCTGTCCAGGTTGTGAACACGAATGCGGCGTAGATGGGGGAATCACGGAAAGACGAAAGTTTGGATGGCGCTAGCGTTGTTGCTCGCGGGCGCCACTGGTGTCATCGCGAGCGTCAAGGATAGCGAAGGGATACAAGCCGGGCGGCTGGCTTACGAGAGCAGCGATTACGCGAAGGCTGTGCTGGAGTTGCAGGGTGCGGCGTCCAAGGAGCCGCAGAACGGCGAGGTACAGCTGCTGCTCACGAAATCGTATCTGGAGCTGCAGGAACGCGACGCGGCCATCACGAGCGCGGAACGCGCGGTGGCCATCGATCCCAAGAGTTCGGTCTATCACGAGTGGCTCGGCCGGGCTTATGGCGAGAAGGCGGACCATACCTCGATGTTTTCCGCGATGGGATTGGCGCGCAAGACGCACCGGGAGTTCGAGATTGCCGTGGAGCTGGATGAGAGGAATTTTGCGGCGCGGCAGGCGTTGATTGAGTTTGATTGCGCGGCTCCGGGAATGGTGGGCGGGGGAGAAGAGAAAGCCAAGCCGGATATCGAAAAATTGAAGACCATGGACGCTTCGGAGTGGCACTACGCGCTGGGAAACTGCCGGCGGCAGAAGAAGGATTTCGCGGCCGCGGATGCGGAGTTCCAGTTGGCGCTGGAAAGTCATCCGAAGAACCCGGACCTGATTTATGACGTGGGCGACTTTGCGGTGAAACGGAATCAAGCGGAACGATTGCTTGAGGTTGCCGAGTTGGGAGCCAAAGTGGCTCCCGCGGACCCACGTGGGAAGTTTTGCCGCGCCGTGGGATTGATCCTGAAGAACGAGAAGCTGGAAGAGGCGGAGCGGTTGTTGCGGGAATATCTGGCGAAGGCGCCGAAACGGAATTCTTATCCCCGTTACGCGACGGCGCACGAATGGCTGGGCCGGTTGGATGAAAACAAGAGTGATAAACCGGCTGCGGAAAAGGAATACCGGGCGGTGCTGCAGCTGGATGGCAAAGACAAGAACGCGCGGGAAGCGCTGAAGCGGCTCGAGAAAAATTGAGAGTTGGCAGGGAACCACGCCGGGTGCGGTTTTTCTGTTTGGGCGGATTCGTAATTCGTTGACGGGCAAACCTTCATGATGGATTTACGGGAAACGTTGTCGGTGTCCATCGACGCGCTGCGCGCGAATAAGCTTCGCGCGATGCTGACGTCGCTGGGCGTGATTATCGGCAGCGCGTCCATCGTCCTGGTTGTCACCGTCGCATTGACCAGCAAGAAATTTGTGATTTCGCAGATTGAGGCGGTGGGGTCGAACCTCGTGTGGGCGGAATTGATTCGGTCGTCGGAGAAGGCGCAGCCGCTGAGTTACGAATTGACGCTGGACGATATGCAGGCAGTGATGGACACGGTCCCCGGAGTTTCGAAAGTGGGCGGTATCAGCGATCTGCAAATGTCGGTGGTGGCTCAGGGAGTGGTGAGGCCAGTCACTTTGATTGGGGTGACGGAGGGTTACCGCGAGATTCGCAGCCTGATCGTTTTGCGCGGGCGCTATTTTGATTCCATGGACATGGAAACACGGAGCAAGATGTGCCTGATCACGCCACAATTGGCGAGACGCCTCTACGGACAGGACAGTCCAGTGGGCCGCGATTTGCACGTTGGAGAGCTCATCTTCACGATCATCGGCGTTTTCCGTGAGCGTGTGGAAACGTTCGGGCTTTCCGACGTTCAGGCGGAGACCGTGCTGATTCCGTTTGGGCTGATCAAGTACTACACGGGAGTGAGCACGTTGAAGGTGCTGGATGTGCAGGCCGCCACGGCGGAAGACGTACCCGTAGTGGAGCGGCGGTTGATGGCGATGCTGCACAGCCGGCATCCGGAAAACGCGGAGTACAACATACAGACCCTGACGGCGATTTTGAAGGCGGCGAAGGATATTTCGCTGGCGTTGACGATTGTGCTCATCGTGATTGCGGCAATCGCGCTGCTTATCAGCGGGATCGGGATTATGAACATCATGCTGGTGACCGTGACGGAGCGGACGCGGGAGATCGGGATTCGCAAGGCGATTGGAGCCGCGCGCAAGGAGATCATGTATCAGTTTTTGACCGAAGCGTTTTTAATCAGCGGGGGCGGGGCGGTGACGGGGATTTTGCTGGGGTTACTGATACCGGCGGTGGCGCAATTTTTTCTGCCGGGAAATTTGCGCGTGCCGGTGTCGCCGTTGAGCGTAGTGCTGGCTTTTGTGGTGTCGTGCTCGACGGGATTGTTTTTTGGGTATTTGCCCGCGAATCAGGCGGCGAAATTGCAGCCGATTGAGTCGCTGAGGTACGAGTGAGGAGCGCGAGAATGCGAAAGCTTGCGAAGACAGTTTTGTGTGTCGAGTTGCTGTTGATTTTTAGCGCGGCATCGCATGCACAGACTGCGCCTGCAGGGAGGATTTCCAACACATTTCAAATGCAGGCCCCAGCACAAACCGCACTCCCAGCCGGCGGAGAAGCGCAGGGCGGGCCGGTGGCGCTGACGTTAAAAGGCGCGATTGAGATGGCTTTGCGGAACAGCAAGGACATTCAGGTGGCGAAACTCCAGGCCAGCGTGGCGGATCATGCGTCGCAGTTGAGCAAGTCGGATTTTTTGCCGAACGTCTACGCTGGGTCAGGAGCCGGGTACACTTACGGAATTCCGGAGACGCCGGGCGGGCGGGCGCCTTCGATTTTCAACGTGACGTATACGGAGCAAATTTACAACCAGCCGCTGCGCGGGCAGGGGAAAGAACTGGAAGAGCAGGCACGGTCGCAGAAGATATTGCTGGAGGACGTGAAGAACGGCGTGATTTTGCGCACGGCGATGGCGTATCTGGAGCTGGGGAAAGTCCGCCATTCGCTGGAGTTGTTGCGCGCGGAGATCGAAAGCGCTGAGAAGATTTTGCAGGTGACGCAGGAGCGGCAGGGGGAAGGTTACGAGCTGCCGGTGGAAGTGACCAAAGCGCAGCTCACGAAGGCGCAGGTGACGCAGAGAGTTTTGCAATTGGAAGGGCGCGAAGACGAACTGGAAGTTTTCCTGCGCGGGCAGCTGGCACTGGGGGATGAGCAGGCTATCGAAGTCACACCGGAAGATTTGCCGGGGGAAGCGGAGCAGGAAGGCGCGAACCTGGTGGCCATGGCGATGATAAACAATGCAGGGCTGCTGATGGCAGAGTCGGACGTGCGCGCGAAAGAGTTCCGGCTGAAAGGCGAAAAGAAAGGCTATTTGCCGACGCTACAAGCTGTCAGCACTTACAGCCTGCTGGCCGGCTGGAACAATTTCAGCGAGTTTTACAAGAAGTTCCAGAGGAACAATTTCAACGCGGGCGTGCAGGTCCAGGTGCCGATTTTCAGCGCGAAAACGAGAGAGTCCATCAGTCTGGCGCAGATCAACCTGGAGACAGCGCAGGCGAATCTTTCGAGCAAGAAAACGCAGGTCAGCGCGGAAGTGCGGCAGAGGACGCGCCGCTTGCGGGAACGCGATGCGGCGAAGGAAGTTGCTCGGCTGGAACTGCAATTGGCGCAGCAAAATATCGGAATACTGCAAACGCAGTTTGCGGAGGGGAAAGTGAACCTGCGCGAAGTGGAGAGGGCGCGGCTCGAGGAAAATGAAAAGTGGATGGCGTACCTGGATGCGAATTTCCAGCGACAGCAGGCGCAACTGGATTTGCTGAAGACGGCGGGGCAGTTGGATAAGATTTGGCAGTGAGAAGAAGTGAATAGTGGGTAGAGAATAGTGAGTAGTAGGAGCGCCCCAAGCGGCCTACGACTGGTGACTTTTGCAACTTGAACAGAAAAGTTTGGATGCGTTTCTGGAGGCGGTGAAGAAGCTGGACGCGGGCTTTGCTGGATTGCCTGCGTTTGCTTCGCGGGTTCCGGGCGCTGATGGGATTGCTGAGGCACTGGCCGTAACTGCTGAGCGGCTGCACGACAACTATCCTTACTTTCATCCACTTTATGCGGGGCAGATGTTGAAGCCTCCACATCCTGTGGCGCGGCTGGCTTACGCGCTGGCGATGTGGATCAATCCGAACAATCACGCGCTCGATGGGGGACGCGCCACCACGGCGATGGAACTGGAAGCAGTTGCGGAGATCGGCTCGATGTACGGGTGGAAGGAGTGTCTGGGCCATTTGTGCGGCGGCGGCACGATGGCCAATCTGGAAGCGCTCTGGGTGGCCTCGCTGGTTTCTCCCGGCAAGAAGATCCTGGCCAGTTCGCAGGCGCATTACACGCACCAGCGAATCAGTGCGGTGCTGCAGATTGAATTTGAGAGCGTGCCTTGCGATTCGCGCGGGCGAATGGACATGAACGCGCTTTCCATGCTGGCGGCGCGGGGAGACGTGGGCACGGTAGTTTCCACGATGGGGACAACGGCGACAGGCTCCGTCGATCCACTGCCGGAGATTCTTGCGCTGCGAGAGAAGTATGGATTCCGAGTTCACGCCGATGCGGCCTATGGCGGGTATTTTGCGCTTGCGGAGAATCTCGGAGAAGAAGCCGCGGAGGCGTTTGCGCGGATCGGAGAGGCGGACTCCATCGTCATCGATCCGCATAAGCATGGTTTGCAGCCCTATGGGTGCGGCTGTGTATTGTTTCGCGACCGAACGGCGGGGCGCTTTTACAAGCACGATTCGCCGTTTACGTATTTCAGCTCCGCCGAGCTGCACCTGGGAGAGATCAGCATGGAGTGTTCGAGGCCGGGCGCCTCGGCGGCTGCGTTGTGGACGACGCAAAAGCTTTTACCGCTCGTACGCGGCGGAGAGCTCGCGCGCGGATTGGAGCGGGGCAGAGAGGCAGCCCTGGCGCTTTTCGAAACGATCAAAAGCGACGGCCGGTTCGTGATGGCGTTTGCGCCGCAGCTGGACATCCTCGTCTATGTCCCGCGAGCGAACTGCGTGAGCGATGCCTCAGCTCTTTCCCGAGGCATTTTCGATGCCGCCGCAAAACGCAATCTGCATCTCGCCATGGCGGAACTGCCTGTGGATTTTTGGGCCGCGAATCTTGGAGAGATGCGGCGCGACAAGGAGACTGTGACCTGCCTACGGTCGGTTTTGATGAAACCGGAGCATCTCGAATGGATCCCCAGAATATGGCAAGAGCTTTCCGCGGCGACCTCGGAAGTGCTTGCTTCAACAGGCGCGGCGCGGACGGCGCGCTAAACGGGCGGCGGCTATCGCGCTACGGAGGCCGGATGTTGCGCCTGCGCCTTAAGCAGCGTATGGATGCGGCTCAGCAGTGTTGCCTTGCTGAACGGCCTGGGCAACATCGAAGAGATCACTTCCGCGGGATCGGGAACTTCGAGCGCCGCCAGGGGATTCGCCGAGCTGTAGAGCACACTCATTTCCGGCGAACGTTTCCGCAGCCAAACAGCCAAGTCCGGTCCGGGCATGCCCTCCGGGTTCAGCTTGGTAATTAACAGATTAATCGGGCTGGCGCAGGAGTCGGCCAGCTCCAGCGCCTCGCCGGCGTTTGAGGCTGGAAGAACAACGAAGTCCGCGTCTTCCAGGATCGCCTGAAACGTGTGGCGAAGGGCTTCCGCGTCCTCGACCACAAGAATAACCGGATGAGGAATGGGCTGCGCTGAAATTGCGTGCATGACGACCTCACATCCGAAAAACAAGTCTAAATCTTAAGTAATCAACGCGTAGAGTCTATTATATATCGGTAAATATACAAAGGACAATTCACGCTATTAAAACGAATCAATCCAAGGAACTCGTTCGATTCTGGGAACGGCAGGTTTTGCCGGCGGGCTGCCGAATTTGCGGCAAATGGGAACTGCGTGCGTGCGCAGAACTTCCCCCAGCGCCTGGTGCATGAACAAGGTCACAGGACGTCCCGTTTAATGCTGTATTGAGCCTTTCGATGCAGAATAGGCCTCTTTCGCAGAAAGGTTTGAGGACATATACCCAAGTCAGGTAAACTGGTATCTAAGTTGGGGGCATCTCCAGCATGCCGCAGGTGTAGCCCCAGGGGCCGCAGACCGGTCGGAACGCGAACAGATTTTGACTTTGATTGAGAAGGCTGAGGGTGAAGAATGCCGGATGTGATGAAGACTTTGCTGTTGAACCCGCCAAGCTTTGAGAATTTCGATGGCGGAGCAAGCTCGCGGTGGCCCGCGACGCGTGAGATTGAGTCCTACTGGTACCCCGTTTGGCTGACATATCCCGCCGGGCTGATTCCCGGTAGCCGCTTGCTGGATGCTTCGCCGCACAAGGTGAACTGGCAGCAAACGATTGAAATCTGTAAGGACTACGAATTTTTGGTGTTGTACACATCCACCGTTGGATTCCAAAGCGACGTCAAGCTGATCCGCAAAATCAAGGAAAGCAATCCGGGATTGAAAATTGCCTTCGTCGGGCCGCATGGGCACATCAAGCCGGACGAGACCTTGATGGCCAGCGAGGACATCGATTTCGTGACGCGCGGCGAGTTTGACCACTCCGTGGCGGAGTACGCGCATGGCAAACCCATCGAACAGATCATGGGCGTCAGCTTCCGCAAGGAAGGCAAGATCGTCCACAACGCGCCTCGGCCGCAGCTGCATACAGAGGAACTGGACGCGCTGCCGTTCGCGACCGACATCTACAAGCGCGACTTGACGATTGAAAAGTACAACGTTCCGTTCCTGCTGCATCCCTTCGTTTCCTTCTATTCAACGCGCGGCTGCCCGGCCCTTTGTACATTCTGCATGTGGCCGCAGACCGTCTCCGGCCATGCGTGGCGCACGCGGTCCGTGGACAATGTCGTCCGCGAAGTGAAGCAGGCGCTCGAATATTTTCCGCAGATGAAGGAAGTTTTCTTCGACGACGACACGTTTAATATCCGCAAAGACCGGGCTATCGAGCTGAGCGAAAAGTTCAAACCGCTGAAGTTCCGGTGGTCCTGCACGGCGCGCTGCCACAGCAAGTACGAAGAGTTGAAGGCCATGGCGGATGGCGGGGCGCGGCTCTTCATCGTGGGATTTGAATCCGGCGATCCGCAGATTCTGAAAAACATCAAGAAGGGCGCGACCGTCGAGATGGCGCGCGAGTTCATGAAGAACTGCAAAAAGGTGGGAATCAAGGTCCACGGCGATTTCATTATCGGTTTGCCGGGCGAGACTCGAGAGACCATCAACAAGACCATTGATTTTGCCAAGGAACTGGATTGCGAGACGATTCAGGTCTCGCTGGCGCACGCCATGCCTGGCACGGAATTGCATGACACCATGTCCAAAGCCGGCTTCCTGAAGGTGGAAGCGCTGGCCGATTCCGGCGGACACCAGTTGCCGCACATCGAATACCCGCATCTCAAGAAGGCCGAGATGATGGACGGCGTGAACCGTTTCTACGATGAGTACTACTTCCGCCCCCGCGTTGCCTGGCGCATCGTGCGCGAGGCCTTGTGGGATTCGCATGAACGCAAGCGGCTCTATCATGAGGCAACCAGCTTCCTGAAGCTGCGCGCGGAACGCTTGAAGTGGGTGCGGCAGGGCGGCGACCTGCAAAAGCCCATGATTTCCGTGCCGGAGTCACCTTCGGCTTCCGGAAACGACTAAACCTTTAACAACATGGCAAGTGAAGGCAGCCTGCGGCTAAAGACGCTGGTCATGGTGTCGGCGATGGTGATTTGCGCCAACGCCGGTGACTTGATGTTGAAGCGCGCCATGCTGCAGATTGGCGCGGTGGAGCTGACCGCGCCCGGGATTGCTCACGCTTTTCGCATGACGGTTACCAGCGGGACTTTGTGGATCGGCATTTTTTTCCTTGGCGGATTCATGCTCAGCTATATGACGGTTTTGAGTTGGGCGGATTATAGCTACGTCATGCCCGCTGGTGCGTTTGGCTATGCATTGCTCACTTTGCTGGCGGTCATTTTTTTGCATGAGGCGGTGTCCGCGCGGCGCTGGGTTGGCGTGGTGCTGATTTGCGTTGGAGTGCTGCTGGTTGGGCAGACCAAGCCGCGAACGACCGATGTCAGCCGGGAGGCTCTGGCCTGATGCACGTCGTTCTTTTTCTCTCCTTTTTAATTTTTGGCAGTACCGGCGGGGAGATTGCCATCACCTACGGTATGAAGGCTACGGGCGAGCCGGAGCGGTTGCGGCCCAGGGAATTGCTGCGATTTCTGGGTAAGGCGCTTTGCAACACCTGGTTTTGGGCGGGCGTGCCCTTGATGGCGCTATCGTTTTATGCGCTGCTGGTGCTCCTTTCCTGGGAGCCGATCAGTTTTGTCATTCCGGCTTCGGCTTTGAGCTACGTCGTTGGAACGCTGGGCGCGAAATACATTTTGCGGGAAGACGTGAGTGCGGCGCGCTGGGCGGGCGTCGTTCTGGTGTGCGCGGGAGTTGCGCTGGTTGCGCTGGGTTAGGCGTTGTATGCTCGCGGAGCGCGGTTTAGCAGAATGAGCCGCACGGAATGCAGCAGCGAAAGCGCCGGCTGCTTTTCGTCGGCGGGCGAAAGGTGTTTCAAATTTGTGCGGGATTGCCGGCTTCACACATAAAAATTGGGCGCCTGAACCAGAGCGCATCGAAAAGGCCACAGCCACGCTGGCTCATCGCGGACCCGACCAGAGCGGAGTGTACCGCTCCAGCGTTCTCTCGATGGGCGCGACGCGCCTGAAAATCATCGACCTTGAGGGCGGGAACCAGCCCATCATCAGCGACGATGGCGATTCCGCGATCGTCTTCAACGGCGAAATTTACAACCACCTCGAACTGCGCGGAGAACTCGAAAAGCTGGGGCACCGCTTCCACTCGCATTCCGATACCGAAACCGTTCTGCATGCTTTCATCGAGTGGGACACGCAATGCTTCGCGCGTCTGCGGGGAATGTTCGCCATCGCGTTGTGGACCAAATCGTCGCGCCGGCTGATTCTGGCGCGCGATCGGATGGGCATCAAGCCCCTTTATATTGCTCGGCACGGTGAAGATCTTTTTTTCGGCTCCGAGCTCAAAACCATTTTTGTGCATCCCGAGTTCGAGCGCCGCTTGAGCCTCGCCGGGCTCGATTGCTACCTGTCGCTCAATTACATCCCTTGCCCCTGGACGATGGTCGAGGGAATTGAAAAACTCCCGCCGGGACAGTGGCTCGAATGGCTCGACGGAAAAGTGCGCGTCGAGTCTTACTGGAATTTGCCTGCGGGCCCGATTCGCGAGCGGCCGATCGGCGAGGCCTGCGAGGAGTTGGAGAGCCTGCTGCAGCAATCCGTTAGCGAGCATTTGCTGTCGGATGTTCCCCTGGGTTTGTGGCTCAGCGGTGGCGTCGATTCGTCCACCGTCTTGCACTACGCGGCCACCGCTTCCAGCAAACCCATCCGCACGCTTTCCGTTTCTTTTCTTGGGCGAAGCTTCGACGAGACCGAATATATCCGCGCTGCGGCAAAACAATACGGAACCGAGCACCAGGAATTCGATTTGAATCCCGGCGCGGATTTGCGCGGCGCGATTGAACAGTTCGCGTATTACTCCGACGAACCCAGTTCGGATGCAGGAGCTCTGCCGGTCTGGTTTTTGTCGAAGATGAGCCGGACGCAAGTCACCGTCGCTCTAAGCGGCGAAGGCGCGGACGAACTGTTTGGGGGTTACCTGACGTACCGGGCGAATCACCTGGCACGGCCGATGCGCCAGTTGCCGAAGTGGACCCTGCGCGCAGCGCTCGGTGTCGCACGCGCGTGGCCTGTTTCCGACGACAAAATCAGCCGTGAATATATGGCGAAGCGTTTCCTGGCGGGCAGCCTTATGGCTCCGGAATACGCGCACGTCTACTGGAACGGGACTTTCTCGGCAGATGAGGTCCGCTCTCTGTCCGCAGCAACGCTACCGGGCTCTCTCGATAAAGTGCTCGGGGAGCTGCGCAATTCTCCGGCCCCCAACGACGGAGTCTCCCCCTATCTCTGGTGGGACCAGAAATATTTTCTGGCCGACGATATCCTGAACAAAGTCGACCGCATGAGCATGGCGCACTCGCTTGAAGTGCGTCCGCCCTTTCTAGATCACCGCATCGTGGAATTTGCCGCGACTCTGCCGCCTTCCCTGAAGATTCAGGGCTCGCGGCAAAAAGTCCTGCTCAAGCAATTGATGAAGGGCCGCCTCCCTGAAAACATTCTGGAGCGCAAGAAAATGGGCTTCGATATTCCGGCGCATCAATGGATGCGCGGGCCTCTGCGCGAGATGCTGCTGGATGCCATGCGTGAGGGCGTCTCGCAGTACGCTTCACTGTTCCAGCCCGGCGCGATTCAGGAGTTGGTGCGCCTGCACCTCGAACGCCGCGTAAACGTGGGTTACCATTTGTGGGGTCTCCTGCTCCTTTTTCTGTGGATGAAAAAATGGCGGATTAAAATAGGGCCTTCCGAAGCGCCGGCTTCCTGGATACAGGAAAAAACCGGCATAGCAGGCTAAGGAAAAGTTCGAGCCCCCGGCGATGCGGGCAATTTGCGCTGGATTTTTCGGATGAGAAGACGAGGTATTCCGGCCATAATCACGTATACTGTAATGAGTCCTACTCGTTGTCGGTCGTCGAGTGCTGCTCGCGAGCCCTTTTCTTTCCAGTTCAAGACGGCGCCGGAACTGCGCTGCTCGACGGGGCCACAATTGCTGGGGAATTTCTTTTAGGAGGAACGATGAAGATTGCTGTGCTTGGAGGGGATGGGTACTGTGGATGGGCAACCGCTTTATATTTGTCAAAGCAGGGGCACTCCGTCGCCATCGTTGACAATTTTGTGCGCCGGTTGTGGGACCACGAGCTCAACGCTCAGACCCTGACGCCTATTCGCCCGCTCTCCGACCGCTTGCGCGTTTGGCAGGCGGTGTCCGGCAAGACCATCGAGTCCTACTACGGAGACGTCTGCGATTACGAGTTTCTCGCTTCCACGATTCGCGCGTTTGAGCCGGATGCGGTTGTGCACTTCGCCGAGCAGCGCTCCGCCCCGTACTCGATGATTGACCGCAGCCATGCGGTCTTCACGCAAGTCAACAACGTTGTGGGTACGCTGAATCTGCTTTTTGCGCTGCGCGAGCACCGCCCGGAATGCCACCTCGTCAAGCTCGGAACGATGGGCGAGTACGGCACGCCGAATATTGATATCGAAGAGGGCTACATCACCATCGAGCACAACGGCCGCAAAGACATCCTGCCGTTCCCCAAGCAGCCCGGATCGTTTTATCACCTCTCCAAGGTGCACGACTCCCACAACATCATGTTCACCTGCAAGATCTGGGGTTTGCGCGCGACGGACCTGAACCAGGGCGTGGTCTACGGAACGACGACCGAAGAAACCGCCATGGATGAAGCGCTCATTAATCGCTTCGACTACGATGATGTTTTCGGCACGGTTCTGAACCGCTTCTGCATTCAGGCGGCGATCGGCCAGCCTTTGACCGTCTACGGTAAAGGCGGCCAGACGCGCGGCTTCCTCGATATCCGCGATACCGTGCGCTGCATCGAGATTGCTTGCGAGAATCCCGCCGCCAAGGGCGAATGCCGTGTGTATAACCAGTTCACGGAGCAATTCTCCGTTCGCGAGCTTGCCAAAATGACGGTGACCGCGGGCAAGAAGATGGGCCTGAACGTCGAAGTGGATCATCTGCAGGATCCCCGCGTCGAAGCCGAAGAGCACTACTACAACGCCAAGCACTCCAAGCTCATCGATCTCGGCCTGAAGCCGCATCTGCTTTCCGATTCCTTGCTCGATTCGTTGATGAACATCGCCATCAAGTACCGCGACCGCGCCGATGCTTCGTTGATGCTGCCGCAAGTGAACTGGCGCGAACCGCGCAACGACCGTCGCCTTCAGATGAGCAAGACCGCGAGGAACTCTTTGGGAGCGGTTCGCACTCCAGCAGCGGCGCACGAGCCCGTGGAAAAAACCAAAAAGCACTCGCATCGATAGACCGGCGACCCACGCATTTTCAGTGTAACCGTTGGCTCAGGCGTTCAACCGAGCGCGGAAACATCTTTCGCTACACGCAACGCAAATTCCAGATCGAACGGGAAGTCGCCGCCATCGAGCGACTCTTCCACTTTGGCCGCGAAGCGCTGGATGATGGGTTCCTTGTTTTCCAGAAGGTTGAGGAACGCCACGCGCGTGTTTCGTTTCTCCAGCCATACGCTGCGCTCATCCGGCTGTTCGTAGCCGCAGCGGACTTCCTGCACATTGGATTGAGTGACCGCGTACGCGTGTATCGCCAGCAGATGCGAACCCAGGTTTTCCATCGCTGAAATTCCCATGTGGTTCGGCCTGCTCAAGAAGAAATGTCCTCCGAAGCGCAGCCCTTTTCCGGGATGGAAGTCTCTGCGCCAGCTCTGCACTTCGTCCAACAGGCAATACTCGAAATGAACGGCAATGACACGCCGCAGGGATTTGGCTTTGGCTACGAGACCCTCGGTCACGCGTTGCGAGCCTTGCCAGGGTTTTTCCACTACCACGTGCAATCCCGCGTCCAGCGCGGCTTCGATCATGACGGCAACATGAGGCCCGGGCAGAACGCAGAGCCACGCAATCTGCGCTCCGCTCGCGCTCATCCCTTCGGCAAGACGCGACTTGTAAGCGCTGTCGTTCTCGCCGAAAACCCGCCGCGCTTCAGCAATATTCGTTACGCGACACCCTTCCGCGGTAAGGATGCTTTGCATTCGTCTGGCCCAGCGTCCGCGGCCGAGAATCACATAGGCGGGTCCCTTAGCCTCAGCCATTGTGTTTACCCGCAACCATCTCGCACACGAGGCGAGCACCTTTCACCGCGCTCACGACTTTGCCCGAGAAAATGTGAATTTCACCAGGCGCGGCTTCCCGCACATAGAGGACTCTCCGGTCTTGCTCCGGATTGTCCTCCACCACGCGAATCGTGAACCGCGAGCCGATGTAAACCGCGTCCTTTGCCGCTGGAACGGTGAGGCAGCAATCCGCGCGCATGGCCTCAAATCGCGTGAAAGGCACCGGCTCAAACTTTGGCCTATTCAGAATGCCCGCATAAGGTTTTGGAATTGCATCGTTCGGGTTCGTGGTCGTCCAATGATTGGTGTTTTTCGCCGAGCCGAAGAGCGAACGCGGTGAGTTCCCGTAAGGGTCAAACGCCGTAAACGGCCCATCCACCACCACTAGCGCGACGCCCTGCAAGGCTTGGGGCAGCTCGATCAGCATTTTTTCCGCGACCTGATATTTTGCGGCTTTGAATAATCCGCGGCTTGGCCCCAATCCGTATGTAGCCCACACCACGAAATCGTAGTCCTCCCGCATCTCAGGACGGAATTCGCGCTGCTGCAAATCAATGCCATGATTACGCAAGCGGTCTTCGATGAGGTCTCTCAAAACATCCGGATCGTAAATGTTTTCGTCAACTTCGTAGCATCTTTCGATGAAATCGAAATTCATCCATATGGGCTCGCACGGCTTCAGCGGAAGTCCATGCCCGCTCATCACGTTTTCATAGGCATCCGGCGGGGTGAGCGAATGCTCCTTGGGGATCGCATAGTAATGCCGGCTGTTGCGCACGATAGCCGGAGCGAACGCCTGCGAAAATTCCGCCCGCGCCTCAGCTATCTCAAGAATGGTCTCCGCGCTGCGCGGATAGTGATACCCGGCGTGAACTCGATACTGGTTAATCGCAGAAGCCGCCCGCAGCACGCCCAGCGGATCAAACAGCTGTACCTGGTGCCCCTGTTCAGCCAGTCGGATCGCAGCCGTCGCCCCATAAATTCCGGCTCCTGCTACAGCGATCTTCGCTCCCATATTCCTCTTTCGCAGAGATTTTCGACCAGACGCGGGCGTCAGACCGATTCATTTTTGCGAGGCCGGCGGTGCCACTGGGATGAGCATGCCTCCCCGGATGCGATAGTCAATGTCGCGCCAGCGTATACTCCGGCGTCCGAAGCTGAGCAGCCAGATCAGCAAAGCCCACGCGTCCCACAGCGGCACCAGCGCCATCTTTTTCCAAATTCCTTTTTGCTTCATGCCCCACACGCCGATAAGCCAGGTCATCGCCACGCGGACACAGAGGTATCCGCCGAGATAAGCGATGGCCACTCGCACCGTGGGATGAATCGCAACCGCCACGAGGGACCACGCAAGCCCGTGCGTAAAAATGAGTCCCAGATGTCCCCACGGGCGCATGTGGCGCATCACCGTCATCCAGCGCAGCCGCTTGAAGAAAAAGTCGCTCAAAGATTTGAAATCAGCGACAGTTTCCACCGCATATGGCAGAAGCTCCACTTCAAAACCCTGCTCCGCAACTAGTCGCCCGACGAGCAGATCGTCCGCAGGACGGTTTTGAATCGCCGTGTAGCCTCCGAATCCCGCAAGATTTTTTCGCGTCGTTACGATCGTCTGCCCAAAGGCAAACTTCACGCCGTCCAGCTGCCGCGCCACGAAGATCCCCGCATAAAAATCACAAATCATCCCGATGGATTGCAGCTTCTGGATAAACGTATGTTCCTGCGTTGAAACATAGAGGCACGTGACCGCGCCCACTCTGGGATCGCGCAGTGGCGCGACCACGGAACGCAGATAATCCGGCCGCACACGCACATCACTGTCATTAATCACCAGCACTTCGTTTTGCGCTTCCTTCACCAGCCGCGCCAGCTTCACGACCTTGTCGTTGGGCGCCGTATGCCCCGAGACATGAACCACGCGGATTTTCTGTTTCGGGAAATCACGCTTCAGCTTCTCGATGACTTCCAGCACCGCCTCGTCGCCGTCGCCGATGCCAAAGAGCAGCTCGTAGTCCGGATAATCCTGTTTGCAGTAACTGGCAAAGTTTTCGTAGGCCTCGGCATCCAGCCCGCGAATCGGTTTCAGATTACTGACCGGAGGCGTGTAATCCAATGGCTGGCTCGCTTTTTTCGCCTGCCGGAAGAACTGCCACGAACTGTAAAGCGCCAGGAAGTAATAGATAAAAGGAATGGCCGCGACGCCCAGCAAAACATAGACGAGGTTACTCAACGCCATGTTCCTCCTCGCAAGCGCAGGTAAAAGGAAAGTTCGCCGGTCCCGGCAACGGTTGCGTGACACGCTGGACGGCGCTGGTGAATTCAGCGAGTGAGGTTGAGAGCGGCAAGCGGGTCCATTGTGTCCGTGCGCCAATCATCCTGTTGTCAGCAGCCGGTCCTTTCGGGATATTTGCGGAAGTGTACTGCGGGACTCAAGAGAATAGCAAAAAAGCATCCTATTCCACTCACGCAAAAGCCTCCATCCAGCCAATTGCTGTCGTGCCAGGAAACACTGACATTGCGCGGCCACTGTGCGAAAATTGAAACGGGCGGATCGTCGTTGGGAATTGGGGCGCCTGGGGAGTTCATGCAAAACCAGCGGGATTTTTTGTTCCCACATTTGGCTGAATGCGGTCAGCAATTTATTTTTTCTCCAGGCGCGCTCAGCGCATGAGCTCTTCTCACAGCCTGCATCTCAAAACCTACTGCATGCTTCTCATCATGGTGCTCTTCGCGCCGCTGGGTAACGTCTTGCTCGGCAAAGGAATGAGAAGTGTCGGCTCGGCGGTGTCCTGGACCCCATCTCAATTGCCCCACATTCTTTCGCTCGTTCTCAAGTCAGGCTACATCTGGCTCGGCATCGCTTCCTTGCTCACATTTTTTGTGGCCTACATGCTCATTCTCTCGTGGGCGGATTTCAGCTACGTGCAGCCCGCGTCTTCCATCACGCTGCTCGTCGTCGCCCTTCTGGGCTATTTCTATCTGGGCGAAAGAATTTCACCGCTCCACTGGGCAGGTATCGTCATCATCTGTCTTGGCGTTTTTGTAGTCGGGAACACGCCTCCGCGCACCACCGAGGCGCGCTGAACATGCTCGAAGCTCTCCTTCTTTTTCTCGTGGTTGTCAGCGGAACGGGCGGAGAGATTTGCGTCACGCGGGCCATGAAGCGCGTCGGCGAAGTCACCGATTTTCGTCCCCTCGCGATTGCCCGCGTCATCTTGCGCGCCATGAAAGTTTCCTGGATGTGGATCGGCATTTCCATGATGGCCCTCGCTTTTTTCTCGCTCCTGGCCGTGCTCTCTATCGAAAACGTCAGTTTCGTCGTGCCTATTACGGCGCTGAATTACGCAGCCGGGGCGCTCGGCGGAAAATTCTTTCTCGGCGAACGTGTCACGCCGCGCCGCTGGGCCGGAGTGCTGATTGTTTGCGTTGGAGTCACTCTCGTCTGGCTCGGCAAGCGCTGATCCCCTCCGTCGCCTCTTTCGTCTAAATCCCGCGCGCTCTTGCTCTACCCGGCGCGACAAC
>DATFZY010000070.1:0-13300 GCA_035313865.1 Candidatus Acidiferrum sp.
AGGATCGGCGTCGCCAAAGAAGTCCCGCGCCAGTCGTTGATTGACTACCCCAACGTATTGAGCAGTCCTTACGTCACTTTCTGAGAGCCATCTTCCACGAAGCAAACGCATCTCCAAGGTCTGAAGAAAATTCTCATCGCACCCGAGGAGTCCGGCATCTTGTGAGCGGGGATTGCCCGCGACGCTCGATTGATATCCAGCCCCGGGGCCATAGCCGACGATCGTATCTTCCACCGAAACGTTCGTTACGCCGGGCATAACCTTCAATCGTTCGACGACGCTTCGGAGCACAACTTGTCCTTGTGGCGATGCGTACCTTTGCATGGCGCTCACCCGGCCATGGCTCGGCGGAGGGATGAAGTAGGTCAAAAGCACATTTTTCGGATTGAAGCCAAGGTCGACGTGAGTCAGAAGGAAAAAGCTGCGCATCATCAATCCTGCGCCGATTAATAAGACGATCGAAAGCGCGACTTCTGCGACGACAAGGACAGCGCGAAGTTTTCCGTGGCGAAAGGCGTTGTTTCCCCCTTTCCCAGATCCCGCTAACTGCGGTTGCAGGTCGGTCCGAACTACATGAAACGCCGGAGCCAAACCACAAACCAGTGTCGTCAGGATAGTAAGGCCAAAAGCGAACATCAAAACCGGCGGGTTCAGCCCTACACCTGTTTCACCGCCAATGCGCCCACCCGCATAAACGTCTCCTACGCGAGGAACAATGGCCGGGACGAATTTCACGCCGACCCACGCGAACAGACAGCCCACCGCGCAGGCCGTCATCGCCAGCACGGAACTTTCGGCCAAAAGTTGGCGTATCAGCCGCCCGCGCGACGCGCCCAGCGCGCTGCGCACGGCCATCTCTTTTTCTCGTATGGTGGCGCGAGCGAGCAGCAGGTTCGCGACGTTGCTGCAAGCGATCAAGAGCAACATCGCGACCGCCGCAAGCAGATCGTAGAGCAAATGCTTGATGTCGGAAGGGAATACGGGCGTCATACCGACGGGCGATAACATATAGTCCGTTAACGACTGAACTCGCACATTGAAACGTTTTGGGAAATCGCCGGGGTGCTGAAGGGCAAGCTGCCTGACAATGACGTCAATGTCCGCTGAAGCGGCCTGCAGCGTCACTCCAGGCTTTAGGCGCGCCAGCATCTCCGCTGGAAACTCTCCATCTTCGCGCGGTGTGTCGCGCGAGCGGCTTATGGGAATCCAGATATCGTCCTGAGTGCCATAGGCCTGGAAGCGCGCAGGCATAACGCCCACGAGTGTTCGCGGCTCGCCGTCCATGCTGATTGTCTTTCCTAGAATTTTGGGGTCTTCATGGAAAGCGCCTTTCCATGTTTTGTAACTTATGGCAAAGACCGGTGGAGCGCCGGGCTTTCCATCCGCTGGCGTGATGCCGCGCCCGAGAAGCGGGGGCACACCATAAAAATCAAAAGCGTCAGCGGTTACACGAGCGGCGAAAAACTGATACATCTGCGAGTCGTCGCTGGCAAGAACAATGCCGCCGGCCGTGATATAGCCAACGACGTTTTCGAAAACTCGATTCTGCTCACGAATCGCGTCCACGTCCGCCAAGTGAAGTTTCAGCGCAGATGGATCGCCTGGGGAATCCGCGTTCTCAATGACGGGAACAGCCAGGCGGCTTGCGTCTCTGGCAGAAAACGCATTGAAAAACAAATTATAGAAAACGCTGAAGACTACCGTCGAGGAACCGATGCCGAGAGCCAGCGCAAAAATCGAGACAAATGCGAATCGCCGGTCCTTGCGCAAATTCCGGATGGCATATTGAAAATCGCCCAGCAAGCCGCTCATGGCACCACCTCTAGCGTCTGCTTAGAATCTACTCCGCCTGCGTGGAAGCAAGAAGCACACGTTTGTTTCTGCCTGCGAATAGATCAACCTTGCGCGGCTGAAACCCTTCCAGGGTGGTTCCGCTATCAGCTTTCTTTCTGCGACCGCGTCTTCAACAACCCAGCGCTTCCCTTTTGCATTGCGGCAATCCACCGCGGCAGCATAGCGATAAACGAAACGATAAGCCCCGGAAGCCTTCGCAAATCCGATCCAAAGCTGCGGCCTTCGCTCCCCACAAGCAAAGCCCCGCGCCTCATCGCGTACCAGTTAAATAAGGAAGATATTCCGCTAACGATCAGCGACACAATGGCCGCCGCCTTCAAATGCGGCGTCCCGCGAAACCAATGCACTAAAAATTCGAAAACCTGAAAGACCGCCGGAACCACCAACGCCAGAAAGAGCACCGTCAGCCATTCCGGCTCCGCGTCGCGCAGATTCTGCACCAAAGCGCCATAAAATCCGGCGCTCAGCGCGCAGAAGAAACATTCCGTAAGCACCGCCGAAACCGCCGCCGCCGCACCCCGCCCCGCCGCCGCGGCCAGGAAAATCGGCGCGCGCAAAAGTATGCTCAGCCACGCGGATTTCCAATTCCAATAAAGCAAAATCCGCTGAGGCTTCCAAAATAGTTCTGAAATGACTTCAAAAAAAGAACGCCCGGCGGCCGCCAACTCAACGTGGCGCAAATCCCCGCGTGCGGGCTCTAGCGAGTGGTCCAAGCGATCAAGTATAGGAGAACCTCATTTATGCGCTGCGTTAAGAAATTGTGAAAAATTGTAAATGCGCTTGTGTACGATACGGGTAACCGTTACGAGTCCGGAAGCGACAAATATTCGAAGCGTAATGTCTTACTTCAACCTCCGTGGCAATTTCTTCGTAGCATCACTCTGAACCCAGCGGAGGTTGCCCTTGCAACACAAACTGACTTGCCTTTGGAAAGACGCCAGCGCCGCGAAAGGCTACACCGCGGCCGTTTCGTTGCACGGTCATACCAATCGCTCCAAAGAAGGCCTCACCTTTATTTCCAAATTTGCGGCCCGCCACTGGCCCCTCCGCTTCGGCCTCCAAGTCCAGGCCTGGCTGGCCAAAATTAAATCCGGAAGAATTATCGATTTCAGCAAAGCCTATTGGACGCCTCCGCTCTACCCCCTCGCCGCCTTTCAGCTCGAGAGCAACCAAATCGAGCATGTCCTCGGCCTCGAAAGCATGGTATCCCTCACCGACCACGACAACATCGAAGCTCCTATGCTCCTACGCGTCGTCCCAGAAGCTCGCCGCACTCCCGCCTCGGTCGAGTGGACTGTTCCATACCTGCACACGGTCTTCCATCTGGGCATTCACAACCTCCCCAGCTCCGAAGCCGCCGGCATCATGGCGCAATTCGCCGAATGCACAAAAACCCCCGAAAAAGACCGCCTCCGCGAACTCCTCGCCATGCTCCACAAGATGCCCGACGTTTTGATCGTCCTGAACCATCCCATGTGGGACCTCGCCGGTGTCGGCAAAGAGCGCCACATGCAGGCCTTATCCGACTTCTCCGCCAAGCTCGGCATGTTCATTCACGCCTTCGAACTCAGCGGCGTCCGCACCTGGAACGAAAACCGCGCCACCCTGGAATTCGCCGAAAGCTGGAACCAGATCGTCATCAGCGGCGGCGACCGTCACGGCGCCGAACCCAACGCCGTCCTCAATCTCACCAACGCCCGCAGCTTCTCCGAATTCGTCCACGAGATCCGCCACGAGCGCCGCTCTCACGTCCTCTTCATGCCGCAATACGCGGAACCCTTTACAATCCGCATGTTTTTGTCACTTCTCGATGTCGTCCGCGAGCATCCCGAGTTTCCCGAAGGCTCCCGCCGCTGGGACGAGCGCGTCTTCCACCCGACTCACAATGGAGACATTCGCCCGCTCATCGAACTCTGGCGCAAGCCGCCCGCCTTCGTCACACTCTTTTTCAACGTAGTCCGTCTTCTCGAACTGGCCCCCGTTCGCAAAGCCGTCCGCTCCTATTTCGCCAGTCCGGAACAAGAAATGCACTTCCCCCAGGTCACTAGCCAGGAGGCCCAATCAAAATGGCAGACTATCCACGAGTCGCGTTCTTTCCGGATACCTACGCCGAAATCGACGGGGTGGCGAACACCAGCCGCCAGTTTGAGGCGTTCGCGCGAAAACGCGGACTCCCCTTCCTGACCGTCTGCGGCGGCACTCACGACGCCGTCGAAACCGACGGCTCCGTCACGCGCATGACGCGCCGCCGCGGCCCCATCGGCTTTGCGCTCGACAAAAATCACGTCTTCGACCTGGCCTTCTGGCGCCACCACAAGTCCGTCGAACAAGCCCTCCGCGCATTCAAACCCGATATCGTCCACATCACCGGACCCAGCGACGTCGGCCAGCTCGGCGCTCTCCTCGCCCATCGCCTGCGCGTCCCCCTGGCCGCCTCCTGGCACACCAACGTTCACGAATACCTGGAACAACGAACCGCGCCGATGTTCAGCTTTCTCCCCGCAAGCCTGCGCGCGAAAATCGGCGCCACGATCCGCGAAGCCTCTCTCACCGCCACACTGCGCTTCTACAAAATCGCGCAAGTCCTCTTCGCGCCAAATCAAGAATTAAGAGACATGCTCGCGGGCCGCACAAACAAACCCGTCTACCTTATGCACCGCGGCGTAAATTCCACCCTGTTCAAACCCCGCGAAAGCAAATCCGAAACCACCGGGCGCAATCTGGACTGCCGCCCGCTCACCATCGGCTACGTCGGCCGCCTAACCAAAGAAAAAAACATCCGCTTCCTCGCCGACCTCGAAGACTCCCTCCTCAACTCCGGCTTCTCCGACTTCCGCTTCCTGATCGTAGGCCAAGGCGCCGAAGAACCCTGGCTCCGCACCAACATGGGCAAAGCCGACTTCACCGGCGTCCTCAGCGGCGAATCCCTCGCCTCCGCCTACGCCTCCATGGACGTCTTCATCTTCCCTTCCCACACCGACACCTACGGCAACGTAGTCCTAGAAGCCCTCTCGTCCGGCGTCCCCGCCATCGTCACCAACCGCGGCGGCCCGCAATTCCTCATCACCCCCGGCGAAACCGGCTTCATCGCCCGCACTCCCGGCGACTTCGTAGCCCACATCCGCAATCTCGCCGACCGCCCGCACCAATTGCAATCCATGCGCGAAGCCGCCCGCGCCTACGCCCTTAACGCGACCTGGGACAAAATCTTCGACGGAGTCTACGCCGACTACGCCCGCGAACTACGCAACAACATCGGCTGGCAGAAGGCGTTGAAGCTTTCAGCACGCCCCACAGTAGCAAGGAGCGTCTAAGCTAGAACTCGCATCTTAGTAAAAGTGGGAAAAATGAAGACACGCAGAATGCAGAGAATCATCAGCCAAAAAAATCGCAGCAAGCTCAATCTCTTTGCAACTCCTCTTCTCTGTGTCCTCAGCGCACTCTGTGTAACTCCGGAATCTTTTGCCCAAACTCCCGGAGTCTCCTCAGTCTCAGCCTACGGCACAAACGCCAGCAAGCCATCCCCGCTAACGGTAAATCAAGTTGTCGCTCAACTGGAACAACGCAACCGCGAACGCGCCGCCGCCCTCCGCAGCTTCCAAGCCACCCGCACCTACACCATGCACTACACCGGCCCCTTCGGCGAGCGCAACGCCGAAATGACCGTCAGCCTCACCTATAACTCCCCCAACGAAAAAGACTTCACCGTCCTCTCCCAGTCCGGCACAAAATTCATCCTCGAACACATCTTCAAGCGCCTCCTCGACGAAGAAAAAGCCGCCTCCAACGAAGAAAACCGCCAGCGCACCGCCCTAACCTCCCGCAACTACGACTTCACCCTCGCCGCCTACGAAGACTCCCCCGACTCCCCCCAATACGTCCTCAACGTCATCCCCAAATCCGAAAACAAATATCTCTACCGCGGCAAAATCTGGGTAGACGCCAAAGACTTCGCCGTAACCCGCATCGAAGCCGAACCCGCAAAAAACCCCTCCTTCTGGATCAAAAAAAGCTCCATCAACCACAAATACCAAAAGGTTGACAACTTCTGGCTCCCAGCCCAAAACAAAACAGAAAGCTGGATACGCCTCGGCGGCAGCGCCCTCCTCACCATCGAATACACCACCTACAAACTAACCGCCACCGCCCCACTCCAAGCCTCCGACGATCCCGCAACCAAACTCCGCGTAGCCCAAGTCCACTAGCCGTTGACTTGGAGTTTCTTGGGGGGTGCCGCACCTGGCGCGCCACCCGCCTAAAGGATAAGACATGAAAACGTTACTGGCGCTGGTGCTTCTCGCTTTTACAGTTGCTATGTTGCCAGCACCGTCCAAGGTAGGAAGACAACGTCAGAATGACCTCTGCCCTGAAATCAAGGAGGTGCTTGACGATTTCGGGAAAATCCGGAATGGCATGACTCGTCGCGACTTGGACAAACTCTTCACAGAGGATGGCGGGATATCAGTCCGCCCGCAAACGCGATACTTATCCAGAAGATGTAATTACATTAAGGCGGAGGTCCACTTCAAACTCGTCCAAGCCATTGACTCTACCGAGTTTTCGCCAAACGATATCATAATTGAAGTCTCGAAACCGTATCTCGAAGTTCCGTTTATCGACTGATTGCGAACCCGGGGAACCCGGGGACATATCTTCTCCGAGGGTGCCGCACCCTATGGTTGTAAGGGTGCGGGTTTTAGTTTTCCCCGATCGTGGCGCGATTCGCAGTCGTCAGGAGTTACTTTAGATTCTCGATGTCCTTGATTTTCGAGAGAGATACGAGCCTCGTCTCATGTGGCGTGCCATCGCTCTGATCTGCAGGTATTGCTCGAATCCGAAAAACAGGGCCGCCAACCCCAGCGCCGTGAGTGTCCCGCCGAGCAGAATGTACTCGTCCGCGTAGGGACCTGGCCGCCGAACCGAATCGAGCAAGACATAGGTGCCCACCAAAAAGAAGAATAGGAAGGGCGCAATCCAGATGTATCGACCTGTTTTCATGGCATCCAATCCCGTGCATGTACCTTCTGGAATAGTACCGGTACTACCGCTAGTGTGCCCCACTTTGCGGGTTCTGTGGCTCCAAGTGATTAACGAGCTAATACATATCAGGCATCCACAATATGCACATGAGTTAGTCACTACAGATGGCAAGCCGGACCGGCGGATGGCTCAGGCGGACTGATCTAGCAAGGCGTGCCCCAGGTGTCGCTCCTACTTTCCCCTGCGCGGCTGGCCGAGGATGAGGCAGGTTTCCTGCTCCGCTAGCAGGAAGCGCGAGACCATGTCCGACGCGGCTAGCAGGACGAACTCTATGTGAGCGCTTGAGCAGTTTTTTGTTCGCAGCCAAATCACCTTGGGCGACGCGCCGAGAAGGATGCTTCGCTCCTGAAAATCAGAGTCCTTGGAAACAATCGTCAGCCCATTTTCTCCCGCGTATTTCCAAATTACGGAGTCATCGGACGAGCCCAGCCCGTACTTCCCAGTTACCCATCTATAATCTTAACCACGACATAAGGCATGTAGAATCAACACTTCTACAAGTGTTGATTCCGTTCGACTTAATCTCCTTCAGAATCAACACTTACAAAAAACCCAGGGGGAGGGACCCCTCCGCAAGCCCCAAGTTTTACAACTCGACAACCCCCGCGAATCAACTCGACTCTCCCCCGCACAGGAATCACGGTTGCGCGGTTTCACGGGGCACGGAACACGGCCCACGGTTTCACGGAACTACCTGCCATTGCTCCTCGCATCCAATCACTGCTACAGTTCCAACAACGCGGAGGATTCTGCCAAACCATTCCTGCTACACGCAGCGGCCAGGCGGGCTCACCCACGTTCAAGGAACTTTCCGTTTCCCTCTCCAATCAAACAACGAAAGCGAGCACATTATGATCAAGCAACTGAGGGCAGCAGCGGCGATTGCGATTCTGGCTTGTACCGGCGCCACACTGGTCCGCGCGCAGGAAGTAACGCCAGCAGAGAAAGAGAAAGCGCTGCAATATCTCGAAAGCACCAAAAAGGACGTCCTCGATGCCACCAGAGGACTCTCCGATGCGCAATGGAACTTCAAACCCGGACCGGATCGCTGGTCCATCGCGCAGGTAATGGAGCACATCGCCGCCGCCGAAGATTTTATTCGCGGAATGGTCGTGGAAAAAGTGATGCTCGCACCCGCCGTTCCCGACCGCGACGTAAAGAAAATTGACGAGGGCGTCATGGCCATGGTTCCGGATCGCTCGCACAAACTGCAGGCGCCCGAACCGATCGTCCCTACAAACCGCTACGGCACGCCCGACGCCTCCCTCAAGCATTTCGTCGAGAGCCGCGAGAAAACCGAAGAATTCCTGAAGACCACGCCGGGCTTGCGCGATCACGCGACCGACAGCCCCATGGGCGTAAAAATGGACGCCTACGAATTCGTCCTCCTGATCGCCGCGCACAGCGAACGCCACACCAAGCAGATCCTGGAAGTAAAAGCCGACCCCAACTACCCCAAGAACTAGCAATATTGCGAGATGCTTGTTGCTCGAAACGCCGGACAGCGAATAGGATTAAGACGATGAAGCGAATCATTCAAGTACGGATTTTCCGAGGCGACAAGTATTACGTAGCCGAGTGCTTCGACCTTCCTGTGGTCACGCAAGGCGCGACACTCGACGAGTTGATGAAGAATGTAAAGGAAGCGATTGCGCTTCAACTCAATGGCGAGAATCCAGCGGATTTTGGACTCGCTCCTAATGCATCCATCCTGGCAAGCTACGAGCTAGAGCCCGAACCGCAAGTGCATGCCGAAGCCTAAAGTTTTGTCGGGTGCGGACATCGTCCGAATCCTCGTGTTGTTTGGATTCGGAATTGAGTCCCAGCGTGGCAGCCACATTAAGCTCCGTCGGGTAACTGCCGATGGCACGCGGCAGAGTTTGACCGTTCCGAACCACCGCGAACGGATCGCGGAACCGTGGTAGGAATTTATCGACAGGCACTTCGGTATATTCCTGCCGAAGAGCTTGCAGCACATTTTTACGCTGACTGAGTGTGCTAGACTTTTCTTCGCAGCCGCGCGATGAGCGCGACTGCCGAAGCGTGGAACTTCGGGCTCTGTGCAACGAGGTCCCGCGAACCCCGCCAGGCCCGGAAGGGAGCAACGGTATCGGGATTGCCTCGGGTGCCGCAGATCACCCGAAGTTCCTCGCATCGAAAAGAAGTTGACAGTCGACAGTTCAAAGTTGAAAGTCACGAGCGGTAAATTTTCTGCTTGAACTCTCGAGCGACGCTTTCGAGAAAAAAGTTTTCAAGAACGGAACAATCGGAGTAAAAAGAAGTCCAGCGCGAGATGAACTACCAGGTCATCGCACGGAAGTACCGGCCGCAAACTTTCCGCGATCTTGTCGGACAAACCCACGTCACAGCTACGCTTGCCAACGCGATTAAGAATAACCGCGTGGCGCATGCTTATATTTTTTCCGGGGCGCGCGGCGTGGGAAAAACCACCGCAGCGCGGATTCTTGCCAAAGCGCTGAACTGCGTGGAGGGGCCAACGGCGCAGCCTTGCGGCGTGTGCGATTCGTGCAAGGAGATTACGGCGGGGACTTCGCTGGACGTGATTGAGATTGATGCTGCGTCGAATCGCGGCATTGACCAGATTCGCGAACTGCGGGAGATGGTGCGGTATGCGCCGGCAGCTTCGCGAAGCAAAGTGGTGATTCTCGACGAAGCGCACATGCTGACCGGTGAGGCTTCAAACGCGCTGCTGAAAACTTTGGAAGAGCCGCCGGACCGCGTTGTTTTTGTGATGGCGACGACGCAGCCGGAGGATTTGGAAGATACCATACGGTCGCGATCGCAGCATTTTCATTTTCGAGCGCTGACGTTCGCGGAAATTACCGCGCGCATCGAAGAGATCGCGACGAAAGAAAATTTGAAGATTGAGCCGGGCGCGCTGGCGGTGATTGCGCGGATGGCAGAAGGAAGTTTGCGCGATGCGCTTTCGCTCTTGGAACAGGCGCGAGCTTTTTGCGGCGACGATATTCAGGACAAAGAAGTGCGGGAGTTGTTGGGCGTTGTGCCGGAAGATTCGCTGAATGAACTCGTGAATGCGATTGCGGAAGGCTCGGCGGATCGGGCACTTGGGCTGGTACACACGTTTCAAAAAGAGGGGCGCAATCTTCAGCATTTTTGCCGTGAAGCGATCCGGCATATTCGCAATCTTTTGATTGCGCGCGTTTGCGGGGCGGATTCGGATTTGATTGCCGCAACGGCGGACCAGCGGCCGGGGCTTGCCAAGGCGGCGGGGCAATTCAGCGAAGAAGACCTTACGCGATTTTTCCAGATACTTTTGCAGACGGATGATGATTTGCGGCGGAAGCCGGATGCGCGAGTGCATCTGGAGATGGGGTTGTTGCGTTTAATTAATGCACAGCGGCTGGCGCCGATGGAAGAGTTGTTGGCGGAGCTTCGCGGCGGAGCGGCGGCGGGCGCGGACACCACAAGGAGCAGCGGCTTCGCGGCGCCGTCGTTGAGTGCGCCGCAAACGCCCTCTGTGCGGAGTTTTGCGCCACCACTGCAGGCTCACGTTGTGGCAACAGGGGCGCAATATATTGCGCCCCTACAAACACCCCGGCCTGCGGCGGCTGGTTTTTCTCCAATGGCAGGGGCAGCCGCTGCGGCTGCTGCACCGGCGCGCGAAGAAATCAAATCCCTTGCGACTGAATCGGCGGCGACCGAGCGAGCAGCGACGAACTCCGTCATAGTTAACAGCGAGACCAAAAACGTCGCGGCTCACGTGGAATTGCCGGAGCCTATTGAGGAACCGCAGGCGGAAGAGGCGAACTCAGCGGAAACAACGCCGTCTGCGCTTGAGCCTGCCATGGAAAACAAAACCGCCACGGGAGCGGAAGGGATTACGCCGGAGCAAGTTGAGGAAATCAAAGCGGCGATTCAGGCGCAGCAGAAATTTCTTGGCGAAATTGTCGGACAAGGATCGCGGTGGGAACTGGAAGGCGCGGAATTGCGGATTTATTTTTCGCCGGAGAAGCGCGCGTTCGCCGAAATGATGGAAGGGCGCGACTCGCTCGAAAAGGTTCGTGCGTCTTCGAGCAAAGTGCTGGGCCGTCCGGTGCGCGTGTGTGCTAAAGTAGAAGCAGTTGCAGCGGCAGCGCCGCGCGGAACGTCCAGCACGCAAGAATTGCGCGCGCAGTTCGAACGAGATCCGATGGTGCGATCGATGCTGCAACGCTTCGGAGGAAAAATCTCCGGAGTAAAGTGGCGGCAAGAGGGATCCTGATGGAAGTCAGCGCGCTCCAACAGATGCTTTCGAAAGCGAAGCAGCAGATGGAAGACCTGCAGCGGCAGGTAAATTCCGTGACGGTGGAAGCTTCCGCGGGCGGCGGCATGGTCAGCGTGAAGATGAACGGGCAGAAGCAGGTCGTGGAGTTGCGGATCGAGCCGGACGTTTTTGCGAGCAAGGACCAGGAGATGCTGCAGGATTTGATTCGCGCCGCGGTGAACGAAGCCGGGCGCCGCGTTGATGAAGAGCTAGCCAACCAGATGAAGAACATTGCGGGCAGCATTCCCGGAATCGCAGGGATAAAAATCCCCGGTTTGTTTTAGTACCTTCCACTACTCTTCAGAATCTTTATCGTCCTTTGGTTTTTCCGCAGGCGAGCAGGACGCCCCAATTCCCCCGATTTTGAAACCCTCCGGTAATTTGATTTTCGATCCGGCCAGCAGCAACGAGTCGGCGAGCTTGCCTTTTTGATCGGCCGAGAGTGTGTTGATGTCGATCGGGCCGTCTTTCACCGGGAAGGGCAACTGTGCGCCTGATTCGAGTAGAAGCAATACAACCTCTTTCCAATCAGTCCTGGGCTCACCGGGCCGATTCGGATAGGGTTGTTTCGTCGTCGCTTCCCAAAGGAATTCCTGGCCGCGCATACTAGCCAACATCAGAGGGGGCTGCCCTATCGGCCCTTTTGCATTGAGATCGGCGCCTGCGCGAATCAGATGTTTTATCGTGTTGGCATGGCCGGCCATGACGGTGGCATCAAACGCGGTTGGCAGGTGCGCCGCGAGCTTCGAATTGCCCTGACCTTTTTCCAGCAAAAGTTGCACGATTTCGTCGTGGCCCTTGGCCGCGGCAATCCACAGCGCGTCGCCCCCGCCCGGGACTTCAGCAAACATATCCGCGCCGTGAGCAAGCAAGCCGCGGACTATCTCGAGTTTTCCGCAACGGCCAGCAACGACCAGCAGGGGTTGACCGAATCGATCCTTTTGGTGAGGCGAAGCACCTTTTTCAAGGAGCGCGCTAACTTTTGCCGCGTCGCCGTGCGAGACGGCTTCCACGAGCAGAGCCTGATCTTGCGAATAGCCTTTCGCGTAGACCGGCTTGAAGGAATGCTTGGTTTCCTGAATGTATTTAAAGCCGCTCTGAGCGCGAGCGGGATCGATTCCCATCAGTTTCGCAAATTTGCCGGCGCGCTCCTCTTCGAATACGTGTTCCTCTCCCAGAACGCGCTTGAAATCGGCGACCGACATTCCTTTCGCCGCTAACGGCAGCAATTTGGCAAAATTGCCGGCCCATTCTTTCTTTTGGGAGTCGCTCACGGGGCCGAAATAGTCCGGCTTGGAATCGAACTGGTCCATGAACTAGCCTTTGTCGTAGAAGAGGTACAAGAAAATATCGCTGTCGTGAACCATCGTGGCGATCACAGCGGTCTTCAATCTTTTTGATAGAGCGGCGGCAAGGCTGCGCAGGGTGTTGGTGTCTTGTGAATCGGATTTCTCGTCGTAAATGGTGACCCAACCATTCTTAGAGTCGGTTATAACGGCTCGAGATTCGATGGACGCGGCAAGGACTTTCGCGCAGTTGGCCGCATCGTCGGCGCGGACCTGGTAGCTGGTAAAAAATGCGCCCATATTCGCTCCCTTGACCGAAAAGTGATGGATTCCAGAATAGCGCGAAAATTTCGCGCACTGGTCTGCTTGGTTAAGGTTTGTGCCGATATCGGAAGCGGAGCTTTCACTTTGCGCGGCGGTTGCCGTTTTCAGTGGAAAGCAATCAGGTGACCCTGGGAGCGCAGACAGAGTTCGAGCCAGCAATACTGAATATGGTGCCAAACTGGCCTTAGAAGTATCGGAACCCACTTTTCCGATAACCGCGTTGATCAGGACTTACGTCTTTGGATGGCGGCAAATCGCGATAGTTTCCGAGTAGCCGACTACTCGGGAGTTGGCGCGATATTCGTGTACGCAAGCGCGTTTCTCGGTATCTATCTGGTGAGACTTCCCACAACCGGACTTCTAGCTCGGAATAACTGTCGCGGTAGGGACGACCATCACTGATCGCCCCCCGCACAGATCCGTACGAGCGCGTCTACGCATACGGCTCTTACGAAGGATGAGTGGCGTAGAAGCGTGCATCAGGATAGGGATGCAGAACTCGGGGTGGAGG
>DATFZY010000071.1:0-10623 GCA_035313865.1 Candidatus Acidiferrum sp.
ATGAGAGTGTGACGATCGGCGAAATGGTGAAGCAGGCCATTGCGGACCTGGGCGAAAATATTGTGATCAAGCGGTTTTCGCGTTTCAAGGTGGGCGAGGAAGGCGGGCCGGTTGCGGCGGCGGAGACGGAGCCAGTTCCGGCTCCTGTTCCGGCACCAGTTAACCCGTGACGCGTTATCCGGAGAAGGCAAATTCGGAGCGTTCCGGTTTCACCGGGACGCTCTTTTGTTTTTGCGGGGTCCGCATTGTGCGGGGGCGAGGATAGTTTGTTACAATTCCGAGGATTTTAGAGGGCGTTGACCGGAGATACATGGCCGCATTGAAAAAGACTGCGAAGAAAACCACGAAGAAAGTTGCGCGACACGCGCAGTTGGCTTACCGGCGGATTCTGCTGAAGCTTTCGGGCGAGTCGCTGCAGGGGCCGCAGGGATTTGGAATTCATGGAGAGACGATTCAGTCGATTGCGCGCGAGTTGAAAGAGGTGCATGCGCTGGGCGTGGAGATTGCCATTATGGTGGGCGGCGGGAATATTTTTCGCGGCGCGCGGCAAAAGGGATTCGAGATTGACCGCTCGACCGGCGACTACATGGGCATGCTGGCGACGGTGATTAATGCCCTGGCTTTGCAGGACGCGCTGGAGAAAGAGGGCGTGTTTACGCGCGTTTTGAGCGCGATTGAGATGCGGCAGGTTTCGGAGCCGTTTATTCGCCGGCGCGCGATGCGGCACCTGGAGAAGGGGCGCATCGTGATTTTTGCTGCGGGAACCGGAAACCCTTATTTTTCGACGGATACGGCCGCGGCTTTGCGCGCGATGGAGATCAAGGCGGACGTGATTTTGAAGGCTACGCGCGTGGACGGAATTTTTGACGCGGATCCGGAAAAAGTTTCCGGGGCAAAGTTTTTTGCACAGATTACGTACGGCGATGTGCTGAACCAGAATTTGAAAGTGATGGATGCGACGGCGATTTCCTTGTGCATGGAGAATGGGATGCCGATCGTGGTGTTTAACATGAACCAGCACGGGAACATCCGGCGGGTGGTGCTGGGCGAGCGCGTGGGGTCTTCGGTGACTCCGGCGCTGAATTAGCATTGGGGGCCAGTTCACGGATCGAGGGCGGGGCAAGCCCCGCCGCTACCAATAATTTGAGGAAAATATGACGACGAAAGACTTGATGGCTGCCGCGCGGACGCGCATGGAAAAAGCGGTGGATGATTTTCGCAAGGAAGCGGCGACGATTCGCACGGGCCGCGCGAACGCCACGATGCTGGACAATATTCGCGTCGATTATCACGGGACGCCGATGCCGGTGAGCCAGCTTGGCTCGATGACCGTGCCGGACCCGACGATGATTGTAATTTCTCCCTGGGATCCTAGCGTGGTGGCGCTGATTGACAAGGCGATTCGCACGTCGGATTTGGGACTGAATCCGACGAATGACGGCAAAGTGGTGCGCGTGCCGATACCTGCGTTGACCGAAGAGCGGCGCAAGGATTTTGTGAAACAGCTCCACAAGGTGCTCGAAAATCACAAGACCGCGGTGCGTAATATTCGCCGGGACATAAAAGAAGGAATCGAGAAGCTCGAAAAAGAAAAGAAAATCAGCGAAGACGAGAAGAAGCGCGGGTTGGAGGAGTTGGAGAAATTGTCGCAGGCGGAGACTGGGAAGGTGGAAGGGCTGTCTGCGGCGAAAGAAAAAGAAATTATGGGTATCAAGTAGATTCCCGAAAAAGCTCAGCGTTGGATCTCGATCAGCAATATCCAGGCGCCGTACAACCCCGCCACGAAAGAAAGCAACGTCCCCGGCACGACCCAGTAGATGCCACTCGGATGCCCGGCGAAAAGCAGCCCACCTGCAATCACAAACGAGGGCGAAGGCAGTTGATTCATGAGGAGGCGCAACGCGCTCCGGGCGTGCTGATGCGAGGCTTTCCAGGTATGAGCCAGCGCGAGAGTCTGAGCAGCCCAAATTACAAGACCGGTTCCGGCGATCTCGGCGCCATAGGCTGCGGAAGATTGCGCCGGAACAAGAGCAAATGTGGCAACCACGAGGACGGACAAGAGCGCGAGCAGAGCTTCAGCACATCGCGTTGGCAAATGCCAGAACTCCAGGATGCGCGCGAGGTTGATGGAGATGGCGACGAAGAGGAGTCCGGCGAGCGCGGCGGAGGCGCCCGCTTCTGCGACAAAGAAATTGTCCCAACCCTGCATGACGACGAAGGGTATCACGGTATCTGCGGTTTGGATGCGGCTTGAGGAGTTGCATCGGCGATCGAGCGTTCCAGCGTGAAAAACTGAGATTCGTCGTTTTGTACGGTGCGCAGGAAGGCGGTGTAGTCCGCGGCGCGGTCGGCGGACATTTCCTTCAAAATAAAATTGAGATGGCGCGTTGCGAGGAGAAATGCGTCCCTTGCGGCGTATTGTGAGGAGTAGGTTGCGAAATCGCGCTGGACGGAAGTGCCGGCGGGAACGTGGATAGTTGTGCCCGGGGGCAGATGCAATGTCACGCTGACGGTCACATCGAGGGGCGTTCCCAGGTCGATGGGCGAAGGGGCAGCGCTGGCTGCGGATTTTGAGGGCGGGTCGGGGACACCGAGAAGCGGGAGCAGCGCGGGAATGCGAATCGTTTTTTTTGACCAGTCAATGAACTTGGGTTGCTCGATTTCGTATTCGACCTTGAAAGGCTCTTTCGTCGCATAGGGATCGGAAGTAGTGGTCGAAAGTATCTTTCCGCGGAAGCCGTCGGAGAGGGCGAGAAGTTGCGCGACTTCGTTTTGTTTTTCTTTTGGAGCTTGATGAAAGGCGATGCGGAGGAGAAGTTCATTGTCCCCGCGCATCGCATAGTGGACTTTGGCGGCGAGTTTGCCTTCCGGCGAGAGAGCCGCATCAATGTCTACGCGTTGCGTGGAAGCAAAGGGCAGATCATTGGGAATTTGGTCAATCATCGGGGAGGCGGGCAAGTCTGTAAGCGGCCCGTCATCGCGGCCGACAATCAGCGAAGCGCTGCCGCGGTACGGGGCTGGCAGAGCACCAAAGGGCGCTACCTCCAGGCTGGGATCGAGCCAGCACTTGCAGCCCACAACGCCGATCAATAAGTGTGCAAATGCCGCAGGGTTCGCTACCAAGGCGCTAAATTTTTTGGAGGAACCGATCAGAGCGGCACCTGCTTCGAGGCTGGCGGTTTTTGCGAGCGCCTGGAAAAGAAAAAACTTGTCTTCTTGCGTGGCGTAACCCGAGGAAATGATTTCGGGCAGGGGGCGCGGCTTGAATCCCGTCGCGCCGAGAGGCAGATCGACCGTTTTGATTTTCTGGGAGACGAAATCGTAGATGCGTTCCGTCTTGGCGAGAGGCGTGGCTGCTTGTTCCGTCAAGTGCTGCGACAGGGCGATGACTTCGTCGGGCATTTGTGACGGCAGCCGGAGCGCTAAGTAGAGGCTGTAGGAAAGGTCCGGCCATGACGAAATCTTACCGGTTTGTATGTCGGGGACTTCGTCTGGCGCCGAAGAGTCCGTTTTGCTGCCGGCTGATTCCTGGGCTACTGCGTGATGCCACGTGTAGATGGTCCTTGAATCGGCCGCCTCGCCGGATTTTTCGACTGATACGTCCGATGCGGACGGCCTGAGCAAAAGCTGAACTTTGCCGAACTCGGGCGGTGGAAGCGGGTCATCGGCTGGGGGAGGCGCCGTAGGAGGCGGAACTTCCGCTGGCTTGGCGATAGCCTTCTCGGGCTTGGTTTTCTTCGTGTTCAATGGCGGCAATTGAGCCAGCAACGCGGGATCCACTGTACGGATCGTCGGCTCAACGCAAAGGCCGCAGCCTGGGTCCGGATAAAGGCGCCATTCCAGTTGCTGTTTGGTTGCTTCGTTTTTGATCACGATGTATTCGACTTTTGCAAGGACTGAAGTGGGCAGGTCGACTTGAAACTGTTCGTTTAAGACGACTCCGGTGCGATTGAACGAGTGTTCGAGCCAAAAGTCCGGAGCGAGCGGAGGATGGGAGATTGTTGTTATGACGCGGTAATCGAGGGAGTCGCCGGGCTCGAGGCCGAGGATGCGGACGGATTTGACGCGGACGTCTTGATAGGCGGGGGCGTTGGCAACGGCGGGATTTGGACTGTCGGTGATGGCACTGGGGAGGACGTCGACGGTGCCGCCGCTGGGGTGGGTGACACGAACTAGCGGGATTTCGACCTGCTCGAACGCGCGGTTGAAATTGAAATTGAGGCGGGCGAATTGGCGCGCGCCGAGTTCGTCGTTGATTTTGACGCGGGCGTGGACTTCTTTGCGGCTCCCGCCGTCGGTTTCAAAGCGGACGCGGGTTTCGAGTAGCTCGATCTCGGCAGGAAGTTTAGGTGGAGCTTTTGCCGCGGGCTTCTCTTGCGCTTTCTCGGGAGTCTTTTCCGGGGCCTTTTCCGCTGGTTTTTGCGAGGCGTCTTGCGCGTTGCGCGAGCTTGCGGCAGCCGTGGCAAAAAAACAAATTGCCGCAGCGATGGGAATCGCGGAGAGAAAAGCGCGAGTAGCTTTCACGATGGCCTCGAAGGCAGTGTAGGGCCAGCGAACAGCCGGGTAAAGCGGCGGCTTGTTTGTCGTTGCCGGTTATGCACGAGCACGGAGTGAACAGAAGACGAGTCCGGGAGGTTAGCTGAAACGCTTTTGGGGGAAGCCGTCTGATGGCGTGATAAAGTCTTTTGCGCCGTTTTGCGCAAGGCATAGGGAGAACTGGGAATGCGAAAGATTTTCGGTGGAATCATGGTGATTGCGGTGCTTGCCGCGGCGGCTGCTCAAGCCGGCAACAGGGCCGCAGTCAAAGGGCCGGACGAAGATGGAACCAAGCCTGCCCTTGTAAAAATTGCCGGCGCCGGGCTGATGGATTCGCATGCTTATCAATACCTGACGGAATTGAGCGACGACGTGGGCGCACGCGTGACGGGCTCGCCGCAGGCGCACAAGGCAGTGGAATGGGGCGAAGCAAAAATGAAGGCCATGGGCCTCGAAAATGTGCATGCAGAGAAATGGCAACTGTGGCGCGGCTGGACGCGCGGTACCGCGCAAGCGGAACTCCTGACGCCAATTCGCCGGCCTCTGCACGTCGACGCGATGGGCTGGACCGGTTCGACGCCTGCGGGAGGCGCCGAAGGCGAATTGGTGGCAGTAAACATGTTCGATCTCGACGGCGAGATCAAGAGTATCTCGCGGCTCAACGGCAAGGTCGCGGTGGTGGTGATGCACGGGGCGCCGACTATGAGTGGCATTCAAATGTTCGCGCGGTTTGGTGATTTTTTGAAAGCCGCCAGCAAGGCGGGTGTGATTGCGGTGATTGGCGGACAAGGAGGTGGGAAATCCGCCGGGATGAACCTGACGCACACGGGAATCCTTGGCTTCGACGCGGACTTTGCTGTCCCTGTGGTTTCGATGACCGCGGAAGACCAGGGTCAGTTGGAACGCTACCTTGAACGTGGCCTTACCCCGCGCCTGCGCTTCAATGTGCAGAACACATTTACAAACGGTCCGGTGGAGAGCGCCAACGTCGTCGGGGAAATTCGCGGACGCGAAAAACCGGAGCAAGTGCTGGTCGTCGGAGGACATCTGGATTCCTGGGATCTATCCGAAGGAGCGACGGACAACGGCATGGGCTCGAGCTGCGTGTTGGGGGCGGCGGACGCGATTCTGCGCAGCGGAATGAAGCCGCGACGCACGATTCGATTTGTTTTGTTTACGGGAGAAGAGGAGGGAATTGACGGGTCGTTTGCCTACATCAAGCAGCACGCTTCGGAAATGCCGAATCATCTTGGCAGCGTGATTCTGGATAACGGACAAGGGCCAGTGCGGTCTTTTCAACTCGGCGGACGCGACGATTTGGTGGAAGCCTTCCGGCCATTTGCAAAATCGCTCGCGGATATTCGCGAAGTGAAAGTAGACGACAAGGTGGAAGACGGCACGGACACGTTGCCATTTTCCATGGCAGGATTGCCGGGTATCAACATGGATCAGGATTCGCCGGACTATCAGTACACGCACCATTCCGCAGCGGACGCGTTGGAAGCCGTGAAGCCGGATGTGCTCGCGCAGGACGCAACGTTGATGGCGCTGGCGGCGTATTGGATTGCGGATCGGCCTGAGCGTTTTGCGACGCCGTGGCCGGCGGAGCGGATTGTGAAAATGTTAGTGGCGCAACATGAAGATGACATGTTGAAAGCGTTTGGATTGTGGCCAAAGGAATTCGCGGATATAGAGAAGAGGGATGGGCCGTCGAATTGATAGACAGTTTAAGAGTTGAAGGTTTAAGAGTTCAAGAAGAAAGCTTACGGCTGACAGCTAACAACTAACAGGTGAGGGAGAGAGAAAAAAGATAACGCAGAGGCGCAAGTTAACAGAGGTTGGCAGAGAGTGCGCGATGATCCAAGACAAGCTGGCCAGCAACGTCATGCGAAAAAGCGGGCATCCTCAGAAGGATGCCGCTACCGTTCGGCGGAGAGGGTGAAGCTGTAGGAATGAGCGGTGGTTTGCAGGATACTCCCGGCCTTACAGAGTAAAGATTGTGTTATGAACGATTTACGGGCGGCTGGCGGGGAAGTGCTTTGCCGTAGGGGATGTGGAGCAGGAAGCTATTTGCGGCGATTTCGCGCTTCGTCTTAAGTCCTGTACAATAAGGGTGCTGAGGAATCCTGGCAAACGCTGATTTCCACAGAGAGTACTTCAAGGATTTGTGAAAGAGATTTGACAGAGCACGTTCTTTTCCTTATACTCTACGTTTTGTCAGGGATGTTTCTACCCTGGTGAGGGCGACCTGCAGTTTAGGTCGAGGGGTTGGAAGGGAAATATCTTCGGTCCCGGAACATTGCACGAGGGATTGGGACAGAAGAGCGGCCGGAATGGGGCGCCAGCCCCGCAAAGCCGAGTAAGCCTCTCCGAACTGAAGCCAAGAGAATAGTTCTGCCTCTTGGAGTGCGTACGGAGTTTCTTGCTGGTTGTATCTCCGGATTCGCAGTAGACCTTTCAGCACTATGTGTGCTCTCGCGCATTTTTTTGTGCGCGCCGCGAGAGCCTCGGGAAATTTTGTGCGCAATGGTTGACCCAGGCGGTCGCACTTAAAACCGATCCCAAGCGGTCAGACCAAGAATGAGGACGACTGTGCCGACGTTTTCGCAACTAGTACGCATGGGACGTGAGAAGGTTCTGGTCAAGACGAAGTCACCTGCGCTGGCGGGCTGCCCGGAAAAGCGCGGTGTGTGCATTCGCGTGTACACGCAGACGCCGAAGAAGCCGAACTCCGCGTTGCGCAAGGTGGCGCGCGTGCGCTTGACGAATTCCGTAGAAGTGACGACGTATATCCCTGGCATCGGCCACAACTTGCAGGAGCACTCGATCGTGCTCGTGCGCGGCGGCCGTGTGAAGGATCTGCCGGGAGTGCGCTATCACATCGTGCGCGGAACTTTGGACGCGGCGGGCGTCGAGAATCGCAAGCAGGGGCGTTCCAAGTACGGCGCAAAGCGGCCCAAGGCTGCGGCAGCGAAGTAAGCCAGTGAAGTAAAGCAGCGAGGCAGTCAGCGGCAAAGAAATTGGCAGTAAAGAGATTCTGAAGGAGCGATAAAGAACAATGCCACGCAAAGGACTTGTTTTCCGGCGATCACAGGCGACCGACCCGGTCTATGCCAGCGACATCGTGGAGAAATTCATCTGCTCGATGATGTGGGAAGGCAAGAAGTCGACGGCGCAGCGCGTGTTTTACGGCGCGATGGACCAGGTGGCCAAGAAGACGAACGACGATGCCTTGAAGGTTTTCAAGAAGGCCATCGAGAACGTGAAGCCGACGCTGGAAGTGAAGACGCGGCGCGTGGGCGGCGCGAATTACCAGGTTCCGGTGGAAGTGAATCCGTTCCGGCGGCAATCGCTGGCGATTCGCTGGCTGTTGCAGTATTCGCGGGAACGCGCGGGCAAGACGATGATTGACAAGCTTGCGGATGAGTTGATTGACGCGGCCAATGCGCGCGGCGGAGCCATCAAGAAGAAGGAAGACGTGCACCGCATGGCGGAAGCGAACAAGGCATTCGCGCACTATCGTTGGTAAGAAGGGCGCTGGTAAGGCGCCTATAACGGCTAGAGAAGAGAAAGTTTGAAATTGCAATGGCAACAGAGACCAAAGGGGCGACGCAGCTGATCATGGGACGAGTATTCAAACTCGAAGATACGCGCAACATCGGGATTATGGCGCACATTGACGCGGGTAAAACCACGTCAACGGAGCGCATTCTTTTCTATACCGGTGTAACGTACAAGATCGGTTCCGTGGACGAAGGCACCGCCACTATGGACTGGATGGAGCAGGAGCGCGAGCGCGGGATTACCATCACCAGCGCGGCGACCACCGCTTCCTGGGACCGCTTCGGCAAGAAATATCGCGTCAATATTATTGATACACCGGGCCACGTGGACTTCACGGTGGAAGTGGAACGCTCGTTGCGCGTTTTGGATGGCGCGGTTTGCGTGTTTGACTCCGTCGCCGGCGTGCAACCGCAGTCCGAAACCGTCTGGCGCCAGGCCGACAAGTATCGCGTCCCGCGCATTTGTTTCGTCAACAAGATGGACCGCATGGGCGCGGATTTTGACCACGTCATCCGCACCATTCGCCAACGCCTCGGTGCCCACCCCGTTCCCCTCCAGTTTCCCCTCGGCCGCGAAGATAACTTCATCGGCATCATCGATTTCCTGGAAGAAAAGGTTATCGTCTGGCTGGAAGAAACCCTCGGCGCGAAATTCGAGGAATTCCCGGTTGAAAAGCTTTGGGATAAAGCGTTCGTGGATTCGCGGCCTGACGTTGCCGCCGCGCTCAAAGGCTCCGCAATCGACAAGAAATTTTACGACGAACATCGCGGCAAGATGGTGGACTACATCGCCGAGCACGATGATGAAGTCATCGACAAATATTTGACGGAAGGCAAACTGTCGCTCGAAGAGATGCGCAAGTCAGTCCGCAAATCCACGCTCGCGCTAAAGATTGTTCCCGTCCTTGCAGGTTCGGCCTTCAAGAACAAGGGCATTCAGCCATTGCTCGACGCGGTGATTGATTATCTTCCTTCGCCCACGGATGTTCCTCCTGTCGAAGGCACCGATCCCGGCACGGATGAAGTGGCTTTGCGGCGAGCCTCTGACGATCAGCCGTTCGCTGCTCTGGCGTTCAAGATTATGTCCGACCCGTTCGTGGGCCACGTCACCTATATCCGCGTGTATTCCGGCGTTCTAAAATCCGGCAGCTATGTTCTGAACTCCGGCAAAGGCTCCCGCGAACGCATCAGCCGCTTGCTGCAGATGCACGCCAACAAGCGCGAAGAGATTGACGAGATCTACGCCGGCGACATTTGCGCCTGTGTTGGTTTGAAGAGCGTGAATACCGGCGACACGCTGTGCGATGAAGAGAAGCCCATCATTCTGGAAAACATCGACTTTCCGGCTCCCGTGATTTCAGTGGCTATCGAGCCGAAGACCAAAGCGGATCAGGACAAGCTGGGCGTCGCTTTGCAGCGTCTTGCACAGGAAGATCCGACGTTTCGCGTTTCGACTGAACCCGACACCGGACAAACGTTGATTTCCGGAATGGGCGAACTGCACCTCGAAATCATTGTCGACCGCATGTTGCGCGAATACAGCGTGCAGGCCAACGTGGGCCGCCCGCAAGTGGCGTATCGCGAGACGATTCGCAAGAAGGCGATTGCGGAAGGCAAGTACATCAAGCAGACCGGCGGTAAAGGCCAGTACGGCCACTGCAAAATCGAATTGCACCCGATTCCCAGCTCCAGCCACGAAAACATGAAAGAGATGTCCACCGACGACATCGACGAATTGGCCAAGCAAGTGATCGGCAGCAACAATCCGCCCAAATGGAAGTTCGACAAGGAACACCGCTTCCTCTTCATTGACAAAATTATTGGCGGCTCGATTCCCCGCGAATTTATCGCGCCCATCGAAGCAGGCATCCGCGAAGCGCTGGACAACGGTATTCTGGCCGGCTTTCCCACGGTGGATGTCGCTGTCGTGCTCATCGACGGCAGCTATCACGATGTGGACTCCAACGAAATGGCGTTCAAAATCGCCGGCTCCATGGCCTACAAAGAAGCCTGCGCCAGGGCCAAAGCGGTTTTGCTCGAGCCCATCATGAAAGTGGAAGTCGTCGTTCCCGAGGAATACATGGCTCCGGTATTCGGCGATTTGAATGCGCGCCGGTCGGCGATTCAAGGCACGGAAAACCGCGCGGGTGTCAACGTGATCCGCGTGGAAGTGCCGCTGGCGCAGATGTTTGGCTACGCCACGGATTTACGCAGCCGCACGCAGGGCCGCGCGACGTTCACCATGCATTTTTCGCATTACGCGGAACTTCCCGCGGCGCTGGCCGAAGAAGTGATCAAGAAGCAGCGGGGCGAGAAGTAAGGCAGGCGAAGTAAAGCGGTTTTGATTTAGTCGATTTACGAATTTACTGAGGAGCAGAAGGCGATGGCGAAGGAGAAATTCGAACGCAACAAGCCGCATTGCAATATCGGGACGATTGGGCACATTGACCATGGCAAGACGACCCTGACGGCGGCGATTACCAAAGTGCTGTCGAAGCATAACCCCAAAGTGCAGTTCCGGGCG